>JAFGGI010000010.1 GCA_016930635.1 Sedimentisphaerales bacterium | reverse complement strand
GATTTGGATTCCCGTTTTCACGGGAATGACATCATCATTTGATGACACGAACCCCGCACCGGTAAAAAAAGAATAAAAAATTGGTGAAGGCGGGGTTAAACGGTTGAAAAAGTGTTAAGATGCTGTATTTGAGACAGTTACAGTCCTGAATAGCCGGGGCAGGTGGAGGTAAGAATGATTATTTCCTTTACAAATGAGTCTGTTGAGAGTAAAAGAGCGGTTTGCTAAAATAGGCTGGGGCGATAACTAAACGGGAGTTTTGTAGGAAATAATAAAATTTTAGAGTAAACTTTTAATACTGGAGTAAAGAAATGATCAAGATTCTCATTACCGACAAGCTGGCACAGGAAGGTATCGACCTTTTAAAATCTATAGACGGTGTTGAGCCGGTGGTCAAGACCGGTATCAGTGAAGATGAGCTGTCAAGTATAATCGGTGAGCATGATGGATTAATTATCAGGAGCGGCACAAAAGTTACCGCGAAAGTTCTGGAGAAAAGCGGCAAGCTCAAAGGCGTTGCGCGTGCAGGTGTCGGTGTTGATAATATCGATATACCGGCAGCGACACGAAAGGGAGTTCTGGTTATGAATACACCGGGCGGTAATACTCTAAGCGCCGCTGAACATACGATGGCACTGATTCTTGCGATGAGCAGAAATGTCGTGCCGGCCTGCAACAGCCTTAAAGGCGGAGCGTGGGACAGGAAAAAATATATGGGCAACCAGTTGAATAATAAAGTTCTCGGCATAATCGGCCTGGGCAGAATCGGAATGGCTGTGGCGAAGATGGCGGCAGGTTTCAATATGAAGCTTCTGGGTTATGATCCTATCGCGACTCCTCCCGATACGGATAAGCTTGGAATGGAGATAACCGAAGACCTCGAAAAGATATTCAGGGAAGCCGATTTTATATCACTGCATGTTCCGAGAAATGAGCAGACGCTGAATATGATAGGCGAAGCACAGCTTAAGATGATGAAGCCGACGACACGGATAGTGAACTGTGCGCGCGGGGGTATCATAAATGAAGATGCGCTTTACGATGCATTAGAGAAAAATGTTATAGCCGGTGCTGCACTTGACGTATATAACGAAGAGCCGCCCAAGAATAAGCGGTTTGAAAAAGTTGATAGTTGTCTTGTGACACCTCATCTTGGTGCGAGCACGGAAGAGGCACAAATCGAAGTAGCAGTTGAAGCGGCCCAAATACTCGTTGACGCTATCAAGGGCGGGCCGATCAAGAATGCTATTAACGCGCCGTCTACCGGAGGCGCGGTGCCGGCGGTAGTAACTACTTATGCAACTTTAGCCAGGCGAATCGGGACATTGATGAGTTCTATAGCGGGCGGGCAAATCAAAAAGGTGGAGCTGCAGTATCGCGGCATTATTGCTGAGCACGATGTAGATATTATTACATCATCTTTCCAGATAGGATTGCTGCAGCCTTATTTTGAAGATGCCATTAATATGGTAAATGTTCCTTTGCTGGCAAAGGAAAGGGGTATTAGTGTCGATGTGACGACAAATGTGGATGCAAAGAATGTTGCTTCAGGTTTCGGCGCTAAAGTAACCACTGCAAAAGGAGTAAGTACGATTACTGGTACGGTGTTTGACGGCAGGATAATGCGAATTATCGAGATCAACGGTTTCGATGTAGAGATGACGCCTGCTGATACTGTAATGATAATTTTCAACGACGACAAGCCGGGTGTTATCGGGGCGGTAGGCACGTTGTTAGGTAAACATGGTATAAACATACAAACTATGGGTGTAGGCCAAAAGGCTGAGGCAAAGAAGGCTATATTAGCTGTCAGTCTTGATGCAAGGCCGGATGAAAAAGCGATAAAGGAAGTGGCCGGGCTTGACTTTGTAAACGAAGTTTATCTTTGTAATCTCGACTGAAAACAGCAATAAATAAAAGAAGAGCATCGGGTTTAACACAAGGAAGGTTAAGCTACCGGATATGGCAACAAAAGATATCGGCCGAATAAATCAGATGAGTTTTGATTTTGACGGTATTTCGGAGTCTGAAACGAAAAGAAAAAAATCAAAATCGACCAAGAGCGTAAAGGCAAAAAAGAGGACGACCGGGGCTGGTGCGCCTAAACGAAAGAGCAGTTCCAAAGCCGGGACAAAAGCGAAGGCCAAAGCAAATGTCAAGCCGGCTTCTGCTGTTGCGGCCACGGCGGAGTCTATGGCTACAAAGCAGCGGGACATCAGCATCAGTGAATTTTTTGCCAAGAACCGGCATCTTCTGGGTTTTGATAATCCGCGGAAGGCTCTTTTGACGGCGATAAAGGAAGCGGTTGACAATTCGCTGGATGCCTGTGAAGAGGCACATATACTTCCGGAGATACTGGTTGCTGTAAAACAGCTATCAGACAAACGATTCACCATAACAATCCGTGACAACGGGCCCGGCATTATCAGTAAGCAGATACCTAATATTTTTGCAAAGCTGCTTTACGGCAGCAAATTTCACAGTTTGAAGATGTCCAGGGGCCAGCAAGGCATCGGGATATCGGCGGCGGGAATGTACGGTCTTCTTACTACGGGAGAGCCTGTACAGATAATTTCGAGGACCAGCAAAAACAAAAAGGCGTCACACTATCATGTACAGATCGATACGAGCAAGAACAAACCCCAGGTAGTGCTCGATGAGGACTGTGATTTCGAGCTGCCTACGGGGACGCAGGTAATAATAACGCTCGAAGGAAAATATCAGAAGGGAAGGCAGTCGATAGATGAGTATATTTCTCAGACGGCTATGGCTAATCCTCATGCAACGTTTGTTTATATGGCACCTAACGAAGAGGCCATTAAATATGAACGCCAGGTAAAGACAAGACCATTTATTCCAGTTGAGATAAAACCGCATCCTTATGGAGTTGAGCTGGGATTGCTTTATAAGATGGCAAGAGAAAGCTCGGCCAAGAGGCTGTCGGCATTTTTGCAGCATGATTTTTCGCGGGTGAGTTCGAGACTTGCCAACGAGATATGCAAGAAGGCCAAATTATCGAGAAATCTTCGGCCCGGCAATATAACTTTGAAGGAAGCGGAACTGGTTCACAGTGCGATAAACGATACGAAGATAATGTCGCCTCCTGTTAACTGTATCGGGCCGATAGGTGAAAAGGAGCTTGAGGAAGGATTGAAAAGAGTAGTTGATGCGGAATTTTACGCGGCCTGTACACGAAAGCCGAGTGTTTATCGCGGCAATCCGTTCCTTATCGAGGCTGCTATTGCATACGGATCCAAAGATAAAGGCGGCGGAGACAATGGTGATCCGGACAAACAGCCTTTGATGGAGCTGAAGCGTTTTGCCAATCGTGTGCCTTTGTTATATCAGCAGGGAGCCTGCGCGATACACAAGGCTGTAATCGAGACGAACTGGCGTAATTATAATCTTTCACAATCAAGGGGGGCGTTGCCCGCCGGGCCTATAGTATTAATGATACATATTGCCTCGGTATGGGTGCCTTTCACATCTGAAAGTAAAGAAGCAATTGCTCATTATCCTGAGATCATCAAGGAAATCAAACTTGCCATTCAGGAATGCGGGCGCAAGCTCGGGATGTATCTGAGAAGACAAAGACGAATAAAGCAGGAAATGGTAAAGAGAAGTTATATTGAAACATATCTGCCTTATATCGGCGAAGCTCTTCAGGATATATTGTTACTTAACGACAGGCAGGTTAAAACGGTAGTATCGAGACTTAAAGACGTTCTCGAAAAAACAAGAAAAATATAAAACAAAATTATCAGAAAGTAGAAAATGGCACAGGATCTAATTATTTCGATCAGCGGTGTACGTGGGATAGTAGGAGAAAGTCTGAACGTACCGGCAGCGGTCAATTACGCTTGTGCGTTTGTAACATTTCTTAAAGGTTCGAAAGGCAAGAAGAAACTTTCTATTGCTATTGGTACGGACAGCAGGCCTTCGGGCGGAATGATAAAATCTGCTGTGACGGCGGGTTTGTGCTCTGTAGGTGCAAACGTGGTCGATTTAGGGCTGGTTACCACTCCTACTGTCGGTGTTATGGTCAGGCAGATGGAATGTGACGGAGGTGTTATTATTACAGCTTCTCATAATCCCATCGAATACAACGGAATAAAGCTGCTGACAAGCAAAGGTATTGCTCCGCCTTTGAAGATGGCGGAAAGAATAAAGGAATTGTTTTTAAAAGAAGAGTTTGAGTACGCCTCATCTGAAGAATGCGGCAGTATAATAACGGATTACAGTGGTGATAAGGTTCATCTGAAAAGAGTTATGAGCTGTGTGAGCAGGAACACAATAGCTCCTAAAAAGTTAAAAGTTGTACTCGACAGTGTAAACGGAGCCGGGGCAAGACCCGGCAGGAAGCTGCTTTCCATGCTGGGCTGTCACGTCAAGGCGATCAACTATGATACCAACCTCCCCTTTGCACACGGACCTGAACCATGTGCAGAGAATATGGAGCAATTGTGTCAAGCTGTTCAAAAGACCGGCGCTGATATGGGATTTGCGCAGGACCCGGACGGTGACAGGCTGGCAATCGTGGATGAAAACGGCAGATACATAGGCGAAGAATATACGCTTGCGCTGGCAGCGAAGCATGTTTTGAGCTATAACAAGGAAAATATTGCGACAAATTTATCTACATCCCGTATGATTGACGATATAGCTGAAGAAGCAGGCTGCGAGGTTATTCGCACGCCGGTGGGCGAGGCCAATGTAGCAGGAGCAATGATAAAAAATAACTGTCTTATCGGCGGCGAAGGCAACGGCGGGGTTATTGACATGCGGGTCGGGCCTATTCGGGACAGCCTGGTTGGGATGGCACTTATACTGGAGCTTCGTTCGAAGACAGAGAAGACAATAAGCGAACTCGTTGACGAGATAGGCGCTTATGAAATGATAAAGCAGAAATTCGACGCTGATGAAAAGGCAACCAAGAAGATAATCACGCAGGCAAAAAAGACGTTCAAAAAAGCAGAGGTCAACACTGATGACGGCTGCAGATTCGACTTCGATGAGGGCTGGATACATCTGCGTGTAAGCAATACCGAACCTATTATGAGACTTATTGCTGAATTCGAGACTGCTGATGCAGCGAAGCCTTATATCAAAAAGATAACTGATATTCATAAGAAGGTAGTCTCCGGTAAATAATATGAGCCAGGAAGACAAAAAAAAGGCCGCCAACAAACAGACTCAACGAGTCGTCCTTTGTACGGTCGGGATAAACATTTTAAATACCGTACTTAAACTTGCTGTCGGTGTGGGTGTTTCATCAATGGCTTTGATCACAGACGGGCTGCACTCGCTGTCTGATATGATAACAGATGTTGTGGTTCTGGCAGGCGCACAGATAGGTTTGAAAGAACCTGATGACGAACATCCATACGGTCATGCCTGGGCAGAGACATTTGCAACACTTTTTGTGGCTATCACACTTGCTGTGGCGGGCTGCTTTATGATATATAAGGCCGGTATGAGTATTGCCATGCATAAGGTTTCTCAAATAGGCAGACTTGTTCTTACCATAGCGGGGATATCTATCTTTACAAAAGAATTTGCGTTCGTAATAACAAAACGGACGGCAGTAAAATTATCGAGTTCCATGCTGTATGCAAACGCATGGCATCACCGCTCGGACGCTTTGAGCTCAATCGCTGTAGCAATAGGCGCTGTTGCGTCGATGCTGGGGTTTGCGTACGGTGACCAGATAGCAGCGATCATTGTAGGGCTTATGATAGTTGTCGTTGCAGTACGTATCTTATCCGAATCAATGGGGCAGTTTACCGCCCGTGCAGTTGATGCGCAAACAAACGAACAAATTACAAGAATAATCAAATCTCAAACACAGATACATGACTGGCATAAGCTCCGAACGAGAGTTGTCGGTAGAGAACTTTTTATGGATTTGCATATTCTTGTGGCCCCGAAACTGAACATAACAGAGGCTCATGACATTGCCGAAGCACTTGAAAATGAGCTGCATGAAAAAATCATTCAGCCTGTAAATATTATGATACACGTTGAACCTTACACAAAAGGCTGAAAGTCAGCAGACCTTTACAGCTTCGTCGATATTAAGAAAATAGAGAAAACCTTCTGTCTCTGTCCGGTTGAAAATCCCGCCGGCAGCTTTGCAATACCATTTTATCTGCGGCAGATAGTATTGGGCTCTCTGCTTGATCTTGTCAGGTTTTATACGGTCGGTTTTGAAATCGATAATTATGATTTTTTCCGGTGTTTTAATCAGCATATCAACTACGCCCTGAACAATTATTTTTTCATCTTCGCAATTTTTTAAACCGGGATATAAATCTAATACCGGTAGGGCATAAGTAAACGGCCATTCTCTTGAAACAGTATTTCTATTATTCAGTAAAAGTTTGCCAAGTTCGCTATCGAAGAATTTCAAGACAGAAGAGATGCTTATACTTTCAGCGGTTTGCTTTGTCATATAACCCCTATCCACCAGGTTTGCTATTGTTGTCCGGATTGTGCCAGAATTGACAGTAGTATTCAAATCCATGTTTTTTAATACAAGATGTGTTGCACTGCCGATGACCAGGCTATCAGTTCTGCCTTTGAGAGTCTGAAAAGATTCAAATGAAAAGCTGCGATCGGCAGAGGCAAACTGCTCGGCGGCATGGGCAATGGAAGTAACGGATTGTTTCGCTTTAACAGAAGTAACGTTTTCAAACGGACATTGCCAGTTTAACTGCTTTTCAATTTCTTCGAGCAGCGATTTGTCCGGCAAAGGTGCTTTTATCTGATCATATCTTGCGGCAGGATGTTTTTTTAATAAACTTTTTTCAAGTTGTGAGATTTTATTCGCAGAGTATATTATCAAATCAAAGATGTTTTCGTCTTTTTGGGCAACCTCGGCCGGCAGTCTGAAATAAGCATGCAGTTTCTTATGTTTAGCCAGGGAGAATAAAATCCAGTCAAGTTCACTTTTTGCTTTTTCTATCAACCAGGAGGGAAGTTTTTCCAAATCACAAAGAGATGCGTTATTCAGCATACCGTAATCACCTGATTTTATCGAGCCTGAGAGGATCAGCTTTTCGCGTGCGCGGGTCATAGCTACATATAAAATCCTCATTTCTTCAGCAAGGCTTTGCCTTCTTTGTTTTTCACTTATTATCTGCCAGGTGAGCGAAGGGAGTTTGAGGCCTTTGTCATGGGCGATTATTTTCAGGCCAAGTGTGACTTGATTATCGGTAATACAATCGCCGATATGAGAGCCGAACCTGAATTCTCTGTTGGTCTCAGCTAAAATTACGATTGGAAATTCCAGCCCCTTACTTTTGTGGATGCTCATTATTCTTACGGCATTTGCGGCGGAACTGTCCGGCTCGGCAGGAGCCCAGTCTCCGCCGGATTCGAGGAGTTTTTGCAGGAAGTCAACGAACCTTGAAAGTGAGATGCAGTTATAGCTGGATGCGAAATTCTCAAACTGTATTGCCCGCTGATGAAGTTTAAGCAAATTTGCGTGCCGCTGCGCGCCGGCCGGCAGAGCTGAGACAAAGATAAGTAAATCAGTCTGAGAATAAATTTGCCAGATCAAATCGGCCAGTGAGCCGTGACGGGCAAGTGTGCGCCAGGAATCAAGCTGCTGCAGAACACTGGAAACCTTCTTTTGTAGATTTTTGTCATCAGATTTTTTTGCGACAGATTCGAGCAGCGAGTAAAAATCGATTTTCTCATTCTGATGATTTTTTATAGATGCCAGTTCGGTATCGCTGAGACTGAAAATCGGGCTTCTCAGAACGGAAGCAAGCGGGATGTCCTGGCGAGGATTGTCCAGGACCTGCAGCAGAGAAAGCATGTCGTTAATCTCGGTAGTTTCAAAATAGCCTGCGGAGCTGTCGCTTATAACAGGAATATTTGCCGAGCGGAGTACCTGGACGTAATTATTGGCGCGTGACTGGAAGGCTCTTGTCAGGATAGCAAAATCGCTCCAGCGGCATGGTCGGTAAGAATTAGTTGTTTTGTCATAGATTTCAAATTTTTCTATTTCTACAAGCTCTTTTATTCGATTAGCAACCGTAAGGGCTCGGCGGTTTACGGCTTCACAGGAAAAGATAGCATCTGTTTCGCTATCATTTTCATTATTCTGATCCTGTTCTTCTTTTTTTTCTTCGACGAGAATAAGTTCTACATCCGGCCGTTGGGCGGGCTTTTTTGATTTATTATCAGCAGGTTTTAATGCGGTATCTTCGTCATAGTCCATCATAGCGACAGATTCAGTCATAATTGGAGTAAAGACTTGATTGATGAAATTTAAAATGCCGGGCCTGGAGCGGAAATTTTCATTCAGATCCACACGGGATTTTGATTCATCGGTTTTAGCACTGATTAGCCGGTCCGCAAACAGGCTGCAATCGGCACCGCGCCAGGCATAAATGCTCTGTTTGATATCTCCGACAACAAAGACCTTTGCCTGGCCGCTTAGCAAATCGATTATTTTCTGCTGAACAGGATTTATGTCCTGATACTCATCGACAAAAATATATTTGTACTTCTTCTGCAGGTTTACAGCTGTATCAGAAGGTTGGCCAGCGTCAATATCGCTTTGTGCAGAGAGTAATTTGAGCATATATTTTTCAAGGTCGGCAAAATCCACACAGCCAAGTTCGTTTTTCCGCTGCTGATAAGCAAGGTCAAATCTTTTGACAAGTTCAATCAGGGTTTTTATCTGAGCAGAACAGGCGCCTGCTACAAAACTATTATAATCAGGATTAAGTATCGCAAGGTTACTGAGATTTCTGAAACCTTCGATTGCTTCTCGGCCGGCAGTCTGGACAAGCATCTTTTTCTCATCTTCGAGACCTTTAGGTTTATTTTTCCATTTGAATTTCTCGACACTATTTAAATGCTTAATAAATCCTTTTAAATCATCTTTTTCTAAAAGCTCGACAGCAGCGTCAATGGCCGGTATACACTTTTCGATTAACTGTTGGCGCCAATGGCTATTGGTAATTTTTTCGTCGAGACTTAATGACCATTCGAACTGCTGTTTGAAGGTTTTGAGTTTTTCGAGAATGTCCTGCTTTTGATTTTTAACGGCATCGCAGGAAGATGAAATTGCCGTATCATTGAAAACTAAGGCTCTGTCGAACCAGTTGGGGCGGGAAACTACCGTATCTAAAAATTTGCTGATATCGATAATACAGTTTAGAAAGTTTTTTGAAGGATTCGATACTGCCCTGCCCTGCAGAAGCTGGTGCATACCTTGCGGGTAATCGGTCCATGTTTGCTCGATGATCCGGCCGAGGATTTCTCTTTTTATTAATTCACTTTCATCAGCATCCATCACCCTGACGGCAGGGTCGAGGTCGAGCCGATGGAAATGTTCAACGATAACGCGCCTGCAGAAAGAATGGATGGTGCTTATGTCGGCACTGTCGAGCAGGAGGAGCTGCTTGCGAAGGTGCGCATCTTTGGTTTTCAAGGCGGCATCTCTGAGGCATTGGGCTATCCGCTGATTCATTTCGCCCGCGGCTGCTTCGGTAAACGTCAGGACAAGAATACCAGAAACGTCAGGACAAAAGTCAGCATCGCTGATTATTCTGACGGCCCGATGTGAAAGTACGCTCGTTTTGCCGGTACCTGCCGAGGCTGTGACGGTTATATCACTGTGAGGCAATTCAATTGCCTGTTTTTGACGTTCAGTCCACTTCATTTTCAAAAAATTCTGATTTAGAGATTTTATTTATATCCGCATAATCGTTTATCTGCCAGTCGAAGCGGCAAAGTGATTTATACGGGCAATACTTACAAGCGGTATTTGTCGTATATCTATAAGGTTTTACTTCGATATTTCCGGTGAGTATATCGCCGGCGAACTGTTTTAATTTATTTTCGGTGAAGGATAAGACTTTTGAGAAATGTTCATCGGTCAAGAGCGAACTTGTTTCATATATGCCGAACTGTTTATTGTCTTTGGTTATCTGGAAGCTGTAAAACGGGCTGCGACCTGATTCGATTTTGCTGTCCAGCATATTGAAAAATTCGCCGTTGAAGATGCCTTTGGGTTTTCTTCTGATTTTGTCAGTATTTTTTTCAATTTGGTTCAATTCTGCCGATTCGGGCAAGGCCTGGATCGGAAAGTAGAATGCGCCGAGAGGAATAAGGTGTTTATTATTATCAATAGCCTGATTCTTTACCGCAAGCAGGTATATGGGCAGTTGCAAATCGAGACCTGCGTTAAAAAAGGACCAGTTTATTTTTGTCTCAGAGGTCTTATAATCTATAATCATACAATAATTTTTGTCTGCCTTGGAGGCGACATCCACCCTGTCAATCTTACCTTTGACCTGGAGTTTTTTGCCTTTGTCTAATTCGATTTCAAGTGCGCCCAGAGTAGATTTATTGCCAAAACTGATTTCAGCGGCCATCTGATTGAAAATGCCGGCTGAGGCGATTTGCGAAAATTCCAATACTGCTTCTTTGAGCATATCGGCTGATGAAAGAATTATGAAACTGTTGTGTTTGTTTCTTGCACTAAAACTTTTCAAAAAAGCATCTTCTGTTAGAAGCTTTTCGACAGATTCATCAATAAGCTTATCGAGCAGGTCAGTTTCGGCTGTTGAAAGATCGAGACCATTGCTCTTTAAACTGCTAAATAACAACTCCAGAACTTTATGGAAAAACAGGCCCAGGCTGAAAGGCTCCAGTTCGCAAGTGCGTCTTTCTTTAAGCTCCAGGATATGTTCTGCAAAGTACCTGTACGGACAAGACGCAAATGACCTTAATCTTGTTGCGCTCGTATGAACGATCTTTTTAGCAGGTACATTTTCAAGCTGGGCTATATTTTTATATTCGATAGCTGATTTTACTTTGGCAAGGTCATAATCTTTTGATGCGGTATCAAGGAGCCATTTACATTTCGCATCTAAATCGTCCGGCGGGTACAAATTGTCTTTGCCGAGCCTTGATGCCAAAAGAGAAGTTAAATCAGTCCTGTTTAAAATATCTGTAGAGGAACTGCCGAAATATTTTTCTTCTTTAAGGTCGCCGAATAAGGCTTGCAACTGGCTAATGAGGAAACTGGGCTGAACGCCGCTGCCCTTTTCGTCAACTATCGGATATGTGATATATAAATACCGGCTGGGACGGGTAAAGGCAATGTAGGCAAGGTATCTGCGTTCGATAAGCTGGGCGGAGGCGGATTTTGCCAATTCAAAGTTCATATCAGAAGTAATTTTGCGGTCATTTTCGCTGAGGATACTGTCATAATAAACCGGTGTGGGGAACTGCTGCTGAGTTGTGCCGATGAGGAATACCGCTTTTAAGTCCGGGTGTCTGCTGCGCTCGATAGAACCTACAAGGACCTGGTCGAGGGCCGGCGGGATCAAGGCGAGAGTCATCTGAGAAAATGCTGAACTGATTATAGCAGCGTATTGTTTAACAGGGATAGAAGTATCTTTTCCCGAAAGGGATGCCTTGCGGCAGAAAATATACACGAAATCATCCATCAGTTGCGTAAACTGAGTGAAAAATTGCTGATGCAGCTGGGCATCATCGAGTTTGCCTGTGTCAAAAGCTGTTTTTGTCCAATCAGCTAACTGCTCTCTTACGTTTAAACTGTCAAGAAAAGTAAAAAGACTGTCACAAAACTGTGCTGCGGTGATATCAGCAGAGCTTTGCAGTAAAGTCCTGAATTGCAGAAGATGTTTTGTAGCTTTTTGGCGTATTTCTTCAATTTCCTTATTGTCGAAATCAGTATCATCAGGAGGCGCGAAATTCCACTCCTGGCTATCGAGCCAATCGCTGCCTTCAACACCAAAGGCAAGGCAGTAATTTTCGAGATTATCAACTTCGGCGCGGGTTACAGGGACAAGGTCACTCTTCAAAAAATTTATAACATCATTTGTGGTAACTCTATCGGCGGCGATAGTCAATGCACTGGTAATTAACTCCACCGCGGGATATTGCTGAAGGTCCCTTCTTCGATCGATGAAGAATGGTATCTTAAAATCATTAAATACAGCCTGTATGAAATGGCGATACTGGTCTATATCGGAGGCAATGACGGCGATATCACGCCAGCGGAAATTTTCTTCGCGTATTAGCCGGCAAATCTGGCGAGCGACGAAATCTACTTCGAGTCTTGTTTTTGCGCAAGCGGTAATCTTTATATTATCCCGGGCAGAGACGACTGTTACCGGTTCGAAGCTGAAGATGTTTTGTTCAAGATGAGCTAATGGTTTGGATTCGCCGAAGCGTTTAGGGTCTTTTAGGATAACCGGTTTTTCTATTTTCAGGTTGGCTTCGCTAACCAGGGATTTGAGTTGGGTCAAGGTGTTTTGAGTGGGATAAAAGATGCTTGTGAAATCATCTTCTTTTTTTTCAGGGTCAAGACAGAGAGCGATTTTAGCAGAACAAGAGGCTTTTAGAAGCTCGCCTAACAAAAGCAGTTCGGAGGTGGTAAAGCCTGCAAAGCCATCGACCCATAACAAGCAGTCCTTTAAAAAAGGTGTATTAGTAACAGCATTTTTAGCGAGGTTTAACTGGTTGTCGCTGTTGAGGAAATTACCTTCTATAAAGGAAAGGTACTGTCTGAAAATCAGGTTAATATCGCCGAGCTTATCGCAGGTCAAATCAGATGTGCCAGCGGCTTTGAGGTTTTCGATTAATTTTTCTACGTCCTGAGGGTTTTTGCCGTAATTTTGCAGTTCGCAAATTGTACGTCCGATGGAAACTGCTGTGCCATATTTAGATGCAGTTGAGGAAAATATTTTTAGTTCATTTTTTTGTTCGCAGAGCAGGCGGTGGATGATCATATCTCTGCTTTGGGCCGAGAGCGGTCTTGCTGCAAGGTTTTTGCCGAAGATCATATAGCAGAGCCTCTGGAATGATAAAATGTGCAGCCGGCTGTAGCCTGCGATGCGTGCATCGGAGAGTATCGCCCTTTCGGCCTGGTATGTGGCTTGTTCGGGAACGAGGAAGATGAGATCTTTTTCGCTTTTTTTGTCAACCAGAGATTCGATAATCTGGTCTATGCAAAGCGTTGTCTTGCCTGTACCACTTTTACCAAGTATGAATTGAACGGCCATTAATTAACCACGAATGAACACGAATAAACACTATTTTTTATCTTTCGGAACTTCAAGTCCGAGTTCGGCCAGGACGGTTTTCATATCTTCCCAGACCCGCTGACGATTTTCGTGCGAATAGTTCCTGAGCAGATAAGCGGGATGATAGGTCGGCATAAGTTTTATGGGGGCAGAAAAATCCTCGAGATAAAAATCATGGAACTTGCCGCGGAGCTGGCCTATGGGTTTATTAGTCTCTAAAAGAGTCCTGGTCGCAGGTGCGCCGAGCGTGACGATTATCTTCGGCTTGATAAGTTCGAGCTGTCTTTTCAAAAAAGGCAGACAGCTTATGATCTCGTCGGGGCGCGGGTCACGGTTTCCGGGCGGTCTGCATTTTATAATATTGCAGATATAGACCTCGGCGCGTTTCAGGCCCATAGCGGCGATTATCTTATCCAAGAGTTTACCTGCCCTGCCGACGAATGGTCTGCCCTGGGCATCTTCATCGGCGCCTGGACCTTCGCCGACAAAGACGATATCTGCGTTTAGATTTCCTTCGCCGGGGACCGGATTTGTGCGCATATTGCCGAGCTGGCACTTTCGGCAGGCATTGACCTCGGCGGCGATCTGTGCAAACTGGGCGATAACGTAATCGTTTACAGGCTGGCCGGATTCCTGTGAACCTTTTATGGTAAAACCTGTAAAAAATTCTTCCAGCTGGACGTGCTGGTCGAAAGCCTTTTTTAGATCCTTCTCCTTTGCCATAGGCAGGATTTTAACTTAAATTTTGCCTATGAACAATAAAAAACCCCCGACAGAGCCGGGGGTTAAAATATCTAAATGGTTTGGCCAAAGGCCTTTCCATAATTTTTATTTTTTAGTTTTTATTTTTAATTTTTTATACAACGCCTTGTGCGAGCATTGAATCGGCGACTTTGACGAAACCGGCGATATTTGCACCAATGATATAGTTGCCCTTTGCGCCGTACTTTTCTGAAGCTTCGCTGATGGACTTGTAGATGTTAACCATAATGTTCTTCAGTTCGGCATCTGCACGCTCGAAGGTCCATGCGTAACGCTGGGAGTTCTGAGCCATTTCAAGACCTGATACGGCAACACCGCCTGCATTGGCAGCTTTGCCTGGCAGGAATGCGACCTTGTTCTCGATAAGGTAATCTGCAGCATCCGGGGTTGTCGGCATATTTGCACCCTCGGCGACGCAGATACAGCTGTTCTTAACAAGGGCTTTTGCGCCTTCGAGGTCAAGTTCGTTCTGGGTAGCTGACGGGAGGGCTATGTCGCACTTTACGTTCCAGATTCCGCCGCAACCTTCGGTGTATTTTGCGCTTTTGTGGATTGAGGCGTATTCTTTGATTCTCTTTCTTTCGACTTCCTTGAGCTGTTTTACGGTATCGAGCTTTATACCCTGAGCGTCATAGATAAAGCCGTTTGAGTCGCTCATCGCGACGACCTTGCCGCCGAGCTGCTGGACCTTTTCAGTAGCGTAAATAGCTACATTTCCTGAACCGCTGACAACGACTGTCTTGCCATCGAAGCTCTGGCCCTGTTCCTTGAGGTATTCATCAACGATATAGACCAGGCCGTAGCCGGTTGCCTCTGTGCGGACTAAGCTGCCGCCCCAGTTGAGGCCCTTGCCGGTAAGAACGCCGGTGAACTCATTGCGGATTCTCTTGTACTGGCCGAACATGAAGCCGATTTCACGACCGCCAACGCCGATGTCGCCGGCCGGGACGTCTGTGTCAGGACCGATGTGTCTGCAGAGCTCTGTCATAAAGCTCTGGCAGAAACGCATAACTTCGTTGTCGCTTTTTCCCTTGGGGTCAAAATCGCTGCCGCCTTTGCCGCCGCCCATCATCAGGCCGGTCAGCGAGTTCTTGAAGATCTGTTCAAAGCCGAGGAACTTGATGATGCCGATGTAAACGCTCGGATGGAAACGCAGGCCGCCTTTGTATGGGCCGAGGGCACTGTTAAATTCAATGCGGAATCCCCTGTTGACCTGGACCTTGCCCTTGTCGTCCAACCAGGGAACTCTGAACATCAGTGCTCTTTCCGGCTCGACTATTCTTTCGAGGATGCAGGCGTCAACATATTGAGGATTTTCTTCGAGTACAGGACCTAAGCTATCCAATACTTCTTTTACTGCCTGGTGAAATTCGTTTTCGCCAGGATTACGTTTTAGCACGAGCTCGTAAACGCTTTCGATTGTGTTTTTTGCCGACATTTCTAAATCTCCATAAAAATTAGATTTTTTAATTGCCAATACTATAATATTTGTTAATAATACTCAGAAAGTAAAGATAGGCAAAAAACGCCTATTTATTGAAGATTTTAGTAAAAAAAATGGACAAATCAAATTTTAAATCTTAATACTTTTAATAAGTTTTACTTATAATATTTAGTTTTTTAACCATATGCGGATTAGGAGTTGTTTTTATGCAGATAGAAACCTTACAAATTTTTTGCGATTTGGCGGAATTGAAGAGCTTTTCGCGTGCCGCCGAGAAAAATATGATAAGCCAGTCGGCGGTATCGCAGCAGCTCGGCCAGCTCGAGATGGCGTTCAATACCCAGTTGATCAACCGGCACAGGAAATCTTTCGGGCTGACCGGAGCCGGGGAGCTGTTCTATAATACATGCAAAGACATCCTGAGCCGATATGACAATTTTCACAGCAGTCTGAATTATCTGAAAAACTCAGCTAAGAGCAGAATCAGCATAGCTGCCATTTACAGCATAGGTACGCACAGTTTGCAGGAATATATAAAGAAATTTATAACCCTTCATCCTGATATTCAACTTGATATAGATTACTCAAGCGCTGCAGATATATATAATCGTCTGCTGCTGGGTAAAATCGATATAGGTCTCGTCGCTATACCACACAGCCATCCGGATGTGCAGATATTTCCATTTGTCTTCGAGCCGCTGGTCTTCGTGTGCAGCACGAAGCATGAATATGCTAAAAAGACGAGCATTAATATCGATATGCTGCAATATCAGCCTTTTATCGCTTTTGAAAAGAACCTGCCAACGAGGGAATGGATCGACCAGCTTTTGCTTCGTTATAATGTCGTGGTAAAGCCAGTGATGGAGTTCGATAATGTCGAGACGATAAAACGTGTGGTGGAAATAAATACGGGAGTCAGTATAATGCCTCAGACAACTATAAAGAACGAGCTGGCGAATAAGACTTTAAAGGCTATACCATTCTCAAACGGTAAGTTTGAAAGGCCGACCGGCATAATAATCAGGAAAAACCGGGTTATGAACGATAATTTAAAGGCATTTATTGAACTTTTGCGCGGCAAAAGCACTAAATAAACTATGACGATCAAAGCAGTGATATTCGATCTGGACGGGACGATAACGGAGCCTTATTTTAATTTCGATATAATCCGACAAGAGATAGGTCTGCCGGCAGATTCGGGGCCGATTCTGGAAACGATGGAGAAGATGCCGGCTGATGAAAGGAAACGGGCAGAAGAAATTCTTTATAGACATGAGCAGTTGGCGATTGAACATTCAGCTCTGAACAAAGGAGCAAAAGAGACCCTTGAAAAACTTCGTCAGATGAAAATACATATCGGGGTGCTAACGAGAAATACCCGTTCAAACGCCTCAGCGGTAGCGCAAAAACATAATCTTGAATTTGATGCGGTAGTTGACCGCAAAGACGGGCCTGTAAAGCCGGACCCGTTTGGAGTTAAAAAGCTTTGTGAGTTTTTCAAAATCGCTCCGAACCAGGCCATGGTGGTGGGAGATTACCTGTTCGACCTGCAGAGTGCAAAGGCCGCAGGTGCGAAGGCTATCTTAATCAAAACCGGTGAAAATGCAGATAAGTTTGGTTACCTGGCAGATTATATTATTGACAGTCTGGATGAAATCATCGATATAATAGAGCAGAATGAGAAATAAACTTATAATTATATTTATTGTTTTGATATGTCAAAGAGGTGTTTTTTCCAGTGAGCCTAATGACATCCTGGAAAAACTGAATCAGTCGGTAAAGAATCTTAAAAATCTTTCGGCTGATATTGAGTATATACATTCCCAGCCTGTATTCGATATGCGGACAGTTCGCAGCGGGGAGCTGTTTTACGTTAAGGATGTCAATAATTCGGCATTGAGGATAAATTTTTTGACTATACAGCAAGATGATGCCGCCAGACGAAAGCAAAGAGAAGAATATGTTTTCGATGGGTTTAAAGTCACACGAATTGACTACCAGGCTAAGTCGGCAGCGGCCGAACAGCTCAGCAAAGATAAGCGTATCGAGCCTCTCGAGCTTGTGCAAAGTCATTTTCCCATTATCGGATTTTCCAGGCCTGATGAACTTTATCAGGACTTTGACATAAAGGTTAAGCCGAAAGAGGACAAGGAAAAGTTTATTACTTTAATTTTGGTGCCGAAGGCGGATTCGAGATTTTCAAAAATTTACAAACAGGTGGATATAAAGATAGATGCCAAGAGCTTTCTGCCATTTGAATTTTCGGGATTGACAGTCGAGGATGAAAGAATAGAGATAAAATTATCTAAGATGAATACTTCGACAAAGATCAAAGGCAAGGTTTTTGATATTGTTGTACCAGAGGATTTTGTGCGCAGCCAAAAATAGCGGGGGCAGGCCGGGGGGTTGTTTAGTCGGCTTCGGGGCACATCATTATATATTCGCGAATCGCGTTCATATTTGCTGTAGCGACAGCAATCTTATCGTCGGCAGCACCATAATACAAATGCAGCTGGTTGGTTTCTTTGTTTACCGTTGCCCCTGTTACAAAGACGACATCGCTGACATCGCCAATGCGTTCATAATCGGCACGCGGGCCAAGGACCCATTCTTCGCTTCTCCGCAGGACTTTCCATGGTTGTTCGAGATCGAGCAGGGCCACGCCGATACGATATATCTGTCCTGCGGTGGTAGCTCTTACACCGTGATAGAAAATGAGCCAGCCTTCGGGGATTTCTATCGGCTGACAGGCAAGACCTATTCGCTGGCCGTCCCAGAAGGCATGACGGGTTCGCAGAAGTACTCTGTGGTCGCCCCAGTGTTTCAAATCAGGTGAGCAGCTAAGCCATATATGAGCTTCACCCTGTACTATCGGCCTGTGAATAAGGGCAAATCTGCCATTGAATCTGCGAGGGAACAGACATGCATCTTTATCTTCCGGCGGCAGCATAGCTCCCATTCTTGCGAATGTATGAAAATTCTTGGTGATGGCGAGAGAGACCAAAGGCCCGCCTTCACTGAACGATATATACGTAATAGCAAATTGTCCCTGTTCCTCCAGCCAGATAATGCGCGGATCTTCCAGACCCCAACGTTCCTCGTGAGAATCGTGGTCAGCTTCCATCGTAGGCTTGTCATCTATCTGCCAGTTTGTAAGACCATCCTTGCTCTTGCACAAAGTCAAATGAGAAAAGCCACGTAAATCTTCCACTCGTGCGAGCAACAAAGTACCATCGGTAAGTTTAATCGCAGCGGGGTTGAAAACAGAATTAACCGGATAGGGCCAATCCTTGGCTTCGAGAATCGGATTGCCCTCATACCTTCTGAAAAGGTCCCGAGCAAGATGCTGCCGAGAATTATTGGACATTGCCTGGTCCTTCAAACCGTTAACTCTATATTCAGACGCACGATGCGCCTGGTCTTCTACAAGCAGAATCGACAAAAATACAAGGTTACTAAAGCCTGATTTCGACCTTTTTAAAGAAAAATTACCGGACTGATATACTGAATTCTCCAGGTCTGATAAAAACCATTCCATCAATAGTTAAAGGCTAAATGGCGAATAAATCTGTCGGATTTGACAAAATTTCATATCCTGTTATAGTTTTTCTTTTTGACGAAAAGGAAACTTTAAAATGCAGATTGACCGCCTGGTTTTAGGTGCCTACGAGACTAACTGTTATGTGGTGCGCAAAGATGAAAAGACATCAGATTGTCTCATAATCGATACGGGTCTAAGCAATGAGGCCCTGATAGATTTTTTGAAAGATAAAAATTTTGTTCCCCGGGTACTGATCCTCACTCATGGTCACGCTGACCATATAGCGGGTGTCGATATTCTCAGAGAGCACTTCGATAAAATAAAGGTCTGCATCCATAGAGATGATTCGCACATGCTTAGCAATCCTGACAGCAATCTGTCATTCCTGACAGGGATGAAGATCACAGCCAAGCCGGCAGAGATTATTTTCGATGAGGAAAAAGAGGTTGAATTGATAAATCTTAAATTCCAGGTAATACACACGCCCGGCCATACGCCGGGGGGGATCTGCCTTTATAATAGTGAGGAAAAAATCCTATTCAGCGGAGATACTCTTTTTGCCGGTTCGGTGGGAAGGACTGATTTTCCAGGGTATGACATGCAAAAATGCTTTGACCAGCTTATTTCGAGTATCAAGGAAAAACTGCTGCCTTTGCCGAATGATATAACAGTTCTGTCCGGCCACGGAGAGGCTACTACTATGGAACTGGAAAAGCAATACAATCCATTTCTGCATTAGAGCAAATTTTTGAAGGCCTGGTTGAAATCAGCACAAACCTTCGCACCGCTTTTTTCAAGCCTGTTTATCGATTGATGGCCTGCGGGCAGCAGCAGGCAATCGGCCCCCAGGACGGATGCAACTTCATAATCGTGTACTGTATCACCTATCAGCAGGATTTTTTCAGGGCTGACCGTAATGTTTTTAAGAAGTTTTTTACCTGCATCAACTTTGCCGTGGGCATAATAGTCGTCAAGGCCTGTAATGTTTTCGAAAAAATCACTTAATCCAAAAAAATCCAATGCCTCAATTAAAGAGGACTGCTGGCAGGCAGAGAGAACCGACTGCAAAAAGCCTTTTTCTTTAAATGATATTATAATTTGCTCAGCCTGTTTTTGCAGTTTACAGCGAAAACGCTCGGATTCATAAGCCTGTATATATTCCCGTGCGATATCGTCGAAAGATTCTCTGTCGAAATCAAAGCCGAGTTTTTTATAATAATCTACTACAGGAAAGTCGAAGTGTTCCTGATATTGGTCAATTGTTACCTTTTTCATGCCGCGACAGGACAGCATCCGGTTGAGTATCTCCACACACAGCCAGGCATCGTCAAGAAGCGTACCATTCCAGTCCCATACGATATGTTTGTATTCTGTAAAATCTATCATCAGACCGGTGAGCCGTTAAAAGAAATGGTTACAATACACATTATTTTCTACAATCTACTTTTCTAAAGTATTCGGTTCGGCAGGCATATCGGATTTTTCAGAAATATTCGGATCTTCCTTCATTTTCAAAATAAGTTTCATAAATACTTCCCATTCTTCAAGCTGGGCAGTCCAAAGCGGCCGAGGGTTATCAGCAGGAATTTTTATTGAAGCAATGGCATCAAAAATACGTTTAGACTGCTGAGCATCTTTATTTTTCATAAAGTAATCATTAAGAACCATTGCCAATTCCGCATCCGGCAGGAAATCCGAAGACAGCAGGAAATTAGTAACAATCTGCTTAACAGCTTCTGCCTGGCCGGAATATAAATGGACATTAAGCAGTTTTGCTGTTATCTGAGGTGCTTGAGCAGGATCAAAACCAGACTGCAGGAGAATACCATAGTACTTTGCCGCCAAATCATACCATTCCAGATCGGAACAATATTGGGCCATGGAATATCGTATAGAAAACAGGAGCTGCATATCCTGATCGGCTTCGGCTTTTTTTTCAGCCATTTCGAACAATGCTCTTGTTCTCGCCAGGATTAATTCATTTTTCTTTGTTTTTGCCAGAAAAGCAAATTCCTGGACCCATTTGAACAAGACATCTGCATGACAATGCTGAAAAATATTCATCATCGCATCTACGGCCTGTTTTTCCTCGTCATCAGATTCGGCATTTTTCACTATCGGGCCAAGCCAGTCGAGATCGTCAGCTGTACCCATTTGCCCGGCTATAGAAACGAGTTCGCTGCGAACTTTCATGCTCGGATGATTTGCAAAGCCTTTTTTCTTTAAAAGCTCAAACGCACTTATCTGATCTATTCTAATAAGACCGATGACGGCAGGAGTTGCTATCTGGTTATTTTTACTGTTTATAGATTCGGCAAAAATATCATTAAAGATTCCTCCCGCTATAGTCATATAAAAGCTATCGCTTCCGCATAGCCGAGCCATTTCTTCCAGAAGACGTCCTCTGGTTTGTTCATCATCTGCTTTTTTGAACATATTCGCTATAAGCTTGAAGTATGGTTTTACCTGTGCTTCTTCAAGGCCGTTTTGCAAAAGCAGGTTACGAATCACTTCTGCTGCCGCAATAGGATTTGAATCTTTAAGAAAGTCTGCAGCAATTTTCAGAGTCTCTGTGCGCACTTCAGAACTGATTTCTATCTCAGCTCCCGGCGATAAGGCAAAATTACATACATAAGCAAGGGAGATCAGAATCTGGGTTTTCACGTCGGGCTTGCTTTCCTCTTTTAATTGAGTAAAAAGTGCATCAACAGAATTTACATTCGTCAGGACGCCAAGCAGTTTAGCCGTTGCCAGTCTTATCGCGGGGTCAGGGTCAGAAACAAGATTGACAAGAGGTTTTTGTAGTATATCAAGAGGCAATGGTTTCCCGCTTTTGCGCCACATATTGATTTTTTCGATCGCCCACTGTTTTACAGGACTCTGGTCAAAAGCCAGATTCTCTGCAATAAATTTCCCGCGGCTCTCTTCATCAGCAGTATTCAGATATATGATTTCCAATGACGAAACATATCTTTTCTGCCATTCTACGACTTCGTCACAGAGACGCCTTGTCTTTTCTTCCTGAGTAAGTAATTTTTCACGAAAGACATCCGTACGGCTTTTATACTTAAGACCTTTAGCTTTTCTCAGCCATAATTTCTCGTCATTGGCGGCTGGAATCCATTCGGTCAATGCATCGGCCGCTGCAGAAGCAAGTTTTACATCTTTGCTGTCGAGAAGATTTACCAGCATTGAAACTGCCTCTTTGTCCGGACGAATTTGAAGAGCATAAATCGCATTTTTCTTTATCGAATCCGAAAGTGCAGGATCGTCTATTATATTTTTAATATAGTTTTTGACCTTTTGATAACTATACATCAATGATGCGCGTGCTGCGAGAGTCGCCATCTCACCATTTTGAGTCCTGATAATAGTCATCAGCGGTACAAGAAAATCGTTTCTGTCAGGAACAAGATTGGGAAAATTCCTGAATTGAACAAGTGCTTTACATATAGAAACCTGAACAGCCGGGTTTTCTTTATTTTCAAGAGCTTTAAGTAAAACCTGTCTTGCCTGGGACGATGAGCTTTTGAGCAATTCAACCGCTGCGTCAATACGGGTTTGTTCATCTGTTGAATTAAGCATAGCCGATTGGTCTGTTACATTTAAATCCGTGCTTTCGGACTCAGCAAAAAGGCTGCCCGTACAACACAAAAGCACTAAAATAAAAATGGTTTTTGATATTATAGAAAAATAACGGCTCATTTTATAAGATTTAAATCCTTCTATTTTTCATCTATATTACGCTTCGGCATCATTTTATGTTCAAGTTCATAAATTTTCAAATAAAAAGAACAATCTGTCTTTATTAATAACTCAACAGCATTGTCGCTATTTGTTTTGCAGCGTCGGGATTAACAATTTTATCACAATTTTGCCTCATCTGCCTAAGTTTGCCGTCCGAACCGGCAAGTTCACAAAGTACAGGCCATAAAAGTCTTGCGGTCTTTTCAGTATCACATAGATCTTCAACGATACAGCCGCAACCGGCTTCGAGAAGATATTGAGCATTATGCCGCTGATGTTTATCAGAGTGATAAGGATAAGGCAGGCAAATTGCGGGCGTACCTGATGCGGCAAATTCGGCAATACTCATAGCCCCTGCTCTGCCGATTACAAGGTCAGCCGCTGCAAGCAGAGACGGCATATCATCACAATAATCCAGAACCACGTGATTTATATCGGCCCGCTTATAAAATGTTCTCACCGTGTCATAATGTGCAATACCTGCCAGGTGGACTATCTGCCAGTCGGAAGAAAGGCTTTCCAACCGGTCGAAAAGATAATTTATAACGTTGTTGATATTTGCCGAACCGCTGGAAGCACCGGTTATAAGCAATACCTTTTTCTTTGGATTTAAACCGAGCGATTCCATTGCCGTCTCTTTAGCAGCATTGAAAAAAGCCGAAGGCAAAGGACATCCGCTGACAGTGACTTTGGTGCGATTAGAACCAAAATATTTTCCGGTATCTTCAAACTGGACAAAAATATCCTTTACATAGCGAGCAAGTAATTTATTTGCTTTGCCCGGCAGTGAATCGATATTAAGCATCGCTGTAGGGATTTTCAAGTCGTTCGCTGCAAGCACAGCACAAGCAGAGACAAAACCGCCCGTACTGAAAAGAACTGACTGGGCGGAGTCGGAAATAATATTTTGGGCAACAATATTTTTCCCGAAAAAAACCGCTTTGATAAACGACAACATCTTATAAGGATTTTTAGAGAAAGCTCTGGCCGGCAGAGGAACAATATTAAAACCTGTGCCCGAAAGGATTCTGGCATCTATCGGTCTTTGACTGCAGAAAAAAGTTATCTTACAGGATGGATCTGCTCTTAAAATCTCTTTTGCGACCGCAATAGCAGGATAAATATGACCGCCTGTGCCACCTGCAGCAAAGTAAATATGTTTCATCCCGCACCTTTTAATTATTCATAAAATATTCTGGAAAAATATATAGTCTATATACAAAAGATCATAATAAGTTCAAACAAAATTAAATAGAAATAAGGTGCGGGGTTCATCCCGCATTACTCCTTTTAGCGATACTCATAAGAATGCCCGCCGCCATTGCAGAAAGAAAAAGATGTGTTCCGCCTGCACTTATGAATGGCAGCGCGATTCCTTTTGTCGGCAGCAGCCGGGTAACTACACCAAGATTTATTACTGCCTGCAACACTATTGCGAGAACGATGCCAAAGGCAAGCAGCCTTCCGAAGTCATCATTACATCTACAGATTATAATAATACCAAAAAACAGTAAAAGTAAAAAAAGCAGAATAACAAAACAGACACCGAGAAAACCGAACTCTTCAGCAATTATCGCAAATATAAAATCGGTGGTATCCTCCGGCAGATGACCATATTTACTTATACCCCGGCCCAGACCTTTGCCGAATATCCGCCCGGTTGATATCGCAATAAGCGACTGTCTTATTTGGTAGCCGGAAGTCTGGGCAATTGAGTCGTCCGGTAAAATAAACGCCTTGACTCTTTCAATTCGTTCGGGAGAAGAAAATATCGCAAAAGCAAAGACCGCTGCCAGTACTGGAAGAGGCGTCAGGAAATGCCACCATTTAGCACCGGCGGCAAACAGAATCACAAGGCTGATAAAAGCCACAAAGACCGCAGTTCCAAAATCTTCTATTACGATGAGACCCACAACAAGGCCTATTAAAAGAGACAACAGAACAAATATCCTGAAATTTTTTATTTTCTTATCGAGTACAACCGACACTGCACAAATAAACAGTACAAGTGACCATTTTGCCAGTTCAGAAGGCTGAAAGTTTATAGTTACAGGCCCGGCAGGGATTCTGAACCATCGCCGGGCATAATTGACCTCTGCACCCAAGAAAAGAACCAGAACAAGAAGTATTATACTGGTAACAACAAGCAAGACCGATATATTGAAGATCCATCCTTTGACGCCGGTAAAACAAAAACCAAGTTTGCGATAATCAAGCCGGGAAAAGGCAAAAAGAATAATCATCGAGACCATAAAAAATACAATCTGACGAAATTCCGGATAGGAATAAAATTTCGAGAGGTCGTACTCGGCATCAATTCTGGCACTGGCGCTGAAAACGAAGACTACTCCTAATGCCATCAGTGTAACAACAAGACAGGCGATTATATTTGCAATGGTTTTGCCGGTCATCTTTATCTTCATCCCGATAATTATCTGTAAAACAGTTCAAATAATCAATCAGAAAAGCTAAAAGCAGGCAAGACGGTTCAATAAGACGACTTTTTCATGGACTTAAGATATCAGCAAAATTATAATGTATATATGCCATGTACACCTTATCACTTTGGGCCATCAGCACTAATCGGGTATATCTTCAGAAAGTGGATAGATCTGCCGGTATTTGTATTTGCAAATATAATAGTGGACGTTGAAGTACTTCTGGTAAATTTTTTACACCTGGGCAGGCCATGTCACAGACTCGGCCATACCCTTTTGATCGGTGCAGTTGTTGGTGCTGCATGGGGATTTGTTGCTTATCTGGGCTTGCCGATAATAAGCTGGTCTATGAAGATAATAAGGATACCATATCAGACCAATGTTTTTAAGATAATTATCTCAGGTATTACGGGTGTATGGTTCCATGTACTGATCGACGGCATCTACCATTATGATGTAAAACCTTTTTGGCCGATACAAAAAAACTATCTCTGGCGACTACTCAGCAAAAATCATGTGAAATTGGTTTGTATAATCTGCCTGGTGATATTTCTGATACTATACGCTGTTTCATTAAAAAAGCAGTTCAGCAATAAGAGATAACTGTTACTTTTTAGATTTAATGAATATTTTTCGGCGGGCATCCTCAAAAATAACCTGTTCTGTGCCGTTGTAGACAATCACCTTTTCACTTGTGCCGATAAAATCCTCATCAACTAACATAGTCATTCTGAAATCATACACATCGGCCTTATTTTCTTTGTTGATATATTGCCAACTGACTTTTATAGATTCCTTGCCTCGAGGCCCGCATCTCATATCAGAAATAACCAATTCATTCTCCGACTGAACCTGCCTGGGGGTAAATAATGGTTTAAGGCAATTTCTTTCAGGATTATCTTTATCATTGATAATACAAACCCAGCCTTCAATACCAGGTTTTACACCTTCCTGGGCAGTCAGGGCAAATTCACTTTGCATCCTCAGTTTTTTTCTCAGTGAAAAAGTGGTTGCCGAATTAATAAATAACCAGACTCCTATAATCGTAAGGACAAGTGCCAGTCCTGCGGCCGAGGTTACAATTCCTGTGATTGCAAAACCTTTGCCTTTAAGCACACCGCCAGACTTGTTAACACGATTAAGCGCGATTATCCCGAAGATAAGACCGATTATTGAGACAATGCCGAAGGCCCAAAATAATGAGAAACCGCTAATACCCAGTATCATTGAAGTTATTGCCATACCGCTCGTTTTCGTTGGCTGACTGTAAACAAAAATCCCGCCGCAATTTTGACACATCGCAGCATTTTCAAGGTTATCTGCTCCACATTTTTGACAATACATAATAAGCCCCGCTAAATATTTATCAAAGGTATTTTAATACAGCGATGTAAAATATTCAACCCTAATTATAGCTACTGTTTGGCGAGAAAATCCTTGATTTCATTGAGCAAATTGATGGCCTGTATCGGCGTAAGATTATTAACATCAAGGCCTTTGAGCCTTTCGAGAACGTCTTTTTCTTTCTGGTCGAAAAGTTGAGCAGGGTCGGGTTTTTTGGTCCTTTTCCTGGTAAGCTTGTCGCCGCCGGCCTCTTTTTGGAAAGTACTTTCCAAATCATCGAGGATTTCTTTACTTCTTTCGAGAATTGGTTTACCTATCCCCGCTAATTTAGCTACATGTATACCATAGCTTTTATCGGTTCCGCCCGGCAAAATCTTATGCAAAAACACCACTTCATCCATCCACTCACGAACAGCCACATTGCAGTTTATGACATTTACAAGAAGCTCATCCAGTGCCGTCAATTCATGATAGTGCGTCGCGAAAAGCGTTCTGCATTTAATATTATTAGCGATATGTTCAGTAATCGCCCAGGCAAGGGAAAGCCCGTCATAAGTACTTGTCCCCCTGCCGACTTCATCGAGAATTACTAAGGATTTTTCCGTGGCGTTATTGACTATGTTGGCGGTTTCGGTCATTTCCACCATAAAAGTTGACTGGCCCCTGACCAATTCGTCAGAAGCACCGATGCGGGTGAAAATCCTGTCAACCAGTCCTATCGTTGCCTGTTTGGCGGGTATAAAGCTGCCCGTCTGGGCCAGCAGCACAAGCAAGGCTGTCTGTCTTATATATGTACTCTTGCCGCTCATATTCGGGCCGGTGAGGATCATTACATCATTATTATCCGTACAGAGCTCGACATCGTTAGGCACAAATTCAGGGCCCAGCGTCTCGGCAAGGACAGGATGTTTGCCGTCACGAATCACCAGCTCCCTGGTATTTGTGATTTTCGGTCTGATATATTTCCTCGAAGATGCAAGATGGGCCAGGGCCGACAGGCAATCAATGTTGGCAATCACCTGTGCAAGGGCCTGTATCTTATCAACGTAAGAAGCACACTGAAGGCGGAGTTGTTCGAACAGCCGCTGTTCGAGTTCAAGACTCTTTTCGCCTGCCGTTAAAATTTTCTCTTCATATTTTTTAAGCTCATCAGTTATATACCGCTCGGCATTTTTTATAGTTTGCTTGCGGACATAATCTGCAGGCACTTTATCCTTATACGAATTGGTAATTTCGATATAGTAACCGAAGACTTTATTAAAGCCGATTTTCAGATTCGTTATTCCGCTTCGTTCGATTTCTTTTTGCTGATACTGCCCCAGCCAGGTCCTGGCATCTTTCGATATACTTCGCAGCTGGTCAAGAGCAGCATTAAATCCTGATTTTATCACCCCGCCGTCGCGAAGATGATTCGGACATACCGGCTCAACAGCAGATTCCAAAACCTGCGCAAGTTCGCCCAGCGGGTCACAGTTTTGTGCAAGTTTGACAAGAATATCGGCGCTTAATCGACTTAGTATTTGTTTTAAAGGTTCTGCTTTTTTCAGACTTTGCGCAAGCCAGAGTAAATCCCTCGGCCCTGTGCGCAAAGTGCTTACCCTTGCGACAATTCTTTCAAGGTCAGCAAAATTTTTCAAGATGCCTCGTATTTTTTCAAGCTCATCCTTTTTTGCGATGAGTTCTTCAACAGCATCCTGCCTTAATTCGATCGAACCGATATCACACAAAGGCATACATATCCAGTGCCGAAACATTCTGCCGCCCATACCCGTTAAAGTCTCGTCGATACTGCCTATCAGCGAATTTCTCACACCGCCGCTGCGAATGGTCGAGAGAACTTCCAGGCTGGCAAGCGATGTCTGGTCTATCTGGAGGAATTTTTTCTGCTCGACAAGTTTTATACTTGAAATATGTCCCAAAGCGGTCTTCTGTGTCTCAGCTAAATATTCAATTATCGCACCTGCAGGACTGATTACCGGATTATCCTCTTTTATGCCGAATCCTTCGAGAGTTTTAGTGCCGAAATGGCTGAGCAGTTTTTTATTTGCATCGAAAGGTTCAAAATACCACGTAGGCCGAAACGTTACTGCTGATTTGCTTAACTGTTCTATTTTCGAAGCGAGTTTTTTCACCTCGGCGCCGAAAAGCTCGCCTCGCGTCTCCGGCAAAATACACTCGGCAGGCGCAATCCGCAAAATCTCATCTATTACAGAATTTTGTTCAACTGCTTTTGCGAAAAAATGACCTGTCGATATATCCACCCAGCTTACAGCTGCCTGTTTCGTACTGAGACTTACTGCACAAAGGAAATTATCCTGCTTTTCATCCAGCAGCATATCATCAGTTAATGTGCCGGGGGTAATTATCCTGACTACATCACGCTTGACGACGCCTTTGGCAAGTTTTGCATTTTCAACCTGCTCGCAGACGGCGACTTTGTAGCCTGCCTTTATCATTTTCTTGAGATAATTATCAACAGCATGAAAAGGCACACCCGCAAGCGGTACAGGATTATCTCCTTTGCTCCTGCTGGTCAGGGCAAGACCGCAAACATTTGAACAGACCTGCGCATCGGAGTAAAAAGTTTCATAGAAATCTCCCATCCTGAAAAACAAAATACAGTCGGGATACTTCTTCTTGAAGTTGTCATACTGCCTCATCGCAGGGGTCAATTTGTCCTGTTGCTGTATCATATGCCGTATTATACAATAATATTACTTTTTAACAACTCTTGTATAAGCTCCCGGACCTGTTGTTTGCTTTTTGCCTCTGCGATTTGCTGTAAAAGCTTTCTCTGCCTGAGCGTAAAGCAGACGGTTTTTTTCATATCAAAATCCGAAACGCCCAGTTTGGCCTCAATTGCTGTTAAAAGTTTATCTACCCCCTGGGCCGTCTTTGCGCTAATTTCTATACCTTCAGCAGATGTACTTTTACCCAAATCACACTTATTTAAAACCACAATCTCGTTTAATGATTCGGTTAACCCTGCCATCACTATGGCAGGGTTCGTACAATCCACAACATACAAAACCAGATCAGCTTTTTCTATAAGCTCCTTAGCCTGTACTTGCGCATCTGCATCAATTTTATTTTGTCCGCTCAATACCTCATCGAGTCCTGCAGTATCGAAAAACTCTGCCTGGATTTTTTTAAGCCTGATATGTGCACTTAGCCAGTCTCTTGTTGTGCCCGCAATATCGGTGACAATTGCTTTTTCCCTGCCGCAAAGATAATTAAATAACGTGCTTTTGCCGCTGTTAGGCGGGCCTGCGAGGACTATCTTCACTCCTTTTATAAAAAGATCCGCAATATCACTGTCAGTTAATATCCGCTCTGCGCCTTTTTTAATATCATCAAGTTCCAAGACATCGAGGTTCTTTATCCACCAGCCTGCGGTCTGCAACAAACCCATTTTGGTTTGATGTGCAATTATCCTGGCCCCGTCAAGAGTTGCTGACTGGGCAATGGCTAAATCAGCTTCGGCCGCAATCGTATCATCTCCGTGTTTTTGTCCGCTTAGATGAACAAGAATTTCCTGAGGCGTGGTAATCTTTGCTCCCTTTTTGGCCAAAAGCTCGAGTATATTTTCGACGATAAGCGGATTGCCGTGGCAATTAATACTGAAACTATCAGTCTCTTCACAGCCGATTATAACCTCGTCTATATCCTTGTCAGAATCGAAGATAAAACCGTGAAGGATCTGCCCCTTTGAAAAATCAACTTTACCCCTGCCTACGGGTTTGAAAACGGTTTTGAGAATATCAGCTGCACCAGTGCCGACAATCTGTATGCTCGATATCGCAGCTACGGCCTTTGCCGTGGTTAGCCCTGCAATACATATATACCTATTCATCTTCATTTAATTCAATATTTAATAGTGTCATTCCCGCGCAAGCGGGAATCAGAGCCGCGAATGTAAATGAGCGGTATCCTACAAATACTTTTCATTTAGTATCGATTTGTATCAATTCGCAGTTAACCCCTCTTTAAGTTTTTTCACCAAGGTATTTCTTATACGCAAGTACGACACCTTTTACACACAGGTTCGTAACGAATGAATCGACGAAATCGCACCCGCTTTTTATGACATCCATATTCCCGCCGGTCGCGATAGTCTGAGGCCATTTGTTTGCCTCTTCCGAATAAACTCTGCCGAGAATTTCTATCGCCCCTATCGCCGCGTAATACAAACCGTTATTGATCGCCTCGGCCGTACTTCTGCCGTAGGGTTTGCCGACAGGCTGAACGATTTTTCCTATCTTAGGCAGTGCTGCTGTGTGCCTGTTCAGCGCATCTGCGGACATATCAAAACCGGGGAATATCACTCCGCCGAGGAAAACGCCTTCGTTGCTGACAAGGTCTATCGTTACCGCGGTACCAAAATCAGCAACTATAACCGCATCGCCAACTACACTGTAAGCGGCAAAAGCATTCACTACCCTGTCAACTCCGATCGCCGCAGGGTCTTTTACATCAAGCTTCATCGGCAAAGGTACATCTTTGCCTTCGCCTATCTCAAGGGCCTTTTCATCAAGCGTTTTCTTTACGATCTTCTTTACCTGCTCGGTCCATTCGGGATTTACACTGGCGATAACTATATGGCCGTCGCGTTTCTTGTCTTTGCTGGCCTTTGAGACAGGTACTTTTTCCCAGAAGGCCTTTAAAACCTCTGTGATTTTAGCTGTATCGGACCCGGGCACTTTTTCCAGGCCGCTTTGGGTATCATCGACAAAAAGTGCTATCGTTATATTCGTATTACCTATATCAACCGCAATTATATTCATTTTTCTTCCTTTATTGATTTTCCCCCATTTTACACCACCCCGAAGAAATTGTCAATTTATAGGAAAACCCGATTAACCCCGCTATCATCTTATCCTAATATCACCTCCAAATATAACAAGAATTAATATAATATCCAAAATAACTTGTGCCACAACAAATAAATAAGGTGATATATTCAACATCGCAAAGCCAAGTAATAATCCTCCCCAAATTGCAATAGAGATAAGAACTCCTTTGAGTCCAAGCTCATTTTTGCCAAGAAAGATAAGCACCCAGAATATTAGAAATGGCAATATCATGCGATATTCCTCATTACCAAATTGGAAGTTATTTATTTCTTTTCTTCCTGCACGTATTTGTATAGTTTTTCGCAGAGTTGTTTAACGCCCGTACCTGCTACCGCAGAGATCGCAAAGACTTCTGTGTCGAATTTTTTTCTTATTTTCTTTAAGTTCTCTCCGTCCGGGTCAATGTCTGTTTTATTAATTACGATAATTTCTCTTTTATTGCTGAGTTCTTTGCTGTAACTATCCAGCTCATTTCTGATTCTTGTATAATTTTCGAATGGGCTACTGCCGTCAACCGGGGCAACATCGAGCAGATGCAGAATTATCCTTGTCCGTTCGATATGTTTTAAAAAATTGATACCCAGCCCTGCCCCTTCGTGAGCACCTTCAATCAATCCCGGCAGATCAGCCATTACAAACCGTCTAAAGTCAGTCAACTCTACGATACCAAGCATCGGCTCAAGAGTTGTGAAAGGATAACTGGCGACTTTCGGTCTTGCCGCCGAGCACCGGGAAAGCAAAGTGCTTTTACCTGCATTGGGAAGACCTACCAGGCCGACATCAGCGATAAGTTTCAGGATGAGTTTGAGATTTCTCTCTCTGCCCTCTTTTCCGGGTTGGGCGGTTCTGGGGGTTTGATTGGTCGGCGTTGCAAAGGCCTTGTTGCCCTTGCCGCCTGTGCCGCCCTTGCATATTGTAACCTTCATACCCAGCTCGTTCATATCCTTGAGCATCAGGCTGTCGAGGTCTTCATCGTATATCTGTGTACCCAGCGGAACTTTAATTATGAGGTCATCACCATTGGCTCCGTGCTTGTTCGCCCCTTCACCGTCATTGCCGTTGCCTGCCCGCCAGTGGTGTTTGCCGGCAAAATCCAGAAGCGTATCGACGCTCGGGTCAACTTCAAAAATAACATCTCCGCCGTCGCCGCCGTCGCCGCCGTCAGGTCCACCTTTAGGGATGAACTTTTCCCTGCGGAAACTTATACAGCCGTTGCCGCCGTTGCCGGCCTTTACCATAATTTTTGCTTCGTCTATAAACATAAATCGTCGCTCGTCGCTCGTGACTCGTTGTTCGTTAAACAAAAAAAGGATGGCACAGAGCCATCCTTATTGCAATTTAAAAAAGTGAAAACAGTTACGCTTCTTCTACGTGCACCTTTTTACCCTTAAAACGTACAACACCGCTTTTGAGAGCAAAAAGCGTACAATCCCTGCCCATACCGACATTGAATCCCGGATGCCAGACAGTACCTTTTTGCCGGATAATTATCGAACCCGCCTTTGCAGCCTGTCCTGCGTAGAGTTTCACGCCCAGATATTGCGCATTGCTGTCCCTGCCGTTACTGCTGGAGCCTTGTCCTTTCTTATGTGCCATTGTAACTGCCTTTAAATAAACAACTTACCTTTTTCTAAAAATCCAGAACAGCAATATATAACAGAATTTGATTTTTTTGTCAAAAGAAAATTTACTTCCATAATCGTTTATCGAGTTCTTTATTTGCGCAGCGCAGGGCAGGTAATAATCTGCCGGCAAACAGCAAGACAGGTGTTTAATCCTCTCCGAGTGCCTCGAGATCGGCTAAATCTTTTTTTCTGCCAATCGCTTTTTTATTTGCAACATACTCTTTTTTACCGAGAAACCGTACGGCGAGACCGCCATAGTCGCCCGCAACACTGCCTCCCTGGGCACTTTTCCAATCGATACCCGTCAGAGAAGTCATAATATCAATACGTATCGGCGGAACACCGAGCTGGATAACATTTCCCAATGTGGTAAAATCCGACTCACCAAGATCCAGTGAACCAAAACCAAAATCCTTTAATGCGGCAATAATACGCCGGGCATTTTCGTTGTCAGGATTCACGAGCAAATCAATATCGCCCGTAAAACGCGGAGCTCCGTGAAAAGCCAGTGCATAACCACCGACAATGATATACTCAACCCTGTGAGCGTTGAATAACTCGAGCAGTTCTTTGAAATCTTTTTGTATTTCCATATATCTGACTTCTTAAAAAATCGACAGCAGCAAGACGCTGTTGCGGCGTCTTAGCCAGCCAGAACTGAAGGTTCCATCTGACCTCAGAAAAATCATCCTGACAATGTTTGGTGATTACTTTTTTAACCATAATATCTATTATTATACACCATCAAAGCATTTTTGGAAAGTAGAAAAAACACCGTTGAATTACCATTTTCTGGGCTGTTTTAATTTTTTGATTAAATCCTTTCTTCCTTTCGAGGCGAGGTGATTTGTGAGCATTCTTCGGTTTTTGGGGTCATGATACTGCAAAAGGGCCAGTTGGAGCTTCTTTTCGCTATGGCCTTTGGGAACGAATATTTTTCTGCCATTCGGATTCTTTTCTGAGACGTACATAGCCGTTGAGAGCGTCAGTGGAACAGGTGTAAAATCCTGTACCTGCTGGAGCCGCTGATTCCTTTTGGCCAGGTATTCCATCAATTTCACGGCATCATCGGCTGTGCAGCCCGGGTGGGAACTTATAAAGTACGGAACGAGATACTGTTTTTTACCTGCTTTCTGCGAAGCCTGAAGGAACTTATCTTCAAATTCCTCGAATATTTCTATCGGCGGTTTTCCCATAAGCTTCAAAACAAGCGGGCAGGAATGTTCCGGGGCGACTTTGAGATGTCCGCCGACGAAATGGCGTGTAAGCAGATTAATATAATCCGGGCTTTGCAGGGCCAGATCGTGCCTTACGCCTGATGCGACATAGGTATTGATCTTTTTCTTTTGTGCAGCGGACCATTTAAGAATCGAATCCATCAGTTTCAAAAGCTGCGAATGGTCTGCATCGAGGAATTTGCAGGGTGAAGGGAACAGGCAGCTTTGCCGCTGACAGCTTTTATTATTCGTGCATCTCATTGAGTACATATTTGCAGTCGGACCGCCGATATCTGTTATTGTACCTCTGAACCGTTTATCTTTTGCGAGCATGTCGGCTTCATCAAGGATAGAATCGATCGATCGGCTGGAAATCTGCTTTCCCTGGTGGAAATAGAGTGAGCAGAACGAACAGCCGCCGAAGCAGCCCCGGTGTGTTGTTATTGAAAACTGCACAGGCTCAAGGGCCGGAACAACGCCGAGCCTGTCATATTTGAAATGGCTTTTTCTTGTGAACGGCAAGGCATATATCTGATCCATTGTAGCTTCATCAAGCGGCTCGGCGGGCGAAGTAACAACAATGGCAGGAGCGCCTTCGTGTCTTTGAATAACAGCCCCCCCACTGCAGGTGCGGGAGCTAATGGCGGTTTGATATTTTAACTGTGCTTCCATTACAAGGTCCGGGTTCTCTTTCTGCTGATCGAACGACGGCAGTTCGACAGCATCGGCGGGAGACCGGACATCTTTGAAGAGCGGATACGCAGTTGAAGGAATATCTGTGAGCTGTCTTACGGTCTGGCCAGCATCAAGCCTTTTGGCAATTTCGAGAATCGGCCTTTCAGCCATACCATATACGAGCAAATCGGCCTTGGCATCAATCAGTACGGAGCGTTTGAGCTTGTTCTCAATGTAATCGAAATGGACAAAACGTTTCAGGCTTGCCTCAAGACCGCCGAGGATTATCGGTATATTTTTAAAAGCTTCTCTTGCCCTGGCGGCATAAACGAGCAGCGGCTTGTCAGGCCTAAGACCAGGAACACCGCCCGGGCTGTAGAGGTCTTCTTTGCGCCTGTGTCCGAGTGAAGTATAGTTATTAAGGCGGGAATCTATGGAACCAGAAGTAATACCCCAAAAAAGTCTTGGCGGCCCGAAAATTCTAAAGTTATCAGCACTTCGCCAGTCCGGCTGGGCAAGAATCGCGACACGAAAACCGTTCTTTTCAAGCCATCTTCCTATCAGAGCAACCCCGAAAGATGGATGGTCAACATAAGCATCTCCGGTTACAAGTATAATGTCAGGCCGGTCCCAGCCTCTTTCCTGCATTTCCTGAACCGTTGCGGGCAGAAACATTCCTGTATTCGTAGTTTTTTGCGGTATCGACATTAATATCTATTGTATCCTAAAATCAGCTATAGACAAGATGTCCACAATGACAAATGCGTGAGATATTCAAAATGACAATATGCGAAGGACAGCCGGGGTTATGCAGTTCTGTTTAAATTCCTTCAAGCCAGTATTCGGCAAACAGGGCAAAATCGGCAAAATTTACTGTCCCATCCATTACTATGTCCACCCCATCGCAATCGCTATTCGAGCTGCAATCCGTTCTCAGCCACCACTGACTCAGGAAGTCCAGGTCTTCAAAACCGACTCCCAATGGACAGACAAAATCACCTGTTATCAATTGCTGCCAGGCTAATCCCGGATAACTCGTACCGTCACAAATCTGCCAGATAGGCGTGGTAAAATCCCAGCCTGCATCTGTAAATGTGCTTTGGGTCTGCATCTGGGTGGTTGTTTTGCCGGTTACACCATTGGGGTCGGGCTCGGTATTGCCGACGCCGTCGGTTGTCTGTGAAGTATCTGTATCCCAGAAATTATTATTCAGATATGCAGGTGCGGAGGTGTATCCTAAAAGGCCGCCTGTATTACTATTGCCGGTAACTTTACCGGTGCTGTAACAATTGTCAATACTGCCCGTCCAGTGCAGGCCTACCAGCCCACCGACGTCCTGATCGCCGCTGACCGCTGATGTACTGTAACAATCAGTTATTGAGCCATAGGTATCTTCTCCTACGAGTCCTCCGACATTTGTGACCGCGTTAACGTCAGCAGAGCTGTAGCTGCCGGATATATTGCACTGATAGTTTTTTCCAACCAGGCCGCCTATAAAGCTATTATATCCGACCGTCCCTGTACTGTAACAGTTGGTTATATTTTCGTAATGTTTGAAGCCTACAAGAATACCGACATATTTATCACCGCTTACTGTCCCTGTGCTGTAACAGTTGATTATATTGCCGTAGTCGTTTGCAGACAGCCCGCCGATATACTGGAAACCGTTTATATTGGCGTTTTCGACGCCGAGATTTTTTATAACGCAGTTCGAGCTTGTGTGTCCGAAAAGGCCGAGGTATTGATTCGTATTTGCATCGATAGTCAGGTTTGATATCACATGGCCGTTGCCGTCGAAAATGCCATCGAAGTAGGTGCCCTGGAAATCAGGCGTTACCGACTCATCCGGCGCAATAACGGCCGCGGTAAGATTGACATCAGCCAGGTTGATATCGCTTATCAGTAAGAAGTGTTTATCATAATCATTCGTATCGTCGGCGATGGCTAAGAGGTCTTCAGCATTACCAATACGATACGGGTCATTCGTATCGCCTGTGCCGCCGGAGTACTTAGCATAAGCCGGCCCAAGCAGACAAAAAATGACTACTATGTATACCCACAGTCTGTCTAACGCTCTATATTTAATTGAAATCTTCCTTCCTTAGAATAGGCTTTAAATGTGATTCGCCAGAAGCTACCACAAATAGTCTAAAAATGCAAGAAAAATCCGTTTAAAGGCCAATTTCGCCGATTTTATCGGCCTAAAACGTTTTTTCACTTCCCCAACCGTTTGTCGAGTTCTTTATTTGCGCTGCGGAGGTTTGCCGCCTGGGCGAGGTTTGTAGAAACTACCCTTTTGCCTAAAGGGGCGAAAGAAACCTGGGCCAGTTTGAAATGAGCAAGAGCAAATGGAATACCTATTATCGTGATAAGATATCCAATGCCCGCTATGACGTGAGAGATGGTCAGCCAGACGCCGGCCAAAATTATCCACAAAAAATTTGCCAGGCCGGTAGTGATAATTCTCGTATCGCCGACCTTGCGGGCATCTATTAGCTGTTTGCCGAATGGAAAGGCTGCAAAGCGTGCTATCCTGAAGGCCGCTATGCCGAACGGTATGCCGACGACTGTAAGACAGAGAATCAGGCCGAAAAGATACCAGAAGAGGCAGGCAAAAATCCCGCCGCCGAAAATAAACCACAAAATATTGCCGAGTAATACCAACATATAGAACTCAGAACACAGAAATCAGAAGACAGAATATTGAATCTGTCCTTAGAAAATATATTCCATTATGTCATTGCGAGCTTGCCCCTTAGGGGCGGGCGAAGCAATCTCAAAGCTCAAAATCAAGATTGCCGCAGTCGCCGTTGGCTCCTTCGCAATGACAACAGTAATGTTTTCCACAGACTATATTGAATTATAAAATATAAGAACCCTCTCATTTACATTCGGGGCTCTGTCCTAAATACTTATTTGGTATCAAATAATTCTGCACATAGTCTTTAACAGCGCTTTCCAGAGGTGTAACCTGTTTATCGTAGCCTGCGGCGAGGAGTTTGCTGATATCGGCCTGTGTGAAATACTGATAATTTTCGCGAATTTCGGCGGGCGTATCTATAAACTCAATATCAGGCTCGGTATTCATTGCGGAAAACAGTGCGCCTGCCAGGTCAAGCCAGCTTCGCCCATATCCTGAACCGATATTGAATATGCCGTTGGCCTTTTTATTCTCGAGGAAGAACAGCGTCATATCGACGGCATCTTTCACATAGAGGAAATCCCTTATCTGTTTGCCGTGGGCGTATTGAGGGTTATGCGATTTGAACAGTCGAACCTTTGAGGTCTGCTTTATCTGCTCGAAACCTTTTATGACGAAGCTTCGCATATGGCCTTTGTGATATTCATTCGGGCCGAAGACATTAAAGTATTTCAGTCCTGCCATTTTTTTACTCAGGCCGTTGTGCTGTGCCCACAAATCGAATGCCTGTTTCGAATAGCCGTACATATTCAGGGGTTCGAGCTCGGCCAATTTTGATTCATCGTCGCTGAAGCCTTTTGACCCGTCGCCGTAGGTAGCTGCGCTTGAGGCGTAGATGAAACGGGCCTTTTTCTCGAGTGCGAATGAGGCGACCGATTTTGAGTATTCGAAATTGTTTTTCATAAGATACGAGGCGTTGGTCTCGGTGGTTGATGAGCATGCCCCCATATGGAAGATGGCCTCTACGGGCAGATCGAACCTGCCTGTGGTGATTATATCGAGGAAGGAGTCTGCTTCGAGGTAATCGGCATATGTTAGGCCTCGGAGGTTTTTCCATTTTTCATCCTGGCCGAGGATATCGACTATGAGGATATCTGTAATATCCTTGGCGTTCAGGCCTGCTGCTATCGCAGAACCAATAAAGCCGGCACCACCAGTGATAATAATCATAATAGTATTTGGTATTTAGTATTTGGTATTTAGTTAACCCGCCTTTGGCGGACGAAATTCTATAATAAGAGGTTATGAAAACAGGGGATTTTTGTCAAATGTTAAAGATGGGCGCAAAAAAAAATGGCCGACCCAAATTGGTCGGCCTCTGGGGGGACAAAAAACTTCATCTTCTGTTTACCAGATTTATTTCACCGGGCACAACTGCCTTTATTAGCACAATGCGATATAACTTGCTATCGCAAGAATCAATATCCGCTTTTTATTAACGGTAAATGGTATCCAAACACTGTAATAAAAACTTTTAATAGCTGCCAAATCCCAACCCTAAAATTAAACTACTTTGCTTCGTTGATGAGGCCATTATAACAAATAAATGGCCAAAATGCAAAAAATTGATGTAAAATTTTTATAACTCCTTTATTTGCAATAAGTTAAAAATAAAATTATCTCTGGTAAAATAGGTAAAACCATCAAATTAGTTAAACAGTGCATCGACGAAAGTGGCGGGGTCGAAGTCGGCAATATTCTCCGGCTTTTCGCCAAGACCGATGAATTTGACGGGTATATTGAGCTGGTCCTTGATCGCAATTACTATGCCGCCGCGAGCGGTGCCATCGAGTTTGGCAAGGAATATGCCGGTAACGTTTATGGCTTCGGTAAACATCTTTGCCTGGGTGATGGCGTTCTGGCCTGTGGTGGCATCGAGCACCAATAATACTTCGTGCGGGGCCGTGGGAATCTGTTTTGCCGCGACGTCACGGATCTTTATGAGCTCTTTCATAAGATTTTTCTGCGTGTGCAGTCTGCCTGCGGTATCGAGAATCAGGTATTTGGCATTTCTTGCAATTGCCGCTGAACAGGCATCGTAGGCTACAGCGGCAGGGTCTGAGCCTGAGGCGTGTTTGACTATTTCTACGCCGATGCGGTCTGCCCAGATGGTAAGCTGCTCAACTGCTGCAGCCCGGAACGTATCACAGGCGGCAACGATGACTTTTTCGCCGCTACGGCTTAACGTATATGCGAGTTTTGCGATGCTTGTGGTTTTGCCTGAGCCGTTGACACCTGCGATAAGGATAACGGTAGGACCTTCGGGAGCGGTTTTTAACTGGCGGTGCTGGTCAGGCCAATAGTCTTTTATATGCTCCTTTAAGAATGGAACGATATTCTCTGTCTTTTCGATTTTCTTTTCACGATAGGCCTGGCGGAGGTCGGAGATGAGCTTGTCTGTGGTTTCTACGCCGATGTCGTCGCTGATTAATGTCTCTTCTAACTCATCGAGAAGCTGGTCGTCTATATTCCTGCCGAAGACCAGAACGGTTTCGAGAGAGCTCTTTATCTTGTCGCGGGTCTTGCCGAGATGGCCCTTGATGTAATCAACCGTTTTAGTGAAAATTCCCATAAATACTCCAGGTCTTGAAAAACTATAATAATTTCAGATTGGTCATTTTAGCAGATTAAGAGATAAAGTAAAGGACATATGAACAAAAGAGCAAATGTGCACAAGAGCAAAAGAGTATAAATCCTAAGCACTAAATCCGAAATCCTAAACAATATCAAATATCTAAATTCAAATTCTCAAAACAACTGGTTTTGGGATTTTTCTTGAATTTTGGGGATATTTAGAGTATTTTATTACTGAGTGTATCAGGGGAAATTTTTGGACGGAGGAAGTTGTGAAGGGTAATATAAGCAACAGGCTACTATTGGTCAGCGGGGTTATTTTCTGCCTGGTCTTATCTGCTTTTGCCGGCGATGGTGAAATTATAGCTTGGGGACAGAACAATTATGGTCAATGTGATGTGCCATTGCCTAATGTGGGATTTACAGCCATCTCAGCCGGGTGGGACTACTCACTTGGCCTTAGAGATGACGGCTCAATTATGGCATGGGGATGCAACAATCTTGGCCAATGCAATGTACCAAGCCCCAATATTGATTTCGTAGCTATCTCAGCCGGTGGTTATCACTCACTTGGTCTAAAGGCTGATGGTTCTATTGTAGCTTGGGGATACAATGGTTATGGTGAGTGTAATGTGCCAAGTCCTAATACAGACTTTGCGGCAATTGCTGCTGGCTTACATTATTCACTTAGTCTCAAGATTGATGGCTCGATAATAACTTGGGGATGGAACAACTCTGGCCAATGTGATGTACCAAGCCCTAATATGGGTTTTGTGGCTATTGCAACTGGCGGTTCTCACTCACTTGGCCTCAAGGCCGATGGTTCGATTATTGGTTGGGGACAGAACAATTATGGTCAATGTAATGTACCGAGCCCTAATACAGACTTTGTAGCGATTATGGCAGGTCTTTCTCACTCGCTTGGCCTCAGGGCCGATGGTTCAATTATTGGTTGGGGAAATAACAGCTCCGGCTCCGGTCAATGTAATGTGCCGAGCCCTAATACAGACTTTGTGGCTATTGCTTCTGGTTGTGTCTCTTTTCACTCGCTTGGTCTCAAACTTAACAGTTCAATTGTAGCTTGGGGGAATAATAACTATGGTCAGTGCGATGTACCTGAGCCTAATAAAGATTTTACTAACATTGCAGCTGGTCGCACGCATTCATTAGGTCTGAAATCTCAGAAATATTCCGGCGGGACAGGTGAGCCTAATGACCCATACCGAATCGCAGATGTAAATGATCTGCTTGAACTGGCTGGGGATGAGAATGATTACAATGATTGCTTCATACTTGTAAACGATATCAACTTAGCAGATTACACTTTTACCGATGTGATTGGGCCAAACCATACTCTATCTTTTACGGGTGTTTTTGATGGTAACGGCCATGTAATATCAAATCTGACTATAGATGCAAATGAAAGTGATTATGCCGGTCTATTTGGAGTAATACATCAGGATGGTATTATAAAAGATGTGGTAATCGAAGATGCAAATATAACCGGAGGATGGTATGTCGGAGGCCTATCAGGATACAGTAGTTGTAGAATCAGTAATTGCTGTGCTACGGGAATAATCAGCGGCTCTTCTTATGTTGGCGGACTGGTGGGATACAATAGAGGCAGTATCAGCAATTGTTATTCAATGAGTACCGTCAGCGGTTCTATGTATGTCGGAGGGCTGGTGGGCGACGGCCGCGGCGGCAATATCAGTAATTGTTATTCAACAGGAACAGTCAGCAGCTCTTCTTATGTTGGGGGACTGGTGGGACGTAATTGGAGTTGTGCCATGCTAAATTGTTATAGTGCCGGGGTAGTTAGTGGCGACAGCTATGTTGGAGGACTAATCGGAGATAATATTAATAATGATATCATCTTGGGCTGTTTCTGGGATATAGAAACTTCCGGCCAGATGACCAGTGCAGGCGGAGAGGGCAAAACCACAATACAGATGTATTCATTTGATACTTTTAATTCCTGGAGTTGTGATGAGATATGGACTATCAACAATGGAAACGATTATCCGCGGTTAGCCTGGCAAAATATTGGCGGTCAATTGATAACTCCTGAATTGGTTTACGGTGGAGGGACGGGAACTGAGGAAGACCCGTATCTTATTTATACTGCCGAACAGTTTAACGCAATAATCTATACATATTGTCATATGGATATGCATTTCAAATTGATGTCGGATATCGACTTTTCAGGTTATCTGGGAAACAAGTTCAATATAATTAGCAACATTGCCTTTCCTTTCACCGGCGTCTTTGATGGCAACAACCATTTGATATCGAATCTGGCTATAGATGCAAACGGAAATAATTATGTTGGTCTTTTTGGGTATATAGGCCCAAACAGTGTGATAAAAAATATTGGAATTGCAGATGCTAATATAAGCGGTCGCACTGATGTCGGCTCTTTGGCAGGATACAATGGAGGCAGTATCCGTAATTGTTATTCAATGGGGACTGTCAGCGGTTTTTCTCGTGTCGGTGGTCTGGTTGGACTCAACGAAGGTGATGGTATCAGTAATTGTTATTCAACTGGCGCAGTAAGCGGTGATGAGGGTATCGGCGGATTGTGCGGATATAGTATTATTGGCAACATTACGAATTGCTTTTCAACTGCCTCGGTGGCCGGAACTGCTGGTACCGGCGGGCTATGTGGAAGAAATTATGTTAGCAGCATCCTCAACTGTTATTCAACCGGCTCAGTAAACGGGTATGGGCAAACCGGCGGACTGGTTGGGTATAACAACGGAGATATAATGAATTGCTGCAGTGAAGCGGTAATTGTTAGTAACGATGATTATGCCGGCGGATTAGTAGGATATAATGAGTCATTAGGCAGTATCAACAGTTGTTATTCAAAAGGTTCTGTCGACGGTTCCTTAGGTATCGGCGGAATAGCCGGATATAATAAGAGTTATATTGCTAATTGTTATTCGCAGGCTTCTGTTAGCGGTACTTTATATGTCGGCGGTCTAACAGGATTTAACTACGGTAATATCACCAATTGTTATTCGACAGGTGCGGTCAGCGGCAATTCATATGTAGGCGGAATAACAGGAAGAGAAATGGGGACGGCAAGATATTTTGATACTTTCTGGGATGTGAATAGTTGTGGAACAACTGATGGCGTCGGCAGTATTAATCCTGATCCGAACGGGGTAACGGGATTACCTACATTGCAGATGCAGGAAATGAGTACATATGTAAATGCAGGGTGGGATTTTTCATATACAGATGGTAATGATGCGGACTGGTTTATACAGATAGATGAGTATCCTATTTTGGTCTGGCAGATATCGCCTGCGGATATATATACCGATGGAAGAAATGACTTCAGGGACTTTTGTGTATTTGCACAGTTCTGGCTGCGCGAGGATTGTTCGATCTATAATTATTACTGTGACTGGGCGGACCTAGATTTTGATGGAGATGTTGATTTTAATGACCTTTCGATATTGATAGATTACTGGCTGGAAAAAGGTATTTATAATTAGTCAGTTATCAGAATTCGGTTATCAGTTATCGGTAGAATGAGATTGCTTCGCCCGCCCCTAAGGGGCAAGCTCGCAATGACTAAAGACCCCGCCATGCAAGATGGCGGGGTTAACCGAGATTCTTCACTTCGTTCAGAATGACAATGCCCCCCGGCATCCGTCCTTCGTCAAGACTACGGAGGACAGGCAGGTCCGGGGGCTAAACATTTTGGATTCCCGATCAGGTCGGGAATGACACAACAAAAAAAGGTCCGAGAACAGGTATTTCATCGTTACCCTGGTGTCAAATTATGCCGATATATCGACAGAAGGTTCAGAGGGAGCAGTATAGTTGAACTGGGATATGATGAAAAAACATGGTCTTTTTATATTTATTTTTGTAGTACCTGTTTTATTTGCCAGTATAGGCAAATCAGGCGACCAGGAGACAGTAACTAAAACCATAGAGATACTGCCGCCAGGCGGATATATAACGCCAACACCTGCGCCTTCCAAGAAAGGTAAGGTTATAGCTGATGCCTTTGAGCAGGCGGATATAACGGGCGAGAAAGCTAAATTAGTTCGAGCGGTAAAAAACAGCAATCTCTCTACGGTGAAAAAGCTGCTGGCCAAGGGTATTGACCCTGACTGGAAAGATAAGGACGGCCTGACAAGCTTGATGTGGGCGGCATCGATGGGAAATATTGAAATTACAAAGGCTCTTTTGGCCGGCGGCGCTGATGTCAATATGCAAAGTAAATATGGCGATACCGCTTTGGTACTGGCAAAACAAATGGACCGTACTGAAATTGTGGAACTCTTAGAGGCAAGCGGCGCTAAGGAAAATATAATAGACAGCATAAAGTCCGCTATTTCTGCCAAGATGGATATATCTGCAAAAGATGCCGAACCAGCCGAAACTAAAAAAGAAGGTAATCTTGCCATTGTGAAAAATCTGTTTGCAGACGCCGACAAAAAAGACGGCTATATAAAATATCTGCCGGGGATAATATTACTCGGTATAATAATTGTAATTTCAACAATGCTGTTTTTGCCGCGGCTTAAAGAACGATTCAAAAAAGAACAGATACAAGAGATGCCGGCAGAAGAGTCGGCAGAAGAGCCCTTATCAGACGATATATCTGACGAGCTGATATTAGACATACCGGAATCAAAATTACCAAAGAGATTTTCAATAAGGTAATCTGCAGACTGTAACTTCGACGTGTTAAGCTGGTTAATATGAAGCAGTTACATTTTTTCATTGACAAAACGGCATTTTTGCTATAGATTTTTACCGTCAGGGAAGGCGCATCCGGCAGTTCATACAAGTTCAAGGATCTGTGTAATTTTTTCGAAGATGCAGCGTATTGGTGTGCCGTTGTTGACGGTGTACTATCCAAATTGACAGGCCGACAGAGAAGGAAATATATTGGCACAGAACACAAGTGAGATATTCGAGGCAATCATAGAACGGGTAAAACTGCTTGACCCGGCTAACAGCCGAAAGTGGTTCGATAGCCTTGCGGCAAAGAGCTTTAACGGAGGATTACTTGAAATAACCTGTCCTGACAAAGAAAGCGCTGATTTTCTGTCAGATCACTGCAGCGGCAGTTTCACACGTGCAGCTCAGCAGGTTACCGGGCATCTTGTAAGTGTCAAATTCAGCAGCGATGTGAAAGCTGATAAAGGCCAAACTGCTCCGATGTCAGGAATGGGACATAAACTGCATCCGGATTATACATTCGACAACTTTGTGGTAGGTCCCGGCAATCGGCTGGCACATGCGAGCTGTGTCGCAGTAAGCAATTCACTGGGGAGGACATATAATCCGCTGTTTATCTACGGCAGTGTGGGACTTGGTAAAACCCATCTGCTCCATGCTATCTGCAGAGAAGCAAGAAATAACTGCGCAAATGCGAGAATTCAGTTTTTGAGCTGTGAAGAATTTGTTAATCGCTTCATCAGCGCTATCGAGACAGGTTCACTTGCCGAGTTCAAGGCTTTGTATCGAACTGTTCATCTGCTTGTGATCGATGATGTGCAGTTTTTAAGAGAGCGGGAGCACAGCCAGGAAGAATTTTTTCATACTTTTAATGCACTTTATGATAACCGCAGCCAGATTGTCTTAAGCGCCGACTCGCCGCCCGGCCAGATACCATCTCTGCCTGAAAGACTGACAAGCAGATTCAAATGCGGTCTTGTGGCGAGAATTGACAGCCCTACTTATGAAACAAGAGTTGCTATCGTGCAGAAAAAGGCAAGGCTTCGCGGGATGAATATCTCGGATGAGGTTGCAGAACATATTGCAGGAATGGTCAAGACAAATATCCGCGAACTCGAAGGCGCGCTGACAACAGTTTATGCCCTGGCCGGCGGGACAGAGGAAGAAATCAGTCTTGATATTGCTAAACAGGCTTTAGGCAACAGGGAATCTGTAAACAGAAATATTACTATTACTGATATTATAAAAGTTGTAACCGCATATTACGATGTCCGTCCTGCCGATCTGCAAAGCAAGAAACGCAGCCAAAGCATTGCCATGCCAAGACAAATTTGTATGTATCTCGCCAGGAACTTAACCAGTCACAGTCTCGAGGAGATTGGCGGGCATCTTGGAGGAAGAGATCATACGACCGTGATGCACGCCTGCAGCAAAATCAATGACCTGGAAAAGACCAACAATAAAATTCATTCGCAACTGGAAGAGCTTACTAAACGTATCGTAAGATAACGAGGTTTGTTTCAGGCAGGGGTTTGTGCTACTGCATTCTGTGCTAAAGGCCAGTCATTCTGATGTTCCAGATACGCACTTTTAAGAGCATCTATAACTTCGGGGTCGAATTTAGTGTTAGCAAGTTTTGCAATTTCGGCGATTGCTTCCTGGGGAGTTTTTGGCGGGTCGCTCCAATAATTGGAAGTCATCACATCAAAAGCGTCGGCGACAGCAATAATGCGTGAGCCGATAGGTATATTTTTTCCGACAAGACCATTCGGATAACCTGTGCCGTCGAAGTTTTCATGATGATGCCTTATAATTACCACTTCCTGACCGAACAGGCCGACCGGTGCAAGTATCTCGGCGCTTGCAATAGGATGGCGCTGGACAAGTTTATATTCCTCATCCGTAAGAGCTGTGGTTTTGTGAAGAATGTCATTTGGAATTACTATCTTGCCGAGGTCGTGGAGCACCGCTGCAACCTGAAGCTGTTCTGTCAGGGCATGTGAGACTTCCATTTTTTTGGCTATGCTGGTTACGTAAGTCTTGACGTTTTCTGCGTGCCGGGCAAGATAATGGTCCTTAGCAGCGATCGCTTTTGCAAAAGCAGTAATCGTACCAATTGTCTGAACCTTTATTCGGCTGGCAAGTGACGAGATTTTTGTCTGCAATTCATGGAAGTCTTCATTCTGGTGTTCCTGGACCTGCTCATTCGGATCAAGCTGGTCGAACAAAATGACACAGTTTCTGCCGCGATGCTTGGCTGCATAGAGCGCATCATCGGCTCTTCTTATAAGCTCATACGGGTCGGTGTTGTCAGAGCCGTCAAAAACAGTAACGCCGACACTGCATGTAACTGATATTGGCTTGTTGGCAATTTCCCAGCGATACTCATCTACTATCTGACGAAGTTTTTCCGCTCTTTGCCCGGCAATATCCACCGGCATGCCCGGCATAAGTATAACGAATTCTTCTCCGCCGTAGCGGGCAGCCAGGTCAAGAGGATAAATATTTTCATGCAGTATTTTCCCGACCTGCTGAAGAACCTTGTCGCCGCAGAGGTGGCCGTAGGTATCATTGATGTTTTTAAAGTGGTCGATATCAAACATCATAATAGCGACAGAGCCGCCGCGGATTTTGGCCTGGAGTATTTCACGTTCGAGAATTTCAAAGAAGTGTCTTCTGTTCGACAGGCCAGTAAGTTCATCAGTATTTGCAAGAAGGAGGAGTCTTTCCTGAAGTTCGATCATCTGCAATACGATACCGATTCGCACCTGAAGCTCGCCTTTATTGAAAGGCTTGGTCACATAATCGATGGCACCGAGTTTAAGACCGAAAATCTTGTCTTCGCTCTGGTCCTTTGCAGAAACAAAAATAACAGGGATGGAAGATGTCCTGACATCCGCTTTTAACCGTCTGCAAATCTCAAAACCGTCGATATCCGGCATCATCACATCAAGCAGAATGATATCCGGCCTTTGCTCGGTAGCTATCTGCATACCTTCAGCGGGATTCTCAGTAAGAATCGCAACAAGTCCCATACTGTTAAGATGCGCCTTGAGCAAAATGAGATTGGTCTGGCTATCATCGATAACAAGAACTTTCCGCTGTTTTTTTATCTTCATACCTGCAAGATCCTCATAGTAAATCTCTTAATCTTTATCGACCTATTAATGGTGCCATTTAATCTGAAATGAGCGATTTAAAAAATAAAAATGCCTTTTTCTCGGCGCAAAGGCCTATAATAAACCGCTTCTGAGGCGATTAGATTTTTCGCTTTTTATGTCTGTTTTTTCTGGTTTTTTCCAAGTTCTGCCTGTAATTCCTGTTCGGTGTAGTGCGAAGGCCATAAAGTCCGCCAGCCGGCCACATATGAACCTACCGGCAGAAGCGTCAGCAAGCCTGTTAACAGCCAGCCTTTTTATAGATAGTTGACAAAACGCTTTTGTTGTTAGATAATAATTGCTCGGAAGATATTAACGTGTGGATGCATCCCCAGAAGTTTCCGTTGAAAGTTTTGTAAAATTGTATAACTATTGTTAGGTAACAAGGATAATGGATGATTTCTGACAGCCTGACAGTCTTTATGGTCCAAGAATGGAAGAGGGCTTATGCCAAGCGGCCAAAGACCACTGCAGTAGTCACGCTGGTTTTTATGGCCCTAGGTGCGATTGTCCCTATCTTAGACATCCGTAACCGCAACGCAGAGCTTGCAGAACTCCGCAATCAGAATCCGGACTTCGACTCCCAACTGGTTCAGCTTGAGACAACCGAAGAGCAACTAAAGGCAGTTCTTGCATTCGTTCATTCGCAGAAGGACCGCGTGCAGGACTTTCAATCCAAGATCGATTCCCTGCGGACAGAGCAGACCGAACTTGAGCCGGTTGTCCAGGCCAATCGCGAAGTTGTCGAAGCACTCTTTTCGTTGCAGGAAAGGAGGCAACAAACCAGAGTCTGGCGCGAGAGGTGGATCGGTTTTGGATTTGGTGTTTTGGCCTCTCTAATAGCCTCTGCAATCTGGTACTTTGTTATTAAGGCCTTTCGCAGGCGAGCAACACTGGCAAAGCTGCCGGTTACAAGCAACAAGATACCAACGACGAGTGACGAATAACGATTTCGAGGGCCCACCTGTTGGTGAGGTCTCGCCAAAGGCGGGCGAGAGAGTTAAAAGTTAAAAAATGGAAGCAGAAAAGATAGAGTTTTAGGAGATTTAAACAGATGGATCTTGACTGGAATACTGGAAGTATGCCTTTTCTAAAGAAGCAATTAGTAACAGGAAATGTAGTTCTTTTTCTTGGGGCTGGTTTTTCAAGTAATTCAAAAAACATTAAAAATGTCACACCTCCTCTTGGTAGCGAATTGGCAAAACTTCTGATAGAAGAATGTGGGTATTCACATCAAAATGAGATATTACCAACAGCATATGAAGGTGCACAGAAAATCTTAGGTAGTCAAAAATTAAATTCACTCCTTGAAGAGCAATATAACATTAAAGAGTTTGAGGAATGGTACCATATTCTCAAGCTTGTCACATGGTACAAAATATACACAACTAACATTGATAATCTACTCCAAAATATCTATTCTCATAACAATATGCAGGCACTTAAAACAATTGTATGCCCTGAAGAAATAGAAGAAAGAATTCAGCATTTTAATCCATTACAGTGTGTCCACCTTCATGGCCATGTCGACCATTTATCCAAAGGGCTTACTTTTACTTTGCCCGATTTTGCACAACAAACAGTAAAACCAAATCCTTGGTATCAACAATTAATAGATGATCTCTATAGAACCACCTTTTTATTTGTCGGGACAAATATTGAAGAGCCACAGTTTCAACACTATCTTAATCTTCGGGAAGCAAAATTTTCTACAAGTCGTGAGTATAGACCAAAATCATTTATAGTCAACATTAACATTAGCCCAATAAGAGAAAGAACATTTGCTAATCGTAATATTGAATCAATTAAATGTACTGCAAGTGACTTTTTCCAATCACTGAAGAAAAATATAAATACTTCAGAACTTGCTTTAGATGCTGTAAGAACAAAAGTTTTTCCATATATCACATTCTCGCCTACAAAATCCGAATCATATAAACTCCTTCTCAGATACTATGACCATATTAGGCCAAACAATCTTCCACTAAGCCCTATGGTCAAGGGTGAATCTTTCTTCTTGGGTGCAGAGCCAACATGGGTTGATATAGCAAATGAACGCGATGCCGCACGAAAAATTGATGAGGAATTAGTAGAAAAATTATATAACAAAACAGATGTTTCTTTTCGTTGTTATATTCTACATGGGCCTGCGGGCAGTGGTAAATCCACAACATTAATGAGAGTAGCATATACTATTGCCACTAATGGTGAAATAGTCTATTACGCGAAAGGAACAGAAAGGATTGACTTATCTCCAATTTTTGAATTGTGTAAACATCACCCAAATAAAAGGCTATTTTTATTCATAGATAACTTTAGAAGACAGCTTGGACCGATCAATGATGCCAAAGATGATTTTCGGAAAACAAAAAACTTAACTATAATCTTATGTGAAAGAACAAATACTTACTATAGTAGAAGTTATACTGTTGCAGATCTAAATCCTGATGAAAACAGAATGCCTGATCTTTGTAAAGATGATGTCGAAAAAATAATTAAAAAATTAGAAAAACACCACTTTTTAGGTGCACTAAGACAAAAAAATCACACTGAGCAAGTTAGTGCATTCATGAATAGAGCTTCAAAGCAATTATTAGTTGCTATGAAGGAGGCAACAAGTGGAAAAGGGTTTGGTTTGATCCTTCAAAGTGAATTCAGTGATTTGCCAGAAAAGGCACAGTTGATTTATCTAATATGTTGTATAGCTGTTGACAAAGGAGCACCTGGAGTGTATAGAAGACATCTCTTAGCATGTATAGATGAAGGTGATTTTAAAAAGACACAGCTTATTAAAGAGATACTAAGAGGTATAATAGTACCTGCCAATGAAGACGCAAGTCTCGTTAAACCAAGACATCGACTCATAGCCCATTGGATATCTTCAGAAATAGCTAATATTGAAATTAAATACGCTGCCATAACTAAATATCTTTTGCAAATATCTTCAGATATTATTCCAAATGAGATTCGGCGACGTTCTCCTACTTATTTAGCCTACAGAGGAATGATAAATTCGGAAAGTTTATGGGAAGAATTAGAACAAAACGAAGATATGATATTTGCTCTATACGAGCATCTTCAACCACACTATTCAGGTGATTCTCTTTTCTGGTTACATTACGGGATGGTTTATATCAAAGCTGGTTATTTAGATACGGCAGAAAACTACTTAAACCAATCATTAGCATTAAATCCAACAGGTTATCATACATGGCATCAAATGGGCATGCTCTATTTGAAACAAGCGATTAAATCGAGAAACCCGGGAGCAATGAAAAAAAAGGCAGACGAAGGAATCAAACTCCTAATAGAACAAATTAAAAATAGAGGTGATTCTGATTCATATCCATATACAGCATATTTAGGTCATGTATCTCGCTGGTATACTCGTGCAGGTAAATCTTTAATATCATCTGAAGAGTGGGAAGAGCTGCGTCAAATATCCTCTGAAGCATTAAGAAAATATCCTAGAGATGAATATGTAATTGATGCGGACAAAAAAGTTAATAAACGATATTTAAGCAGGGCTATAAAACAGATTTAACTCCTGGTATTCAGGGAAATATAATAAAATCCGTTAACTTGTGGTTAAAATCTCCCCCCTTTTAGCGTGGAGCGTTTAGTAGTTTAAATAATTCTCTAAGTCCTCTGCGAGCTCTGTGGTGAAAATTTAAAAAAATATATCTTTTTTTAAAGATTCAAACTGCGTTTAGACGATGATTTGACTACGCAACTTTGGAAATACAACAAGCCGAATCAAGAGGGCAAAAATCACAGCTCAAAAAACCTTTTTTTAAAACGTGGTCTTAATTTAGCCACAAACTGTATCCTCTATACTGAAGTTCCGGAGGATGGACAAAAAAACAATCAAAAACAAAATTAAGGACAGGGAATCTTTGCGCGCTGTACGTCAAACAGCCTTTGTTTTTGACCTAAAAACGGCAGTTTGGCAGGAATGAGAGATCGATTCCTCGGAATAAGTGACTGATTCCCCAGAGTGAGGAACAAACTCCCCGGAGTAAGCTACAGACTCCCTGGAGTGGCATACAAATTCCTTGGAGCAGGTGACATACTCTTCGAAGTAAGAGATGGACTCCCTATAGTAGGAGACTAACTCTTTGGAGTAGAGGGCTTGCTCCCTGGAGTAAGAAACCGACAAAGGTTTAAAAACTAATTGCAACTTTTTTGAAAGGATTGAACAATGGCAGATTATCTTCCTGCAGGTGACAACGATTTTTTAGCATGGGTGGGTAACTTTGTTACTTATGCAAACGCTCATCTGGTAGAGTTGGGTATAGGAGCTTCTCAAATGTTACCGATAGTGGGTGGGCAGGCAGATTTTGATGCAAAATTAACTGCTAATGTTACCGCCCAGCTCACAGCTCAATCAGCACGACAGGCAAAAGATGATAGTCGTGATATACTCGAGAAAGCGGTAAGACAGTTAGTAAACCAGCTTCAGGCATCAAGCAGTGTTGATGATACAGAACGTGCTGCGCTTGGAATTACCATACGTGATACCGTTCGGACTATGTCAACGGGTGATATTGATACGAGGCCGATAGGTGCGGTTGATACCAGCCAAAGACTGCGTCATGAGATACGCTTCAGCGATGAGGCAACGCCGACAAGTCGGGCTAAACCTGCAGGAATAATGGGCTGTGAGATATGGGTAAAGGTTGCTCCAACCGGCAATCCACCGCCGGCCAGCGCTGATGAACTTAGCTTTGTTGCTATGGATACAGCAAGTCCGTACATTGTAGAATACGGAGGCAGTGATGGTGGAAAAACCGCGCATTATATGCTTAGGTGGGTAAAGAGCAATGGCGAAAAAGGGCCATGGTCAGAAACTATTAGTGCAACAATAACAGCTTAAAAAGATGAACCAAAAGGCCGTAGTAATTTGCTACGGCCTTTTTATGCCGGTGATCCTTGCAGGCAGCCCCATTTCCTGAGCCTGCAAATAAATCCGCGCAGAATCATTGAGCTTTGCATCCGCAGCCGACAGACCTTTAGTTGAGTACATCGGATTTTGATAATAATCCCACAGCCTGGAGAAATGAGTCTGCATATCAACCCACTGTTCATCGATGAGCCAATCGACAAAATCAGGGCTAAGGGCCTCTGTCTGAAAATCTGTAAAATCAAATCCCATAAAAATCGTCTTTCGTTTTTAGGTTGCGCATCTTGTTTCGTTTGTCGTTTTACGGTCAACATAACCGTAACGAGTCGCGCCAACGCAACCGACTGACGCAACCTTTGAGAAACATATGTCTCTCTATATATAGAGAAAAACCTGCGCGCTTTTTTAAAAAAAGTGCAAAAGAAAATTTTGTCCGGAATTCTAAGTGCTTATTACAAAGGGAGAAAAATTTTTTCATTTTTTTAAAGCGCGCAAGTTTTTTCTTGCGCGTTTTCGACCCAAAAAGGACAAAAAAGATACGATATTTAACCACGGATTTCTCGGATTAACACTGATTTAGATAGTTGACAAAAGCTTGTTTTAACCGGACAATAAACGCTCGAAGCTTCAGGAGAGTTTGCACCTTATGAGGAATAAATCAGCCGTCATTCTATTACAAGGAGGTTTGTTTTATGGGCACGGATAAAAGAATAGAAAAACGTATAGCATGTTGGGATATTAGTGCCAACATTGATTCGAGTGGTTCAGCTCAAGAGGTAAAGATAACAAATATAAACCGCCTGGGTGCTTGTATCAACATAAAGATAGATTCTGATAATCTTATAAATGTGACATTATTTAGAAAAGCAGATGAAAGTTCTTATTATCTCAAAGAGCGTGAATGCCGAATTATCGAGCATGAAGGTGAATCTCATACCGGCATAGAGTTTGTTGACAAACTTGACACCGAAGAGATTAATATATTGACTTTACCTAAGAAATACTCAAAAGAATTTAACCAGTAAGTTAGTTGGCAAAATCGGATTTTAACCGGATAATAAAGGCCGAATTAGGCACTGTGGCCAAGCAACCGTGGGAATGACATTATTTGTATTCATTCGTGGTTAACTAAAATCAATAAAATCAGCGTAATCAGCGTTTAAATATTCCCTATTGCTATACGGCTAAAATCCTTTATAATTTCAAAGGTACGATTATATTGAAAGGTAAAATCATGACGGATACCTTAGATATTGTTGACGAAATTCTGGATTTTGCGATTAAAAACGAGATAAAGGCCTACAAGTTCTATCGAGACCTGGCGGCAAAGATGGACAAGCCTGAGATGAAAAAGGTCTTTGAAGAATTCGCCGACGAGGAACAGGACCACAAAAAGTCACTGGAAGACATAAAGAAGGCCAAAAATCTTAAACTCGACGACAAAAAAATCGCCAAACTCAAACTCAAAGAACTAACCGTCGATTCTGAGCCGTCAGATGATATAGACTACCCTGCCGCACTTATACTGGCGATGAAAAAAGAGAAAAAGGCCTTTCAGCTCTACTCTGCTCTTGCCAGTCTCGTCGAAAATCCGACAGCTAAAAAACTCTACACCAACTTAGCCCAGCAGGAAGCAAGACACAAGCTCCGCTTTGAACTCGAATATGAAAAGATAAAAGTGGAATAACACCGGCCAGCCGCCATAACCTGTTTGTCTTGATATGGTTACAGCTTGCCAAAAACAGGGGTGATTAATCGATTGAATTGCCGGGCAACTGTTCTATAATACTTGCAAATCATTTTTTTAAAGGAGTTTTAAATAATGCTGAAATTTAACACTACTGACGAAGTATTGGATTTTGCAATTAAAAACGAAATAGAAGCTGCAAAGTTTTATACTGACCTGGCAGGCAAGATGGACAATCCTGAAATGAAAAAGGTCTTCAAGGATTTTGCTGATGAGGAAAAGGGCCATAGAAAACAGCTTGAAGATATTAAAAAAGGCAGGACCTTTAACGTAAGTAAAGAAAAAATTGCAGATCTGAAAATCGCAGACTATACCGTCGATGTCGAGCCAACCAGCGATATGGACTACCAGGCAGCTATCACTCTTGCGATGAAGAAGGAGAAAAAGGCCTTTCAGCTTTACACTACTCTTGCTTATCTTATTGATGATGCAACAGCTCAGCAATTGTTTACATCACTGGCTCAGCAGGAAGCAAAACACAAGCTCCGTTTCGAGCTTGAATACGATGATATAGTCTTAAAAGACAACTGAAATAACGTTGAGCGGTTGCGGCGGCACAGCTCGTCAGGGCTGCGTTAAAATGTAAAACGTTATTCAATACGCAACCGATAGACATAAAACGAAACGAGCATCGCAACCGATGAACTTAAGACGTAAATTTACATCCTGGCTAAAGGAACTGCGTGCGCCCTTCTGTACCGCGAGCATACTGCCTGTGCTTATCGGTACAGCTATAGCATATAAACATACCGGTAACTTTGACCTTGCCCTCGCTATTCTGGCTCTTTTAGCAACCGTATCTATCCATTTGGGCGCTAATGTCGCAAATGATTATTTCGACCATATCTCAGGCAACGACAAGATCAACACCAACACAACACTTTTTTCCGGAGGCAGCAGAGTTATCCAGGAAAACCTGCTAAGCCCAAAAGAGGTTCTGACAGGTTCTATAACTCTTTTAGCAATCGGCGCCATTTTAGGAATTTTAATATTAATAAAGACACAAAGTTTATTCGTACTTTTGCTTGGTCTTACTGGCATCCTCGGCGGATTTTTTTATACTGCACCGCCCTTGAAGCTGGGCTATCGAACAGCAGGCGAATTAACAATAGGTTTTCTTTTCGGCATTTTACCTGTTTACGGAGCCTACTATATTCAGACAGGAATAATCAACCTTGCCCCCCTGCTGCCTGCAATTATCATAGCCGTTTTAATTTTCCTCGTGATCTTTGCAAATGAATTCCCTGATTTCGAAGCTGATAAAGCAGTTAATAAAAGAACACTTGTTGTAATATTAGGCATAAAAAAAGCATCAATACTTTACAAAGTAATTTTATTAATACCCTGCGTATTAACGTTTATTTATTTTGTCATTAATGTCTATGCATTAATATCAGCAATTTTTCTTATACCAATAATTGGAATCATTAGTTTTAAAAAGGCAAATCCTGAAAAATTAGCACAGAAAGGCTACTACGAGTTGAGCAGAGCGACAATTATCCTGCACACAATTGGAGGGATTAGCCTTATTGCCGTGACTTTATTATCTTGAGTCTTTCGGTTATATTGGCAGCATATTCTGAACTGCCTACTTTGCCGCTGGTTCCATACCCATTATTATATATACTTTCTCTTATATACCCGATGCGGTTTTCAGGGCTTGGATGTGTCGAGAAAAATTCTATAGGCCGATAGGTACTCTGCTTCTGCAATATCTCCATCGTCTCTACCATACCGTTAGCTGAATAGCCAGCCTTGACCAGATAATCCAGGCCGACCGTATCAGCCTGTCTTTCATGTTTCCTGCTGAATGACATACCCTCAAGCTGTCTGACAATATCCGCAACTCTCATTGTTGAAGATGATGCATGGGAGCTGGCAACACTAATACCGATGCCAATTAGAAAATCCATCGTAATCTGCTGGGCAATGTGCCTGGCTGTAACGTGAGCGGTTTCATGGCCAAGTATTGCCGCTAACTGTGATTCGTTATTGAGCGCCTTTAGCATGCCGGTAGTGACATAAATATAACCGCCCGGCAGAGCAAAGGCATTTACCGAGTTATGGTCGATAGCCTTGTAGCTAAATCCTATCTCGGGCGAATGACATACGCGGGCGATTTTCTGGCCGACTGAATCTACATAATTTTGAAGCTGAACATCCTGGAGACTTTCGCCAAGTTCTTTTTCAACCTCTTTTGAATATTCTTTGCCCATCTCTTTTTCAGTTTCAGGGCTTATAATCAAAAACTGCTCTTCGCCCGTTACAGGATTGACCGAACAGCCGACGCAGAAAAGCGACAGGAACATTACAGAAAAAACCGTGACAAATAATTTCTTGTTATCAATTTTCATAATTGCCAACCTCACTATTTAACATCCATTAAAATTCTTCGACTTAAATCCACCCAGGAGGTCTTTCAATAATATCTTTGCCAACTTTTACTTTATCTGTAAATTGAGTCTCTGCAAGTAATTTTTTGCTCATTTTAAAGCGAAAATCACATTCTTTCCTAAGCTCAAAACTGGTTCTGCCTATAGGCAACATTACTCCCACCTGTTTAGCTGGTGTATGCTTACGTATAGCATGTATAGCCGGTAACAAATCACTATCAGCAGAAATTATTACGGCTTTATCGTATAAATCATCTATAGCATCACAAAGTAATTTCAAAGCAATGTTGATATCTGTCTGTTTTTCCTCATGAGTAGTATAATATCTCTTACATAAATGGCACTGTACCTGTTTCTTCATAAAACGCCCACGAATAACTTCTACATCAACATTTCGTAAAACTTTTATATATTCTTTATGACGATTAACTGCCTGCGGTTTCCAATCCACATATGTCGTAAAGTAGAAAATTCCCGAAATCACATCCTTTCGACCGGTAAATTTTTCAGCCAATGCACGATAATTAAGCCATTTGTATTTGACATAAGGGAACTGTCCAACTTCTCCCTGCACACGTTTTTCATTTAAGGCATGATAAACATTAAATCCGTCAATATAAAAACAAAGACGAGCCATTAGGTCTCCTTACCACTAAAGGCATAAAAAAACCCAGACTTCCGAAGAAGGCTGGGACCTGACAGTAAACCGTCAGGGATGTATATATATTATCGCATATCTGTGACAAAAGTTCAAGTAATTTTTCTAAAATATTAAAAATATTCATTTTAATGGTCTACCGGTTTGCCAAGGATGCTTTCTATCTCTTTAAGCTGCGTTTTAAGAAGTTCCTTTGTTTTTGCTTCTACGTTGAGTCTCAGCAAAGGTTCGGTATTGCTCGGCCGGCAGTTGAACCACCAGTCCTTGAACTGGATAGTTATACCGTCCAGGTCATCAGTTGAGCCCTGGCTGTATTTTTTGCTGAGCTCCTTCATCATTGCTTCTTTATCATCTACTGCAAAGTTTATCTCCCCGCTTGCGTGATATTTTCTCAGCGGTTTTATAAGCTCGCTGATGGGTTTATCCTTTCTGCTGAGCACATTTATCAAATGCACCAGTGTTATCACCCCTGAATCTGCATAAAAGTTGTCTCGGTAATAGAAATGTCCCGAAAGCTCGCCGCCAAAGACTGCATGAACAGTACGCAGTGTCTTTTTCATATAAGCATGGCCGACCCTTTCACGCCTTGGTATGCCGCCATATTTTAAAATCTCTTCACGAACTATCCAGCTGCTCCGCAGGTCATAAACGATAGCTGTCTTGGGATTCTTTTCCAGAAAGTAAGGCACTAAAAGAGCGGTCAGCAGGTCACAGCTTATAGTCTTGCTTTTTTCATCGACCATTATCAGCCTGTCAGCATCGCCGTCGAAACAGATACCGACATCAGCTTTTTCTTTTTTCACCGAATCCTTAAGCTGTTTAAGATTGCTCTCTACCAGCGGATTAGGGTCATGTTTGAATTTACCTTCATGTGAGAAATTTAATTTTATAAGTTCAACACCGATATTATCGAAAATCGCAGGCACTGACCTGCCTGCCATCCCGTTGGAAGCGTCAACAACTATCTTCAAAGGCTTTATTTTCGAATCAAGGAATTTTAATACATGTTCCTTATAGGCTTCAGTAAGATCATATTTTTCAACACCGCCGTTGATAACACCCCTCGTATGAAGAAGCGCAGAGGCAATATGTTTTATTTCTTTCAGACCCGTGTCCTGCCCTACCGGTTTTGCCTCCAGGCCTGATATTTTAAAACCGTTGTATTCAGCAGGATTGTGTGAAGCTGTTACCTGCACCCCGCCGCAGGTGCCCAGGTGGTTTATTGCAAAATACATCTGAGGTGTATCTATCAGACCGATATCGATAACGTTTGCGCCGGTGGAGTTCATACCGTTAATAAGCGCCTTGGCCAGGCTCTTGCTGTGTGTCCGCATATCATATCCGACACATAAGCTTTGATAATTAGCCTGGCCGCGTTCATAGCCGCGCAATAAAGAACGCAGAAAACTTGCCGTTGCATTGCCTATTTTCCACGCTGCATCTTCATCCAATTGGTCCGGATAAATACCCCGAATATCGTATGCCTTGAAAATTTTTGGGTCCATCTTAGCCGATCTCCGCAAAAACCATAATCTAAGATGGAATTGTACTTACAGTTTCAGCGCAGGTCAAATGCTATTTTGACTGTCGATATGCAAATCAGGGGACAAAACCTGAAATTACTCTTCTTCGTCTTCTTCCTTGTCCTTTAAACCGAGCATATGCCGCAGCAGGTCTTTCCTGCTGGCCATGCCGACGAATTTTCCATTGCAAACGATGGGCACCTGCCTGAAATGATGATTCAAAAGACTCCAGCTGAGCTGTCCGATATCGCTGTCGGCATCTTCAGTTATGACGCCGACCATCATAAAATCAGCAACAGTTGCACCCTCTCTGCCGCCCATATCAGGATGGACAAACATCTTGATAACATCGGACTCCACAAGAATACCGGCCAGGGTATCGTCGTCGTTCAAAACCGGAGCTGATATGGTATTTTTCTGCCGCATAAGCTCGAGCGCCTCATCGATCGGCATATCCGGCTCAAGACACAACACATCAGTTTTCATCACATTTCCCGCCTGCGTCATCGTAGTCTCACTTTCTTCTTCTATGTGCCAAGTGCTGCCTGTCTGGCAGCTTTCCTCCTGTCGAGCAGATACTTCAATACAACGCTTCTTTTGATAAGTCCTATGACATGCCTTTTCGAGACAACCAGCATCTGGCTGTGGTTTTCCTTGGCGAATATATACACCAGCTCGATCAGGCTCACATTATTTTCAACAGTTGCAAATTCTGTCCGCATACATTCCGAGACTTTTGCTTCCTTATCTCTGCCGTTGCAGACCCAGTTCAGAATATCTTTTTCAGTTATTATTCCTACGGCATCAAGGTTACGGTCCACCACCGGCAAAAAAACCTGGTCGCAGCTGCAAAGCAGATCAGCCGCCTCATTCACCTTCCAGCGCTCATCGATGTAAGCAATCTTGCCTCTCGTTAGATCTTTAACACAAAACATCAAAGTAACCCTAATTCCGTACAATATTTCTCTGAATAAAATATAAGATTCGCTTTATGGGAAAACCAAATTATACTTGAAAAAACTTTTTTATCCCGTCCCATAAAAAACAATCTGCCTCGACAAAAGACAATGTTTTGGTTAAACTGGCCCGCTATGGACTATGACCTTAAAGGCAAAACAACGGCTCAATTGAAGCAAATCGTCGAAAATCTCGGCGCCAAGGCCTATTTGGCAAAATACATATTCAGCTTCATTCATCAGCAGGATATAAGCGATATAGACCTTATCACTCCCCTGCCGAAAGAGCTGCGCAAAAAGCTCTGCGATGAAGGCTTTTTCATCTCACAGCTCAAAATAATCGAAAAACTTACCGACCCCGACGGCACAGAAAAATACCTCTTTCAGACGCACGATAAACAGAACATCGAATCCGTCCTTCTGACAGAGACAGGAAGAAAGACAATTTGCCTTTCAACGCAAATAGGCTGTCGGCTTGGCTGTAAGTTCTGCGCGACAGGATATCTTAAATTCCAGAGGAATCTGACTGCAGGTGAAATAGTCGGCCAGGTAAATACGATTTCCAAAGACAGCGGCTGTAAAATAAACAATATCGTTTTTATGGGTATGGGTGAGCCTTTTGAAAACTATGAAAATACTATAACTGCCGTGAAAATCCTTAATAATGCCGATGGCAAAAATATCGGCATCCGAAAACAGACAATTTCAACCGTTGGCATAACTGAAGGCATAAGAAAACTTGCCGACGAAGATATCCATCCCAGACTTGCTCTCTCACTCCACGCAGCCGATGACAAACTTAGAAAGCAGATTGTACCTGCAGCTAATAAATATCCTCTCAAGCAAATATTAGATGCCCTTAAATCCTATCAGGAAAAGACCGGCCGAAGGATTACTATCGAATATTGTATGATAGACAAGCTGAATGACAGCGCCGATTGCGCAAAGAAACTTATCCAGATACTAAAGGGTATAAAGGCAGGTGTGAATCTGATCGAATATAACCCCCATCCGGGCTGTGATTTTGTGCCGAGCCCGCAGCACAGAATAAAAACTTTCAAGGACATCCTTATGCAGGCCGATATTGAAACCATAATAAGGTTCCGCAGGGGCAGGAACATCAAAGCCGCCTGCGGCCAATTAGGTGCAGACAGAATTAATAAAAAAGTCTAATGATTGAAAAAAATCAGAATGATGTTATATTAATATTATGAACAGAAAAAGCACACAACCAGACAACATGCAAAAAGCCATAGATTACGGCATCGACATAGAAATGCTTAAGGCAAATCTAAAACGAACCCCGGCCGAGAGAATAAGACGCCATCAGGCAGCTCTCGATTTGGTTCGTCGTCTGCAAAAGGCTAAAAAAATATGAATCCCGCACCTTATAAATATTCAGTTTATAGAAAAATGACTATTGGAAAACAAGAAGCATCTTTAAAATTATCTGGAAAAATATATAGCTGGTACGAAAACATAATGACAATAAACCTAAATGAAAAAGAATGGAAAGAAGGTGCGGGATGAAAGACGATTTTTTTATCCTGCTTCAAAAACTGGCCCAAAACAATGTTGAATTCGTTTTAATAGGCGGATTTGCCGGTATCACGCATGGCTGCAACTACGTTACACAGGATATTGATATATGCCTTGATTTCGACAAACAAAATCTCCTGAAAATGCAGAAAGCATTAGCAGATATAAATCCCGTCCATAGAATGACACCCAATAAATTGAAACTGCAGCTTACAGAAGAAAATTGCCAACAATATAAAAATCTATATCTTGACACTGACCTGGGACAACTTGACTGTATCAGTTTTGTCAAAGGTGTTGGAAATTATCAACAGGCTAAAGACAAAAGCATCTCAATTGAAACTGACAGCTTAAAAATACAAGTGCTGGATATAGATGCACTGATTGAAGCAAAAAAAACAATGAACCGTCAAAAAGACAAACAGGCTGTCATCGAGCTTGAAACAATAAAAAAACTGAAAGGCTCATGAGTACATTACCAAAAGGCATAATCTTCGATATGGACGGCGTTCTGCTGGACTCCGAGCCTTATATTATTGAAGCGGTAACCCGGATGTTCGATGAGTTCGGCCTCAAGATCATCCCTGAGGATTTTCACCCCTACACAGGAACAGGTGAAAAAAACTGCATCAAGCAAATGGCCAAAAACTATGATTTCCCCATAGACCTTACGAAGGCAACGAGTCGTACTTACGATATTTATCTTGAACTTATCAACGGCAAACTCAATCCCCTGCCCGGCGCTAAGGAATTTATTGATAAATGCAAAAAGCTCGGCAAAAAAACCGCTATTGCCACAAGCGCAGATATACGAAAAGCTCAGGGCAACCTTAAACAGATAAAAATCCCTCCTGAGACTTTCGATGCCATCGTAACCGCCAACAATGTCACACATACAAAACCCGCACCTGATATATTTCTGTTGGCAGCAGAAAAAATGGGCCTGCAGGCAGCCGAATGCCTGGTCATAGAAGATGCCCTCAGCGGAATACAGGCTGCAAAAGCCGCAGGAGCAAAAAGCCTGGCAATAACATCAAGTTTCAATCACGAGGTATTGACAGGCGCCGATTTTTACGCACCGAACCTGGCCCAGGCGTCTGATGAAGTGATTGACTGGAAATAATAGAAAACACCCAAAAATATTTGACAAAAAACCTTATTCTTGTTAATCTATGATATATAAGTTAACCTATGTTAACTTATTAGCCTTTAGTTAACATCGTAATATCCTTATTTTAAGGAGGTTATGAAAAAATACATTACAATACGTGAGTTTGCCCAGATTCTTGGAATAAGCAGAATAGCTGTATATAAAAAGGTTAAAGCAGGCAAAATCCCTGCGGAAAAAATCGGCAGAAATTACGTCATCACAGATAAAACCGTAAACCAGATCCTCGGCAAAAAACTTACATCCGCCAAAAAGCATGAAATTGACCGTGTCGTTAAAAAGGTTGTCAAACAATACGGACCGCTGCTTAAACAACTTGGAGCAGAGTAATGCAGCCTTTAACTGTGCAGGAAGTTGAACATATAGCTTTTAGTCTGGCTCAGGAACACTTAAGTTTCAATGAACCAATACCGGACTTCACTACAAGATTTCCTAATATACTCGAAAGCTGCTTATTTACACCCTTCCAAAAATTCGACAAAAAATATCTGTATCCAGCACTTACTTTGCGGACGGCAATGTTATTTTACCTTATGATAAAAAATCATCCTTTTCAAAACGGCAATAAAAGACTTGCCATTACTACCCTGCTGTTGTTTCTCAATAAAAACGGCAAATGGATAAAAGCAGATATTCAGGAATTTTACAATTTTACAATCTGGGTTGCACAAAGTCCTGCTGATTTTAAATCACAGACTGTCTCTGCTATAGAACAGTTTATAAAAGAACATTTGATCTCTTTAAAACAATAAAAAATGTATTTAACCGGTTATAGTTAATACAGTATAAAGCTGTGATAAGACGATGAGACTTAAAACTTTAGTATTTTTATCTGTTCTGATACTAACAGGCTGTCAATCACAACAAAAAGGCGGACTGAGTGTAAAAACATCCGAACTGCTCATATATGAAGACGCCTCTGTCAGCAATTATATTATCATCAATATAGATGATTCAGTGCCTAATGATGCTTTGTTCGTAGCCAATTTCGAGACCCCCCGAGGCCGGAGAATTTATGAACACACACTCAGCCAGGCAGACCGCACAAACGGCGTCGTCTATTTCATCAGCGACCCAATGAAAAACTGGGATAAATGGTATTATAAAATAGTTGTGGATGTTTATTCAGATACTTCAAAAACAAAGAAAATCGATACTCTAAAAAAGACTACTTATTGCGATGCCGCTTTTAGAAATGGAGTTAAAAAAGCTCAAATCAAACAGGAGCCCCAACAGCCGATGCAAAAAATATCATTCAGCTTTGACGACAGGCAATGGGTAGAAAGTTATCCCCAAGACAGCAACCTCCCGAATATTGTCGAGTATATTTTAAAAGATGAATCCGCCGAAAACCTCAGCGAGATGGTCACAACCCAATTCATACCCGACAGCGACAAAAATATCATGCCGATGGAACTGGCCAAAATAGTAAAAATCGAATTTGAAAAACAGCAGTGCCAGGGCTTCCAGTGGAGCCTGACCAGAAGCGAAATTGACAATGTCATCTACCAATGGCAGTATGACAGCTGCGGCCAATGGGCGGGACAATATGAAATAGCTCACCTGATAAGAGGCAAAGACGGCATCTACAGGCTTGCATATACCTGTAAGACCGATTCCGTTACTGAAGACAAGAAAACCAAATGGATAAGACTGATAAACGAGGCGTTTTTGACAGATAAATAAAAACTCCTCTTTTAAAAAGAGGAGTTTTGAGCATTAATCTTCTCAGCCAACAACCACCCCCCTGCCAGCAAAGCGCCCCGTGCCTACTTGCAATAACAGTATTATAAAACCGATTCTTTTTTGGTTTTGGTAAGTGTTTTCAGTTTTAAAAGTTGCTGCTAAAATACAAATAGGCACGGGATCAAGTACAACAACAGGGTTGCGAATCAAATCCGCAATAGCCCATATCATCACTGAGCTGCTTCACCCGCCGCCAGACCTTGTCATCACCTATCACATCCAAAGCAACAGGATAAAGAATATTATCCTCCTGAAATATGTGCTCTCTGACGATCGGGACTATCGCGCAGGAGATCGCGTTAATCTGGATTTTGAATTGCTCAGGTTCAAAACGATTAAAATTATTTATTGTCATTGTAAGATTGCCGACCATATTTTTTATCCTGCCGTGCGCCCTTTGCAGGACCGCACAGATACTTCCACAGGGATAACCTGCCAGAACCGGGAAAATCAGGTCATCTTCTCTCTGGTCGTGAATATCCAGCGACTGAAGGTGTCCTGCTATATGAGCAAGATTGCGGAACTCACTGCTGAGGTCCGTCAAACCCTGGGTATCCTGCAGATCAAGATTTGCCTCATTAAGGTCCGCAAGGAAACATTCGAACATCTCATGTTCTGCAAGCACCTTCCTGATAGGATGATTTGGTGAAAGATTCGCCCGCAAAAGCGCAAATTGGTCACCCAGAATTGAGGCAAATGCATAAACTAATGAACGAAACTGCTCAAGCGACAGACCTGAACCGAGTAAATACTTGTGAGCTTTGCTGATATCGCTGAGTCTTAGAGTTGTAAGAAGCTGACGTGATTCCTGCCTGATTTTTGCCGGGTCTTCACCGTCCCGAACCCGCCCAAGTATGTCTGCTAATATTCGTGCCTTTTCCATAGCCGTGCCTCCTTTCACAAAGTGCAAACCTAAAAATGAAACAGCTATAACTCAATTCAGTAAACACATACTTAAAAGCTTCCATCATTACTCTCAGGCTTAAAAGCTTCTATTATATATACGTTCAGGTCCGAGAAAGTTTCTGAAAAAAAAGAAAAAGCGCATAAAATTTTTAAATTCGTGTTAACCCAGGAAAGACAGGCTGGTTACGTTGTGGATAACACGTTTATAAAATTCGTATGCGCTGAAAAGGGTTCCTAATTTGACATTTTCAAGATGTGAAAAAGGCTCGGCAGGTGCAGAAGTCTCCTTTTATTGAGGCAGGCGGAGTAGCCGCCGGCTCTATTTCTCCATCCTCCTTGGCAAGACTCTCTGTCCACCTGTCGAGCCGAATAGACAAATTAAATAATTTGTTGCGCAAAACAATTCACACTGCGACCATTTTGCGTAATCTTATCAGCCTTGCCACAGCCAGTTACACGTCAGCCATTTCAAGTCAACAGGATCAACATTAGAATCTAAATTAAAATCACCAACAGAAATATCAGGCTGCGGCAAAATATCCATCCAGTATTCTGCCATAACGGCAAAGTCCTCGAAATTCACAGATTTGTCGTTATTTATATCTGTTATGTTAAATCCCTCCAAACCAATACCTGCCAGTTTTATTACTGGCATACTATTAAGACAAGTATCCTCACTTCTGTAAGCTATCAAGGGCCTGTCTTCATGGTCAAAAATCAGATCAGGATAAACTCCTCTTTCATCAATCTCCGTTGTCGTCCAAAGTGCCGTTACATTTGTTGCATACATAAGTTTATAATCATCTATATATGCAATGCCGGGCGTCCCCGTCGAGCTGTGAGCCAGTGAGACCGAATATGATGGATGCGAACCCACAGTATCTGTAATAACAGTCTCAACCCAGCCGATTATATCATTCACATACACCGCATAGACAAGCTGGTTGCCATTTATATAAGCAACTGCAGGCAGATTATCAGCCGTAAATGAACAGTCCAGACTTCTAATAAGTGCACTGACGTCTATAGCAGGAAGATATCTCCACAAACCATCCTGGCAAACCGCTGTAAACAGGTTCGGTCCTTCAGCACACAAGACCATCACTTTATCATCGCCCGACACAGCTATGTCCACTTTATAGCTTGTCAAAGTACCAAAACCTGTCAGATGCTCTTTTATCCACTGACCAGATCGTACATCATAAAAAACCCTATATATCGATTGTGCCCGGCCATAAGCAATATGTGGAATATCGCTGGATGTTAAAGCCAAATCACAGGCGGTAACGGTCGAGCTTTCCACCTGCGAAAAAGTCCAGTCGAACCAGCTGCCCTTGCTGCCATACCAAAGTACCCCCCCGCTGCCTCTAAAACAAAGCGCCAGTTCATTATTGGATGTAACTGCCAGTTGCGGCATTTCAGCATCAAGAGTTTGCGGGATTGAATTTGCCTCATAACCGAAAGACGTCTGGTTTATCAGCAGAAGATCTATATAATCATTTTCACAGACCATCACCGGCACATTATTTATATCAACCGCGACAGATGCAGCACCATAAACATCATACACCGCGGTATTGACTGTAAAGCTGTCTGCAAAACAACTGCCGCAGAAAATTATCGCGCATAACAATATGCAGTAACTACTTTTCATCATCTTCTCACCTTTAGTTATTACTTGTCCCGTTAGAAATAATTTCTAATGGGATCTGCGCCTTATAAGCCCAAGTGCTAAAGTAAACAAAGCCAGTGTAGCAGGCTCAGGTACTACAACAGGGTCGTAAGCTATATACAGTCCTCCCATCTCATCAAGATAAGAGATTACCGGGTTATTTTCAGAATCAAAGACCAGGCCTACCGAACAATATTCATTAGCCAGTATAAGTCTTTCAGGAGCCGACCAGCCGGTGATACCGTCATTATAAACAAAGCTCAACATCTCATCTCCTGTAACATCCGCTACATAAGCGATACCGACACCGCCGGTGGAATCTGCAGCGATAGAAAAGTTATCAGCCGCAAGTGTATCAATCAAGTTTGTCATCCAGGAATCGCTGTGCACATCATAAACACCGCCCATCAAAGAGCCGATGTCACTATAGGCTACATAAGGTACATCATCGCTGGCAATTGTCATATCAAGCTCTCCGAGTACTACCGGGCCGTTGAGAGGATCGCTGAACTGCCACTGTCCGCCGGTTGTAACTCCTTTTGTGCCGTATGCAAGACGATTGCTCTGGGTAAAAGCTATATTAGCCTGATTGTACGAATCAAAATCCAGTGCGAATCTGTCAGATGAAACCGGTACTGCACCATCCATTACTGCGGTGGTATGCCAGAGAGGCCCTGACTTCATCGTGATATACAGTTGATCGCCGCCATAATCGTTATGCAAAACGGCAGGAGTACTGTCGCTGTTGAATGCAACCGACGGCCTGTAGTCCTGCACCTCACCTGCATACGATGCGCTGGAAAAACCGTAAGGACTGAGCATTTTGATATTACCCTGGTCATCAGCAAAAGCAACTGTACCGTCAGGGGCGGTAGCTCCGTCAATATAAAGCCCATCCAGTCCACCCGTCGAATGGGTCCAACTGCCGGGCAGCATTACACCAACACCGTTATTTACACCATTGGTATAGGCAACCACCGGCCAGGTACCGCCGCTTCTCATACCAATGGCAGTACTGCTGAATCCGCCAATAGGTATACCTTCAGAATCAGTGACCTGATTGTAAAACCACGTCCTGCCCGCAAAGGCACCATTGGCAAAAAGTATAACGATAGCAATAAATAGTATGATTTGTCTTTTCATTACTCTTCTCCTTAAAAGAATGCTCTCACAGTAATCTTCTTCCTGATAACCTACGTCCGATAATAGTAAGCTGGGAAATATAGAAAATCAAGGAAAATTTGGATTTTCTGCCCAGACATACCATCGAAAACGCTATTTTCAAGCTTTAAACAGGGTTTTTAGCTCTCAGCGGAGCATTTTGGGCATTTGCTGATGATAAGATTGTACAGCCAGGCAAATATCGCCCCGCCGATGGCGCCATCGAAAAAGGCCCAGACAAGCCCGATTATAGAACCGATCGGCGTGATACTGTAGCCGCGATAGCACCTGCTGATAAAGACAGGATCACTCGAGGCACCTTCAAAGGCTATTATCCACCAGGTCAAAAGAAAAAGTCCAAAACCCCAGAATAACCCAAACGTCAATGAAAACGCCCTTACATTAAGTTTCATTTCAAGTCTCCTTACTAAAATTAAAGCCATCCAATCAGATAGATTCCTGTTTGTCGGCTAAAAGCACAAACACCGCAATAAATACCACCATAAAAACGATGTCTATAAAGGCAAAAGGTTTCCATATATGCGGAATGTCTGTTTTGAACCAGTGAAAAAACACGACCGAGCAATATGACAATTTTAAAAGTATGCCGTATGGTATCAACTGCCTGTTCTTCTTCGGATCAGCAGCAATCATTAAAAACATTATGGCAAAAACAATCAGCAGCGCAGCGGGAAAATGAATATATCCCATATGATTTGGCGGAGTAACTTTTGCCAAATCAAAAAGTCTGCCTCCAGCGGTCAGAAATGCGACCCCAAGTACACCATCATACAGTGCTGCTATTATGAAAAATATCGAGATGGGTTTTGTATTTTTCATTTTAGACTCCTTTCATTTTTGAACATTTAATTCCGCAGATATTTTTTGAAATTACTCCTTCGCCATTTGGTAAATTCATCATTGTAAAGTCTGCTGGTAAGTTCCTTAAACCCATCTGTCAATTCCTCACAGCTCATATGCGAAGGCTGAAAATTCAAATCGAACAACGTACACTTTTCCCATCCCTGCGGCTGGAGCAGTCTGTTCTCACTTTTCAACCTCTCATACAGCGGCGTACCCGGAAAAGGTGTTAATATAGTGATCTGAACTTCATAAAGCTCAGATTCTTTTACAAAATCAAAAACCTGGTCAAATATTTCCTGTGTATGTCCGTCCAGACCTATAACAAAACAGCCATTGACACTGACCCCGTGTGACTGGATATTCTTTATCGCATCTTTATACTCTGAAAACTTTTTAAACTTCCAGTTGTTCCGTATATCAAGTCCGTCAAGCCCCGCTTTAACCGGGCTTTCCAATCCTATTAAAACCTGTGCACAGCCGCTTTGCCTCATAAGGCTCAAAAGCTCATCGTCATCAGCAACAGATATATCTGTCTCTGTAAACCACTTAATCTTTTCACTTTTCAATTCACCGAGCAGCTCCTTCCAGTAGCTTTTGTTCACAAAGGTATTATCATCGGCAAATTCTATAAAAGGATGCTTCCATATTTCCATTATTCTGTGCACCTCGGCCAGAACCTTCTCAACCGGCTTTTGCTTATATTTCTCGGTTAACATAACTGAACTGGCACAAAAATCACAGCGATGCGGACATCCCCTGCTGGTTTGAACGGTCAGGCGGTTATATTTGGATATATCCAGCAGTTCAAACGCAGGCATCGGGGCATCTGCAAGACTGTAATCATACCGCCTAGAGTCATAAATCCCCTTGAGCCCGTCATTTTGGCAGTCATCCAATATTTCCTGCCATATTACCTCTCCCTCACCGACAGCTACCGCATCACAATGCCCTGCCGCCTCATCTGGCACCGCCGTTACATGAGGCCCGCCTATAACCACCGGAATATTCATCTTTCTATACCGCTGGGCTAATTCATAAGCCTCATTTATCTGTGCACTGTAGCTGGATAACGCCACCATATCAAAATCGCCCGGCAGATCTTCAACCTGAGCAGGTGCGGGCATTTCAATATAAGAGACTTGATGCTCTTTCGGCGTTATCCCTGCCAGTGTCAAAAGTCCCAGACTCGGAAGTGAAGCTATCGTCTTGCTCCGCTCAACAAAGCCCGGCAGTGTCAAACCCATTTGAAGTAATTCAGTATCACAAACCCTTATACCGCTCAATGCTATCAATCCTATTTTCATTATTGAAATATCCTCCAAATATACCACACTAACGCAACGATTACCGACAGCGTCGGGATAAAGAACAAATGCCTGAATATTTTTTTAAAGGCAGACAGATAACATAAAATCGGCATAGTAACAGCACCGACAAAAAGCAAAAGAGGACTTAGCCAAATATCCTCTGTCGCAAGAGCCTGAACACTTAGCGCAAAAAGGATATTGATAAAGCCGATACCAAAAAACGATATGTGTCCCAGCCTGAGCATCCGTCTGGACCAGGAACTATATCCCCCAAGCCAGTCTTCACCACCAAAAAAGAGTCCCTGCATTGCTCCCGCGATACAGCCGCACAAAACTCCTATCCATCCTGCATAAAAGTTTATCACCATAACCGCCTCTCCAAAGATTAGCTGCCTCCAGCCGCCATAAGAATACCAGAATATCGCCCATAATACAATTGTCAATCCATAAACATCTGCACATAGTCGCTGTACATATAGATGCGATTGCGTTTTTTGCCGGTGGTTTCCTTCAATATGCCCATCTCAACAAAATCACTTACCAGGTTATTGGCGGTTTGATTTGACACGTCAAGCAATTCCATAACTTTTCCAATTGAAACCAACGGCTGACTAAAAAGATTTTCCAATACAATAAGTGCAGATTTTGCACGCCCCTGCATGCTGTCTATTATCAATTGACGATGTCGACTTCGTAAGCTAACAATCTCCCTGATTTTCTCTGAAGCATCAGAGGCAGCTATAATAACTGACCTCAAATAAAACTTCAGCCATTGTTCCCAGTTGCCGTTTTTGCTTACCTGTAACAATAAGTCATAGTATTCCTGCCGACTTTGCGACAGGATTTTAGATAAATATAACAATGGCTGTGCTAAAATTTTCTGCTGGCACAAAAATAGAGTTATCAGCAATCTGCCTATTCTGCCATTACCGTCAAGGAATGGATGGATAATCTCAAATTGAGCATGCAATAAACCTATCTTTATCAATACAGGAATATCATCTGCCCTGTGCAAAAATTTCTCAAAAGCATCAAGCGCTTCATTCATTTGGCCCACAGGCGGGGGAACATATGTCGCAGTATTGATCATACTTCCCGGCGGACCTATCCAATTTTGACTTTTCCTGAATTGCCCCGGTGATCTGTTCTGGCCGCGAACTCCAAACAATAACTTCTTATGAATCTCTCTTAACAAACGCAGAGACAATGGCAATTCTTCCAGCCGCTTTAAGCCATAATTCATTGCTTCAATGTAATTTCTTATTTCATCTGCATCGGTAGAACCGCTGCTTATCGGCAAACCAGCCTCAAGCTCAAGGGCGTCTATCAGCGAAGCTCGTGTACCTTCAATTTTGCTTGAGTCAACCGCTTCTCTGCGAACATACATTTTTGCAATTGTTTTAATAAACAATTGAGTATCCGGCACAGCATAACAGGCGCCATCCAGCCTGCCGGTATTCTGGTCTGCCAATGATAAAATCCTGATAATTTCTTCATCCATCACTATCGGCGGTTCAGGTGGTAATGGATTTGGGATAAAAGCCTTATAGCCGCCGGGTTGACTTATATACCTGCCTGCTCTATTCGAATCAGTTTTAGCCAAAATGGATTACCTCCAAAATTACTATAGTTGCATAATTCTAATTTTTGTCCTATTTTTAGAATAACACTTCCCGCTATTCTAACAACATTAGAATAACAAGTGCCTCTATTCTAATTTATCGGTATTTTTTAGAATAACAATAATTTTATTCCAATTTTTTGCCTTTTTTTGGAATAAGGCCTGTTCTTATTCCAAGAGACTGGATTAACAAACCGCCTTATTCCAATTTTTGGCCGAAAACTGGAATAACAAACTCATCTATCAGCAAATAAGCCTTACTTGTCGGTAAATAGGCCTTACTTATCAGCAAATAGGCCTTACTTGTCAGTAAATAGCCCTTACTTGTCAGTAAATAGCCCTCACTTGTCAGTAAATTACTGCCGTTTGCCAACGGATCACCACCCCTACTTTTCTCGAAATTTTCAGTATCATAACCCCTTTTTTGTTAAGTGTTTAAAAAACTTTATAAATTTTTTTAAAAAATTCTTAATTTTCCCTTGATTTGCGAGCCTTTCTTATTAAAATGCGTATATGTTAAATAAATATACAACAAAAAAAGCCCAAAAAAACGACAATTTCAGACAAGTTTACATTAATGATCGGTTAGTCCTGCCATTATTTGTCGCATCGAAGCATCGCGAAGACAGACGGCAGGATATTTTAGCCGTCGCCGGAATGGCGACGCAACAGAGCCGCGAGCCCCTGCCCTGCATAGCACGTAGTGCGATGGAGCCTTGGCGAAGGAGGATAAGCAGCAGGTACGAAACCAAAAGCCCCCAACCTGGTGTTGAGGGTATGAAAAACGGATTTGTGAAAAAATTGGTTAGGAGCCTTTTGACCAGGGCCGGAATTGATAAGGAGGTCATAAAATGTTTTCAAAACAAGAACTGCAGGAATTCCCGGAATTAAACCGCCGTGTCGGTAAAGCACAAATGTTGTATCTTTTCGAAATCCACTCAGACAGAATGTATCTGCTAAGCACAGAAGAGACAGCACTTGTAAAACTGTTTATGAGCGTCAGGAATTACAGGACGATCGCTAAAATGGCAGGTGTCAACGAAGCAACCGTTGCAAGGAGACTTAAAAATGCCGTACTTCACATCACCTTCGCACCAGCCAATGCCCTGCCGGGCAAAGTAATAGAAACCGTCAAGGAACACTTCCTGAACGGGATGAATATAAAAACAATTTCAGAAAAAACAGGCGTGTCACGTTACAGAATAAAAAAAATAACCAGGCATATGAGGAAATCATGACTACTACACTAACAGCAGAGAAAAAATTCGACTGGAATCTCGACGTAACCGAAAAGGCTGCCGACTGTATGCGTGCCTTTGGGATTACAATACAGAGATTAAAAAATAACCGCATAATACACAAATGCAATGTTGAGTTATCGCCTGGCGATATCTGCTATATCACAGGCCCGTCAGGCAGCGGCAAAAGTGTGCTGCTCAGAGAATTTTACAATTTTCTGGACAGCAATGAAAAAATCAATATAGACGACATACCTTTGCCTAACGATAAGACCTGCATTGACTGTATCGAAGGCGGATTCCTCCAGAGGCTAAGAACATTGAGCTATGCAGGTTTGACTGATGTTTTTTGCGTTTTGAATTCGCCGGCCACTTTGAGTGATGGCCAGAAATACCGCTACAAAATCGCAAAAGCACTGGCAGGGGGCAAACAATTTATCTTTGCAGATGAGTTCTGCTCCAATCTTGACCGTGTAACTGCAGCAGTTATCGGTCATAACCTCAGGAAATTCGCAACCAAGACAGGAAAGATATTCATACTCGCAAGTGCCCATGATGATTTGCTGGCCGACTTGCTGCCTGAAGCAATAGTTATCAAGCACCTGGCAGGTGAAACTGAAATAATATATAAAAATTAAAAATGAAAATGAAAAACTAAAAACTGTGGTATGCCTTCGGCATGATATTTATTACTTAACGAAGCAACTTGTTAAATAAAAATCTTTCTGCTGAAAGCAGAGACCTTAATTTTTAATTTTAAGTTTTAAATTTTGGACTTTTTTATGAACTGTACAATTAAAAAATATCTCAAAATAGTCGAAGGCACAATTGCTGACTATAAGCCTTTAAGCCGTTTTCACTACCGCGACTGTAAAACAGGGCCGATAGCAGCAGTTTATAAAATTATCGACACTCATCCAATGAGAAGCCGGATGAGCCCGATCGCAGGTGTAATAATTTATTCAATGCCAACCTGCAGGGTGCAATTGAGAAATGTCGCGACAGGGGGACTGTTCAATGAATTAAACAGCGAATCAGCAATGCAGCTTGTAAACAGGAATATCCGTACGATATCCCGTGTTGTCATCGAGCCGAGATACAGAAACCTTGGATTAGCGTATGAACTTGTTAAAAAAACAATGCCTCTATTACAAATGCCTTATATAGAAGCATTGGCTGTAATGGGGAAGGTAAATCCGTTCTTTGAAAAGGCATCAATGACAAAATTCGAAGGGCCGATACATCCAGGAAATGTAAAAATGCTCCAGGCGTTAAGCGTTATCGGTATAGAAGAGGATGACCTTATCGATATTGAAAAGACCCACAGCAGAATAAACAGCGTCAAAGGTAAGGTAAAAGACTTCATTGAAAAACAGATACAAGAATTTTTTACGGTCTATGGCAAAAGGGCAAGAACCCTGCCCAATGGTCTAACCAGAACAGAATACCTTATCAGCAGACTAACCGACAGGCCTGTTTACTATCTCTGGCGAAACGCTGAAATAAATTTAAAAATTTAAAACCTAAAACTAAAAACTGTTGAATCGCCTTCGGCGATAGAGATTTAAAATGTCCGGCCAAAGGCCGTTCCATAGTTTTAGACTTTTAGTTTTAAGTTTTCAGATTGTTGTTTTACAAGTTAATAGTGAACAAAAATAAAAAAAGGCCGGCGTTCTCGGCCGGCCTTTTAAACAATTTATTTTTCAATCACTGTTATTACGAGGACGCCTCAGGTGGACGAAGCAATCTCGTTGTCATTCTGAACT
>JAFGGI010000056.1 GCA_016930635.1 Sedimentisphaerales bacterium | reverse complement strand
TATATATCGGATACAACAGGGGGGCACTTAAGTGATTAATAAGTAATTATTAGACAAGACCGTTGGCTATTTTCGCACTTTCCACGGTGTTATAAAGCAGCATTGTAATGGTCATAGGCCCGACCCCGCCCGGCACAGGTGTGATAAAACCGGCCTTTTTGCTGACATTTTCAAAGTCAACATCGCCTATGAGCCTGTAACCCCTCTTTTTAGTGGCATCTTCAACCCTGTTTATACCGACATCGATGACAGCGGCACCGGCCTTTATCATATCGGCTGTGATGGTATTGGGCCTTCCCGCCGCGGCAATGACAATATCAGCCCTTTTTGTATGGCTTGCAATGTCCTTCGTCCGCGTATGACAGACGGTAACAGTTGCGTTGCCCATATCGGATTTTTGCATAAGCAGATTTGCAAGAGGTTTGCCTACGATGTTGCTCCTGCCTACGATTACTACCTCGGCACCTTCGAGTTTTACGCCGCTGCGGATCAGCAGTTGTAAAACGCCGTGAGGCGTACAGGATATAAATGCCTTTTGACCTGTAACCATCTTTCCGATGCTTACGGGATGAAAACCATCCACGTCTTTTACCGGGTCGATTGCTAATAAGACCTTCTCTTCGTCTATATGCTTCGGCAATGGCAGTTGGACAAGAATACCATTGATTTTCGGGTCCTTGTTCATCTTGTCGATCAATGCCAGCAGGTCTTTTTCGCTTGTATTTTCATTAAGACGGTTATCATCTGAATAGATACCGATATCAGCGCAGGCCTTTTCCTTTGCTGTTACGTAAGATATAGATGCGGCATCAGTACCGACGAGGATTACGCCCAGACCTGGAACGATGTTCTTTGTTTTCAGTTTTTCAACCTCGGCTTTTAGCTCATTTCTGATATCAGAAGCAATTTGTTTGCCGTCGATGATTTTGGCTGACATCTTAACACTCCATTAACTAAAAAGGACATATAGAAAGCAAAAAACAATCTCGGCCGAAGGCCGTTTCCACAATTTTGATTTTTTATTTTTGAGTTTTAATTTTTTTAAAACAGTCCTTTTACTTTTCCTGTTTTAACATCAACATCAATTTTCCTGAATGCCGGGTTCGAGGCCGTGCCGGGCATAAGCTTAATATCGCCTATGACCGGGACTACCAGGCCGGCGCCTTTGTAGATGATAATGTCTTTTACAGGAAGTGTCCAGTCTTTTGGCCGACCCTTTATATTCGGGTCGTGTGACAGTGAAAGATGTGTCTTGGCCATACAGGTGCCGAGCTTTTGTGCCTCAGGGTCATGTTCGATGGCCTTGGCCTTTTCTAATGCGTGGGCTGAATATTTGACATGTGCCGCACCGTAAATCTCTTTTGCGATGCGTAAAATTTTCTTTCGCAGCGGCATTTCGGGTGCATACAGAAATTTAAAGTTCTGTTCCTCATGCTCGCATGCTTCTACAACAGCCTCGGCCAATTCCTTTGCACCTTTGCCACCTCTTAGCCAGTGGTCGGAGACGGCACATAAAGCACCGTTTTCTTCAGCTACCTTTCTGACCAATTCGGTTTCAGATTTTGTATCTGTAGAAAAGCTGTTGACGCACACGACAGGCTTGATTCCGCTCTTTTTGACGATCTCTATATGAGCGATGAGGTTTTCGCAACCTTTTGCAACGAGCGGCAAATGTTCTTTGGTATATTCTTCGCTCAGTTCAATGCCGGGCTTTACGGCGGGACCTCCACCATGCATTTTCAAGGCTCGTATTGTTGCCACGATGACCACGGCATTGGGTACGAGTCCTGACATCCGGCACTTGAGGTTCCAGAACTTTTCAAATCCGATATCCGCTGCGAAACCGCTTTCAGTTACATGGTAGTCGGCAAGCTTAGTTCCGAGCATATCAGCCATTATGGAGCTTTGGCCTATAGCGATATTTGCGAACGGGCCGGCATGGACAAAAACAGGATTGCCTTCGATTGTCTGCAGTAAATTCGGATTTATCGCTTCGGCCATCCAGGCAGTCATCGCTCCATCGACTTCGAGGTCTGCGGTTGTGACCTCGTTGCCTTTTTTGTCATAGGCGACGACAATTTTTGCGATCCTTTTACGCATATCCGTAAGGCCGGTGGAGACTGCTAAAATGGCCATTAACTCGCTCGATGCGGATATCGCAAAGCCGGACTTCATCTCAAAGCCGTCCATCTTACCGCCTCGGCCGATGATTATATCCCTGAGGGCCTGGGCACAAAAATCCATTACCCATTTCATCTGTACCGTTTTAGGGTCAATGTCGAGCCGATTCAAGCCGCTCCTGGCAAGTCTGGCATCGTCGTAATTGTTCTCGTGCTGCATCCTGCTGGTAAGAGCAACCATCGCAAGATTATGGGCATTCGTGACGGAATTGATGTCGCCTGTCAACCTGATGGAAAGTGGCACCAAAGGTACGCATTGGCTCAAACCTCCGCCTGCGGCAGAACCTTTGATGTTGAATGTCGGGCCGCTGCTTGGCTGGCGGATCGCACCGCATGGTTTTTTGCCGATCTGGGCCAGGCCGTCAATCAGACCTATCGTAGTTGTTGTCTTGCCCTCGCCCAGCGGGGTAGGGGTTATCGCGGTAACGTCAATGTATTTTGCCCGCTGATGTGAGCCGAGACGTTTGACGACCTTTTTATAATCTATCTTGGCCAATAACCGCCCGGCGTAAATAACCTCGTCGGCTTTGAGGCCGAGTTCTCGAGCAAGATCACTGATCGGTTTGGCGTTTTCCTCGGCAATTTCGGCTATCTGCCAGTCCTGTAGTTTTGTAGGGTCTAACTTCACCCCGCACCTTTTCTATGTCATTTTATCTTTTCATTAGCCCCGCACTTTTTAAAGGTGCGAGGTCATATATCACTATTTAATCGGCTATTATGGAGCCTGAATTTATGAGTTTTGCACGTTTTGGGTGAACTTAGGGGGTATTTCAGCGTAAAAATAATTAGTTTTACCCCTGTTTGCATTGGAGATAGCATTTGTCCGCTTTGGAGTGAGGAATTTGTCCGGATTTGAGCAAAATAGTGCCAAAAATTCTTTATTAATGTATAATTAGCCGAAAATTATATATGGCGAAAAGAATATCTATACTTGGTTCAACGGGCTCAATCGGCACAAATGCCCTGCGCGTAATAGAGCGGCTAGGCGCCGATTATGAGGTTTTTGCGCTTAGCGGCCATAACAATGTCGAACTGCTTGCTGAACAAGTCGCCAAGTACCGGCCTAAGATGGCAGTGGTTACCAATCCTGACAAGATAGGTAACTTTAAAGAGCTTTTGGGTGAAAGTAAGACAGAAATACTTGGCGGCAGTGAAGGGCTGATAAAGGCAGCCTCACAAAAAGATGTTGATATTGTGATAGGGGCCATTGTCGGAGTGGCAGGGCTGGCGGCTATATTGGCAGCGGCAAAGGCGGGTAAGGTACTTGCTATTGCCAATAAGGAGCCTTTGGTTGTGGCTGGTGAGCTTTTGACCGAGACGGCAAGGGAAAACGGTGCCCAAATATTGCCTGTGGACAGTGAGCATTCGGCGGTTTTTCAGGCATTGCAGGCAGGGGCTGTTAGTGAGATAAACAGGATAATACTTACAGCCAGCGGCGGGCCTTTCCGCGGGGCGAGTATTGAAGAAATACAAAATGCGACGATCGAGCAGGCACTGGCTCATCCGACGTGGAATATGGGCAAGAAGATAACGATAGATTCGGCAACGATGATGAATAAGGCCCTGGAGGTGATAGAAGCGAAATGGCTGTTTGATGTGCCGGTGGATAAAATTGAGATACTGATCCATCCGGAGTCGATCATTCATTCGATGGTCGAGTTTATTGATGGTTCTGTGATAGCGCAGATGTCTGAGCCTGATATGTGTCTGCCGATACAATATGCGTTGACGTATCCGAAAAGGGTCAAAGGGAGGCAAAAGCCTCTTCGGCTCGAGCAGATGGGGTCATTGACATTTGAAAAGCCTGATATGGATGTGTTTGGGGCGCTGAAAATCGGCTATCAGGTGGCTAAAACAGGCGGGACAGCGACAGCGGTGTTTAACGCGGCCAATGAAGCAGCGATCGAAGAATTTCTGGCAGGAAGGATAAAATTTGTTAATATAGTCGAACTTATCGAACACTGCCTTGAAAAGCATACAGTTAAGACGGAAGCAAAACTGGACGATTTACTCTTAGCCGATGACTGGGCGAGAAATGAGGTAAAAGGATGTCTGAACAAAACAGGGTAGTAAGCAAGAATTTCACTAATACGCTGATACTTTTGGTGATAATAGCGGCGGTGATCTATCTTGTTACGGACAACTTTGAAAAGAGCAGCAGTATCATTCTGTCTTTTGTCGGTCTGGGTTTCGTTATATTTGTTCATGAGCTGGGTCATTTTGTTTCGGGTAAATTGTGCGATATCAATGTCGAAGCATTTGCGATAGGTTTCGGGCCAGTAGTTATTGGGATCAAAAAAGTCGAAGGTTTCCTGCAAATAAGGATACTGCCGACGATGATAGAAAAGGCTAATGATCCTGATAAGTTGGGCCTGTTATGTGTGCGTATTCCAATTGGCGGTAAAGCCGGCGAAACAGAATACCAATTAAGAATATTTCCGATAGGCGGTTTTGTAAAGCTTCTCGGACAGGAAGATGTCGGGGCGGATAAACCCAGTGATGATCCGAGATCTTTTGTTAATAAGCCGATATGGAAACGTATAGTAGTTGCAGCAGCAGGTGTAACCTTCAATATTATCCTTGCCGGAATATTTTTCGTTATAGTCTTTACGGTAGGCATTAATATGCCTCCTGCAGTTATCGGTGATATTATGGAAGGGTTCCCCGCGGATAAGGCCGGGCTGCATATGGGCGATGAGATACTGGAGGTTAATGGAGAAAGTGGGATAGATTTTAGCGGTATGGCCATTGCGGCGGCACTTTCGAACAAAGGTGAACCTGTCCAGTTGAAAGTTAAACGCAGAGAAGGTGCTGTTGAGGACGTTACCCTTGTCGCTCGGGAGCTGCCTGGGGCAGGATATAAAGGCTTTGGCGTTCTGCGTCCAATCTCGACTGAAATCGCAAAGGTCCAGAGTCCGGATGAACTGTATGTCAAAACGGGGCTAAAACCGGGAGATGTTTTAACAGCTATTGATGGAGAAAAAGTTGAGGAGTATTGGCAATATGGCGAAAGACTTAAGAGGACTTTTGCGCCATCTGTCAGATTGACATTTCAAAGGCCTGGGCAGGACAAGCCGGTAGTAAAGGAATTTAAAACAGAGTTTACGGCTGCTTTAAAATACGAAGATGGCAATGATTTCGCTCTTTCTCATATATACGGCCTGATACCAAGGCTTGAGATATCTTCTGTTAATGCTGCTGCCAGCGAATCTCTGCAATCAGGTGATATCATTATTCAGGCGGGCGATATTGTTAATCCGACTTATGAGGAAATACGAACTATTACAAAGGTTCATGCGGATAAAGAACTCGGGATGACAGTGCTTCGTAAAAATGAATTAGTGGAAACGACAATTGTTCCTAAAAAAGGAACTGATGGAAGAGTGGTTATTGGTATTGGCGTTGGGCTGGATACAGAGCATGCTATAGTGGCAAAAGTGAGCAATGTTGACATGCCGGGTTTGGCTGCTTTGCCGAGGGGGGCTAAGATAACTTATGTTGCGGAAAAAGAAGTAGCAAACTATTTTGATATTTTCGAGACACTGAAAGAGAATAGAGGCAAGACAGTCAGGCTGGGATATTCAGACGAATTTAGCTATGGAGAAATTACTTTGGCAGTACCTCTAATTGAACAGGTTCCTGCCACAAAAGCAATTCTTATAGAGGAATTGCCTTTTAGGGAATTGACGAGGCTTTACAGGGCAGATGGAACTCTTGATGCAGTGGCGATGGGCTCAAGGAAGACCGTGGAATTTATCGCACAGACATATATGACACTTAAAGGTTTGATAGTTGGCAGTGTAAGTCATAAGAGTCTTATGGGTCCTGTGGGTATGATAGCGGCAAGTTCAAAGATTATATCTGAAAAGGATATCATACAATATCTGCATTTTATGGGTATTATCGGCGCCTGTCTTGCGGTTATGAACTTTTTACCGCTGCCTATACTTGACGGAGGGCTTATTGTTTTGCTGATAATCGAAAAGGTCAAAGGCTCTCCGGTTCATATAAAAATACAGGAGGGGCTGACTTATGCCGGTCTTGCGGTGATAGGGGTTCTGTTTGTACTGATCACATATAATGATATCATAAGGGTTTTCTTTAGCAAATAGAAGGATTCTGTATGTATAAGAACAAGACCGTTTGTGTGGTGGTGCCCGCGTATAACGAGGAGGATCTTATAGGCAAAGTTATTGAGACAATGCCTGATTATGTTGACAAGATCGTTGTAGTTGATGATACGAGCATAGACAATACAGCTACAATTGTCAGCCAATACGCTGAAAAATCCAATGGCAAAGTGGTTCTTATCTGTCATGATAAAAATCAGGGAGTCGGGGCTGCAATCGCGACCGGCTATAAATGGGCAAGGGACAATAAGATATTCGCAACAGCGGTGATGGCGGGCGATGCGCAGATGGACCCGGAAGATTTGCCGGCTCTGCTTGACCCTGTGGTGAACGGGGAAATTGATTATGCAAAAGGCAATCGCCTTTTTACCGGAAATGCATGGAACATTATTCCGAAAGTAAGATACCTGGGTAATTCATTTCTTTCGCTGCTGACAAAAATTGCGAGCGGATATTGGCATATCGCAGATTCACAGACAGGTTATACGGTAATAAATTTGCGAAGTCTCGAGCTTATTGATCCGGACAAGATCTATAAACGCTACGGTATGCCGAACGATTTGCTTGTAAAACTGAATATATATAATTTAAAGGTTCGCGATGTGCCTATAAAGCCGATTTATAACATAGGAGAGAAAAGCGGGATTAAAATCCATAAGGTTGTGCCGAAGCTTTCATGGCTGTTGTTTAAATGTTTCCTGTACAGGATCAAGGAAAAGTATATTATCAGAGATTTTCATCCGCTGGTTTTCTTTTATATGTTCGGTTTTTTGTTCGATATTGCAACTTTGATTTTGTTTCTCAGGCTGTTCTGTAAATGGTTCAGTATGAGTCATATCCCGCCAATGAATGCACTTGCGGCAATGTTTTCTTTTATTACAGCGGTTCAGTTTACACTCTTTGCCATGTGGTTCGATATGGAAGCAAATAAGGACCTCAAGTGAGGGTATGTTTTTTAACAACGAGTTATCCTCGCTGGCAGGGAGATGCAGCAGGGGATTTTGTACAGGAACTTGTCAATTCTCTGGTCCGGCGGCATAATGTTGAAATCACTGTGATAGCTCCTGCTGATATCAAAGCATCCGGCAATGAAGAAGATAATACTATTTCGGTATATAGATGCAGATACTTCTGGCCCAGAGGTTTGCAGAGACTTGCCTATGGTGACGGAATACCGTGGAATCTGAGGCATAGTTTTATTGCATGGCTTAATATACCGTTCTTATTAGGCGCTATCATCTTTAGGATGTTTACTGTTGTTCGGAGGATTGATGTTATTCATGCGAATTGGGGGATATTAGGTGCTGTTGCAATAGCAGCGAGGTTTATTCACCGGAAACCTGTTGTTGTTATGATTCACGGTACGGATCTGAGCTCGAAGAACAAGCTTATAACAACTGTTACTAAATGGGCGATAAAACATGCTGATGCTGTTATAACAAATTCCCCGCAGAATTATGAATTTTGCAGCCAGTTGCGAGGTGACGAGAAGAAAACTTATTATATTAATAATGGAGTTGAGTGTCCCGAAAAAGAGCAGTTGGCTGAGTTGAGACAGAAGTATAAAAAGCATGATAACAGCATAAATTTGTTAAGTATGGCCAGGCTTATTCCGGAGAGGCGATACGATATTGTTCTTAAGGCTTTTGCTAAAGTACGCCTTGGTAATGATAATGTTTTTCTTACAATTTTGGGAGACGGCCCGGCGTTGGCACAGTTGAAATCGCTTGTCAAGGAGCTTGGCCTTTGTGATAGTGTTCAATTTCCCGGCATGGTCCGGCATAGCGGAGTTTTTGAGTATATAGCGGCAGCAGATGTGTATGTCTCTGCTACTACTGTTGAGACTCACGGTAGTTCCGTTGCAGAAGCTGCGGCTTTCGGCCTGCCTGTTATTGTAACAAAGGTGGGATTTCCAGCTGAATTGGTTGTTGATGGGATCAGCGGATTTGTTGTTGAGCCTAATGATGAGATACAACTTGCCGGGGCTATTGAGAAAATGGTAAGAGATGATGATTTGCGGCACAGGGCAGGTGAGACTATGCGAAAACGTATAGATGAGCTGGGGATATCATGGCCTATATGTGCAGAAAAAACGATGGTAGTGTATAAAGATTGCCTGAATATAAAGTAACACGTATAATATCTTTTGAATATTATAAGAAGTAAAGGAACAGAGTAAAAAATGAAACGTTTTTTAATAAATTTGCTGAGAGCTATTCTGCCGACATCGATATACCGTTTTCTTTCTATAGAGTACGCAAAGATTTGGTATCGATTTGCCAAAAGGCCTACAAAGCTTTTGGAAACGAGTAAAGCCAGGGCAAGACGGATAAAGGAGAACTTTTTCGAAAAATATTGCCAGGGAAAAGGACTTGATATTGGTTATGGAGGAGATGCTATTACAAATCAATGTTGTGGATGGGATATTGAGGATGGTGATGGGCAAAAATTGGAGACAATAACTGATGAGGAATTTGACTTTGTCTATTCCTCTCATTTGCTGGAACATATGAATAGTGCTGAGGAAGCACTTAAAAACTGGTGGCGGGTTTTGAAACCAGGCGGCTATTTAATCCTTTATCTGCCTGAAAGAGAGTTATATGAACGCAGGAAGGCTCTGCCAAGCCGTTGGAATCCGGAACATAAGCGATTCTTTCTTTTAGATAAAGATGATCCTCCTGATACGGTGGGTATAATTCCATTAGCCTCAAGGTGTTTATCAGACTATGAAATTATGGAGGCAAAAGTTTGTGATGATGGACATAAGATACCGGCAGAGGACCTTCAGAGTCAGGGAGAGTATTCCATAGAGATTGTATTAAAGAAGAAAGTGGAATAGAAAATCCGGCTTATAGAAAACCTGAGTTATGTATCTCGTTGATTAAATCATCTGTCTTGACACTGTTTACAACATCTCTGCAAAGATTTTGTATTTTCTTGTTTCTCCATGTGTGTCTGAGTAACTGTTCAGCGAGGATATCAGGCTGATCTTTGGGGAGTACGATATGTCTGGTGTCATTGTCGAAATATCTTTTTGATACGTAAGTCCAATTCCCGGGATATATGGCGATAGTAGGTGTATTAAGAAATTCGGCAAGATGCAGCAGGCCGCTGTCATTACTCAGTACCAGATTTGCGTTACAGAACAAGTCTATAAGCTGTGGGATGTTAAGAGTGTTTGAAAGATCATGAAACCTGTCATTGTTAGCCAGGTGTGGAGGGATAAGATTTTGATCATATTCTCCACTGCCGCCAAGGATGGCAATATCACAATTGTAACGATTCAGAATTTCCTGTGCTGTCTGGAGGTATTTGCTGAAGGGCCAGCGTTTGTAAGCCTGGGTACCGCTACCGGGCAATATAATAATTAATTTATCTGTAATCGGAGTAAAACCGCAGGGTTGAGCTTTTGAGATGAGTGTATCAGTGGTTTTTTGAACATATTTTTGGACATTAATATCTTTATTTAGAGAACGTATTACCTCAAAATGATTGTTAATGAGGTGTCCATGCTGATTAGGGTTGGTCTGAGTAGTAAGAAGGAAACGAAAGGTATTGTTCCGGCCTCGCCATAATCTCGGACCGATTCGCTGTTTTGCGCCTGATATACGGGCGAGAAAATACTGGTCTGGCAGGCATGCCTGGACTGTAACAATTATCATATCAAATTTCTGACGTCTTATTTCTTTAGTGAATTTGCAGAAGAAGTTTATATAGGATACAACAGCTCCAGGCCGGAGGCTTCTTAGTCTTTTTAAGTGAAGCACGTTGTTTAATCCGAGAACATTTTCAAGTAAAAACTTATTAAATCTTACGTATGGTACTGCGGCGGATATATCTGCAGATGGATAAATGTTCCGCAATGCGAAAATCGTCGGAGCTATTAGGAGTGCATCACCAAGGCCGGAAGAAAAAAACATTAGGATTTTCATCCCGCACCTTCTTTATATTCTTTTAATTTGTATTTCATGTTATTAATCTTTATGTTTAATTACTTTCAGATTTTTTAAAATTATTTGAATATTTAAAAGGTGCGGGATTCATTCTAAATCTCTCTGTGATTGGGACTGCTGAGAATATTCGTAACGCCGTTGTAATATCCCAATACCTCCTAAAGATACCCCTAAAATGAAAACTACCATAGTACCAAGGATACGCAATATTGTTGAAGCAAGGATTCCTTCCATCATACTCAAACCAATTTGCTGTGTAACTATACCGAAAAATATTTCCCTTATGCCGACATTACCGGGAGTAATTACAATCACATCCATAACTTTTAATATAGCTAAAAAAATGACAATTTCAGTAATACTGACATGAATATTAATACCCATAAAGCAGAGGCGGAACATTACCGTGACGATAATGAAGGCCAGCAGCGTGGTTGATACGATAGATGTCATATAACGTATGTCTTTTAAAGAAGTTACAGCTGTAGAGAAAACCTGTGAAAGTTTAGAATGAATCCATGCGAGAGCTTTATTTTGTATTTTGAATAATTGGATAACAGCATCGGCTATAATTGGTCCTGCCATTATAACGATAATCATCCCGGTCAGAAATATCCATGCATCTATACCGGCGATTTGCAACTGACGGTTTGTCAGAAGGACTATTATTAATGCAATGATAAGATTGATACTAATTTCCATCCATGCAAAAGCAGCAAGGCTGCTTATATAATTTGTATAGGAGATATTGTGTTTTTGCTTCAGTGTTATGCCGCGATATAAATTTCCCAACTGTGGAATGACGGTGTTAAGAAACCGGCCGAGGATAAATATTTTATACCATGGACCTAAAGGAATTTTGGTATCGCTGCATTTTTCCATAACGATCTTCATACGAAGACCATTAATAGCAAGATCAAGTATTAATATAATGATCAATGCAGCTACTATTAAAGGACGCAAGTTGAGAGCCTGTTGAATTTCAGCCCTATTTTTTGTCAGAAAAAAGATAATATAAATGACACAAATTACGGCGATAATATTCTGAACAGGCCTTTTATATTTTTTTAAATCCATTATTGCAGTTCAGATTTAGGGTCAAATTTTTGTTTTTTTGTGTTTTCTGGAATTGCTCCAGACTGTTGCAGGTCAAGTATTAAGTATGGGGGCATGCCGGCTTTTACAAATTTACCATTTTTTCTTTCGCCGGGATCACCCGGTATATATTTAAATAAAGGGTATTTCTCTCGCAGTGGAGTTATCAATTGGGAAAGTTGTGGTACATTTGGTATCAGATAATATGGGTACTGCCCTGTTGAAGCATACTTTTGTATTTCTTCAGGAGATGTTGCCTGGACAACTTCCCTGTCAAGGTAATACGCGTATTCAGGACGATAGAAACCTCCTTTTGAGGGGTGTTGATTTACAATTAAGTCTTCAAAACTCAGGAGAGACTTATCTGATGGTATTGCCTGATTAAGAGTTTTGAACATATTGATCTTGGATAGAGGTTGCCACTGTATGCTGTAATAATCATTTCCGCCATTAAGACAAATCAAAACCAGGAAAGAGATTAGAAATATCATAACAATTGAAGATAATTTATGATTTATTTTGGAAAGTTGATCTTTTATGATCAATACGCTTAAAGCTGTTGCAATTGCCATAAATGACATCATTGGTGCTTCCCAGCTTTGATGCCTCCATAGACATCCTCTAAGTATTAAAAGCTGAAATACCCAGGGCATAAGGAATAACCAGAAATAAGGAAATTTTCTCGAGGTTTGAGATGAGGTGTCCTCCTTTTTTTCTGTGTTTGTCCATATAAACAATTGACCGAGAGTTAAATATCCTATAACAAGCAATAAAACCGGAAGAGTGAAATTCGTCAAAGCATGTTCCCAGAACTTGGCAAACCATTTACCCCAGAGGAATTCAGGCATCTCTCCTTTTGCCGACCGCCATTTATAAAGGTCTACTATTTTCTGAATATTCCAGCTGTAACCTGCTGCCATAACTGTAAAATTAATCAAAAGGCCGGTTGCAGGAGCTAATATGAGAATTGCCAGTAATAATTTGTTAGGATATTTTTTACGGAACAGACATCTGAAGACGTAATGTACGCCAATGGCCATGGCGAAAAAGAAGCCTGACCATCCAAAAAGCATATTGAAAAATATACATAAGGCTAAACCGATGTGATTCGCAGACAGTTTACTGGTTTTGTCTTCGGATTTTTCCAGTACAGCGATATAGTACCAGAATGACAAAAACCCTAACGGCATCAGCCAGCCTTCCATTCCGAAGTACTGAACCAGTGGGAATATCACGATAAAAAGGCCGGCAAGCAGGGCGGTTGTATCATCTGTTAGCTTCCTTACAAGTTTTACAAATATCAGAAGTCCCAAAGCAGAAAGACCTGCTCGATATATGCGTATAGTTCTTTCACCTGTACCCGTGACTCTCATAAGTAGTGAGACTAATATATTACTCAGTTGAGGATGATCCCAATATCGGGTTGGTGTTTCAGGCGGGGGGTTACCAACAGCCCAGGTGCAAACTCCTTTTGTATAACCGAAGCCGTATTTTACATGTGCTCGGGCAACCCAGGCGGTACTTGCTTCGGCCCAACTGTGAAGACCGCAGAATGGCCTGTCTATGTCACGGGTTAAAGACAGAACAGTAATAACTGCCAGTAAACCGGCAGCAAGCCAGAAATTAAAAGAATTATTTTTCTCGGAATTAATCGCAGTATTTGCCATTTTTTGAAAATCCTAAATCCTAACACTAATTAGACAATGAATTTACCACGCAAAACGTCTTTTTTCCAATAATTAAATATTTTAGAAATTTTTACTTTAAAAGTTAGTTACAGCTAACTATATTAGTTATAATTAATATAGTGAGAAATATGACTGTAAAGAAGAAATTAAGTGCTTCATTGGAAGATTATCTTGAGGCGATATACAATCTAAGTCGTGAGCCGAAGGTTGCCCGAAGCAGAGATATCGCACAGAGTCTCGGTGTATCGCGGGCGTCTGTCACAGGAGCACTTAAGCTCTTGCGAAGCAAGGGGTTAATAAATTATAAGCCCTACAGTTTCATTACTTTAACAGAAAAAGGCACTCATCAGGCACAGGAAGTTGTTCGAAAGCATAATATTATAGAGTCTTTTTTTGTTAATGTCCTTGGTGTCCAGCGGAAAGCTGCCAGGCATGCCGCCTGTAAGGCCGAACATGCTTTAGGACCTGAGGTTATTTCAAGGTTGTTAAATTTCACTGAATTTGCTGAAAAATCTAATCTGCAGGGGACGGGTATAGCTAATGAATTTAAAGAATTCTGTCGGTACAGGAAGGTTAATGAAGAGTAAGGAAGAAATCTCATTAAGAAAAGTGTCAAGTGGTACATTGGTAATGCTCCTGAAGATAGATGCAGGCCAGGGACTGAAAGTAAGGCTTGCTGCAATGGGGCTTTTACCTGGTGTGCAGTTTACAGTGATTAATAATGGTCATCCCGGGCCGTTTGTCATCGATTTAAAAGGCAATCGTATGGTTCTCGGCAAGGGAATGGCAGATAAGATGCTTGTAAAGCCGATATCAAAAAATGACTGAAAAAATAAAAAATATCACGATTGCACTCGCTGGTAATCCGAACAGCGGCAAGACTACTGTTTTCAATTCACTAACAGGTATGCGGCAGCATGTCGGCAACTACCCCGGCGTTACTGTTGAAAAAAAGGAAGGTCTTTGTCATCACAAAGATTTTGTACTTAATATTGTAGATTTGCCAGGTACTTATAGTCTTACTGCATATTCAGCCGAGGAAATTGTAGCAAGGAATTTTATTGTCGAAGAAAAACCTGATGTAGTTGTGGATGTTATTGACTCGGCGAATATAGAAAGAAATCTTTATCTTGCAGTGCAGCTTATGGAGATGGAAGCCCCGATTGTTCTTGCTTTTAATATGAGTGATGTTGCTAAAAATAAGGGACTTATATTCGATATAGAAATGCTTTCATCTCTGTTTGGTTTGCCTATAGTGCAAACAATTGGAAATAAGGACCAGGGTATAAATGAACTGTTAGAGGCGACAGTTAAAACGGCACAGGACAAACAAAGATGTTCTAATCTCAGGATTAAATACGGCAAAGAAATAGAAGATGAGCTCGAAAAATTACAGCAGCAATTGCAGACAGAGAAAGATTTGCTGAAAAAATTTAACAGCAGATGGATAGCGGTAAAACTGCTTGAACAGGATGAAGAGATTCTAAAACAGGTAAAAGATACGAAGGTTTTAGATGCTGCACAGGATAGTATCAATCATTTGCGAGAAATTTTCGGTGAAGAACCTGAGATTATAATAGCTGACAGACGCTACGGTTTTATCTCCGGAGCCTGTCAGGAAGCGGTTAAAAATACCATTGAGACCAGGCATAATCGCAGTGATATGATAGATGCGGTTGTTACTCACAGAGTTTTTGGTTTGCCGATTTTTGTTGCCTTGATGTATATTGTTTTCGACCTCACCTTCAGGATTGGCAAATGGCCTATGGGCTGGCTGGAAGGGCTTTTCGGTTTTCTTTCGAGATACATATCAGGCTTTTGGCCGACCGGCCAGGAAAGTCTTATCAAGTCTCTTATTGTAGATGGAATACTTGGTGGTGTCGGCGGTGTTGTTATCTTTTTGCCTAATATCCTTCTGCTTTTTATGGCGATTGCTGTTCTCGAAGGTACAGGATATATGGCAAGAGCTGCATTCGTTACCGACAGGATAATGCACAAAATAGGTCTGCACGGCAAAAGCTTTATACCGATGCTTATCGGTTTTGGCTGTACTGTGCCGGCGATAATGGCCTGCAGAATTCTTGAAAACCGCAGAAATCGTATAACAACGATTCTTGTGCTGCCACTATTTAGCTGCGGGGCGAGGATCACAATTTATGCATTGTTCATACCGGCATTTTTTGCTCTCAAATGGCGGGGCGCAGTAATGCTGTTGATTTACTTTATCGGTATTGTTCTTGCTGTTATCGCAGCGAAGATCTTAAGGCTGACTTTGTTAAGAGGAGAGACCGTACCTTTCGTGATGGAATTGCCGCCTTACAGAATGCCGACCTTTAAAGCGATACTTATACATATGTGGGAAAGGGGCTGGCTGTATCTGAAAAAAGCAGGAACAGTTATTTTAGTCATATCCGTAATATTATGGTTTGCAGGTAATTTTCCCCGATCGGCCGTAGAGCAGGAGGAAGAAGATATTTCGCAAAAACAGATACTTGAATATTCAATAACAGGGCGATTAAGCGGATTTCTGGAGCCTGCGTTTAAACCCCTGGGGTTTGACAAGAGAATAGTTACTGCTTTGATAGGTGCAATGGCGGCAAAGGAAGTTTTTGTCGCACAAATGGGTATCACATATGCTATTAGTGAACATGAAGATGTATCAGTATTACGTGAAAAGCTCAGGGCGGATTATACACCTTTGCAGGCTTTTTGTATTATGTTATTTTGCTTGATAAGCGCTCCCTGTGTTGCAACTGTGGCTGTTACACGGGCAGAAACCGGCCGAATCGGCTGGGCGATATTTCAGTGGGCAGGACTGACTGCTCTGGCATATGTTGTTACCCTTGTGGTTTATCAGCTCGGTATGTATTTATCCTGATGCATATACCAGAAAAGCAGCTACAGCCAAATAAATTATCGCAAAAAAACGCAGCGTAATTGTGTTTTTTGCCCCGAACCAGTTGGATATGGCCCTTGACTGTTGCGGCATAGCGACAATAAAAAATGCCACTGCAATAGCCAGTATCCCGATAGCAATAACAGCCCAGGGAAGATTACATTTTGCCCCGCCTAATAGAAGAGCTATTCCAATTAAAGCGTCAATAGCTGCGATCAGATAGATTATTGTACCTTGAGAAAAAAACTGGCAATATTTTTTTACTATGTCAGGCCGGAACAGAGCAACAAGTGCATCAATAACAAGGAGTATGGCAATGATTTTGGGTAACCATTGTAGATTCATAAGTCACCTCCATGTGAATATATTTAATCTTCCTGGAGTATTTCAAGCAGATCGGCATCTATCTCAAGACATGTGGCCTTGCCGAGTATATCGACCTGCAATACGAGCCTGGTCTTATTCTGGTCGCTGACCACCAGGCCTTCAGTTCCTATGAGTGAACCGGCAACTACTCTGCACCTCTGGCCCGCTTTAATATAATTATGCGGCGCAAGATTCATGCCGTTCGTGATAGCCTTTTCAATAGGTAAAAGCTCTGAAACTAAATGTTCCTGGTCGTTTATATTTAACAGACCTGCGACTCGATTCGTCTTTAACACTTCAAGCCTGTCATTTTCACTGCCGCAGAAAAAAACATATCCGCTGAACAAAGGCAGCATTGAGCGAAAAACTCTCCGGCTTCTTCTGTATACTTTCTCAACAAGAGGCAGGAAATAGCTGACGTTTTTTTTCTGCATTTGCCAGGCGAGCGCCTTTTCATTTCTGCTCTTTGTATGTGCAATCCACCACGTTCCCTGGAAGTCTTTTACACTTTTTCCGGATGGCCATATTATCGGTGGATTTTCACTCGGTTTCAGCATAAATATACTTTATTAAAAACCTGTAAAAATGTCAATGCTTCCGAGTCTTTTATATGGTGATTTGCAGATATTCAGTATAAGTCTCAAATTCAATTGTACCTTTAAATTCTGCCGGCAGGAGAATCGTCCGGCCTTTTGCAAAATCCGCTTTCTGCGACTGGGGTGAAGTTATTTTTCCTGAGCCTTCGATGACTATAATTACCTTCATTTGGTCGTTATTAATATCGTTTGAGGTATTAGCTTTTGCTGTGAACTTATCGATCTTGAAAAATTGTGTCTCGGCAAGTTTTCCTTCTGTAGTTACCGGGATATCGTCAGGACTTTGGTTGAAATTAATACTCTCCAGGGCCTGTGTGATGTGCAATTGCCTGGGTTTTCCGTTTTGCAGCCTGTTCCAGTCGAAAACCCTGAAAGTTGTATCCGAGGGAGTCTGAATCTCAGCTATTAAAATTCCTGCCGAAATTGCATGAACGGTCCCGGCAGGGAGCAGATGGCATTGGCCGGGCTTTACGGAAATTTTATTCAGAAGTTCAGCACAATTGCCGTCTTTTATTGCCTGGGCAAACTGCTGTTTTGTTGTTCCGGGCTTTAAACCTTTGTAGATACAGGCCCCCGGCTCAGCGTCGATGATATACCAGCATTCGGTTTTAGGCCGACCTGTTTTGAGTCTTTTCACCGCATCTGCATCGGGATGAACCTGGACGCTGAGAACATCGGCAGCGTCGATAAATTTGATAAGCAGCCCGAAAGGAGGCTCATAATCTTTTTTGCCGATAATCTGCTGAGGATATTTCTGCAGGACTTCGGTGATTGTTTTTCCTGCTAATTCGCCGTTTATAATCATTGATTTATTATCTGGCAGATCGGCCAGTTCCCAGCTTTCACCGATTTTGACATTAGGAGGAAAATCTTTGCCCAGGACATCTTTGAGCTTAGACCCGCCCCAGATGAGTTCCTTATAGATAGGATGAAATTTTAAAGGATAAGGATTCATTTTATTTTTCTACACAAAGAGTAACAAGCTTATCGCCATAACTATCATTCCTGCGACAAAACCATACACGGCATAATGATGTTTACCGTATTTTTCCGCTGCAGGTATCAACTGATCTACCGAGATAAACACCATTATACCGCCAACTGCTGCAAATGCTATGCTGTATATTATGTTATTCATTATGCTAAAGAGGATAGTATATCCTATGACAGCGCCTAAAGGCTCAGCCAGACCGGAAAGAAACGACAGCCAAAAGGCTTTTTTCCGGTTGCCCGTTGCATAATATACAGGTATGGAAACCGCGATACCTTCTGGTATGTTATGAATAGCTATTGCAACAGCGATAGGGATACCGATCCGAACGTCTTTTATTGCCGCCATGAAGGTTGCAAATCCTTCCGGAAAATTATGTATCGCGATTGCCAGGGCAGTAAATAATCCTGTACGATAAAGATTGCGATATTTCTCGGCAGCTTCAGCATCGTCAATTTTCTCGATTTTTTGTGTTTCATGCGGATTGCCGATATCAGGTATAACTTTGTCAATTAAGGCTATTATAAATATCCCTGCAAAAAAAGCCGCTGCTGTCAGCCAGGAACCCGCAACTATTCCTAATTCTTCAGTTAGTCCATCTTTTGCTTTGGAAACGATCTCGATAAGTGAGACATAAATCATAACTCCTGCAGAAAATCCCATAGAAGCCGAGAGAAAACTTGTATTGGTTCTTCTGGCGAAAAACGCCATAGCACTGCCGATACCGGTGGATAACCCGGCAAAAACTGTCAAACCTATCGCTATCAAAAGGTTTTGAGTGTCCATGACTACTTATGTTTGAGATAATCCGTTATCCCGTCAGCGATGGCATTGGCAAGACGTCTTTGCATATCTTGGTTTTTGAGCTGTTTTGCTTCCCAGTAGTTTGAGAGGTAGCCGAGTTCTATAAGTACCGCAGGGCAGCGGGTGTGCTTTAAGACTTTAAAATCAGCCTGTTTTATTCCGCGGCTTTTTATACCTGTTTGCGGCATTTGTCCGTCAATTGATGTAGCAAGCATTTTTGCAGCCTGGCTGGCATTTCTGGCAACATAAAGGGTAAAACCGTTTGCATTTTTCGTATTACACGAGTCTGCATGAATGCTGATAAACAGTTTTGCTCTGTTTCGGTTTGCAATATCGGCTCGTTCTTCGAGTTCGATAAATACATCCCTGTCACGGGTCATTATGATATTACAGCCCTGCTTTTTCAGTATATCTGATATCTGCATAGCTACATCGAGATTCACGGTTTTTTCATAAAAACCATAAGTACTGATTGCGCCTGGATCTTTGCCGCCATGGCCTGGGTCAATTACAATTGTCGCACCTGTAATTTTTGGAGGAATTTTCGGGACAGGGACCGGTTTAGGCACAATTGGTTTTATCTCGACCTTAAAACTGCTTCGAATCTGCTCTTCAAGTCCTGAACGTACATGGAGCATGCCGTCAATTTTCCTTGTCCTGCCCAAAGGAGCAATATATTGATTATTGACGTAAACCTGATCAACCTCCGGATAAATGATTACGGTATTATCCTCATTGCTGAGAATAATTCTGTCGTCTGCAACTGTTACGGTCATACCAAAAGTCCCAGCCATGTAGTAGAGATTGACCATCTGCTCAGGCTCAAGTGAAAAATCCCCGCTTCGCTGAGCAGGCTTCTGACAGCCTGATAATGCGATTGCTGCGGATATGGATAAAAATATCAGTAGTGCAAATTTTCTCATTTCCATTCCTTCTTATCTATAGTTGTCGTCCTTTTCAACTATGCAGCATGATTTTTTACAGAAATGCACCCCAAAACTTCAAAAGGTTTCTAAAATAATCCTGTATCATTCTGCTTACTTCTTTTTTTGGGCTCAATACCCAGATGGTTATAAGCTTTTTCGGTTATCTCTCTTCCCCGATTTGTTCTGCGGATAAATCCTATCTGCAATAAATAGGGCTCAACAACATCCTCGAGTGTGTCTTTTTCCTCGCCCAGCGTAGCGGCAATGGCCTCGATGCCCGCAGGCCCGCCGTTATAGACATTAGCCAAAGCCCTTAAAAACGACCTGTCAAGCTCGTCAAGGCCAAGCTCATCGATCTGCTCCATTTTCAGAGCGTTTGTAACTACATCTTCAGTAAGCCTGCCTTTACCCTTTACCTGTGCATAATCACGGACTCGCTTTAGAAGCCTGTTAGCTATCCTTGGTGTACCTCTGCTTCGAGAGGCAATAGTCCCAAGTGTGCCGTCCTGGCAGGATAAATTCAAAAGTCCTGCTGAACGCTTAAGGATTTGGGCAAGTTCGCCGCTGCTGTAGAATTCCAGATGATACAGCATCCCGAACCTGCCTCTCAGCGGGGCGCTCAAAAGACCTGCGCGGGTAGTTGCGCCGATGAGAGTAAAACGCTTCAATGGAAAATTTATCGTTTTTGCATGAAGGCCGCTGTCCACTGTAAAATCGACCCTGAAATCCTCCATAGCAGGGTAGATGAATTCTTCGACCGGTGTGCTTAGCCGATGTACTTCGTCTATGAATAATATGTCGCCTGTATTTATATTACTCAAAAGGCCCATCACATCGCCTTGCTTTACAAGGGCAGGGCCGGAAGTGGTCTTTATCTTTGCTCCCATTTCCTTGGCAATGACATGGGCTAAAGTTGTCTTACCAAGGCCGGGCGGGCCGTAAAACAGAATATGGTCCAAGGGCTCATTTCTTTTCTTTGCCGCAGCAATAGCGATAGATAATTTCTCTTTTACATTCTTTTGGCCGAGACATTCGTCTAAATTCGTCGGCCGAAGCGAAGCGTTAAAGCTTTCTTCCTGCTGGCTTGTCGATTCAGAATTTAAAACCCTGTCTATCGCCATCCTATACCTCTATTCCTTGTTTTATTCTGTACACCAGCGGCACAAGCTCTTCTGCAGTCTTTATCTGCGGATGCCTGTTGCAGGCAAGCTTGATAAGCTCTGAGGCTTCAATACGTTTTTCACCCCAGGCGATAAGAATTTCAAGAGCCTCTATCTGGAAACCTGTAAACGCTGTTTTTTCTTCGTTTATTGCAGACTCTGCGCCAATAGCAAAGTCTGTCAGTTTGCCTTTAAGCTCGGCAATTATGTGCTGGGCAAGTCTTTTGCCTATTCCTGGCAGGGCGATAAGTGTTTTATCGTCTCCGCTTTCAATAGCAGCAGCTATAGAAGCTATCGGGACAGCCAAAGACTTTAGGCCTTTTTTAATGCCGATTCCGCCTACGGATGTATAACGCCTGAAAAAGTCCTTTTCGCCGGGCGACAGAAAACCTACCATTTGCGGCACGAGATTGCCGCCTGCCACGCTGCCTTCATAATATTCCATTGTGCAAAGAGTAATATCCTGATCGATTTTGTCGGACAGCATAGCCGCCAGATAACCAGGCAGGAGAATTTCATAGCATATCTGTCCGACCTGAACCAGGGCAGTGTCACTGTTTAAATTTACGAGTTTTCCTTCAACCTGTGCTATCACTCTAATGCCTGCTCTATATCTCTGATAATATCTTCTGTGTTCTCTACACCTACAGCGAGCCGGATAAGCCCGTCTGTTATTCCCAGCTCCAGACGTTCTTTTTTTGTTATGGCATAGTAACTTACCGTAGCAGGATGTGTTATAAGCGACTCCACACCGCCAAGACTGGGACCGATATTTATGATTTTCAGCTTGCTAAGAAAATTCAGGGCATAAGAAACATCATGTTCTACTTCGAAAGTAACTACACCGCCGAAGCCTTTCATCTGTTTTTTGGCGATTTCGTAATGCGGATGACTCTTCAGGCCTGGATAATATACGCGGTTTACCTTCGGATGCTTTTCGAGATACTCAGCAACTGCCTGGGCGGTAGCATTATGACGCTGCATACGAAGTTCGAAGGTCTTCAATCCGCGGATCAACAGATAAGAAGAATGCGGATCGATACAACCGCCGGTTATTTTGAGATATTCGCGGATACCATCGGTCAGTTCCTTTCTGCCTAATACCACTCCACTGAGCAGGTCATTATGACCGCCGAGATATTTAGTAGCACTGTGTATAACCAGATCGACTCCGTATTCCAGCGGTTTTTGATTGTAGGGCGTTGCGAATGTGCTGTCCGATATGACGTATATATCTTTTCCCTTGAAAATTTTCATCAGCCGTTCCATATCCATTATGTTCAGATAGGGATTTGTCGGCGACTCGGAAAAGAAAACCTTTGTATTCGGTTTTATTGCTTTTTCTATTGCTTCATAATCACCCATTTTCACAACGGTGCATTCGATATCGAATCTGTCCAGACACTTCAGGCAAAAGTCAAGCGTTCGTTTGTATGCGTCATCTGTTATTATTATATGGTCGCCTGCCTTCAACAGGGCGAACAGAGTGGTCGTTATAGCACTCATTCCCGAAGAAAACAGCACCGCATCTTCAGTTTCTTCCAGGGCGGCAAGTTTCCCCTCGGCCGCAACCTGTGCGGGATGGCCGTATCGGCCGTATTCGAACCTGCCGGTTACACCCTCAGCCAGCTTTTTTATGTCTTCAATGTTCTTAAATATGAATGTTGAGCTCTGAACAATAGGTGTTGTTATTGAGCCGTATTCGTTATAGCGTATCTCTCCTGCGTGTACTGCGGTGGTAGAAAAACCGTCCTTTTTGTTGGCTTTTTTCTTCATTGCAATCCTTTCATCGTGCGATGTCCTTATTTTTTATAGCGAATTGGCACAGCAAAGCGCCACTGCCGCGGCATCTGCGACATCGGCAGGGGCCGGCACATTTGCCAGGCCAAGAAGACTTTTTATGCTTTTCTGCATCTGCGGCTTCGTAGCTCTGCCGTTGCCGGTCAATGATTTCTTTATTTTCGTCGCGGCAAAACTCTTTACTTCAATACCGCTGCTGCATGCAGTTGACAGTATAACACCTCTTGCGTGTCCCATCAAGATTGCGGTTTTTGGATGTGCATAGTGCGAATATAAATCCTCAACCGCTACGCAGTTAGGTTTATGTCTCTTAAGCAGACTTGTTATGTCTGTTTGTATCTGAACAAGCCTTTTTTCCAGAGGCCCATTAGTAGAGGTTTTGCAAATACCTGCCTCGATAAGCTTTACATCGCCGCTATTGATACTGATAACGGCATATCCGCAAACTCGCAGGCCCGGATCTATGCCGAGTATTTTCATCCCGCACCTTCCAGATATTCAATAATGGTATTTTGAAAAGTGGAAAAGAACATCGTTTTGTCTGCAGAGCCCCTAAAAAAAAACGAATAAAAGGAAGGTGCGGGATTCATTAATCCTGTCCCCCTCGTTTTATTCTATATCCTCCGCCGGGGGTATCTTCGAGTATCCAGCCTTTTGCAGTGATCTCGTCGCGCATGGCATCGGCTGTTTTCCAGTCCTTATTCGCCTTGGCCTCTTTCCTCTTTTCAGCCATCTCTATTATTTGGGCAGGTACTTCTTCGTCAGCCTTTTCTAAAACACCAAGTACCGAATCGATCTTACCGATGGTATCGAGTAGGGCGTTAGCTTCTGTTGAATTGGCATCATCGACCTTGTTTACTTCCCTGAGAAAATCAAAACATACCGCCAGGGCCTTTGAGATATTCAGATCATCCGACAAAGCCTCATCGAATTGAGCCAGGCAGTTAGAAGATAACTCCTGCAGTTCTTTTCTGACCTGGCCGGACTCTTTGTTTTTACTTATATCTTTTAACTGAAAGACACATTGCTGTATTTTATCTATTGCCTGGGCAGCGGCTTTTAGCCCATCAAAGGTAAAATTGTAGTTCTGCCTGTAATGCGAGGATATAAGGGCATAACGTATAGCGTTTTTCTTAAAGCCTTTTTCGATAAGTTCCTGGATAGTATATAAATTGCCCTTTGATTTGGACATCTTCTCGCCGTCGAACAGCAGAAAACGGGTGTGAAGCCAATAGTGGACAAATTTTTTCCCGCTTGCCCCCTCGGCCTGTGCGATCTCGCATTCATGATGCGGAAAGATATTATCCTCTCCGCCTGTATGGATATCGAACTGGGCTCCCAGATATTTTGAGCTCATTGCCGAGCATTCTATATGCCAGCCGGGAAAACCTCTACCCCAGGGACTGTCCCATTGCTGAAGATGCTTAGGGTCGTGCTTCCATAGAGCGAAGTCCTGCGGATTTTTCTTCTCCGGATTAAGCTCAATTCTCGCCCCAGCGTTTAGATCATCTAAAGTATTGCCTGACAGCCGGCCGTAATTGGCAAATTTAGTAACGTCATAATAAATATTTCCCCCGACGACATAGGCGTAGCCTTTATCGACGAGGGTCTTGACCATATCTATCATTTCCTGGATATGCTCTGTTGCCTTGGGATATACATCGGCAGGTTTTATATTGAGCAGCTTGCTGGCGGTCATAAAAGATTCGGTATAGAATCTTGCAATCTCCAGGGGGTCTTTCTTTTCCTTCCTTGCGGTCTCTTCCAGCTTGTCGGCACCTTCATCGGCATCATCTACCAGGTGCCCGACATCTGTTATATTCATAATGTGAGTAACTTTTAAACCTTTGAATTCAAAAAACCGCTTAAGCAGGTCCGCGACAAGAAAACTCCTGAAGTTTCCTATATGCGGATGTGAATATACCGTCGGCCCGCAGCTGTAGATCCCAACCTTGCCGGGCGCCATCGGTTTGAATTCTTCTCTGCGTTTAGTCAGTGTATTATATAATTCCACAGGCATCTGGTGTCCTTTACAGTTCTTTCTTAATTTTTCTTCTCAGCAGTACAGAAGCTATGGCGGAAATTGCAAGTCCGTTACCTATTTCGCCCAGGCCTTCATTTGTCTTGGCTTTTACATTAACATTTAAAAAATCGATTACCAAAAGAGAAGCTATGCATCTTTTCATCTGCATTTTATATGGCGACAGGTTCGGCTCCTCGGCACTGACTGTGACATCGATATTTACTACTTCCCAGTTGTTCTCTGCGATATAGTCCCGCACCTTTAATACGAGCTGTTTGCTGTCAACATCCTTGAATTGCGGGTCGGTATCAGGGAAGAACATTCCTATATCACCCATACCTGCTGCTCCTATGATTGCATCTATCACTGCATGCAGCACAACATCACCGTCGCTGTAAGCCAGGAGCCCTTTGCCGAACGGTACAGAAACTCCGCCAAGCACCAGGGCTCTGCCTTCGACCAATTGGTGAATATCAGTCCCTATACCTGTTCTGTATTCGTAATTAATCATTAAAGAGTTCCCTTTGTACTCGGAATATCTTTGCCGCTTATCTTAACGGCCTGTCCCAAAGCCTGGCCGAGTCCTTTAAATATCGCCTCAGCGATATGATGGCTGTTCACCCCGTGCGGGACGGTAATATGCAGATTGAATTTGCCGTGATTTGCAAAGCTTCTTAAAAGTTCTTCGAGGCATTCAACGTCAAATTCACCTATTTTTTCTGTTCTGTATTCTACGTTATAAACACAGAAAGGCCTGCCCGACAGGTCAACCGCAACGTTTGCAAGAGCATCTTCCATCGGAACAGAACTATTACCGTAACGCACGATGCCTTTCTTGTCGCCCAGCGCCTCGCCGAGCACCTGCCCTAAACATATCGCAACATCTTCGACCGTATGATGCTGGTCAACTTCAAGGTCGCCTTTGGCTTTAAGAGTTAAGTCTATCTTGCTGTGCTTGCTCAAATGGCAGAGCATATGGTCGAGAAAACCTACACCCGTGTCGATCTCATACCTGCCCGTGCCGTCAAGATTGATCTCAACTGATATATCCGTTTCGTTAGTCTTTCTTGTAACTTTCCCTTTTCTGTCAGCCATTTTTTATCCCTCGGCTAAAATTTCCTTTAGTGCTGTAATCAGTGCCTGGTTTTGCTGTGATGTACCTACCGTGATTCTCAGCTTGTCTTTTATATCCTGATACGCCCAGTATCGGACATAGATATTTTGCTCCTTTAGTTTTTCATAGATATCAATAGCCCGCATCTTTGCCGGCTTTGCAAGCAGAAAATTAGCCTCACTTGGCAGCACTTCAAAATCGAGTTTGGCTAGTGCCTCTGCCAGTATTTTTCTGTCTATTTTGATTTTCTTTATATTGTTTTTGAAATACTGCTGGTCCTCTATCGCAGCAGTAGCTGCCGTAATAGAGACTGCATTTACGTTATAAGAGTCTTTAACTTTCAAAAGACCCTTTATCAGTTCTTTATTTGCTATGCCAAAACCAAATCTCATTCCCGCAAGTGAATAGCCTTTACTCATCGAACGGAGGACAATTACATTGTCAAATTTTTTAGTAAGCTCAAGACAGTTATTCTCTGCGAAATCGACATATGCCTCATCTATCAGCAAAACACCTTTGCCTTTAAGCTCAGTTGCAAGCTGGATGAGTTCATCTTTCGGGACTAATGTCCCGCTCGGCGCATTAGGATTGCAGACGATCGTAAGTGCTGCACCTGTCGAGGCAAGTTTAGCAGGCAGATTAAATTCCTCATCAAAGGGTATTTCAATGAAAGGGCAATTCTGTATTTGTGCCAGAACAGGGTAGAGTGAATATGTCGGCGTCGGGAAAGCCACGGCGCGTTTTTTATCACAAAATGCTCTTATAGCAATATTGAGCAAATCGTCTCCGCCATTGGTGCAGATGATATTTTCAGGTTTTACACCGAGGATTTTAGCAGCGGCATCCCTGAAACTGTCTCCCATCGGCTGAGGATATCGCCTTAACTGCTGAGAGGTCATTTTCTGTATGGCCTCGGTTACCTTCAGACTCGGCGGATATGGATTTTCATTGGTATTGAGCTTTACAACATCAGCCTCTGTCGGCTGAAAGCCCGGCTCATATCCTGCCATTTTTTCTATATTTTCCCGAAAATAACCCATAATCCCTGAATTATACGTCCAAAATTGAGGATTGCAAATGATGATTTTTGACTTATTTTCGGTGTCTGTCAGCGTTATAGTCTGCATCCATCCGTGTTAATCAGTGTTTGCCGCAGTAATCGATAAGCCTGGCGATTTCGCTTCTTAAGTCCTTACGTTTCACTATCATATCGATAAAGCCGTGTTCCAGCAGAAATTCAGCACGCTGGAAACCCTCCGGCAGCTCAACCTTAATTGTCTCGTAAATCGTCCGAGGCCCTGCAAAGCCTATCAATGCTCCAGGCTCGGCTATTATGACATCGCCCAGCATTGCAAAGCTCGCCGTTACACCCCCGGTAGTCGGATCCGTCAGGATTGATATGAAAAGCCCGCCGTTATCGTCAAATTTGGCCAGTGCCGCACTAGTCTTAGCCATCTGGCCCAGGGACAGAACGCCTTCATGCATCCTTGCTCCGCCGCTTGAGCTTATCACCACCAAAGGCAGTGAATCCTCCATCGCCTTTTCAATAGTAGTGCTCAGCTTTTCGCCAACAACCGCTCCCATTGAACCGCCCAGGTAGTTAAAGTCCATCACGGCCAGCATTATACCTCTGCCCTTTATAAACGCCTTACCGGCCAGCATTGCCTCTTTGCCTGCTGCGCCCTTTTCAGCGCTTTTTGCCCTTTCTTTATATGAAGTGTCCCGAAACTTAAAATCCAGCGGGTCCGACGTGACCAGTTCGCTTAATATCTGCTCGAACGAGCCTTCGTCAACCAGATATTGAATCCTCTCCTTAGCCCCGATACGGAAATGATGACCGCATTCCGGACAGACGTGCATATTCTCAGCAACGGCCTTTTGGAAGATAGTTTTAGCGCAGCCGGGGCACTTGAGCCACAAGCCTTCCGGCATTTCTTTGCGAGGCTTTAAACTGTAGCCGTCCCATTGTGATTTTGACTGCTTTGCCATTTTTTTCATCGTGCTCATAAATGAAGTGCACTGATTATACCAGAAGTTAATATTTAAGGCGAGTTTTTTTTAAAGGCCTATTAGACAGGGCAGTGGGATTATTAGGAAGCTATTTGGAGATAAAACTAATTCGCCGGACATGTCGCTAACAACACGTCCGGCGAATATTATAATTTACAGTTGTTGTCTATAGATTTTAAGCAACACAGCAAACAGCGCCGCAGCTCAGAAGCTCTTCAAGCCTTTGAGTTGGAGCATTCAATCCACCAATAATGGTGTAAACCCTTATGGAATTCTTCTCATCTTCATAAATTCCACGATGGATTGTTGCCTGGCCTGTTATCTCTGACAAGACGTCAAAGGCGTAATTGATATTGTCCTGCAGACCCTTGACTTCTGCCATTAACTTCCTGCCGCCCACGACGATGCACCCGGCCACTTTAGCAGTGGATAAATTGAATCCGCTTGCCAATAATGTCTTCTCCAGGTTCCTCTTGACGGCCTGAGATATGGCAAACTTGTCCTTGAATTCTTCAACTTTTGTCAAGCCCATTATCGCGCAGCTGCCGGCTTCCATAATGCTGTGATAATCCACAGGATCAAAAGAAGTGTACCCGCTGCTGAGAGCGCTGACTCTGTTAAAGATGTCGAACAGACCTGCTACAGTGCTGTTAATGTTCGGCCAGAAGGATTTTACCGTCATCCCTGGATACAGCTTGTTGATCTTTTCATTATCCACGATGATGAGCGGTGATATCTGTCCGTCACTTGCCAGTTGGCTTAATTCGCTGGCTATCTTGTGTGCATTTTCTGCTACGAGTGGAGAACTGGCTTCGCCCACAGTCGGCAGGGTCATAACCACGCCCACTCTTTTGTTCGGTTCGGCTAGGCCAATATATCTGGCATATCTCTTTGCGATCTCGATCAGTCCTGTTGCGCTGCCGCCGCCTGTGCCGCCGCCTGCTCCGAAGCAGACCATAATGTGGTCGATCTGAGTACCGAATGTCTGTCTGGCTAAGTGCAGAATTTCCTGCTGGTACTGCTGGACAGCGTGTTTGCCTCTTTCCACATCCTTGCCGGCACCCTTTGCTCCTATGTCCATGAGGAACTTCTGGTCCTGAGGGATATCGAGCAGGTCTAAATCATGATGTGTGGTGTTTACAGCCAATACCTTCTTGTAGCCCAGGTCCCAGAATGACTTGACCAATCTGCCGCCGCATTGACCGGCTCCGAGCCATGCATAGCGGGTAGAGCCCTGGATAAAGTCCCTGACGCCTACCTCGGGCTCAATATTGGCTTCATACTGTTCGAGTTCTAACGTTGGCAGCAGGTGTGCACGAGAGGTAGTTTTTGCACTTACAGTGCTACGCCTCTGAACAGTGCTCCTCGTGGTCCTTTTAGCTGTTCTTGTCCTTGAGGTTGATCTTGCCTTTGAAGTCGTCCTGGTCCTTGATTTTGCTTTTGCCCTTGAAGTCGACCTGGCTTTCACAGCAGTAGACCTTCTTGACCTCGTCCGTTTTCCGTTTTTTGTTGATCTTTTTGCCATTTTTATATCTCCCAAAATTTAAGTTTTCCTTATTAGCCTGTTTTTTGCAATATACCTCTATAATATAGCCAGCAGAAAAATACGGTTTAGTCTTTCCTGGGCTTTATATAGGGCCATCGTCCACCAGAACTTCTCGTATAACTTGTTTTCTTAAGGCATAATCTGTTTCTGTCTTTAAATACATCCTGCATAGGCTGTATAACCGGAATATTCCCTATAATAGGCCGAAATAGGCCTAAACGGATAAATCGTAAAAATATATGAAAAAACTGGGGAAGTTATCGGTGAGTCCGATAAGTTTTTATAAGGCTTGGGAAAGCTATGCAGTAATTACAAATCTGTGCGAAATTACCTGCAAGCCTTGTGGATGTCCTCTATTGCTTTTTTGCGGTTCGGCTTTGAGAATATCGCGTTACCCGCGACAAGTGTATCTGCTCCAAGCGGTACTACGATAGCGGCGTTTTCAGGATTAATGCCGCCGTCGATCTCGATACGAATATCAGGCCCGACTATCTGACGGACCGGTTTAATCTTCTCAGCAGCCTCGCGGATAAAGCTCTGCCCGCCGAAGCCCGGATGAACCGTCATTATAAGAATCATATCCGTAAGCGATGCGTATTTTTCTATCGCCGAAACCGGCGTCTCCGGATTAAGACACAGCCCGGCCGTTACACCAGAATCGTGCAGCCTCTTGATAAAATCTTTCGGCTCAGGCACAACTTCGATGTGAAAGGTGATATGATCAACGCCTGCCTTTATAAAGGCATCAGCGTATTTTTCCGGCTCGTTTATCATAAGATGACTGTCGAAGAACAGCTTCGAATGTTTGCGGAGTTTGGCAATGACAGGGGGGCCGATAGTTATGTTTGGCACAAAATGGCCGTCCATCACATCGAGATGCAGCATCTTTACGCCTGCACTTTCCACTTCAGCGATTTCACTGGCCAGCTTCGCAAAATCAGCGCTCAATATCGACGGTGCAATTTCGATCGTTCCTGTTTTTGGTAATTTATTCATCGTGTTCTCTTTCACCTGTTCGCCTTTCAAATGTTCAATTTTCTACGCCAAGTATATCGTTTTTGTCGCCGATTGCAACAGGTTTAAACATATGCAGTTACTTGTACAAATCGGTTTTTACTTGATTTTTCGCCCAAAAAGTGTATAGTAGCATTGTATCTATAATTTTAAACCAATAGGAGCAGGTTGATGAAAAAAACAGTCGATTTAGCGATCATTCTAATTGTACTAATATCCGGTATTACCTCTGCACAAGATGCGGTATATTTTGCCGAGCCCAATTTGCAAACAGCCATCGAAGAGCAGCTTGGAATTTCAAATCCTGCAGCAGAAGACTTGCTCGGCCTGACAAGACTTGATGCGCGTAACAAGGGTATCACCGACCTGGCCGGCCTTGAATATGCCGAGAACCTTACATATCTCAACCTCTCTGATAATAATATAACCGATATATCAGCATTGTCCTATCTTACAGAGATGAAAGTATTAGTTCTCTTTGGAAATAATATAACTGATATCTCCGCGCTGTCGGATTTGACAAATCTCGAAAGCCTGCTGCTTATGTTCAACGAGATTACTGAGATATCTGCCTTATCAAATATGACAAATCTCGGTCATCTGAACCTGTCCGGCAATCAAATCGGCGACATATCGCCATTGGCAGAGCTTACAAATCTTTGGCGATTGCTTCTGGCCTATAACAATGTCAGCGATTTGTCGCCTCTGTCAGGATTGACAGTACTGGAAGAACTTGCCCTGCAGAATAACCCCATAAGTGATATTTCCGTCCTTTCAAACTTTGACCTCCTGCATCTGGAACTGGGCAATAATGATATAGAAGATTTCTCCATCGTTTTCCAGCAGGTAAATTTGGAATCTTTATATCTAAACGACTCCGGCCTGACCGATATCTCAGGCGTATCGAATCTGACGAATCTGGCAGACCTGTGCCTCAACAGAAACAGGATAAGAGATATTTCGCCTTTGGCTGATTTGACCGGCCTGGTTTACCTCGAACTTGACGGCAATAAAATTTACGACATAAGCCCGTTAGCAAATCTGAGTAATTTAATGTTCCTGCGGTTGGGTTATAACCAGATCTCGAATCTTTCGGCGCTGTCGAATTTGACCTGGCTGACGGACCTGTATCTGGCTGGCAATTATATTAATGATATATCGCCGGTGGCTGGGTTGACGGATTTGGCGTTCTTACACGTAGGCAGCAATAATATAAGTGATGTTACTGCTGTGGCCGGCTTGATAAATTTAGAGACGCTTTCTTTTAATAAGAATAATATCGCCGATATTTCAAGTGTCTTATCTTTGGCAAATCTTACCTGGCTGGATGTGAGAAATAATCCCCTAAGCCCAACTGCTTATACTACAGATATCCCAACACTGCTTGAGAATGACCAAACCACAGTCCTGTACTGAGACAATCTCATTGTCATTCTGAACGACTTGTCCGCCATAGCACGAATGTGTAACGGCGGAACGTGAAGAATCTATTTTGTGTCATTCCCATAAAAATGGGAATCCATTTTTAATCACTGATTACGCTGATTTTAATTAGAAATAATTATTTTTTCTTCTTAAAACCAGTCCACCCAAACTAAGTAATAAAAATGTTCCAGGTTCAGGGACTTCATACACAAAGCCATGTGGACCACCAGAACTGTCTTGGTAGCGACCAACAAGAGTGTCCCCATCTATACCATGTATTATTGTCTCAATTGCCCCTGGCATATCAAGAGTAGTCCAGTTTTCTCCGTCGTATAGAAAACCATGTCCATCATAAGTACCGACAAGATTATCTCCATCAATATCACAAATATATGTGTTAGTTGCTCCAGGTTTATCAATGGTGGTCCAGCTTATTCCGTCATAGAGAACTCCATGATAATTAAAACCATCATAGTAACGGCCAACAAGATTACTGCCATCAATATCAGAGATTTCTGTGCTAAGTGCTCCAGGTACATCAAGGGTAGTCCAGCCTATTCCGTCATAGAGAAAACCATGGCTATCATAAGTGCCCACAAGATTACTTCCATCAATACCACAAACATATGTACTGACCGAGTTAGGTGCATCAAGAGTAGTCCAAGTTATGCCATCATATAGAAATCCGTGATGACCATTGGCATCCGCGTAGTAGCCAACAAGACTGCTGCCATCAATGTCAAATGTCTCTGTCCATTGTGCCTCAGGCTTGTCGAAAGTGGTCCAGGTTGTGCCATCGTAGAGAAAACCATGGATACTAGGCCAGCTAAAATAATAGTAACCAACAAGATTACCTTCATCGATATCATATATCGCTGTCTCTCGTGACTCTGGCACATCCAGCGTAGTCCAGGTTCCGGCCATTAAGCAAGTTGTACTAAATAGTATTATTACCGCACAAATTAGAAATGCCTTTTTCATTTTCTTCTCCTTCCAAAAAAATAGTTTTAATGTATTATTGTATGGAGAGAAGTTGAGCAAAATTGAAATGATGTGAAGTAAAAAACCTCATACCTTCTTCTCCATTTCCCTTTTTCGGATGGTTTTTTGCGGTGTGAACATAAAAAAAACGCGCAAAAACCAACTAATTTGGTAACGCGTTTTCTCCAGATACCTCCCTAATTTCGGGCGTATTATACCATAAATTGCGGATTTGTCAAGATAAATAGCCACCAAGGCACGAAGACACGAAATTTTGATATTTAAGGCAAAACCGGAAAGAATGGATTCCCGTTTTTACGGGAATGACACGATGAGATTGCTTCGTCCACCTAAGGTGTCCTCGCAATGACAACCCTGCCATACCCTTCGATAAACTCAGGACAGGCGTGATGGCAGGGCTAACCGAAATTACTTGTGTATATTCGTATCCATTCGTGGTTAATAATACCTCTGTGAACTCTGCGGCAATAAAAAACCCGCCGTAAAACGGCGGGCTAAATATTATGTTAAAATTCTCTGTGGTCTCTGTGTTATCTGTGGTTGTTATTTATCATCTAAGATTTCGAGACACTTGAACTTTTTGCCTTCCATAAATTCAAGACTTGCGCCGCCGCCGGTCGAGACGTGGCTTACGCGGTGGGTCAGGCCCATCTTCTTTATAGCGCTTGCGCTGTCGCCTCCGCCGATGATACTTATCGCACCGGCATCGGTAGCATCGGCCACCGCATTTGCCACTGCCTTTGTACCTTTATCGAAAGGCTCCATCTCGAAAACGCCCATCGGCCCGTTCCAAACAACGGTCTTGGCGCCTTTGAGCTTTTCGACGAATAATTTTATCGACTCAGGCCCGATATCGAGACCCTGCCAGCCGTCGGGGATATCACCGGCCTCGACTTTATTTTCAGCATTTGCTTTAAATTCGCTTGCGATAACATCATCAACAGGCAGTACAAGTTCACAGCCTTTTGCCTTGGTTGTTTCGAGCAGTTCTTTTGCTTTTTCGATAAAATCGTCTTCACACAGGCTCTTGCCGATCTTTCTTCCCTGTGCTTTGAAGAACGTATAGGCCATCGCGCCGCCGATGATAATGCGGTCAACTTTAGAGATGAGATTTTCTATGACATTAAGCTTATCTGATATTTTCGCTCCGCCCAGGATAGCTGCGAAGGGTTTTTGCGGATTATTAAGTGCATCGCCGAGGAACTTGAGCTCCTTTTCGATAAGAAAGCCTATAACCCTGTCCTTGCCTTCCATCATAGCAGGGACGGTGTACATCGAAGCGTTGTCGCGATGCGCGGTTCCGAACGCATCATCGACATAGACATCGCCTAACATAGCGATTTGCCTGGCAAATTCGTCTTTCATTTTTCGCAGGGATTCATCTTCAGCGGCTTTTTTATCCTTTATTTCTTCTTCCTGGTGGAATCTGACATTTTCTAACAGCAGACAGTCGCCTGGCTTTAAAGCAGTTACTTTCTGGTTTACCTTTCGGCCGATGCAGTCGGTTGCAAAGATTACTTCCTGTCCGAGAAGTTCGCCGAGCCTCTTTGCTACAGGTTCCAGCGAAAACTCCGCTTTGCGCTGACCTTTTGGCCTGCCCAGATGGCTCATCAGTATAACCGAGCCGCCGTTATCGAGGATCATCTGTATCGTAGGCAGGGCGGCAACAATTCTTGCGTCGCTGGTTATCTTACGATCCTCATCCAGCGGAACGTTGAAATCGACCCGCATTAAAACCTTTTTCCCTTTTACATCGATATCCGCAATTGTTTTTTTAGCCATATCAGCTTCCCTTTAATGCAATTCAACCTATATATTTACTCTGTTGATTAGATACTTTGCCGCTACCGTGTTTAATCGACCTTTTTTGCATTCCTTGCCGTCGTAGCTTTCGAGTATCTCGATATCGGTCTTCCATACAATATCGCCCGGCGCCAAAAGCAGCATACTGTCCTTCTCGTATGTGTTATACAGTTTGCCTTGTTTATAATAGTAATGCGTCGGGCAGATCTCCGTCTTGTATAACCGCATCTCCGGCGGAATATCATGCGGCACAAACCAAAGCTTGATTTCCCTTTCCGCTTCCTCTGTTGTAGCAGATGTGTGGATCAGGTTATCGAGCCTGTCGCCGATGTTGTTGCCGTCTTTATCTTTGAGCTGTACCACTGTACCCAGCGACCTTATACAGCCGGGCTTTTCGTCTCTTGCCTTATGCGGATTTGTCGGGCCTGCAAGCGTCCTTATCCTGTTAAGAACGCCGTTGCCCAGGTAAACTATCGCTATCACTCTTCGTTTCCATTTGTTCTCTTCGGGATAATGTACTTTGCCCATTATATAATCGAGCAGGGGATTGAAAAACGGCTTGCCTGTATGCTCGGCATAATGTTCCTCAGCCAGAAGGCTCGATACATTTACAACCTTAGCTGCCGCAAAGCGGGCTCCGGTGTGAAGCTCCGACAATTGTGAAAATATAAACCCTGTTATTGAATTCTTAAGCGCATCCGGCTTGATAAGAACGAGCGTCTGTTCGAGCTTTTCTTCTTTCATATTACGGCGTCCTTCTTAATATATTAAAAAAAGCCCCCGTGCTTTCCTGCGAAAACAAGAATGGGGGCTTTCGTATTTTACATAGCCGCGACTTTTGCGATAATGTCAACCGTGCGGTTCGAGTAACCCCACTCATTGTCATACCAGCTTATCACCTTGGCGAAATTGCCCATTGTCATCGTGCACAGCGAATCGAAAATGCTCGAACATGGATTGCCGATGATATCAGAGCTTACAATAGGCTCATCACAATACTGCAGGATGCCTTTAAGTTTGCCTTCTGCGGCTTTTTTAACAGCAGCATTAAGCTCATCAGCGGTTACTTCCTTGCCCAGCTCAACGCTCAGGTCAACACAGCTTCCGACTATAACTGGTACGCGGAGAGCGAAGCCGTCGAGTTTGCCGTTAAGCTCAGGAATAACCTTGCCGACTGCCTTTGCAGCACCGGTAGTTGTCGGGATGATGTTCATCGCAGCAGCTCTTGCCCTGCGCATATCGCTGTGGATCATATCGGCGACTCTCTGGTCGTTTGTATAGCCGTGAACCGTTGTCATCAGGCCTCTTTTGATACCGAAAGCCTCGTGAAGGCTCTTGGCCAGGGGAGCAAGACAGTTTGTCGTACAGCTTGCATTCGAAATGCAGTTCATATCCTTGGTAACTGTGTTGTCATTTACGCCCATAACACAGGTGCAGTCGATAGCATCCTTGGCAGGGACGGTAAGGACGACTTTCCTGGCTCCTGCTTTGAGGTGGTCGCCATAGCCGCCTTTTGGTGATTCCTTTGTCCTGAAGATACCAGTAGATTCTACCACAACATCGACGCCCATATCCTTCCATGGCAGCTCTGCCGGGTTCCTCACAGCCAGTACCTTGATGCTCTTGCCGTTGATTACCAGGGCATCGCTCTTGGCTTCGACTGTGCCTTTCCATGGCCCCATTACGGTATCATACTTGAAAAGATGTGCCAGGGAAGCAGCATCAGCCAGATCGTTGATAGCTGCTATCTCCATATCACTTCTGTTCATAATAATTCTTGCTACTGCTCTGCCGATTCGGCCAAAGCCGTTAATTGCAACTTTTGTCGCCATCGAAAACTCCTTTAACTATAAAGATTTATATTAGATTGACAGGGTACTATCCCGTTAATTCGCGAAGCCATCGGAATCGGGATTTTATGGACGATACAGCAGACTGTCAAGGGGAAATTATTGTCCGGATTTAGCGTTATGGGAAGCTCATTCCGAGCTGCCACAGCATAAAACCGAAGTCATCCGCCACCTCTTCAATTTTCCTGCTCATAGGATGTCCGCCCACATGGCCTGCCTTGGTGTAATATTGCAGCAAAACGGGCCTGTCAGCCGTTGCGACCGACTGGAGCAGGGCAGTCATTTTCCTTGCGTGAAGCGGGTCAACCCTCGTATCGCGGTCGCCAGTGACGAACAGTACGGCAGGGTATTTTACTCCTTTTTTGACGTGGTGGTATGGAGAATATGCATATAGATATTTGAACTGCTGTGGATCTTCAGCGCAGCCGTATTCAGATGCCCAGAACTTTGCGACGAGAAACTTATGATAACGCACCATATCAAGCAGCGGATACAGACAAACTGCCGCCCGGAACATATCAGGCCTTTGTGTAATGGCCGCCCCGACAAGCAGTCCGCCATTACTGCCGCCGACAATAACGATTTTATCTGATGAGGTATATTTTTCATCTATCAGCCACTGCGCAGCAGCAATAAAATCATCAAAAGAATTTTGTTTATTTTCGAGCATTCCCGCCTTGTGCCAATTCTCACCGAATTCTCCGCCGCCTCTGATATTAGGCATGACGTAAACTCCCCCGGCCTCCATCCATAATGTTGCCATAACCGAAAAGTAAGGAGTTTCCTTATGGCCGAAACCTCCATAGGCGGTTAGAAGAGTAGGATTTTTCCCATTTAGTTTGACACCTTTGGCATGAACGATGAACATAGGTACCTTTGTGCCGTCTTTTGATTTGAACCAGACCTGCTTGACATCATATGTATCGCTTTGAACCGAGATATCGGCTTCCCACCAGATTTTCTTAGTGTCTGTCTTTGTATTATATATGTATGTTTTTGACGGAATGTGATATGTAGAGAAGGAGAAAAATGCCTCGTTATTTTTCCATCTGCCGACAAAATCACCTATCGAGCCTATTGCAGGGAACTGAATATCCTTTATATACCTGCCGTCCGCCTCGAATACGGATAATGTCGAACTGGCATTTTTTGTGTAATTGATGAAGAGCTTTCCGCCTGCCAGTTTGAAATAATCAATTACAGCGTCGTTTTGCCTGACTATTTCTTTCCAGTATTTGCGGTCTGGATTATTGATATCGAAACTAATAATTCTACCGTTTGGTGCATTCCAGTCTGTCTGCAGAAAGAACTTTTCATCTACGATCTCTCCGTAGAATTTTGCGTCTATATCATTAACGATCGGTACAATGGGAGTATTCTTGACCATGTCCTGGTAATAAAGCTCCATTTTCATTCCCGCTGAGCCGTGTCTAACCGTTATAAGCAAATGCCGGCCGTCTTCGGATAATTCCGTATATGCGATTTTGTCGGCATCATACCCGTCGCCGAAGATTTTTATATCACTTGCGGGTTCTGTTCCCATTTTGTGATAATAAATTCTGGGGCCGTTGGCCTCGTGACGGGTATAATAACAGCCGCTCTTGTCCGGCTTAAGGGAAAAGCTCATATAGCGTGCCGTCGGCAGAACTTCCGGCAGGTTTTCTTTTGTATCTACGTTAAGAAAATGAATACTCTGTTCGTCCTGTCCTCCCTGGCGAATGCTGTAGGCCATCAGGCTGCCGTCCTCTGATACACCTTGCAATCTCGTACTTGTTGTGTTGTCCGAACTCATTGGATTAGGATCGACAAGCATGACATCCTTGCCGTCGAGGCCCTCTCGCATATAGAGAACAGCCATTTCCTGGTCACCTGACCGCTTACGAATAAAATAACGCCCGTTTCTTTCCTGAGGCAGACTTTGCCAATCAACTTTCAATAGTTCGGTAATCCTCTTTTTAAGCCTTGTCCTGTCAGGCCGATTACCAATCAGCGGTTGTGAATAATTATTTTGAGCCTCTATCCATTGGCGGGTTTCTTCACTTTGACCATCTTCGAGCCAGCGGTAAGGGTCGATAATTTCAATGCCGTGAACTTGCTCTTTTATATTATCCATTCGCGTCTGGGGAATAGCCTTTATATCCTGCCGCATTGAAGTAGTAAAACAGCCGGCTATAAAAAGAAGGCATATTAGTATCAATGCTTTAAAAATATTTCTGGTCGAATTCATAAATTCTATCTCCCGGTTTTATTTCTTCGTTATCTTTATCTGAAGTAGCATTTTGCTTTTACAATTCACCACAGCCTCATTGCTTCGCCTTGCCGGTACAAGCCAGAGAACCTTTTCGCTGTCGCATACAAGAAAAGCTTTTTTTCGCTGGCTGCTTTCGATCTTTGCAGAGGTTAAAAATTTACCTATTTTTTTATAACTATCAAGTCCGAATGGCTTGAATTTATCCCCCGTCTGCCTCTGACGGACAATTAAAGGCGGTTTTACCCGCTCGGCATCGAACCACTCAATATAGTCATCTTTATTTTTGCCGATATTTTCAATATCAATACTGTCCGATGACAGCTTCTGAGCTTCAATGATGAAATTTCCGAAACATACCACTGATGGTATTTCCAATTTGACCGGTTCCAGCTTTTGAACAACACTTTGACAGCAGCTTAAACTAAAGCTATTTTGCTCCTTTTTGAAAATAACCTTACCCGGCATCTGCAGCGTTTTACCCGTTTGACCATTTGCCGTGAAATTGATGGTTTTTTCATAATGCTCAGAGGTCATCTTCTGCAGGCCTGTGCCGCACTGTTGCAGAGCAAGTTGGATAATTTCCACTTTTAATAGAGCAGAATAATTATCGAACTTTTCAATATCGATTGATACTGCATCCTGTGATTTATTCATCATACAGTTTTGTAGAGCTGCTTTTGCCAGGCTTTCGATTCTTTCTGAAAATGCCAGATACTTTTGAGATAAAACAAAAAGTGATTCTATAAGATTATCTTTGCTTTGACTTTGCAGCATCGGCAAAAGTTTGTGTCTTATACGATTGCGAGTAAATCGACAGTCCATATTCGTATGGTCCGTTTGCCAGTTAATATTTCCTGATACAAGATAGTCCTCAATTTCGCTTCTATCCAGACAAAGCAGGGGCCTGATAAAAGTAATATCATTCAATTCCATCTTCGGCCTTATCCCTGCAAGTCCCTTAAACGAAGTTCCTCTTAATATACGATGGATTATTGTCTCGGCATTATCATTTTTATGATGAGCAGTTGCTATGCTCTCGCAGTTATTTTTCTTCGCTGTTTGGGCAAGTTTCCCAAGCCTCAGCTCTCTGCCCGCTGTTTCGATGGAAAGTTTATTCTCTTTTGCATATTTTCTGACATCTATCCGTTCGATTGTTACAGGCAGGTCGTATTTTTGAGCAAGGCTTTTGACAAAATTTTCATCTTCGTCGGCTTTTTTACCCCTCAGTTGATGGTTGATATGTGCGATATGAAAATTATTGCCTGTTCTGCCTGCATTTATAAGTATCTGGGCAAGTGCAACTGAATCAGCACCGCCTGAAACAGCCAGTAAGACCCTTTTACCTGTCTTAAACAGATTATACTGTTTTGAAAAGGCTAATACTTTTTCTTCAATGTCTTTTTGCATGTCTGAATCAATATAAAAAACAGGCCTGTAGTATAATTACAGGCCTGTAGTTTTAAAACGACGTGAGATAAGCTTATTTAATTCTCACAGAATCATTCTTAAGCATCAGTTCGGAAATCCTGTATTGTATTGCTTCACGGTATTCGGGACAATTTTCCTTTTTGAGTGATTCTTTATAAAGCTCCAGAGCCTGGGCTCTTTCGAATAACTTATAATCGAGTATCCTTGCAGCTCTGTACCTGGCAGGATGCGAAGTTTCCTCATCCCACTGGAAAGCCCTTTTGTAATACAGCACAGCGATCGAATAATCGCCGAAAATTTCATGTATCTGACCTGCCCTGTATGCCGCATCATCTATCTTATCGCTCGCAGGATATTCTTTTATTATCTGGTTGAACTTGTTAAGCGCTAACTGCAGCTTCTTTTTGCTGCCGAATAAAGGAACGACAGTAGCCTTGTTATAAATCTTCAAAGCATCTTCATAAAGAGCATCTGCCTTCGGCACAGAATCTGTCGCCGTAAGCTTACTGCCTGCCACCTCAGCCTGGATAATATACCGATACCTTGGTGCAGCATCGAGCGAAGCGAGCTCCTTTTGAACCCATTCGAGCTTGAGCTGATTGCCTGCCTGCTCATAAAAGGCCTGTATCTTCTCGAGTACTTTGCGGTATTCAAGACGTTTTTGGGCGATCTCTTCAGCCAGCGCAACCTCGGTAGCAGCCGATGGTGTCATCTCTTCGAACACATCATTGCTCGCCGGCTTTTCCGTCATAAATCTTTTCTGACTGTCGCCGCAGCCGGTAAGTGCTAAAGCTAAAGATATGGAAACTATTAATAGAGCGGCCTTTTTCATAGTCAAATCCTTTCAACCTTCAACCTTGAATTCCACTTTTTTTACCGTATACCAGATTAACAACTCCCGACCCATTGTCAAGCAGTATATTCAGGCCGAATTGAATAGCAAAAATCACTTGGCATCTTACCCCGTATATGGTGTAATATCATTCCAGACAGAACTTTAAGAAGATTTTTGGATAGCAGTAGAAAAATGCCGCGGACAAAGCCTAAAGTTGTTGTGGTCAACGATAAGATGCAGAAAAATTATCGCTACGAACTGACCGAACCTATAGGCAGAAATTTCCACACCGATTTCCATCCTCAGCTTACCCCGAAAGAAATGCTTGAGTTAGGCGTCTTCGGTGGCAAATATATGACCGATTGCCAAAAAGAATTCCCCAAATCATGGTTCAAAAAGGCAAAACTAAGTCCCGACAAACACGACAAAACCCTAAACTTTTTCGGCGTCGATGCCAGCCAGCCCTTATCCGTCTGGCAGGACAAAGGCTGGATACATCCTGATGACCCGCGAGGCTGGTTCCAGTGGTATTGCAGATATTATATGGGCAGGCGTCTCGGCGATGAGGATAGAAGACAGATAAAAAGGTGGAAAGCTATAAGAAGACACATTGCCCAGATAAAAATAAACTGCAAGAAGGGTGATTTAAATTGCCGCAAACGCCAACGCCAGGCACTTCTCCACTGGGCCTACGACAGCAGAAAAATTTAGGTTTGTTACAATAAAAATCTCCGCGCCAGCGGATTCTTTAGTTTTTAACTTTTCACTTTTAGTTTTAAACTTTTTTCACCATTCTGCTTTGCCATAAGGTCCCACATAGCCTTTTTTCTTCGGCTTCTCGCGGGATTTAATGATCGCTCCTGCTATAGCGATATCGGCCTTGGTGGTTATCTTGATATTTGACGAATCCGTCTCGATGATAGATACCTTATGTCCTAAAGCCTCTACAAGCTGGGAATCATCGCTTATTTTCGACTTGTCCAGCTTGTCGATATTTGCATATGCCTTTTGCAGCAGATCTTTCTTAAATACCTGTGGTGTCTGTGCCTCGTAAAGTCCTGTCCGGTCGACAGTCTCTATTATCTTTCCTTTCTCTACTTTCTTTATAGTTGCTACGACAGGGCAGGCCAGCATCGCGGCACCGCTTTTTTCTGCCTCTTTGAAAACATCTTTTAGCCATTCATCTTTCAAACAGCACCGAACCGCATCATGAATCGCTACAAAGTCTATATCGTCTTTAACAAGCTCAAGTGCCTTTGCAACAGTTTCAAATCTTTCAGCCCCGCCTATACAGGACTTGCCTCCATGAAAATTAAGTGTTGTTTCATGTGTGATCTTGAACATCTCCTCATCTTCAGGCCCGATGGCAACGAGTATCTGTTTTACATCATCGTTATTGGCAAAGAACTCTACGCTCCGCAAAAATGCCGCTCTGCCTGCCACGTCGGTAAACTGTTTTTTCTTTGCCGCTTCGAGTTTTTTCTTCTGGTCTTCAACAAACCTCTCGCTTCTACCCGCCGCACAAATAATTACAGCTATGTCCATTTTTCTTTTCCTTTTTTATCGCAGATTACGCTGATTTTAAAGAGTAGATATAAAAATTATTTCAATCAGCGAAATCAGTGATTAATTTAATACTCAATGCCTTTCCGGGCCTTTATATTTCTATTAAACGGATGTTTTATTTCCTTCATTTCCGTAACGATATCTGCTAACTTAACAAGCTCGTCGCTTGCGCCTCTGCCTGTCAGGACTAATTCAACAGATGATTCTTTAGATTCGATTATATCCTTTATCCATTCGATCTGGGCTAATTTTTTCGACAGGCAAAAGACTATTTCATCTAAGACTATAATGTCATACTTTTTCTGTTTCGCCTCATCTTTTATCTGGTTACAGATTTGCTCGATTTTTGCCCGTGCATTCTCAACAGCTATCTTATCTTCGAACGATTTAGCCATATTCCATTCGATATCGACAGCTTCGATTTTTATCGACAGGGTAGCTTGGCCTATTGCTTTTCTTTCGCCCAGTTCGAGAGAAGGGGGCTTTAAGAATTGATAAATAATGACATTTTTCCTCCAACCTGCCGCCCGCAGGGCCAGGCCCATAGCTGCGGTAGTCTTGCCCTTGCCGTTACCTGTATAAATATGGACCAATCCCTTATTCGACATAGTGATATGATAAGAACGCACAGCAAAAAATGCAAAATGAAAATACACTACCGCCACTTAGCATAATTAGTCTGCTGCCTGTAATTTGCGACTATTGTAGAATCTGCATCCTGCTAAGGCAAAGGCGGACAGGGATCAATATTTGCAGTTTTGAACCAGTGAGCCTTAAGATTAGCAAGCTCAGTAGTATCTATCCTGCCCGACATATTAAAATCACCACATGGATTATAACCAGTCTGTGTGTAACTTTTATACCAGTAAAATTTTACACAAGCCAGGTCTTGCGTATCTACCCGGCCGTCACCGTTGCAGTCGCCGCACTTTTGCCCGTCACAGCACCAGCACAAAGGTCTGCCGAGATATTCCCACTTATCAATCATAGCCTGGCTAACAGTTAAATTAACAGTTGGATTGCAGGCTACGCTGAAAACCTGGCCAACATACAGGCAGTTCGGGTCTTGTGCCTGCTCCTGATGAATGGTCATCCCATGCATTATTGGCATTACCTGGCCCCAGGTTGGGTCCAGTGTATAGATATCCGTCATATCAATAGTTACATCACCTGTGCCGTCACAGTGGAATTGGATATTAGCTAAAGGCTGCGCAATACCTGAGCCAAGCTGACCACTATCACCAGCGGCACCCAGTTCACAAAAACCAAGATAGCAAACTATAATATCATACATCTGATTTCTGCCAACTGCTGTGATAGCTGGATCAGATAATGTACCGGAACCTGATGTTACTCCGATTTCCAGATCGAATGAGATGATCGGGTCGCCTGTGTACCATATTAGCAGTTCAACCGTCTCGGACGGTGCAAGCGTGATTTCGCTGTTGCCTGCGACATCTGTGATATAGATATGTACCTCAGCACTTGCTATAGATGCCGTCGTCAGGATCAGAAATGAAAATAGCAACACTCTCATTTTGCCCCTCCCTCTTCAAAACCATATTCTTATTTTATTACATACAGTTTATATCTTACAGCTATTACAGCCGCATCCTGCTAAGGTAAAGACGGACAAGGATCGACCATACGGAACCAGTGCGATTTAAGAATGCCAAGATCGACAGTATCAGTCCGGCCCGATAGATTGTAATCAGTACAGGGATTGAAGCCCGGACTGGGATACGACAGAAACCATGCTTGCTTCAATGCACCGAGATCTTGCGTATCTACCCGGCCGCTGCCGTTAGTGTCGCCACACTTTTGACCGTTACAGCACCAGCATGTAGGCTGACCGTAATTTACCCACCTGTCATACATAGCCTGGCTAACTGTCAGATTAACAGTTGGATTGCAGGCTACGCTGAAAACCTGGCCAACGGACAGACATGGACCGAAAGTCAGTACATCACTTACCTCGCCTTCTGTACCGTCTTCGAGTACCAGGCCTCTGCGATAAGTATCTTCATCGACCATAGTAACTGTAGGAATATTGCCGCTGATTTCCACACCGATAGTACAAAGCACACCGCTTGTCAGAGGAGCATTAGGTTCGCCGTAATACAGCGAGCCGAACTCAAGTACGATATGGTTGCTGGGCAGTACCTGGTCGCTGGTACCCAGAGCACCTTCTGCCGCCAGCGGATTGCCCCAGTCATTGACATCACCATACATATCGATATTTATCTTGGCAGGATAGATGCCGTAACCCTGAGATGTGTCATTGGATTCGCCTACTGAATAATTACTGATACTCGTAAAACTGCCGTCGATCATCGTAAGGTCCAGATTGAACATACGAGGTAAATTACATGGATCAGCATCCGAATACTCAATATTGATAGTGCCGTTGCCGTTATCAACCAGTTCAACGTTAAGCGCAAATGCCGGGACGGCAATAAGAATTGCTAAAACAAATATCGACCTTTTCATTTTATTTCTCCTTCATGAATATAACAGATTAATCCAATTATACCACATTTCCTGTCGATTTCAAGTATATTTTTACCCATTTTACAGGCAGTTGCCCCCGGCAACTGTTCTAAACCAGTGGCTCTTAAGAATACCCAGATCAACCGTATCGACCCGGCCGGACAGGTTAAAGTCTACGCAGGGATTGTAACCAACTGCAGTGTAGGTCTTGAACCATGAACTCTTCAGTGCGCCAAGGTCAACTGTATCAACGCGGTTAATACTTGCGCCGCCGTAAGCGCCGTTACCGCACTTCTGTGCATCGCACATCCAGCATTGCGGATAGCCAAGATAAACAAATTTGTCAACCATCGGTTGTGTAATGGTCAAAGTAACTGTCGGATTACAGGCCACGTTGAATACCTGGCCAACACAAAGATCAGGAGGATACAACCAAAAAGTAACGCCAACGTCTACCTTTGTGCCGTCTTCGAGAACAACACCGCCGCGATAAGTATCTTCGTCAACCATGGTGATTGCTGTAGCACTGCCACAG
>JAFGGI010000055.1 GCA_016930635.1 Sedimentisphaerales bacterium | reverse complement strand
CGGAGAGGGCGGGATTCGAACCCGCGGTAGGGCAAGCCCTACACAGCCTTTCCAAGGCTGCTCGATCAGCCACTCCGACACCTCTCCGGGACTAAAACCTTTATGTCAAATATCTATGTTTACACCTTCCTGCTTCAAATAGGCTTTGAGCTTCGGAATCTCAATGATATTAAAGTGAAATACCGAAGCGGCAAGAAGAATAGTTGCTCCTGCGTTTACTGCATCTAAGAAATGCTCCATTTCTCCTGCGCCGCCGGAAGCAACAATTTCAGCACTTGTTTCTTTTGCTATCATCTCTATCAACGGCAGGTCAAAACCGGTCTTTGCACCATCTGTGGCTTTGCTTGTCGGAAGGATAACCTTTACGCCGAACGAGTCGACCTTTTTTGCCCATTCGATAGCGTCCGCTCCGGTTGCTGTTCTGCCGCCATCGATATAGACCTCATAGCCGCTGGGCAAGCTGTCATTTTTGTCGACATCGATAGCTACTGTAACCTTTTCTTCTCCTAATTCTTTTACTAATTCAGGGATAAGTTCAGGCTTTCTAAAAGCCGCACTGCTTGTTGAGATTTTATCAGCACCTGCATCAATAACTGCCCAGGCGATTTTCAAATCACTTATGCCTCCACCCACTGTAAACGGTATAGTAGTAACAGCAGCGACTTTTTTGACGACGTTGAGCATTGTCGACCTGTTTTCAACAGTTGCGGTGATGTCTAACATTGCAAGTTCATCTGCACCTGCATTACAATAAGCCTTGGCGCATTCTGCCGGGTCGCCGGCATCCTTTATATCGACAAAATGTACGCCCTTTACTACTCTGCCGTTCTGCATATCAAGGCACGGCATTATCTTAACTTTTTTATCATTCTGCATTTTTAATCCTTCTAAAAACAATTATCATCAGAATTTCTCTTACTCTTGAAAAAATCCTGCAGCAGTTTTGCACAATCTTCTGCAAGAATACCTTTTGTTATTTCTAGCCTGTGATTAAGTCGCATATCCTGGACAATATTATATATACTTCCGCAGGCACCTGCTTTTGGGTCATCACAGCCGTAGATAAGCCTGTCGAGCCTGGCGAGTACTAAAGCGCCTGCACACATACAGCATGGCTCTAAAGTAACATAAATGCTGCAGTTGTGCAATCTCCAATTACCAATATACTCGGCTGCTGCGGTAAGCGCGATAATCTCAGCGTGTGCGGTAGGGTCGTTTAGCTGATGCCGCTGGTTATAACCTTTGGCAATTATCTGATTTTCATAGACGATAACAGCACCGATGGGCACGTCACCATTTTGCAAAGCGATATTTGCCTGGTCTATGGCGGCGGTCATAAATTGGCTGTCGAGAGAGTCCTGTTTTTGAGATGGTATTTGCTGGTTCATATGATTTGGGCGGATTTAACTTTTATATCTGAACAGCGCTGTAGAAATAATCTGTTTGATAAGTTGTTCATATGATATTCCGACTTTTTCGGCGGCCTCGGCGACCTCTTCGCCGTAAGCTATATCCGGATTCGCATTCACTTCAAGAATAATAATTTTATTATCTGGTGTCAGTCTTAAATCAATTCTGCCGTAGTCTCGCAAGTGCAGCAGTCTGTATGTTCGCTTGCAGATCCGGTAGATTTTTTTTGTTATAGCTTCGTCGAGCTTCGCAAATCCGTATTCTATATTCCATTTTTCACGGTAAGCTTTGTCCCATTTTACACGGTAGGTTGCAAGATTAGGACCTTCGGATGTTTTATCTTTGAAGATACATTCTCGAATAGGCAGCGTAATCAGTTTTTTGTTGCCGATTACACCGACGTATAATTCTCTGCCTTCGATAAATTCCTCGACGATTGCACCCTGGTTCCACTTTTCAGTAACAAACCCAACCCTGTTTTCAAGTGACTCTATGTCGTTGACAACAGAGGCGTTCGAGATCCCTTCCGAACCGTCTTCGAAAGCGGGCTTGACAATCATCGGAAATTGTATGGATTTATTCGGTTTGGTTTTCTTGCCGAGAGGGAAAGACATAAAGCCAGGCACCCTTATTCTATGGTGCGACAGGATCTGCTTGGACAGTCCTTTATCTCTGCAGAGTGTAAGGCCGATAGAACCGGTTCCGGTAAATGGCATTTCAAGCAGTTCGAGCATAGCCGCGATATTCTTGTCTTTTCTTCTGTCGCCTGCAAATTCTTCGGTCAAATTGAAAACAAGGTCGGGATTCTGCTCTCTTAATTGATTCGCGACAGCAATAATATCATTCTCAACGGTTACTATTGTTACCTCGTGGCCGAGTTCCCGGATTGTCTGGATAACATGATATTCGGTAATTGCTATTTCAGGCAAAAGAAACTGAGGGTCATTCTCCGGCACAGCGGCGATATCTACAAGTGCGGTTATTTTGTATGATTTTTGGGCCAAACTTACGATTTCCTGAAACCGTTTATAAAGATACTAAAAACAATGCTATTAATCCAGTTAAAATCTTATGAGTATTTATTATAACTTGACATCTGGTTAATGGTTTTTCTGTTTCTATCCGGGACTTTTTCGTCAGCGGAAAATCCGATAGATATCATAAGCTCTACTCTTTTGAGAGCAGGAATTGAAAGCACTTTTTTTACCTTTTTCTCATTGAACCAGCCGAGCATACAGGTTCCCAGGTCTTCTTCAGCGGCTTGAAGACAAAAATGTTCAGCAGCTATTCCTATGTCCATCAAACTGAAGTTTTTCTTTTTGACAATACTTCCGAATTTAGCGGATATCTTTTGTCTTTCGCTGACGATCAATACTAATACAGGAGCCTTAAAGACGAAATGGTTGAAATCCAGAATTCCTGTAAAGGCTGCTGTTGCTGCGTCTTTTATAAGTTCAGCATCATCAACTATCACAAATTTCCACGGCTGTGAATTACACGCAGATGGAGCCAACCGGGCAGCTTCGATACATCGGTCAATCTTTTCCCGCGGTACGGGGGTTTCTTTGTAATTTCTAATGCTATATCTTTTATTTACCAGGTCAAGAAAACTCATCTATCTCGCCCCTATGTTTTTGGCAGTGTTTGTTGCAATTGCAGCGATCAGGGCAGTGACACCTATTATATATCGCATGTTATCCTCAGAAGCGTATAAGCCGAGAGCATCACAGCGTCTGGCCAGTATATTGAGTAACTGATTAACATCATACTTTCTATGGCCGGTCCATCTTGTAACGCTGTCAACGATCTGTCGGCGGTATTCTCTTATAGCACTGGAGGCTTTTATCTCTGACTGTTCAGGATGTACGATAAAAAGCTCTTTTAAGCTGTCATCATAGAAGCCTTGAAATTCGCTGCCGAGAGTTTTTTTCTTGCGTTCATAATAAGCAGCAAGCGTTGAAGTCATTTTTACTGCAGACCAGGGCAGACGGCCGCCTGCAGTAACTGGCGGGGGAGTATCACCGATTTTTTTCATCAGCTTATCAATATAATTCAGCTTGTTTATTACCGGCCAATTTTTGTATTTTTGGCTCCATTTATTTTGAGGAGCAAGCCAGACCGCAAAAGTCTCGGCGAAGTCCTCATCCGGGTGCGACTGAGCGTAATTGTTTTGCAGATGAATAACATACTTTCTCGAATATGGATAATAGCAGTATGAGTCCGTGTATCTTTCACTGAATCGGCCGAAATGTTCTCGCCAGCGGGTCTTTTTATAAAGCTGATAAGCGTAATTCATGGCGTGGCCGCATTCGTGCCTGAGGAGTTTCATAAACTTGTTTTCGGTACCACCTTCGACCTCAAGCATTATTCTTTTTTCGATTTTTTGGAGTCTGGAATGGGCAAGACAGAAAGGGATGCCTATGGCTGGGACTTTATCCGGACAGAGCCATTCATCGGTGAGGTAGCAGGGCGGATGGAAATTAATTCCCTTAGAATCAAGTTCGTCATAGAGTTGATTTACAAAGGGTTCAATCCTTGAGCCGGCTATTTGCAGCTTCAGGTCTCTGATCCGCTTTTGCAGAATCTCATCGTCAGATAATTTTTCCCAATCCTGTTTCACTTTTATATGAAAGAAAAATTAATTTGTATCTAATACCCCCAAGGGGACTCGAACCCCTGTTACCGGGATGAGAACCCGGCGTCCTAGGCCGCTAGACGATGGGGGCAAATTTCAGTTACTAATTTCGAATGTTGAGTTTTAAGTTGTTTTTAGTTCGACTTTTAACTCAAATCTATAATGGCGGCGGACAGATTCGAACCGTCGACCCTGGGCTTATGAATCCCATGCTCTAACCAACTGAGCTACGCCGCCATAAGTTACTGCTAATAAGACTATTCGGCCCATAATTTACATAGGTTCAGCACTTTTTGCAAGGATATTAAGAATAAGTTTTATGGGGACTAATTTTCTTGAAAGGCAGGCGATTTTTATGTAGAGTACGCGTTTTCGCGGGCGATTAGCTCAGCCGGTAGAGCAGCTGATTCTTAATCAGCGGGTCACAGGTTCGAATCCTGTATCGCCCATTTACTTCAGAGGTTTAAATCGTTACTTGTGAGCCACCGTCCAAGTAATATTTCCAAATCCGATATGTCTACCATAAAGTCTCTTGAAAGGTCGGCTAATTTTCCGAAATCAGAGGTTGAAAAATCTGTTTCCAACCAGTGTTGGGCAAACAGAGCAAAGTCGCAAAAATTGATAACTCCATCTATATTCAGATCATACGGACTGTAATCCCGGGAGAAATTTTCCAGCATACCGTAATCGATTATATCAATCTGTCCATCACCATTTATATCTTTAGTCAGGTTTCCGGTTTCCTGCCATTCTATAACAAGTGTTATAAGCTCATTAGCATCTTCGGTACAGCCGGCAAAAAGTGACCGTCTATAAATCCCTGCTCCTAAAGTGCCGAAATAAAGATTAAGGCCATCCGCCGACATTACCATCGTGTCTGTTACATTATTGCCGTTAGTACCCGCTACTTTGTGGATCAGGCCTTCATTCCAGGGCAACCAGCTGTCGCCGCCGTTACGGCTGATAAAGACTCCTTCCAGTTGGGTAGCGAGATACAGCACATCATGATCGTATTTGTCAGGAATGATTTTGTAAAATTCCTGGTCGATATTTAACCCATTAGTGATGGCAAACCAATTTTGTCCTCCATTGGTACTTTTCATTACCGTACCGTGAAATCCGGCTCGGCCTGTACCTTCATTTTCACCATTTTTTGAAGCAGCGTACATTATATTTGGATCCTCCGGATGAAAAGCTATGGAAAAGACCCATTGTTCAGGAGGCCATCCCTGGTCCCGCATTTGCCAGTGTTCGGCACCATCGGTAGAAAGATTAATTCCGTTATATGTTCCTGCAAATAAAATTTCCGCATCATCCGGATGGCAAACCATAGTAAAGACGCCGTCATTGGTCCATCCGACATTATATTCCAGCCAACTGCTGCCGCTATCAAAGCTTTTGAAGATGCCCGTAGGGAATGTTCCAAAATAGATTATATTAGGGTCATCAGGATGAAAGAGCTGGCTGGTATATTGATATAGAGGACGGTTAGCCCATAACGGCCAGGGCATACACCACCTGCCCAGAGGATTTTTTTGTACCCATTGGTTTAATCCGGTGTCATAATTATAAATTCCATATCCCATAGTGCCGCACATCAGAGTTCCATTAGCGGTTATTGCTATTGTCCGGACTTGTGGGGTATCCAGGCCGGCGCTGAAGTCGATCCATGTGCTGCCTTCATCACTCGATTTAAATATACCTTCTTCAGTTGCTGCGTAGATAGTTTTTGGAGGGGATGGGTCAATGATAATTTGGTAAATATGTTTTCCGTACATTTTCATACCAGCACCGTTAGCTGGGACGTCAAGTCCCATGGCGTTATAAGACTTGTAGATTCCTTTGCCCCAGGTACCCAGCCATATCTCATTGACATCATTTGGGTTGATTGCATAGGTATAGTAACCCTGACGAAGAGGGTCGTCCACTACAACACTTGGAGTAATGCCGTTTTTGTCGGTGAACTTTACCCCGCCATTGTCTGAACGATACAAACCGCCCGGATTTGATGAGACAAAGATACGGCTTGAATTTACAGGATCAACCTGAATTTGCATGCTATAAACTTGCGGTACGGGTTTGTTGCTTCGATTTGGCTGCCAGGTTATTGTTCCGCCGACTATATCGAAATCGCCTGAATATACACCACATCCTTGAGTTCCAACATATACCTTATCACCGTTGATGGCAACAGAGGTTGGGACTGCGGAGTCAAGACCGGTATTATGACTAGTCCAGTTATTGCCCCCGTCGATACTGACCATCAAGCCGTCGACCAGATCTACTGCAAAAAGTACATTACGGTTATCGGGATGCAGACGTATCGCTCGACAGCTTGCAGCGGTGGTTAGTATCTGGGTCCAGGTCGAACCGGAGTCGGTAGATTTATAGACACCGGCGTTATCAGTAAAAACGATGCCGTCTGGTCTATCACCAGCAATTTCTGTAAACCAGGCAGGCATAGAACCGCCTCTGGCAGAGGCATAGAGAGTCGTTGGCTCAACCGGGTCCACTTCAATATCATAGGCACCGACATCAGGGAAATTCGGCAATTGCATCCAGGTTGCACCGCCATCTGTTGATTTGTGTGCCCAATTGATGTTTGTTGTTACATAGACGATATCCGGATTATCCGGGTTTACCGCCAGGTCGAGAATACCTTTTGGCAGAGTATCGGTAGTATCATTCCATGTTAAACCGCCATCGTTTGATTTATAGAGTTTTCCGTCTGTCAAATTGGGATGAAATGTAGCAGCGTAGACTGTATCACCGCTTGACAAAACACGCATCACGAGGAGTGCTCCATCACTCGAAAAGTCAGCGATTTTTTGCCACGTTGCACCGGCATCAGTTGTCTTCCAGACTGTTGGTGTTGTACGATCTGAGAGATAGATAATATTACTGTTCAGCACATTGATGCTTAGTGATGTTGCAGAGATGGGCGCATTTTCGAGCAATACCCAATTTTCGCCGGCATCTGTTGTTTTCCATGTTCCGGCAAGCCAGGTAGCGGCATATGCGGTTGACGTATTACAGGGGTCAGATATTAACTGAGACTGCCCCCAGACTGTGCACATGGTAAAACTGCTGTTAAGCTCGGACCATGTATCACCGGCGTCAATACTTTTATAAACAGCACCCCTTTTTCCAGTACTTCCCGCATAGACTATATCAGGATTTTGGGGATCAATCGCAACAGAGGTAATGCCGGCAGATTCGGGTACATGAAGTGATGTTGACCATGAACTGCCTCTGTCTGTTGTTTTGCGGACCATTGCCCAATCCTGAAAAGGTTTAGGATTATATCCGCTGTAAGCTATATCAGGATTTGTAGGATGAACAGCGATGCTGTAGGTGTAGTCTATTTCCGAATCATCCAGAAAATCCCAAAGCCCGCCCCCGTCGTTAGTCCTGAACAAACCAAATCCGTTTTTTGAAGCGTAAATTATATATGGGTTTGATGTAGGAGCTAATACATAGACAGAACTGAATCTACAGCCTTTGCCCCACCAGTCATTGACCTTTTCCCATGTTTGTGCCCCATCTTCTGTTATAAAGATTTCCCCTTTGTCATCTACATACCATATTTCCTGAGTGTTATGGGGATTTATAGTTAACTCATCTCCCTTGGCATCTGTAATGCCGTTAGTAGCAAGTATCCAGCTGTTGCCCCAGTCGGTAGTTTTGAATGTTCCTTCTCCGCGAAGTGATGTTGCATAGACCGTTCCGCTGCCGGGAATATCAGGTACCTCCATAAGAGACATGCCTACATTAACAATTCCGTTATTAATAAAATACCAGTTATTTCCGTCATCGACAGTTTTCATCAAACCAGATACTCTGGGCGCATAGAGAATATTTGCATCGCATGGATCGACAGCAATGTCAGCATTTAATCCCAGCATATTCTGCCCGATCTGCTCATAAGTATCATTGGCAATATTAATTCGGCAGATATCGCCGGACCATTCACCGCCTACATAGATAGCCTGGCCGTCAGGAGTTACACCAAGAACCCTGATTCGCGACGAAGCTACCGGGAAATGGAGCGTAGACCAGTTTGCGCCGCCGTCCGTTGTGCTAAAAAGGTATCTGTCAATTAAAGTTTTGTTTATATCATCTAAAAAGCTTACGAAGACATGATTCGGGCTTCGAGGATCAACAAATATAGTAGAAACGTCGGTGTCCTCCTCCGGCTCAAGATTTACCTGGCTCCAGGAAACGCCGCCGTTAGTCGTATGATAAAGCTGGCCATTACCATAATTTTTAGTGCCAACCCAGAATTCATTTTCTGTACTGACTGCTACATCCGCAAAGTAACGAATATCTCCGGGTAAATTACTGGTAATGTTGTTCCATGTTACACCGCCATCGGTACTGCAATAAACCGTGTTGTCCCATCTGGCACCTACGATGATTTGAGGATTTGCAGGGTCAATACTAATATAGCTGAAGTTCCTTCCCGGATTTATATAGGCCCAGTTTTCTCCGCTGTCAGTACTTTTAAATAATTTGTCAGCAAAAGCGTAAATTATCTGAGGATTACTGTGAGAAACAACGACATCATAGAAGAGCAGATGAGGTTCTATAAGCGGCTCAAGCATTGTCCATGTCGCACCGGCATTAGTAGTCTTAAATACACTTCCGCCGTAGCCGACAGCGTAAAGAATATCAGGATTTTCAGGATTGATTTCTATGGCCCTGATGTCTCCTCCGGCCGGACCGGCAGTCTGTACCCAGGCAGATTCGAAGCCCAGAGCTAACTGCAAGGGTAAAAACAATGCTGTAAACAATGCAGTTAAAATCAGGCAGATTTTTATTTTGAACATAATATCACCTCTTTTTTGTGAATTTACGCAGGCCTCTAAATATCTTTTAAATAGAGAGTATACCATCCTCCTTGCGGTGCTATTATTCTACAGGAATCTATCCGAATATTCAAGGATTTTCTCGGAGAGAAAGCCTATTTGCTGCGTTATCTGTTTATATCGTATGTTATTGCAGGAGTCTAAGCGTTGACAATCATTTCTAAATCGTTTAGCTTTTATAAGTCTTTGTTTTATCCTATGGAGAGGTGTCGGAGCGGCTGATCGAGCTGGTTTCGAAAACCAGTGTGCTCTTTACCGAGTACCGCGGGTTCGAATCCCGCCCTCTCCGTT
>JAFGGI010000003.1 GCA_016930635.1 Sedimentisphaerales bacterium | reverse complement strand
TCTTCCTTTCTATCAAGCCCAATTTCCGCTTAGCAAAAAACAACAGGAACATGGTAACCGGCGGAGCGTTATCAGGTTTCTTTGCGGGTATTTTCGGAGTCGGAGGAGCTGTTCGGTCAACTTTTCTTACGGCTTTTGACCTGCCTAAAGCCATGTATATTGCTACCGCCGGTGCGATCGCATTACTAATTGATTCGGCTCGTATTATTACCTATATAAAAGGCGGCACAAGGCTTGAATCGAAGTTGTTATACGGTATGCTTATTTTTATACCTGTTTCATTTCTCGGTGCCAGGATAGCCAAGAAAATTGTTGATTATATTCCGCAGAGGTCATTTCGTCTGTTTATTACCATCTTCCTCGCTTTGGTTGGTCTTTATTTTCTCATATTCAAGTAAGACTAAATTCTTTCTTTGGCTGTTCAAAAATTCGGCCTAACAAAACTCTAACAATCCCTAAATATTACTCTAACTTCTTTATCGTACATTATCTGTGTAAAGAAACATTAATATTTGTTGAAGGGAAACGCAGAAATGTATGAATTAAGTTTTAATATCTTGTGTGCAGTTGGGATAATTTACTTGATTGTGCGAGTTGTCAGATTCCTGCGGGCTATACTACTATTAACATTTAAATCCAACGACCCGGAGGACATATCTGCTATAAAAACAACATTAGGAATCCGTTGTCGAAATCTCACTGATATTGATACCAAGGAAATAAATATTTTTTCACCTCAATAAAACTCTAACACTCCTCTTATATCTGTCTAACAATCCCTATTTATATATTTAATTAAAGTTCCTTCAGGGCAGTCTGAGGGACCAGATTGAAGGTTTATTTTTTGGAGGTATAAAATGAGAAAAATAATTTACACAGTGGTATGCCTGTTTGTTCTGACTTTGGGAACAAATGCGAAAGCCGACGAACTGGCAGAATTAAAAGAACAAATTAAGATGTTACAGCAGAGGATTGAGAAAATCGAGACACAACAGAATCAGCAGGATGCACAGATGGAGAAAAAGATTGCCAAGGCGGTCGAGGAAAAGCAGGTAGATTCCCTGCCCGACAGTATGAAATGGGTTGAAAGAATTCAATGGGGTGGTGATTTCAGATACAGACATGAATCAATTTCCGACGATACCGCAGCAACAAAGAGAAACAGGAACAGAATACGTGCAAGGCTGAAAATGCAGGCTAAGGTCAACGATGAGTGGGATGCTATCTTTAGAATTGCTACCGGCAGCAGCGATTCTCCGACTTCCACCAATCACACATTAGGTGATTCAAGCGATGACTCCTTCAGCAGCAAGGAACTCTGGCTCGACTGGGCATATGCTGATTATCATCCTAAATGGAAGCCCGGCCTGAATATTCTGCTGGGTAAAATGGGCAATCCGTTTTACACGGTCGGTGGCAATCAGGTTATTTTTGATGGCGACCTGAGCCCTGAAGGTGGTGCTGCAAAGTATAAGTGGAAAATGAGTGATTCCACAACTGCACAACTGGCAGGCGGAGCCTTCTGGATGCGTGAAAGAAGCACCGATGCGGATACCAGTCTTTTTGGCATTCAGGGTTTGGTCAAACACAAGCTCTCAGACGACAGTCATATTCTTGCCGGTCTAAGCTACTATGATTTCGGCAATATAAACGGTCAAGCATTGTCCGGCATAAGTGCTAATGGAAATACTACTTCCGGTGGTATGTATACCAGTGATTATGATATTATCGAAGGTTTTGCAGAATATGGCTTCAAGCTGGGCGATATACCAGCTTCTGTTTTCGGCACCTATGTAAACAACATAGCAGCGAACACCTCCGGCGATACAGCCTGGCTTATTGGAACAAAATACAATAAGGCCAAGGACCCCGGTTCATGGGAAGTTTCTTACAATTACAGAGATGTCGAAAAGGATGCTGTTTTAGGAGGTATTTGTGATTCTGACTTCATTGGCGGCGGTACTGATGGCAAAGGCCATGTAATAGGTTTTAAGTATCAATTGGACGAAAATGTACAATTCGGCCTTAATTATTTCATGAACGAACAAAATGTCAGCAGCACAAAAGAAGACTTCAGACTGCTCCAGGCGGATATTATATTCAAGTTTTAATGATTATTTTACAAAACTCTAACCTGGTTCTAACAGAACTCTAACATTTGAATCGTAAAATTAAAGTGAATGAAAAGGAGATTATGAAATGAGAAAAGAAATTATAGTATGCGGACTGGTTATGCTGAGTCTGGTCTTGGCCTCTGAGCTAATTGCTAGCCAAAAGCAGACTTTGCAAATTGAGGGATCAACTACCGTTGGTCCAATAGCGGATGCTTTCGCCGAGGCGTTTAATAGTAAATATTCAAACCTTGATATAACAGTCAAGAAGACCGGAAGTGGTGACGGAGCAGCGGCTTTGGTGGATGGGCGATGTGATATTGCTATTATGAGCCGATTTATGAAGGAAAAAGAGTACAAAAAGGCTGTGGAAAACGGCATATTTCCTGTAGCTCACGTAGTAGCAATGGATGGTGTTTGCATCGTTGTTCATCCTTCAAATCCTGTTGCTCAGCTGACGACCCAGCAGATACGCGACATTTACCAGGGCAAAATAACAAACTGGAAACAGGTTGGAGGACCGGACCTTGAAATCGTTGCTATCAGCAGGGACACCTCTTCTGGAACTTATGAAACATTTCATGGCCTTGTAATGAAAAAAGAAGAGATGGCTGCCGGGGTCGAATATGTAAATTCCAATCCTCAGGCCCATGCCAGAGTAAAAACTACTGTTGGTGCTATCGGATATGTCGGTATCGGCTTCCTTGATGCCAATGTCAAGGCTTTAAAAGTTGACGGCGTTATGCCCTCGAGACAGACAATCGCAACAGGTCAGTATCCAGTTGCAAGACCTTTATTTATGTTCACAAATGGTTACCCAAAGCTTGGCAGCATGATATATAAATTCTGTACATTTTATTTGTCTGAAACCGGCCAGGAAATTATTGAAGCAAAAGGGTTCATACCGGTGACGAATTATTAGAAATATGACTGTGAATAATATTACCCAAATCCAGCGAACCAGACCAGCGGTTGATAGGAATCAGTTGCTGGTTCTTACGCCTTTGCAGGATTTGAAAGGATTTTTATTTCACCACCTGGGGCGTTTTTTGCTTTTTGCGGTAACCTGCAGTTCCGTTTTTTTAGTACTGCTCATTTTCTTCTTTGTTGTACGCGAAGGACTGCCTTTCTTTATGAAATTCAGTCTGAGCGAATTTTTAACAACAAAATCGTGGTATCCAGAAGCTACTGTACCAAAATTTGGAGCATTGTCGTTGATAGTCGGCTCCTTATATGTGACTATAGCGGCACTTATATTTGCTGTACCTGTCGGAATTCTGGCTGCGATATTTTTAAGCGATATTGTTTCGCTGAAAGTAAGGGACTTTGTCAAACCAATCATTGAAATCCTGGCAGCTATCCCATCCGTTGCCTATGGTTTCTTTGCGGTATTGGTACTGGCTCCCTGGCTGCAGAATAAGTTCGGTTTTACTACCGGCACAAATGCACTAAACGCCTCAATCGTTCTTTCTATTATGGCACTTCCTACAATTATCAGCGTCGCCGAGGACTCTATCTCCGCTGTCGGCAGAGAACTCCGGGAAGCATCCTATGGTTTAGGTGCGACCCGGTTCGAGACTATTTTCCGAGTAATAATACCCGCGGCCCACAGCGGAATCATCGCAGCGATCGTTTTAGGAATGATGCGTGCCATAGGTGAAACAATGGTTGTATGGATGGCATCAGGTAATGCTAATCAGATTCCTTCTCCCTGGTGGGATCTGTCTCAATCTGTTCGTACTATGACGGCAACCATAGCAGGAGATATGGGTGAGACACCTAAAGATTCGCCTCACTACTGGTCTCTTTTTGCGATAGGTGTTGTACTTTTGGTTATGACATTTTTGCTTAATATAGTAGGCGAATATTTTCTTGCCTCGGCAAAGAAGAAAGCGGGGAAATCCTAAACTATGCATCTAAATACCCGCCAAATAACTGATAAAGCATTCACCGTTCTGACAGGGGCAAGTGTTGTACTGCTTACAGTTGTATTGCTGATTGTTCTGGGTCCCATAACCTGGCGAGGTGCGAAGGCCGTTATATTTAAAGACACAATTGAATTTCGTAAAATGCAGTTTGCCCTGTATCACAGGGGTAATTATGAAGATTTGCAAAGCGAAATAGCCGAAGTTCATCAATTTCGTGATGCTGCATACCTAATCATAGATGAATTCAAGCATGGCATAGATACTGATGAACTTATAGATGAGTCAAAACAGATTTACCGTCAGTTTGGCAAAGAACTGAAATATAAAGGGACATCTGGCGCGGAATATCAGCAAATCCGTTCACTTGCAAGAGAAATAAGAGATAAACTCCAGGCAACTTTTCAAAGCAATGATAAACAAATAATACAAGAAAATATTGATTATATTCTGCAATACCGCACGAACGGAGAATTCGTTGATACTGCTGCGGCTGGATTTTTTACTCTTGGCGAAGATTTTCTTAAATCCGTCGAAAATATTGACCTGGATAAACGTCAGGAATATGCCGGGGCGCTTCAAAAAGTCGAAGATATTATTCTTCATCTATTAGGCCCCAAGCCTGATGACCCCGTTCCTGCTTTGAGTATGGACCGATATGGAGCAACTCGCTGGGATTTGGCCCAAAAACTATTGGATCAGTTACTCTGGTCTGAAAAGTGGGTGCAAAAGGAAGCTGACCAGCCAATGATTAAAGTTCGCACCTTGCGGGCCGAGCAATTCGAAGGCACTAAATTAGAACCGCTTTTTGGATATGTCCAAAGCAATCTTGACAGGATGATGAAACCAATGCCCACATTTTACTGGCGGTATTTCATTGATGACAGTACACCCGGGCATTATTTCGGCGGTGTCGGGCCTGAGATTTTAGGCACGTTATTACTAACTCTCTTAGCTATGATTTTTGTGATCCCTCTGGGAATAATCTCCGCTGCCTATCTTGTCGAATGTGCTTCAGATAATATGGCTGTCAGGATAATTCGCATGGGCATAAATACACTTGCCGGCGTACCAAGTATAGTTTTTGGACTATTTGGTTTGGCATTTTTTGTTTTGTTTTTAATTCCGTTATTTGGTGGTGCTTCTAAGCCGTGTATTTTAGCAGCTTCTCTGACGCTGGCGGTATTAACCTTACCGGTAATGATCAGGGCCAGTGAAGAAGCGATCCGGTCGGTTCCGCAGACTTATAAAGAAGCTTCTTTAGGACTTGGAGCAAGCAGATTCAGGACTTTTATGAAGGTAACTTTGCCTGCCGCTCTGCCGGGGATCCTGACAGGGATAATACTTAGTCTTAGCAGAGTCGCAGGCGAGACGGCTCCAATTCTATTTACCGGAGCGGTTGCACTTGGGCCGCTACCGAAATCATTATTTGATCCAACAAGAACTTTATCTTATGGAAGTTATGATATTGCTGTGGGAGACAGGCTTGCAATGATGGTGCCGCATAAACAGTACGGTATGGTTGTAACGCTTGTTTTGCTTATACTTTGTCTTAATGCTGTTGCAATTATTTTACGAGCGAAAGTATTCAGAAGGCTAAGGGGAAATTAACCTGGTATTAAGATTAACTGCTATGGAAAAAAGGAAAGAAAACATGCCGGCATCTGCTTTAGAAAACGACATAAATATTGGTCAAATTAAATCTGCTGTAAGTCTGGGACAAAAAGCGGCTCACGAAAATAAAGATGAAGAACTGGACTGCAGCTGTGCTGTGATAAAATCTGAGAATTTCAGCTTCTATTACGGCTCCAAAGTCGGTGTCAAAGATATTACTATGGATATTCTGCCCTGCAGCGTAACCGCAATAATCGGTCCAAGCGGATGCGGCAAGAGTACATTCCTGCGAAGCATTAACAGAATTAACGATCTTATTTCCAATACTCATATAGAGGGCAAGCTGCTTGTCAATGGCCACAATGTATATGATAAAAACACTAATCTTGTAAATCTTCGCCAGCAGGTCGGTATGGTCTTCCAAAAGCCAAATCCGTTTCCAAAGAGCATATTTGACAATGTTGCTTATGGGCCAAGACTGCAGGGAATAAAGAGCCGCTCCAAACTGCAGCAAATCGTGGAAGATAGTCTCAAGGCCGCTGCTCTATGGGATGAGGTAAAAGATGAATTGAAAAAATCAGCTTTGTCTCTTTCAGGCGGTCAGCAGCAGCGTCTCTGTATAGCCCGTGCGTTAGCTACCAAGCCAAACATTATCCTGATGGATGAGCCATGTTCAGCCTTGGACCCAATCGCCACCGGCAAGATAGAAGATCTGATAGACAAACTGCAAAATGACTATACAATCGTTATTGTAACTCATAATATGCAGCAGGCTGCAAGGGTCAGCGAAAGAACCGCTTTTTTCTGTCTGGGCGAGTTGATAGAATATGATTCGACAGTAAAAATATTCCGCAACCCGGGCAAAAAACAAACGGAAGATTATGTAACAGGAAGGTTTGGATAAAATGAGCGAGCAGAAAGACAAAAAAATATGGAAGATTCGTACGGTAAAGAATTACCCCGAAGCACATAACCACTTATTTATTGGACAGGTTCTTAGTGTAACCCAATCTTATGTCCGCCTGGATTGCCGAACATATCACTTCGGCAAGGCCATCAGCAGCATTAAGGATATAAGGGTCGGCAAAAAGGGTGTGAGAATCCTGCCATGGAATCGCATAGAGATAATTAACGAGCTTGCATCTTCTTTTGATTATTCCAAAGCCGAGCCTGCCTCTGACAAAGATGGGAAAATAACTCTAAGTGATGGGAAAATTGATTGTGTTCTGTCGTCTTCCTATGACAATAGATATTAAAACGGGAAGGTTTGAAAAATGGCAAAGCATTTACAAAGAGAAATAGAAAATCTAAAAAAGAAATTACTGGCACTGGGTGCAAAAATAGAATGTTCAGTAAGAGATGCAACAATGTCTATTGAAACACAGGATGTCAAACTGGCCCAGAAAATAATAGACAACGATATTGATATTGATAACATGGAAGTTGAGATTGAAGAAGACTGCCTGAAAATTCTTGCACTGCATCAGCCGGTAGCTGTTGACCTTCGTTTTATTGTAGCTGTCCTTAAGATAAATAACGATCTTGAGCGTATTGGTGATTTAGCCGTCAATGTTGCCGAAAGAGCAATTTTTCTTGCAAATCAATCTAAATTTAATATCTCGACCGATCTTCTTGATATGGCTCGTAACGCTCAGTTAATGTTAAAAAAGAGTCTTGATTCTTTGATCAATCACGATGCCAAGCTTGCTCACGAAGTTTGCACAAGTGATGACATCGTTGATGAGATGAATCGCCAGATGTATTTAAAGGTCCAGGACGCTATTGTGAAAAATCCGGAGCAAATAGCACCTCTTATCCATATATTATCCGCCTCTCGGCATCTGGAGCGGATAGCCGACCATACCACTAACATTGCAGAGGATGTGATTTATATGATTGAAGGCCAAATCGTCCGGCACAGGGCAGAGGAGTATAAATAAACGTTGAGCATTATCATTTTAAATCGCACAGTTCGTCAAAAAGTTCGTCAGTGAGCAGTATTTACTGAGTTGTAATTTACTTAATATATTGACTTGCCAACCACTTGAAACCCTCATTTTTGGCCAAAAATACGCTTGTAACCTGTTGTTATAGCTGTTATTATATATCGAGGTAAGGATTCCTAAACCAAAGGCCGCAGGTTCAGATCCTGTTTGGCGTATGTTGAAAGGAAGCAATATTTATGAGAAAATATTGGCCAAGGATTATTGTATTCACGTCTGTTTTATTTCTCTGTCTGCTCGTCTCCTGTAATTCTGAAAAAACGCAGACCGAAACCGCTAAGACAACTGTTAAACAGACATCACAACCATCCCTTGAGAATGAAAATACTGCCAGTGAGGAATCTGTCCAAAAGGCACCGGCAGATTCACAGGAGCAGGAAGTTGAAAAAGTAAAAGAGGATTCCCAACAGGCCCAGGCTGTTGTAGAGGATGCGAAAAAAGAAGCCGAGATTCAGGAAAAAGCAGTAGATCTTGAAAAGAAAAGGGCGGAAATAAAACTCAAAGAGGCTGAAGTTGCGAAAAAAGAAGTCGAAATTGTAAAGGAGACAGCTAAGAGCAAAGCTGAGGTTAAAAAGGCTGTCGAGGAGGCCAAGCAAAAAGAGCAGGAGGCCTTAGCTGCCCAGGAAAAAGTGAGGCTTGCCGAAGAAAAGATGGCAGCTGCACAGGAAAAGGCAAGGATCGCAGAGGAAGAATTAGGGTTAGCTCTGGAAAAAACCGCTGTAGTAGAAGCTAAGGTCAAACGGCAGCGCAATGTTATATACAAAAAACTGATCCAAACAGGTCTGATTATACTGATAGGATATATATCAATTGTTGCTTTAAGGCGTGTTGTAAATACTCGTATTGAAGACTTGAAGCTGAGGCACCTGACGAGAAGGAATGTCGGCTACGTTATCAAAATACTGATCGTTTTATGTATTATCTTTCTCTGGGTCCAGGATATTGGGGCTATAACTATCTTTCTTAGTGTGATCAGTGCAGGTGTTGTTCTGGTCCTGCAGGACCCGATACTTTCTATGGTGGGCTGGCTTTTTATCCTTGTGCGGAGTCCGTTTGAGATCGGGGACAGGATCGAGTTGGGAGGGGTAAAGGGCGATGTGATGGATATTCGCCTTTTTCAGACTTCTCTGCTTGAGATAGGTAACTGGGTTGATGCCGACCAGAGCACCGGAAGGATTGTAAATATTCCTAATAGTGCTGTGTTTAAAGAAGCAAATTATAATTACAGCAGGGGGTTCGAATTTATCTGGAACGAGATAAAGATACTGGTTACATTTGAAAGTGACTGGAAACGGGCCGAGGAAATTATGCTTGGTCATGCCCAGGAGCAGGCTAAGGGGATGGCAGAAATTGTGCAAAGAAAAATCAAGGAGATGACAAGGCACTATATGATCCGTTATGGTAAATTGACCCCGATAGTATATGTTAATATTAAAGACAGCGGAGTTGAGTTGACCCTTCGTTATTTGACAGAAGCCAGGAAAAGGCGAACGACTCAGGACGTACTTTGCAAGGCGATCCTTGATGATTTTGCAAAAGAGGAAAAGGTCAATTTTGCTTATCCGACTTACAGAATCGTAAGATAAATCAAAAAGCGCCAACTACTGTAGAATTCAGCATAATAATCGGCATTATTTTTGCATTATTTTTTATCTTGTCAGGGCGTCAACATCCGATAAAACCATCGTATTCAGCAGGTATTTTCATTAAAAAAGAATTTAGATATTATGACAAGTTGACAGCCGGATATCTGCCCTTTTTACTTGATTTTCAGAGGTTTTTCGGGTATAATGGTCTCTACGTAAGTCTTGGGGATTAGCAGTGTTATACCATTTGGTCCAGATGTAAGTTAGCTAAATGTCTTTGGGGGATATTTGGGGGTAAGTCGTAACAATTTAGTCAAGCTGTTGTTGCTTGGTGCAATCTTTACAACTCTTTTATTGCGCGCAACATCTATGCGCAACTGCCCGAGTTCTGCTGCTGTTAGTGAAAGCCAAAGACTGCCATCGCTTTTGCATTTGCCTTTCAGATGTAAAATGAAAGTTCATCAGGGACTGGAATCGTGGAGGTATTACGATGAAAAGTCTCTGTTTGCGCCTCATTCAATTTACAGAAATTCATCGATACCGGATTTGCGATACCCGGCACGGCCTGTTAATGCTAATTTCGGCCTGTTGGATTTAAGAGGAGTAAAAAAAACCAGGCGCAGAAAACTTGATATCAGTACATCACTCGGAACTGCTGAGGATATGAACAACATAGACCGTATACCTGTTCCGGAACTGCAAGAGGAAATCAGTGTTTTCGGCAGTGAACGGCAGAGTGAAATTGTCGGATTAAGAGTCAAGGGAAGAAGGGTGCACGAGCGATTAGTAGTTGAAGACCTCGACACTATTGTTACAGGCAGGGACCAAAGGCTTATGCCTTTATTCAGAATACTGCGGGCCTTTCAGATACAATTTGCAGAGGAAGATAATCTCATAACCTTCCATCCTGAAGGTGCTCAACGGGTGGTTATTGACCTCCAGGCCAGGGATATCGAAATCGGCCCCGAGCGTAGGGACCTGTTATTCCTGGAAGCCTCCTCTATTGTTACGATGAAACGAGATTTATATCTTCTTCCCGAAGTAATGTCAGAAATTTTAAATATGGACATTAAATGGGATAATGAGCTTTATGAGTATTATATTCAGTTAGACCGCAAACTAAGCATCTGGAAACGTAAAGAAAGTACTTCATTATTTGCGATCGATACGTTTTATATTCCTACTGATATACCTGAGGCTCATCCGATGGCACAGATCAGTGATTCGTTGATTCATTTCTTCGAATCCAAGGTAGGTCTGACTTACAGATGGCAGAGACCTGATCAGAAAGATGACCCGGCACATACGCTGACTTTATCTTCGCCTATGCAGACTTTATGGGGCCAGCTGCTTGGCGGACGGTATAAAATGCAGATGTCAGAGAGATCTGCCGTATGGGATGATACCCCGGAAGGTCTTCGCTGGGCGGAGAAAAAACAGGCTGTAGCTACATTAAGTTATTTTGAGTGGGTAAAACAGATTTCATCCTCTGCGGAATTTGCTGTTGGTGATTCCAGTTTTGGACTGGGTGAATTAGTTTTTCCGAATTCGCGACTGGCAGGTTTCAGGTTTAACGGCCTTATAGGTTTTTCTGAAGAAGAACTCGAGGGTGACAAATCCGACTTCGGATTGAATAAGTATTTCAATATGCCTTATGTATTCGAGGGAGTGGCTCCGGTAGGTGCAACAGTGGAATTATTGCTTAATGACGATGTTGTGGATACTGCGGAGGTTTTCTCCGATCAGAAAACACCTCTCGGAACAGGTACATACCGGTTTGATGATGTCAGACTGCCGAACGGTATTCTAAACGAGATAACTATCAAAATTACAGAGCTTGACGGGACAGAGACACAGATCGAAAAGGCTATTTTTGGAAGCCCGTCACTGCTTCCTGCAGGAAAATCCGCCTATTTGGGTGCACTTGGCTCGAGAAGAGATACCAGTCTTTATCAATACGAGAGCAATAACCCTGAACTTGGTGAGATGATAGGCAAGTTTATCGGCGGCAGGTTTCTGCACGGCGTTACCGACAGGCTGACCTTAGGAGCGATGGTTGGTCTGCAGAGAGATTTCTTCAGACATTATTCCAGGGCATCTACTCTTTCAGGTTATCGTTCATACCCTGATTCCAGCCAGCATTTTGGCACCTCGTTTTCCTGGCTTGCCACCGACAGACTGCTTTTCTCCGGCGATGTAGCCAAAAGTCAGGGTGTTGGTGACAGTTCATATAACGATACGGCATACAGGTTAAGGGGTGAATATCTGCCTTATCCTAACCTGAGCTTTAATGTTGATTATCTAAATTTGGGCAAAGACTATTTCGACGGCGGCAGCTTGAGTCTTTCAGACAGACAGGCAATGGCAATTAGCGGCAGATGGAGCCCGCATAAGAAATGGACGCTGGAAGGAACCATAGGAAAATCAAAGAATAACTTAGACGGCAGTTTAGATGAGACAACTTCAGGAAAATATAGAAGTATGAGTATAAGAACTACTATTCTGCCGCGTACAACTGTGGTATTTACTGTGGACCAGTTGAAATCAAGCTGGGACCCGAATACACAAACTCTCAAGGAGATTAAGGTAAGGACATCACCCTGGCCTGGATTTGATATCTATGGACAATGTTCCTGGGGAGATACGCTGGACCTGGCTGGTAACAGTGCACTGTTTACCGGTCTTAAACTGCCGGATACTCCGCGGGCCAGAGAACCGGAGCTGTCTTTGTCAGTAAGGAAATCCTTGCCGAATTCGAATAGTATTTCGTTCCATTATCTGCTTCAGCCTGAGATGCCTGAAAATGAAATGATAACATTATCACATGATGTCAGTATCCCGTTTAAACGCGGCCTGCGGATTCATACAGAGTTTTCACGGGACCTTGAAGCGTCTGTTCATGAGGACAAATATATATTCAGGAACCGTGTTGACTATCTGCTGAATGATACAGCCCGCAGCCGGTTTGGTCTTCAGACCGAATTCAGAAGCGGCAAATGGGAAACAATGCTCTATCTGACTATGAATGATCTGTTCTCACAATATGAAGGCAGACTGATTGCATCAAATGATAGACGAGTTCGAGGTGATATTGGAGGTGTACACGGCAAGGTCTTTATGGATTACAATGCCAACACAATTCTTGATCCGAATGAGCCTGGTGTGCCGGGTATAAAAGTCAATCTCAGCAGGGCGTACTCAGCAACAACGGATAAAGATGGATATTATATCCTGTCTGCGCCGAGAAATATAAAAGAAGCCCGGATATATCTGGACATAGATACGGTGCCGGCGATTTATTCTCCTACACATGGCATGCAGCTTGTAAAGTTTTCACGCTGGGGTCTTGCCAAGGTCAATCTTGGTCTGACACCGTTAATCTCAATTTCAGGAAAGGTTATATCGGTTGACCCAAATGATGTTTATAAGGCAATTCCCGGTATCAGGGTGTTGCTGACGGACCCGAATACAGATAAATTTGTAGCCGATTCTATCACTGCGGGCGACGGCAGCTATTATCTCGGTGATATAAGACCCGGCGAATATAATTTACAGCTTGATATGAAAACAATACCGCCGGATTGTAATTTTGGTGAACCTAAACGTAAAATTGAGGTTATACCTCAAGAAGATTTTCAGCAGTTGCTGATGGGCGACTTTAAAGGCATTTTGACTCCCAGAGAAGATGATAAAGAACATTACAGTGGTTCAACTTCACAAACCAGTTTTATGAATCCACCGTAAGTTCCCCTCGGAATCGTTGGCTCAGTCGATTCATACTCAACTTTTACCGATATGTTCTGATTAAAGGTGCCTTTGGGCTGAGAACTTGCATATTCCCGGCTGTGACTTTGCCAGGCGTTCATCCCGTTTGAATAAGTTATATTTTGCGCCCAGTCCAGTGATTTGCTGCTGTCTTGTGTCGGCTGGGCATATGAAGCTTCGATTGTAGGACCTTGTGATGTTCTTACCGGTATCCTCCACGAGCTGGCAGGATCTTCATCCCTGTATAAGTCTGTTGCTAACACTGTAAATTTTATTCGTTCTACATTAGCAATAACATGGAACAAAACTTCTGCTTCAACAATACCGCCTCCCAGACCATTGATTTCCAGAGTAACTCTGCCTTCATCCGGACTTGCTATGTTAGTACTGATAACCTGAACTGAGATGTTTGGGATAACATTTGCAGTTAAGTGGACTTGAGCCTGGTGGGAAATTGTTCTTAAATCTCCATGCGTATAGGCGGCCAGACCGATTACACCTATAGCTAAGACTGTCAATCCTTTTGTCATAGCCAAATCCTTTAGCTATTTTTCAGCATTCCGTTGAGATATACTATAATTAAATATATCGTCAAAGGGAAGGTTGATTGTTGAAAAGTGCAGTCATTTTACATAGAGATATTCTGCAGAACTTGTAAAACAGGAAATCCCGGTCTTTTTTTTGTATATAATTAAATATCAAGGAATCTCTTTTTTTTGAGTCTGACCATACCCAATCCTATACAAGCCAGGAAGATTGCTCCCGGTGCCGGGATTCTTCTTGCCAGGACATCCTGACGAAGTATTGGCTCATTACTGTCATAAGTTCCCATAGCGTAAAGATTGAGAACCTCTACCGAATCGTTTTCCCAGTCGGTATGATTCAGGGCTTCGTTATATATCACCTGGGCTTCAGTACTCAGATAGCCCGGATGGATTTCATTTTCCAAAGCCCATATTGTCATTCCATAGTCCTCAGCTATCTTATTATTCGCGAGCCAGTTTGCAGGCAGCATTGTCGGGGCAATATTATCCAGATAGTAAAGATACAACCATGCGGTCTCATTATTCAGCGGGTCCGGGCTGGGACCGCCCTTTCCTCCTTCTATCGCTTCTGTATTAACGATTGCGTCATAGTAAGCGCCTGTTGAAATCTCCTCATCAATCTCAATACAAAAGGATATGAATTGACCGTCAGCAATAGATGGAATGTTCATTGCGGTCAGCTTTAGTTCGCCGGCAAAGGCAATAGTCCCGTCAGTAAAAGTCTTTTTCTTGCCGTAGCCTTGTCCATCGACGTGAATTATTGGATTTGCAAATATACTGCTGTTGACCAAAAAAATAACGAGCGTTATTATACACAGCTTCTTCATATTATCACCTCTCTCCATAGCGGCAAATGAAGGTTAATTAATCAGCCTTCAAAAGCATGTTATCAGATTTTATTACTTTTTGGCTAAATGCCTGGATTTATCCGTCAGGCTGCTGGAAGCATTATCTGATGCAACTTCTGTCTGCTGCGGCTTCCAGTCGATCTCGATTTCACTGGTAAGCGGCTCATTAAAGTGCAGAGCACTGTATGTAACTTTTACATTATATTTTCCCTCCGGCAGCTCATCTGCGATCTTGTGGAGGAATCTTCTTTTTGTCCCGCCGAGAACATAACCTTTTCCGATTTTTCCTTCGTAGACAACCTGGCCCAAAGCGTCTGTAATTATATATTCTCCCTTGGCACCTATTCTGCCGGCGCCGGTATTATTAACTATAGAGTGTATAAATACACCGTCAGAACGCGTAACAATATTTACGTCCTCTATATTTCCCTCATATACAACATCTCCGACAGTTCCGAACATAGGGACCATTATGGTTGATACTACTCTTAGTTTGACAGATTTGCCGGACTCTTCATCTGTTGAAGTGGTTTCAGATGTTCTCAGGGACTCCAGTTCCATTGCAGCCCAATATTCAGATCCCTGTTTGAGTTCTCCTCTGGGAACAATGGCAAAACGGACGGCTCTTTGGCTGTTTGGCGGCATCACAAGTTCTTTCGGGTTGAAGTGTATCCATGTAGCCAGTGAATTCGGTCCTGTCGGCATTTGACTTAAACCGCCGTCAATTGAGTATGTAAAATGGATGGCGTTAACACGAAAACGCTCTTCCTCTTCACCGAGATTTGAGATTATAAACTTCCCTGCAGCCTGTCCTTTGTCCAGTTCCAGCTCGACATAAGCAGGTTTGATTCCTATGCCTGCATAAAGAATATTAACAAGGCAGAAAATCACAAAGACGGCCGGAAAAGATCGTTTAATCTTAAAATATTTATCTCGCAACATATTAAATATCTCTTAACTATCTTTTATTTCGTTTAATGTAAAGGCCTGAACAACCTTTTGGTTAGCATTGAACTTAAAACGAAATTATACTGGGTCGATTTCGCAAACCAGTTTTACCCAACCGCTATACTCACCTCTGGGAAGTTCAGGATCAATCTGATCGTACTCGACTGTTACATCGACATCCTGGCTGAAGTGCTGATTCTGACCACTCTCATAAGCTTTTGTTTCGCTCTGAGTAGCAGACATTCCATTCAGCTGGAGGCTTCCATCGCCTGCGAGCCATACTAACAGATTGGTTCCGCCCTGAATTGGGTTAGCGTTTGTTGGTTGAACGACAGCACCGTCACCTGCTACAGGAATTGTAAATAAACTGGCAGGATCATCACCTTTGTAAAGGTCGGTTGCTATCACTGTGAATTTTACTTGCTCAACATTAGCGTCTACTCTGAAGACCAGATTGGCAGGGAATGAACCTGTCTGGATCTGTCCCAGGTCGACGTTTGATGTGAGAACACCAACGGATACGTTAGCGACTACATCAACAAATACGTGTGCTTCTGCTTCGCCACTAAGGTCTGCAGATGCAACGCTTGTAACCATCATCATGATAGCTACGATAGCCAACATCTTCCTCTTCATAACAAGCCTCACTTTCCGCCCGTGTCTACATGCACGGACTAATTAAATTTGGTGTTATAGGCGTTCAGGCCCTATTACATTAAACTAAACATCATACGCATTATAGCTGTTATAGGCTATATGGCTGTTATAAGTGCTATAGGAATTATAAGAACTATAGCCATTATAAGCGATATAGGCACTATAACCGCTACAGACGTTTCAGATAGAATAGACAAGATAGGGTAAAGAGTCAAGAAAAAATTTTATTAGAATCATACTATCAGGACAGGAAATGGGGTTTAGATGTCGTTTGATTAAGACACAAGGTTTTATATGACCATTTTTAAGCTAAAAAAGCGGATTTGTTGTTATTTTCTTATCTGTTTGGTGTCAATTGGAATAAAGACTTATAGAAAAAACAAGGCAAATTTCCCACAGAAACAGATATAGAAGGTATATTTTAAGTTTTATATAACAAGCCTTATAGATTGTGCTGTTTTTCAGGAGTGCTCTTTGTCGTCGCTGTGATGAATGCTTTCGGCAAGATTTTTTGTGTACATATATTTTGGTTCTCTGCCGAGTGCTGCCAACAGCTCGTTGACTTCCCGCTTGAGTTTAATGACCTGTTCCTGTCGCTCCATACCTCGCTGAGCGCATTGTTCGAGTTGTTCCATTCCTCTTCGCAATTCGCTCTGGGCCCTTTCGCGTTCAGCGATTTCACTGTTAAGAGTATCTATTGATGTGGTTGTTTTCTTCAGGTCATTGACCATTTTGTTAAAGGATTCAGACAATCGGCCGATCTCGTCATTTAGTTCAATATCAACCCGGGTGTTCAGATTGCCGCTGCCGATATTCTTTGCGGCAGTGGTTAGCTTGCTGATAGGTCTGGAAATGGCCTTGGAAATAAGTAAACCAAAAAGAATAGCTAATGCTGCAATTGCTGTTGTGCTGATGAGTATGAGCTTTTTGATCTGAGCTGCATCAGCAAACATGTCTTCAGCCTTGTGCTCTACCATCAAACTCCAGCCCAGACCTTCATAATCCTTGTAGCCTTTTGAATGAGCATGGGCGATGAGCTTTTCTCTGTGTTTGAGACTATCATCAGCAGTTATGAAATAGTGAGCAGAATCATGTGTTTCCGGTCTGTTCAAATAAGAAAGCAATTCTTCAGATATACTGCCGAAGAACTTGAATTCCTCTGTGGAATAAATGACTTTTCCATCTTTGGTAAGCAGCTTGAATTTACCTGCTTTTTCTGCTTCTTTTATGAGGTTAATAGCCTCATCGATATTCAACACAACTTTCATAACTCCGAGGAAATTACCCGAATCATCCTCTATTCTTGTGCAGATATCGGTGGAATAGACACCTGCGCTAATATCGTATTGTACATCAGTTATAAATGAACCCCGGTTCTTTGCGTTCTGCCACCATTGCTCATCTGCCTGGTAATAATCGGAAGTCTTTCTTGTCTGAGCAATATTGGCGCCATACTTGTTTGTTATGAATATCTCGCCGAAAACCTTATAGCCGTATTTATTCTCGTAGAATTCTACTTTGTTTCTTAATTTCTCTGATATTTTGCAGGATGTTATCTCCTGCATAAATCCTGTGACCTGTCCTCTTGGTACAGAGGTCCATTGCTGATCTTTTTCAGTTATATATGCCTGTATATCAGGCAGCTTTTCAAACTCTTTGTTGGATTCCTGAGCGGACTGTATTATTTCAGCGTCCCGGGAGTATTCCTGAAAGGCTTCTAACCTTCTGTAGATAGTTCTGTCAATGTGCCCGAGTATATTGTCCACTAATGTTGCAGATGATTTACCAATACTGTCCTGTAGCGCTTTCTGGCTGGTTCTTATGGAGACAAATCCCACGACTGCGACCAGCAGTGCAATAGTTATGAATCCCAAGATTAGTTTCTGGCTTATTCTCATTTTTTATTCCTCTTGTATAGTTCTCTTCTCATAGAGAACATCTTTTCTGTGTGTTGTTGATTTTTTCAGAACGCAGAAATGCCCCTTGCTGCCAGTCTGACTGACAACAGTGGCACTTTTAAGCGAGTTGTCCTTCGCTGTCGAGCCCACGAAAAACTCCTTAATTTTCTGTAATTGTGTCCTTAAAATCCGTTTTCTATACTGAAAACCTTTCCTGGTATGATTTTTATCGGCGCAAAAAGTGGTGAAAATAAGCTTTATTTGCAGTGATACGGATAGAAATCTTATATGGCAGGTGTGTTTTTTAGTTATAGGACCTTGCAGTTTCTAACTATCTGTTGTTAAGAGATTTTGTCCAGTATTGATGTGTCTGCATGTTTATGACAGCAGGGCGGTTATCTCAGCGACAGAGACGTTTTTCTGCGTCTTTTTCTGCTGAGGACATTTCTTCCGCCTTTGGTTCTCATTTTTGCTCTGAAGCCGCTTTTACGTTTCTTCTTTATCTTGCTTATACGATGATTTTCCATTTTGTCTCCGTTAATATTTTTGCGTATTCTGCACTAACTTGTCCGGGATTTCAACCTTTTTCTTAGAACCACGTTTTTTTGTCTTATAGGCCGAATAGTCGAAATCTCTGGACAATTTTGGCCCCAGTGAGATAATATCCGTTGAAAGCGGATTCTATAGTTTTTAGCTTTAAACTTTCAATTTTTAGTTAGTTTTACCGGTCCCCGTAGCTCAATTGGATAGAGCGTTGGCCTCCGAAGCCAAAGGTTGGCCGTTCGAATCGGCCCGGGGACGTTAGATTATTCTTTGAAAATTTTCCTGGAGGCAAAATGAAAAAATATTTATTCATTATTTTGTTTTTCGTGACCTTGCTTGTATTAGCTCAAACACCGACCGATTCGGCTCAACAACAATTCACGTTAGAAAATTGTGTAACCAAATTCGATCCAAATAACGTTAATCCAACCAAAGTTGGTTATCAATTCTGGTTTGTCGACAAGGAATTTCTCGATGGCCGAACACTGAAAATGAGCATGGCCAGGCCTCATTCTGCGACACATGCGCCCCACTCGCATTCGGAAGATGAATTCTTTTTTGTGCTCGAGGGTACTGCTGAATTTTGTCTGGATGGACAAACAACAACAGCAAGTGCATATGCCAGTTTCTATTGTCCTCCGAACAGTATGCATGGCATACGTAATGTAGGCGATACGGAATTGAAATATCTGGTGATAAAAAAGTACCCAAAAAAGGATTAACAACAAAGATGGAAGAGTTAACAACAATTATCGAGAAAGCTACTGCTGGAATTAGTGCCGAGTATTTCTATCTTAGAATAGATGGAGGTGATTCCATATATCGGGAGCGAGTTTATTGCTATGAACTTTATCATCAGATGCGTTTATGCTGGCCTGAAAACTCGAAGTTTTATCTCAACGGTGAAATCGACAAAGCTGCCCATCCAATTTTGAAAGAATTAGGGGCCGATTATGCGAAACCCGATTTGCTTGTTCATCAACCTGGATACATGAAGGGAAATCATGCCATCATTGAAGTGAAATCCTCCCAAGCTGAGAAAAAAGGTATATTGAAAGACTTGGAAACTTTGTCAATATTCAAAAATAAAGTCGGCTACCAACGCGCAATTTATTTGTTCTATGGCAATGATTTAGATGGTATTCCTGCACGAGTAAAGGAGATTTCGACACAAGTAGACAAGTTAGCATCAATTGAATTGTGGCTACACCGCGAGCCCAATAAGCCAGCCATAAAGGTATCGTCATAGTGGTATAAAGGAATTGCTTGACAATAACTGCCGGCGTTGTTACCTTTATGTCTTTAGTTTGTAAATAGTTGTGTACACTGATTGACACGGACTTAAACACAGACCGACACTGACAGTGGCTTAACTTTTTGATTTGGGAATTGTAAATGAGAGTACTATCTGGTATTCAGCCGAGCGGCAGACTGCACATAGGCAATTATTTCGGTGCTATACGTCAGCACCTTCAGCTCCAGGCCGAAAACGAGGGCTTCTATTTTGTAGCTGACTATCACGCGATGACAAGCGGGCCCAAGCCGGAGGATTTAAGGCAGTATAAATTAGCGGTTGCTATGGATTACCTGGCTTTAGGGCTGGATACGGAAAAAACTGTTTTCTGGTGCCAGTCTGATGTGCCTGAAGTGACCGAATTATTCTGGCTTTTGTCCTGTGTTACGCCGATGGGTCTTTTGCAGAGATGTGTAAGCTATAAGGACAAGGTTGCCCAGGGACTAAGTGCAAATCACGCACTGTTTGCCTATCCGGTCCTCCAGGCCGCCGATATTTTAATTTTCGACAGTGACATTGTACCCGTCGGTGCCGACCAGAAACAGCATATAGAAGTTACAAGGGATATCGCAGGTTACTTCAACAATACTTTTGGCGAGACTTTTGTCATTCCCAAGGACCATATTGTAGAATCCGTTGCGGTTGTGCCGGGCGTTGACGGGCAGAAGATGAGTAAAAGCTATAATAATACCATCGAGATATTCGAGCCTGAAAAGAGCGTAAAGAAAAAGGTAATGCGAATGGTTACCGACTCTACTCCTGTCGAGGCTCCGAAGGACCCGGACAAGTGTAATGTTTTTGCACTATTGAGGCTGGTTGCTTCGGAAAGTGAATTGAAGGAATGGGACCAAAAGTACCGCAAAGGCGGCACAGGTTACGGCGATGCCAAGAAGAAACTTGCCGAGCTTTTGATAGAGTACTTCAAACCTTACAGGCAAAAGCGCGAAGAGCTTGAAAAAGACTTAGGCTATGTAAATAAAGTGCTCAAAGACGGTGCCCAAAGGGCCAAAGCGGTGGCAAGCAAAACGCTGGCCCGTGCCAGAAAGGCTGTCGGATTAGATTAAAAGTTAAACGGTTGCGGTTGCGACGCTTGTATCGGTTGCGTCGAGCGTAAAACGTAATTTAATACGCAACCGTATACTGATAGACGAAACGAGTATCGCAACCGAAGGACGATAAACAAAAGGTGTAAATTTGTCGGATTATAAGATAAATCTTGATATTTTCTCCGGGCCTTTGGACTTGCTGCTTTACCTGGTACGCAAGGAAGAGGTCGATATCTATGACATTCCCATATCGCGGATTACCCAGGAGTACATCCGTCATATTGAAATGATAAAACTGCTCAATATCGAACTGGCAGGGGAGTTTCTTGTGATGGCAGCGACTTTAATGGAGATAAAATCTGCTATGCTGCTGCCTGCTGATGAGCTTGATGCGCTGGCTGCTGAGGATAGTGATGACCCAAGAAGCGAACTTATCCGGCAGCTTCTCGAATATAAGAAATTCAAGGATGCTGCGAATATGCTCAAGCTCTCTGCCGAGGAGCAGGAGCAGAAATTTGCCCGCAGCGATAATATTATTACCAGCCTCAAACCTGATGCCGAGCCTGAGCTTGACCTGGACCAGATCAGCGTCTGGGATCTGCTCAATGCGTTTGATAATTTGATGAAGGCTACCGGCAACCTGATGGATATCAGTCATATCACCGATGATACGCCGATAGACCTTTACCAGATAGAGATATTACATCGCCTGCAAAATGAAGGGGCGATGAATTTCGTCAGGATATTCGAGGACAAGAAAAACAGGCTGGTTATGATAGGCCTGTTTCTTGCTATACTTGAGCTCGTAAGGGAAAAACTTATCACCGCAGAACAGGCCAAACCTGAGATGCCCATTTATCTGCGGGCCTTGACCGATGAACCTGCCGAACAGGCCGTCCAAAACGCTATTTTTGCCCAGGCCCAGGAAGAAAGCGAAATCAGCGAAGAATATTCCCAGCAGGGTATGATACCTATAGAGAGCGTCGAGCCTAAACCAGCTTCTATTGAGCCGCCTGTGCCTATAAGGGATATTGAGCCGAAAACGACTGTCGATGAGCCTTTAGAGGTTGAGCAAAAGCAGCTTTTAGATGATGAAAATGTCGGTTTTGGCGACGAGGATAATGTCGACTAAATCATTTGACTTTTGCCGCAAATGTAAATAAAATCCCGGTTTGGCAATGGGAAAATATTGTATAGAAAGGAGTTGAGATGGCAGGAAATGTAGTTGAACTGACAGACGCAGAATTTGATAGTCTTGTACATAGCAGTGCAGAACCTGTATTGGTTGACTTTTGGGCTCCGTGGTGCGGGCCTTGTAAGATGATGGGACCCGTGATCGAAAAAGTTGCCACCGACTTTGCAGGAAAGGCGAAGATTTGCAAGCTCAATACCGATGAGCATCATGAAGCGGCTGTCGAGTTCGGCATTAATGCTATTCCTACCGTGATTCTGTTTAATGGAGGTCAGATGGCAAAAAAATGGGTGGGACTGGTCAGCGAAACAGATATCACTGATGCTATTAATGAATTGCTTGGCTAAACAGCGTTTATCAGGATGTGACCGCCTCGGCCTGCCTTTTTATTTTTTCAGAGAGATTCTATGATTAAAAGAACTCATAATTGCGGACAACTGCGTGCCGGTGATACCGGCAGCAAAGTAAGCCTTTGCGGCTGGGTCGATTCATATCGTGACCACGGCAATCTTGTATTTATCGACCTGCGGGACAGATACGGCATAACTCAGCTTGTATTTAATCCGGAAACACAGCCCGAAATGCACAGGCTCTCCCGCCAGTTGCGATGCGAATGGGTATTAGGCGCCAGCGGCACAGTTCGTATGAGAGGCGAAGGATTGACAAACCCGAAGCTGCCTACAGGTGAAATTGAAGTTCTTATAGACCAGCTTGAGGTTCTCAATACCGCTAAAACTCCGCCTTTTGAGCTCGACAATGCCGGCAGTGTAGATGAGGAATTAAGACTTAAACATCGATATATTGACCTTAGACGACCCGAAATGCAAAACAAGCTTGAGGTTCGTCACAGGGTCACAAAAATAACCCGTGATTTTTATGACAGCGAAGGTTTCTGGGAAATAGAAACACCTTTCTTAGGCAAAAGTACCCCTGAAGGGGCGAGAGATTTTCTTGTGCCAAGCAGATTGTGCATCGGAGAATTTTATGCGCTGCCGCAATCGCCTCAGCTTTTCAAACAGGTCCTGATGATAAGCGGGATTGACAGATATTTCCAGATCGTTCGCTGTTTCAGGGATGAAGACCCTCGTGCGGACAGACAGGCAGAATTTACACAGATCGATGTTGAGATGAGTTTTGTTGACAGTGATGATGTAATCGATGTCAACGAAAGACTTGTTGCCAGGATATTCAAAGAGATACTTGGTATCGATGTAAAGGTGCCGATAAGAAGAATGAGCTATCGCCAGGCTATGGACGACTACGGCATTGACAGGCCTGATTTAAGGTTCGATATGAAGTTGAAGAACATTTCTGAAATTGCTGCACAAAGTCAGTTCAAAGTTTTTATTGATACCGTCGGCAGGGGCGGAGTCGTTAAAGGTTTTTGTGCTCCGGGCGGCGGAAAGTTTTCCCGCAGCGATATAGAAAAAACTTTTACTAATTTTGCTGCTGATTATGGTGCGAAAGGGCTGGCCTGGTTCAAGGTTGTTGCCGATGAGCAGGCTAAAAAAGCGGATTTGGCCAGCAGTATAGCTAAATTTTTCTCACCACAGCAGAAACAGCAGATAATTGAGACATTCGACGCCAAGCCGAACGATTTGATATTGCTTATTGCCGATACGATGGACGCTGCAAATAAGGCCCTTGCGCCACTCCGTATAAAACTGGCTAAAGAATTAGATATGATCGATGAAAATGTCTATGAGTTTGTCTGGATAGTTGACTTTCCGCTCTTTGAATGGAACGAGAAAGACAATAGATATGATTCTCTGCATCATCCTTTCACGGCACCTGTGCCACAGGACCTTGAAAAACTCGATACCGACCCTGCTTCGATCAGGTCGCAGGCTTATGATATTGTTGTCAATGGTTCGGAAATCGGCGGAGGCAGTGTTCGTATTCATCAGCCCGACAAACAGGCTAAAGTTTTTAAACTGCTGAATATTTCCGATACCCAGGCCCAGGAAAGATTCGGATTCTTCCTGCAGGCCCTGAAGTATGGCGCTCCGCCGCATGGCGGTATCGCCTTCGGCCTTGACAGGCTTGTTATGCTTTTAACCAGGACTGATAATATCCGTGATGTTATTGCATTTCCGAAAACTCAGAAGGGCCAGTGTCTGTTGACCGATGCTCCAAGCGAAGTTGAGCAGAGTCAGCTTGATGATTTGAACCTTAGAACTCAAACGCATCATTAGTATCAGGCCTTTCCAGGCGAGCCGGAATACCGATACGAGCGGTTGTTGAGCTATGAGAGAAATAATAAGCAAATTCTGGCAGCTTTTAAAAACTCTGCATTTAAGGCCGGCCTCTCTTGCCGGTAAGTGCAGGCTCCTTTTTGGTACAGCAATTCTGTTTGTTCTGGCTCTTGCTCTGTTGATACCTTATTTCTGGATGGTTAAATTAACTGAAAAGACTGTAATGGATTCCGGCAGGGCAGTAGTAAATACTGTTTACGAAAGACACTTCGATATTGCCGGCGAAAAGGAAAAAGGCCGGGTTATGCTCGAAGAGAGTGGAGCCAGAAAAGAGGCTCAATCGAGCAGAGTTAAATGGCTAAGATTCGGTCCATCTCAAAAAGAATGGCAACCGCAGCTTACCAAAGAACAAAACGAGGCAATTGAAAAATTAAGGGAACCAGATAATGTCAGTGAGCTTGCCTGGGAAGAGGATGTTAAAGGTTATCCTGAGACAATCTATCTTAATCTTGTTCGTGCCAATAAAAAGTGTCTGGCCTGTCACAGCTCTGAAGGTTCGGCGCCTGCATTTAGTCTTTTAGAAGCTGTTGGAGTGGTGTTTGTTCAAATGCCCCCAAGAGGAATGAGTAGAACAATGCTGTTAAACCAAATCTGTCTTGTTATTGCCGGTCTTCTTGCCGGCGGAGGTGCGATAGTTGCTTTCTATATAATTGCACAGCGTGTAATTTTGAGCCCTATCAGGCAGTTAAGGGCTATAGTTAATAATGTCTCACAGGGTAATCTCGATGTCCGGTGCGGCATAAAAACAAGAGATGAATTTCAAAAACTTGGTGACGCACTGAATACAATGCTTGACAATCTGACAGAGGGCCAGGAAAAGCTTCGCCAGGCAAACAAACAACTCGATGCAAAAATCACCGAACTTTCAGACAGAAATATCGAATTGTATAAAGCAAATAAACTTAAAGGTGAATTTCTTGCGAATATGTCGCATGAGTTCAGAACGCCGTTAAACGCCATTCTCGGCTTTGCTGAGATTATGCGTGAAAAGCCGGATGCTGATGCTGCGAAGAACAAACGTTATGCTGAAAATATTATAACCAGCGGGAAAAATCTTCTTAATATGATTACCGACCTGCTCGAACTGGCCAAAGCAGAAGCCGGCAAAATAGAGCTACACATAGAAAAAACCAGCATACCTGAATTGTGCCGTGGGCTTGTGGCATTCTTTTCACCATTGACGGAGAAAGAGAAGATAAAAGTGCGTCTGACCGTTGATGAAAATATCCCTATAATTAAAACTGATGCAGGTAAAGTTCAGCAGATCCTCTATAATCTTCTCAATAACGCGGTAAAGTTTACACCTGAAAAAGGTAAGATTGAGATAAAGGCATTCCTGCCTGACCCGCAAACAGTTAGAATATCTATTACTGATACCGGCCCGGGAATTGCCGAAGCTGATAAGGAAAAAATATTTGAAAAATTCCGCCAGGCAGATGGTTCCCTGACCAGAGACCAAAGCGGCACAGGCCTGGGCCTGGCAATAAGTACCGAACTTGCCAAACTTCTGTCAGGCAAGATAGACCTTGAAAGTAAGCCCGGCAAGGGTGCCAACTTCTGGCTTGATCTGCCTGTCGTCAGAGCTGATGAGGATGAAGAATAGTATCAGATGATGCCATTTTCAGAAGATAGTCTGTTTGACATTTCAGACTTCGGCGAGCTCGGTCGAGTCGAAGATAAGAAAATTTCCTGCAGCAAAATTGTAACTGTTGCTCTCGATACAGGTGTTGATGATGTTTTTGACTATCTCCTGCCGGACCGGTTGGGCCCGATTTCTCCAGGCAGACGGCTTGAAGTGCCTTTCGGCAGGGCAAATAAGATTATCACAGGCTTCTGTGTAGAAGTAAAAGATGCAAAGTCTTATAACCAGACGAAAAGAAAACTTAAATTTGTAAAAAAGATCCTCGATGCTGAACCGTTATTAGATGACAGATTGCTCCGGTTCGGCAGATGGATAAGTGATTTTTATGTCTGTCCTCTGGGACAGGTTTTAAGTGCGATGGTACCGGCGGCCGTGAAAAAAGGCACCGGCGTTAAAATGCTTAAACATATCTACCTGACAACAGGTAAAAAAAATATTCATGAATTAATTGATAAACTTCGCGGCAAAAAACAAAAACAGATTATTCAGGCTTTAAAAAATGCTGATGCCTTTGACAAAGAATCCGCAATTGAATCCAAGAGCTTACTTAAGCAGCTAAATAGCGGGCTTTCACCATTAAACAAACTAATCGAGACAGGAACTGTAAAATTAACAGGAAGGGCATTTATTAAGGAACTGCCGGTTATCCCAAAAGGATTGTTATTGAGAGCAGGCAAAGTAATATTAAATAATGACCAGAAAAAAGCCCTTGGCCAAATTGAAAATAGAATAGAAAGCGATAAATTTTCAGTTGTACTTCTTCACGGCGTAACTGACAGCGGAAAAACAGAGGTGTATATCAGGGCGATTGAAAAAGCCGTCAAACAAGGCAAAAGCGCCATTGTACTTTTGCCTGAAATCACACTGACCACTCAGACTATTCAGCGTTTCAGCAGCCGATTTGAGAATATAGCGGTAATGCACTGCCGGCTTACAGCCTCACAAAGAAACGCACAATGGCAGAAAATAAAAACCACATCACCAATAGTTGTCATCGGCGCCAGAAGTGCGGTTTTTGCCCCAGTTGATAACCCCGGTGTTGTTATAGTCGATGAAGAACATGAACCAAGTTATAAACAGGATATGGCCCCCAGGTATAATGGCAGAGATGCTGCGATAAAACTTGCTCAACTGTCAAATGCCGTTTGCATACTCGGCAGCGCTACACCTTGTCTTGAGACCCTTTATAACTGTAAGACAAAAAATCATTTCACCAGGCTTGCTTTACCAAAACGTGTAATGGGCCTGGAAAGACCTCAAATGAAAATTATCGATATGACAAAAGAACGTTTCGAACTTGCTGGCGTAAATCTTATCAGCTCTGAACTTTTGTCAGCCTTGAAGCAGGTGTTGGAAAGAAAAGAACAGGCGATTTTGCTGCTCAACCGCAGAGGCTACAGCAACTTTATATATTGTCCGAGCTGTAAATATACGCTCAAGTGCAAAAACTGCGATGTAACTTTGACGTTTCATAAGACCGAAAAACATCAAAAGCCGGTGAATCTAACCGGCCGGCTCAAAGGAGGTTTCGCGGTATGTCATTATTGCCTGGCACAAACACTTGTACCGAAAAATTGTCCCATTTGTAATAAGGCAGTTACTATGATAGGCCTTGGCTCACAGCGTCTCGAAGATGAGCTTGCGAGTAAATTGCCGAACGCTTGTGTGGTCAGGGTCGATAGTGACTCTATGCAAAACCATGATTACTATCGTCTGCTGTCTGATTTCGATTCAGGTAAAATTGATATCCTGGCCGGGACACAGATCCTTGCAAAGGGCCTGCATTTTCCCAATGTCACACTTGTCGGGATAATAAGCGCAGACACTTCACTGCAGCTTCCTGATTTTCGCGCTAATGAACGTACATATCATCTTATCTGCCAGGTTGCAGGCAGGGCAGGCAGAAGCAAAAAGGGCGGGACGGTCTTCGTTCAGACTTTTCTACCGAACCAGCCTGCTATTAAGTTTGCAGTTGAGGATGATTTTGAAGGGTTCCTTAAGGAAGAGCTGCTGCATCGTAAAAATTGTCTACTGCCGCCTTTCGGCAGGGTAGCTTTAGTAAGGATGAAAGACATAAAATATGACCGCCTTAATGATACTGCTAATTTTGTCGCACAGCAGTTAATTAATATTATTTCTTCGCATAAGTTGGACATAAAGCTCACCGGCCCAATGCCTTCGACTATTGCCAGGATTCAGCGGTTTTCAAGGATGCAAATTATCCTGCAGACAGCGGATATCAGTAATTTTTCTATTCTTTTTGGTCAGTTTCGCAGGCTCAAATCCGTAAATTCTGCTGTCGGCCTTCAGGTCGATGTTGACCCTGTCAATTTATTGTAGGTTGCAAAAATGATAAAGGTTTTGTAAAATAAGGTTTCCGGGGTGTAGCTCAGTCCCGTCAGGGATGGCTTACGCCACTTAGGCTAGAGCGTCCCTTAGGGAAGACCGCTGGTTCAAAATTTTATAGAAGGCATATATGTATTATGTTTATATACTCCAAAGTCTTAAAACGGGAAAACTTTACATCGGACACTCTAACAATTTGGCTCGGAGGGTAGAAGAACATAATAGTGGTTGTGGAGGCGAATATACCAAACAAAATGGTCCTTGGATATTACTTTACAGCGAGTCACACCAAGACCGTTCTTCTGCGGCCAAACGAGAACGATACCTCAAAGGTATTCAGGGGTCTCAGGAAAAAAAGAAATTGGCTGCTATTTCAAAGTAAATTGTAATTTGCAGGTTGTTATGGTATAATTATAGCTTTTCCGGGGTGTAGCTCAGCTTGGCTAGAGCGCTGCGTTCGGGACGCAGAGGCCGCTGGTTCAAATCCAGTCACCCCGATTTTTATGAGCATATAAAGGTTTTTGCACAGCCAATTCATCCCTATTTTTCTTGATTTAAGCAGCTAAAATGAATAGAATTGCTATTTCAGAGGATGATTTAGTGTTTTCAGGGATGTCTTAATTTTTTACACAAATTCTGTGGTTAATAAAAGGAAGAAGATAATGGATAAGAAATATATAATAGGATTGTTGTTAGTGGTTTTACTAATATTTTCACTCGGATTAGTACACACAGGCGGTGTTGGAACATATCAGATACAAATGAGTAATGATGCAGATACTATTGCTGTCATGGATACCCGTACGGGAATAATAAAAATTTTCAATATCAGTTCAGGTGATAAGATTTTATCTTTCAATAATGAAGAAAGACTTTTAGATAATTATAGACGCGTTCATAGATGATTTTCTATTTCTTCGCAAGTGCTGCAAGTACAGTTTGACGAATGGTTTGCATCGGACAGTCTTTGTGAGTAAATAGTCTGAACTGCTCAGCGGCCTGGCCGATGAACATCTCGGCGCCGTTGACGAGCTTTGCTCCCGCTTCTTTGGCCTGTTTTAAAAGCAGAGTTTCCATTGGATTGTAAACCGTGTCAAATACAGTCATTGAAGATTTCAAAAGATGTGCCGGTACAACTGTCGCGTCAACCTTCGGATGCATCCCGATGCTGGTACAGTTGATAATGATATCAGCATCTAATTTTTCAATTTTATCAAGCCCGGCATAATGACAGCCGAACTCAAGAGCCAGGTTATGTGCCTTTGATACCGTGCGATTATAGATAGTAACCTTTGCGCCGACATCAGCAAGACCTGCGACGATCGCTCTTGCCGCTCCGCCGGCACCTACAACAGAAACAACTTTGCCGTTAAGATTTTTCCTGTTTATCCCTAAAGTCTGTGTCAATGCATCCATTGCCCCGGCATAATCAGTATTGTAGCAGCTTATCCTTTCATTAACGCCGATCACCATTGTGTTAACTGCTCCAATACTTACTGCCAACGGCTCAATGTATTCACCTTTTGTCCTTGCGTATTCCAGGGCATTTCTTTTATGTGGAATAGTTACACTAAATCCCCGTAATCCGAGATAGTTGCGGGTAATTACATTGTCGAGAAATTCATTAAACTCTATCTGCCCGCCTTCCACCAGCAAAGGCAGATAGACTTTGTTCAATTTTTCGGCATCAAAGCAGGCATTATGAACAACAGGGCCTATCGAATGTCCTACCGGGTCGCCGATAAGACCGAAAAATTCAGTTTTATTACTTATTTTGTCGAACCGATATCGTGTTTTCATTTCTTCTATTGTTAACTGACCTGCTGCAGTTGCCGCCTTATCGGCAATGCTGGCAAAAGTCAGAAACGCCCTCAGCTTTTTTGCGATGATTCTGCTGATAGTGCCGTTCGGCCCCATACACAAAGCGATAACTTTCTTTCCGTATTTTTCAATAATGTCAAATGATTCGAAACAATCATTTATATGTTTGGCGTGATATGCAGTCTTGGCGATCGCATCGGGACAGGCTGTGAATATTTCTTCGTAAGTTCCGCTCAGGTTTTTAAACGGTCCCTTAAAATTATGTGCCGAAAGTATCAGTTTTGTTTTACTGTTTTGTGCAAGTGCCTGCTTTATGCGCTCGGCGAAATCCTTTTTTATGAAATTTGCATATTCACAATCGATAAGATCAGCGCCGAGTTTTATCGCTTCCGTCAGGATTTTTTTGCGAATGTCGCTGCTTAAGTTATTCATTCCGCCCTGGGCACTGTCTCTGCATGTAACGATTATCGGCAGGGCGGTCTGCTTTGCATCGGCGATTAACTGGGCCAGCTTTTCTGTATTCAGAGACTCGATGTAATCTGTCCGCAGCTCGAGCATCTGTGCCCCGGCTTTTACCGAAGCCTGTATCTGCTCTTTACAGCTTTCTAAATCTTTTCCTGAAATTGGAACCGCAAGATAAGTCATATGTAGCCACCAAGACACTAAGACACTAAAAAAATATTATGTTTTTGCTTCTGTTGTAATTATAGTCATATTAAAGTTGTTGGCCAGATAAATACTTCATAATCCATATCTAAATTCTGATAACTTCCTAAGACTTTTCATATATTCTATATTATATACTTATAAACTTATTTGAACTTTGTGACTTTGTGCCTTTGTGGCTCTTTTATTCCAGCTGTTGATTAATTTTATCCAGCACGATATTTATTGCAATAAGATACGCTTTCGCAGTTGCTTCGAGCATATCAACCGAACAGGCTGTAGTTCTGACCTGCCTGTTGTGATATTCGGTAGTCATCATTGCCCGGCCGAGAGATTTTAAACCGCTGCTTATTGTGTAAAATTCGAAGTCCTTCAGAAATATTCTAATGTCGGTAGCCTCTGCGATAGCTGAGCATATCGCATCGGTAGAGCTGAAACCTGCCGCCTGGGATGTAACCCTTTGGCCGTCCGGACTGGTCAGCACTATGGTTGCCCCCGGCAGAACATTTGGTCCTATGGTGATTTTGAGCGAGACAAGGTCCCAGCCGATTTCGGGCTGGAGCAGAATTTCGTCTGCAATAGCCTCGATTTCCTCGGTAAAGATTCTTTCCTTCAGATCATAAAGATTACGAATCCGCTCATAGGCCTGCTTGAATTGTTCAGCCGTCAGTTCCTTTCCCATCGCAGCTGTTTGTGCATGTACGATTTCATGAACAGGAGGGTTATTACTGCTGAATATCGGCTTATCAGGATTTAACAGGACCATACTCTAATCTTCCATAATTATCAGGGCTAATTTATCAGAAAGATTCTGCATTTGCGACAGAAAACTCCTCTTTTTTTCCTGCTTGCCCGAACCGCTGGATAGGCGTAAAATAACTTTTGCGTTGTTTAAGCTTGGAAGACCTGAATTGGCCGATAAATGATTTGTATATATTTTAACTATCTTCTGGTAAATAAGTTATCTAAATGTATAAAAAGGTTATCCGCCGAAGGTGGATTCCGCAATTTTGCATTTTAACTTTTAATTTTTAATTTTCGTATATGCAGATTATAGATACACTTGAAAAGATTGATGACAAAATAAAAGGCTGCTGTCTTACTATAGGCAACTTTGATGGTGTCCATCTGGGCCACAGGAAAATAATCGCTTCTGCCGCCGGCCTTGCTGTCGGTCCTGTCGTTGCTATGACCTTTGACCCGCATCCGGTTGTTATCCTTCATCCTGAAAAAGAACCCCAGGTCCTTACACCTCTGCCGTTAAAAGCTGCTTTGCTTGAAGCAGCTGGTGTTGATTATCTGATTGTTGTAAAAGACAGCTACAAACTTTTGACTTTGTCGCCGGCCGATTTTGTAGATGATTTTCTGATGAAAACCGTCAAGCCAAAGGCTGTAATCGAAGGTGATGATTTTCATTTCGGCTACGGTCGCTCCGGCAACGCCGAAGTACTTGCCGCACTTGGAAAAGATCGCAACTTTGATGTGATAATTGTTGCCCCCCAACAAGTAAAGCTCTCCGGCAGCACCGAAAAAGTCTCAAGCACGCTTATTCGCCATTTATTGCATGCTGGTGATGCAGCTAATGCCGCCAAAACTCTCGGCAGAAATTACCGTCTTATGGGCAAGGTTATAAAAGGCCGCGGCAAAGGTACTCATCTCGGTTTCCCGACAGCTAATATCGAACCGCACCAGCAGGTTGTTCCTGCCGAAGGTGTTTACGCGGGTTTTGTCTCTGTTGCCCAAAGTGTTGAAGAGCTTTGCACATCTGATGAGAAAATACCTGCGGTTTTCAGTCTCGGCAGGGCAAAGACATTTATTTCCGACCATCCGCTGCTTATCGAAGCCCATATTCTCGATGAAAAGGTAGAAGATTTATATGATAAATACCTCGCGATGGACTTTGTCGATTTTCTCCGCGGCCAACAACGGTTCGAAACAGAAGAAAAACTGAAAGAACAAATCACTGCCGATTGCAAAAAAACAGAAAATATTTTATCTAATGAAAAAAAATGATTTATATGTTTTGACAAAAGGATAAAAAGTGCGAAATGATTACAGAACAAAACGAAATCATGAACGTTCAGGTTTTGTCCTGTTATTATTGCTCCTGGTTGCTGTATTAATAGCCGTGTATCTTTATTGCACAGTATGGAAAGGTTCCAGACCAGTAGTATGTGATGGCGTGGAATTAAAAAATCCTCCCTGGCGGCAATGGAGAGCTTATCAGGAATATTTGTCTAAAGAAGAGGAGGAAGTACTTAGTCCGCAACAGCCGAAGATCACCGAGCATTTGGGATTAAGTGCAACACTTTTTAAAGAGCAGGATAAAAGGGGAACGATTATATTAGAGTTTTTTTCTGATTATACTATCGAGGGAGACTGGTTAGGCTCTTACTATTCAGATCCTAACAAAACCAAGGAACTTGACCTGAAGGGTGAATTTAAAGGCTATATTATACCTGATGCAACTCGTGCAGGTTTGGATATTAGTAATGATCCTAATAAAATTTATTTTCTTTCATATGGAACTTTTGTTGGAGTTGAGTATGATAATAAGGGTGATAGGCCGAGGAAGGTTATGGGTATTATTTATGTATCTGGCTGGCTTGGGCCAGATTACACCATTCATCAGGGCCAGGTAGTTACAACTTATAATGAAAAGAGATTTAAATTATTTACTTTCTCGGGTAAAGCTGAAAAATTAAAATCAGGAACTTTGCGGTCTCTCATGAAGGCTTTGCAGAAAAAATAGATTAAGGTTTATATATGGAATTGTTATGACAACAGCCGATGATTTTAAGAAAGCTATTGATTTAATCAATAAATCGACAAGCTGGATAGTTACTTCGCATACCAGGCCAGACGGCGATGCGGTCGGGTGTATGAAAAGTATGTGTCAAATCGCCTCCCAACTCGGCAAAAGTGCCAAGCCGATTCTGCTTTCCCCGCCTGCACAGTGGTATGAATTTATTTTCGACGAACCAGTACCCGTGCTCGGCAACGAGGTAAAACTTGAAGAACTCAAAAACGGCTCGTTTGGCTCGTTCGACCTTGTAGTGATAGTCGATACCAACAGCTATGTTCAACTTACCGAATTCGATAAATGGCTCAAGGATTCTAATATCCCTGTACTTGTTATTGACCACCATATTTCCGGCGACGGACTCGGAACGGTTGAACTTGTCGATTCAACCGCGGCAGCTACCGGCGAAATAGTATTTGACCTGCTCAAGGCTGCCGATTGGGAAATCACCCCCCAAATTGCAGAAGCTCTTTATATCGCCATCTCAACCGATACAGGCTGGTTCAGATTTGACAATACCGATGCCCGGGTGATGCGCAACGCATCAAGCCTTATCGAACTTGGAGCCAAACCTTCCAGGATCTATCATAAGATGTACCAGAACTATTCACCCGCAAGACTTAAACTCCTTGCCAGGATGCTCGATAATCTCGAGCTTCACAGTGACGGCAGAATCGCTCTGCAGATTATTATGCGTTCAGATTTTGATGCCACCGGCGCGACCGGCACGGATACCGAAGAATTCGTCAATGAGTGTCAGCGTGTAGCTTCTGTCGAGGCTGCTGCACTATTTGTTGAGCTCAGTGATGGCGGGTTCAGATGTTCACTCCGAAGCAACGGTTCAGTTGATGTCCGACAGATCGCCCAAAAGTTCGGCGGCGGGGGACATAAAGTCGCAGCGGGTGTAAATCTAAAAGGCCCGCTTGAAAATGCCAAAAATAATATCCTCACCGAATTCAAAAAAGCTTTGTCAAACAAATAACTTATTTGAATGTCTGCACTTTTATTTGCCCATTACGGTTTATCAGAACGGTTACAGTACCGTCTTTAGGGGTATAATAGCTTTGCTCAAAATTTGCGATTGCCTTGCTTGTGCCGCCGAGCCTGGACGCTGAACAGCTTGTTATCAGTATCTCCGGTTTGAAGTGGCTCAAGAAATCCGGCTCGATATTCCTCGCTGAACCATGATGTGGGGTTGTCATTATATCAATATCTAATTGAGGATTTTCTTCTATAAGCTTCTCTTGTACGTTTTTAGTTATATCGCTGCAAAACATGATTTTTCTGCCTGCATATTCAACCAAAAGCACAAGAGAAGATTCGTTGTCTGACGAAATCTCTTGGGCCGGTATATTTTTAGGCCATAACAGTGTGATTGTGGTTTTATCGAACAGGATTTTTTCAGGCATCTCGACTAAAGACAGATTTTTCGATTTGAGAAAGTCATTGAACAAAGAAGCGGTATTCGACTGGCTTATATTCTGAATAAATCGCGGGGTTGTAAAGATATTTTCACAGTTGTGTTTTTTAAGTATCTCCGGTACACCGTTATAGTGGTCGATATCGTCATGGCTTATAAAGATAGTATTAATTTCATCAAGCCCGGCGTAATCGAAAAATGGATTTACGATTCTATCACCGACATCATTTTTTGATATTGAACCTGCATCTATAATTATATTCTTTCCGCTGCCCAGTTGGCCGACAACAGCCTGCCCGTGACCGACGGATAGAATAGTCAGTTGCAGATTATCCGAATTTCTAATATGTCTTACAAAAAGCCCAAAGACAATCAAAAGTATTATTGCAGCTGGATATATGAGATTTCTAACAGGCCTTCTAAATGGGCAAAATCGCCATAGTAAGATCAATATATAAAAAGCCAGTATTACAGAAACACAAGGCTTGCCGATGGTTATATGAGAAAACGGTACTTTGGCAAATAATATGACAAGCGATGAAAGCACACCGGCGGTAAACTCTGTCACGAAACCAAAACCAGCGGCTAACGTCGGCAGTAAAGCAGCAAATATGATTTTAAATACGCCGAGAATAAGAATAGCTGCAACAAGAAAGAACGCAGGAATAGTCCAGATAACGGTAAAAGGCTGAAATTGATAAAAATGCCAGGCAAGTATCGGTGCTGTTGCCAGCCAGGCAGCACATCCAATAGAAAAAACTCCAAGTATTGTCTGCAGGGTTGTATAAATATAATTTCTGTTCAAGCTGCCGAAAGGCCCGAAAAGAAAGTTAAAAAACGAAGTGCTGAATAAGATTATGCCAATAACCGCACTAAAAGAAAGTTGAAAGCCCGGGCTTAAAAAATCCATTGGCCTTATAAGCAGGATTACGATGGCTGCAATAGCCAGGTTATTAAAGGCTTTTGCCGGACGGTCTAATATTCGACCGAAGCAGAGAATGATAAACATTATCCCCGCTCGAAGCGTTGGTGTCCGGGCAGGAACTGTAAGTAAAAATATAATTATCACAAAGACAGCAACAATGGCTCGGCCCCTGTGCAAAAGGCCGCACTTTTTTGCCAGCCACCAGGCAAAAGCTGCTATGATACCGACATGCAGGCCCGAAAGACTGATAAGATGTGCAAGGCCTGTTGTTATAAAAGCGTCATAAAGTTCCGGGCTGATTTTCCCCCGCTCGCCCAGCAGTAATGCTGCAACCAGACCGTAAGAATCACCGGGTTCGGCATCATCGCCCAGGGCAATAGTTGCAAGCTGGCGCAATTTTGCCCTTGCTGCATTAAATAATGATTTTGATATCTCCTCTTTGCTGTCAAACATTGTTATGGCATCTGAAGATTTAAGAGTAGCCGCCAGAAAAACACCATTGCGCTTCATATATCGAGCAGTTTCAAACTGACCGGGGTTTTCCGGCGGATAAAATTTTTGTAATTTACAAAATGCCTGAAACGTATCGTTGATATTTAAATTATTTACATCTCCGGAAATATAAAATTTTATTTTGCCGGCCGCTTCTGTCCAGCCTTCGTTAGTTTTTATATCAGTAACTTTTGCGTAAAAGGTTGTATAAGGGAAGGAATGTGAAAATCCTGCAAATAACCAGTCATCCTCATCTGCAGTTACAATTTTAGGGTCGGAAATGATTCGAACCCTTATATGAGCAAAGGTAAAATCTTCAGCGGCAATATTACGAATATCTTTCGGTCCGTACCTGTTGTATTTTATCAGCCTGATAGAACCGAGTGATAAAAAACAGAAAAAAATAACAACAAAGGTTAGATTTATTGAGATTTTTTTTAAAAGTATCTGGATAACTTGCCCAGCCGTGCATATAGCCAGAATGGAAATATAAATGACTAAAGGCAGTTTGAAGTAGAATTGTAAAACAAGGCCGGTAATCAGGCCGATAGCGCCCAAAGCTGCAGGATAAATTGATGCGATTTTTTGAGGCAGAAAAGTTTCGTCGGTTAGCTGATTTTGGAACTCCTTGATTTTCCGGTCTATACTATCCACAGTGTTTCAATATATTATGGCGCACTATCCTCAAGCCAATTCTGGGCGAATACATCCAGGTCAAGCATATTCACTATACCGTCAGGCGTTTCTGGTGCTATATCTGCAGATGGTTCTCCCGGCTCGCTTCGCCACTGGTCTGCAAGAATGAGCAAGTCTAAAAAGTCGACATCCTTATCGCAATCAAAATCTCCTGTGATTGTGCATAAATACGCATCTTTGCCGTCCAGTGTTGTTTGCCCTGTCGCGATCGGATCGAGCCAGTCGCTTAAACGGCTCTCAATCGTTCCTCCGCCGGTCCATGACTTATAAAAGAATCCGAACCAGGTGGGTGCTCCTCCGTTTTCGTCGCAAAAATCTGCGAACGGCAATCCTCCATGACACTGTCCCACTACCCGTTTATTCGGATCGAACAAAGGACACCCCGAAGAGCCCGGCTCGATAGAACCGTCTTCCCAATGCCACAAACAAAGATGTGTCCCGTCTCCAGGTATTGCACATGGATCGCCGGGATTGCACAGATATGAGGCAATATCCGGCGAATGATTTTCAAAACTTATCTTCTTCAGGTCAGCTTTCGGATGATGAATAGCGACGCCGCTGGCAGGTGCGACATTGTTCCTGTCCCAGCCGGCATAGTAAACATTAGCATCCGGGACAGGTGCCTCATCAAGCTCTACCAAAGCAAAATCGCTTGGATAATACGCACTGCAAAAGTATGCCCCTGTTTGTATCTGGTTCGGCCCGCTGATATCCCCGCCGCACGTCTGAGCCTGAAAATTCCAGTATATAACCATTGAAGCCGCTACGCCGTTAGGATCCGCCAGAACCCCGTCTTCTTCTTCATCAATACAGTGAAATGCTGTAAGAAAATATGGCGTCTCATCTTCGGCAGTATTATTTATCAAACCTCCCACGCACCAGTACGAACCGTCTGACCGTGTCATCTGGTAAAGCCCGACGCTGCGTATCTGGTCCTCCCAGCCGGCACCTTCCGGACAGACGACATCTATCTCACAATAAGCGGAATCTCCTATCCCGCTTGTCGTTACAGGTGTAATTTCATAGCCGTAATTGACCGCACCTAATGTAAGTTCGAGATTGTCTATCTCATCTATGCCTATAGTCAATTCGACCAAAATATCATCAGAAGATATTATCGGAGTCCATAACTGACGGTGCCGGGCATTATGCTTTTTAGTATATGGCCCGAGTATTTTCTCACCGTCAGCAGAGTAAATAAATAATTTTCCCCCTGCGGGCATTTGATAGCTCGTAAATCCAAGACTTAATGTTTTAGCCTGCGGTGCGACAATATGAAATCTCCATAATTTTGTTCGAGAATCGATTTGCTCCCACGTTCCGTCAGTTTCAGTATTGACCTGAACGTTTTGCCGCATCGCAAAACGCTCCGGCCCTCCCTCGCGTTTCCTTTTTTTATCCTCAAGACGTACCGCCGTTAAATCTATATCTTCGGTTACAATTACATCCACTGCTTCGATGGATTTAACGCGATGTGAAAAACTTGCAGGCAGATTATTTTTACCTGTTCGGCCATTACATACCTGTGCCGATGCAGTAACTATCAGACATAATAGAAAAGTATGTACAGCCGACTTAAGTATTTTACCCTCTCCGTCTCTTTTCATCACATTCCTGAAATAAAGTTAATATTTATCCAGGCTTAATTACTTTCATACCATCCATATAAGGCTGCAAAACCTTTGGTATATTGACCGAGCCGTCCTTGTTCTGATTAAGCTCCAGAATTGGTATCAGTATTCGCGGCGAAGCAATAACAGTATCATTAAGCGTATGGCAGAACAGATTCTTTTTGGTCTTGCCGTCTTTGTATCTCAAATTCATTCTTCTTGCCTGAAAATCATAAAATTTACTTGCGCTGTGTGTCTCACCGAAGCTGTTCCGTGACGGCATCCACGCCTCGATATCATATTTTTTCGCCTGGCCGCGCCCTAAATCTCCTGTGCAGACCTTTACAACACGGTAGGGCAGTTCCAGCCCCTGCATCACAGCTTCAGCATTGGCCTGTATCTCTTCGTGGAATTTCGCACTTGCCTCGTTATCATTTTCACAGATTATTACCTGCTCTACCTTATCGAACTGGTGAATCCTGTAAAGGCCGTAGGTATCTTTCCCCGCAGCTCCTGCCTCCCTGCGATAACAGGTACTCAACCCCACAAATTTATAGGGTAATTTCTCCTGCAATACAATTTCATTCATAAAATAGGCAGTCAAAGGCACCTCCGCAGTACCTGCCAGATTCAGCTCATCCCGCTCCATCAGATAGGTCTGCTCTTCAGCGCCGGGATAATAACCGGTCCCCGTCATTGCCTCATTTCGCATAAGCATCGGAACCGAAAAAGGCACGTAACCTTTTTTGACCATAAAATCCATCGCGAAGCGAAGAACCGCCCAGTGCAGCATTGCACCTGCACCTTTCAAAAAGTAATTCCTCGTCCCTGCCAGCTTAACCGCTCTTTCAATATCAATTATGTCAAGCCCCAGTCCGAGCTGGATATGGTCCTTCGGCTCGAAATCGAACTTGCGGATATCGCCCCATTTGGACATCTCGACATTTTCCGTATCGTCCTTACCCTCTGGTACATCTTCATCAGGTGGCTGGGGGACTTGACGCATGAGAATCTCAAGTTCTGTCCCATCAACAGGGGTATATGTACGACGGGCTTCAGCCTCGTCTTCCTTAAGTTGTTTTAATTTATCTAATGCAGATTTTTTCTCTTCGCCTGTTAATTTGGGGATAGATTTGCCTAAGGCATTTTTTTCTGTAGTAATTTCCTGCAAACGAGCTTCTACCTTGCGCCTCTTCGCATCGATCTCAAGCAGCTTGTCAATATCCACATCGAAATGTTTCGCCTGACAGGCTTTCTTGAACTTTTCAGGATTTTCGCGAATTTCTTTTATATCTATCATAATTTGTTTCCAGGTTAGTATATCAGATTATCAGGATATCAGGTAGTGGATATCAGGATATCCGGACAACAGGATGTTTTATTTTTTTGCACCTTTTTTCTCTCTAATATAACGATTATAGCCATTAATGCCCCGAATCACTTCTTCATATGCTTCTACCCACTTCTGTGCCAAATCAGAATCCAAATAGCCTTTACCTGATATTTTGCGTATATGATTTTGTTTCTCTCCAGCTTCTTTTCTTGATATGTTAAATCCCTTTATCTTTTCATTATAGTAATATGCCGTATATCCTTCAGCTATATTATCGCATACTGAGGATGAACTACGTTCGATCTGGTCTTTTAATCTGAACTTTTCTTCTCTCGGCAATTGCTTGCAAAACTTATGGATTTCCTGCATAAGTTTATATGATTTTTGCCACACCCAGAGCTTCTCAAAACCTGCTACGGATTTCTCCTGATATTCTGATTTTCTGGTATCCTGCACCCTGATTTCCTGATCACCTGATACCCTTTTTTGCGTCTTTGTTGGGTTCATCTCTGCTACAGGTTTTTCCTGATATTCTGATTTTCTGGTATCCTGCACCCTGATTTCCTGATCACCTGATACCCTTTGCTGTCTCTTTATTGATTCTATCATAAAAATAAAGCTCTTTGTTAATTCGTGTTCATTCGTGGTTAATTTTCAAATCGTCTTACAATAACAACATTATTCTGGCCGCCGAAGCCGAAAGACTCGTTTATAGCTATATCGACTTTTGCCTTCCGCGGCTTGAGCGGCACATAGTCCAGATCAAGGCTCGGATCAGGCTCATTTAAGTTGATCGTCGGCGGTAATATATTATCACGAATCGCAAGGACACAGGTAATTAATTCTGCCGCCCCTGCAGCACCGATTAAATGCCCTAACATACTCTTTACGCTGCTTACAGGCGTATTTTTAGCCTCTTCCTTGAAGACCTTTTTCAATGCCACCGTCTCGATAGAGTCATTTTCCCCCGTACTCGTGCCGTGCGTACTTACATAGTCTATATCTTTATAGGACAGTTTTGCGTCTTTCAAAGCCGCCTCTATCGCCTGGACTGCACCGCGAGCCTCTTCATGCATATCGGTTACGCGAAAGGCGTCATTACTGCTGCCATAGCCGATTATCTCAGCGAGAATTTCAACGCCTCGCTTCTTTGCTGATTCGAGCGTCTCTAAAATGACCATCGCAGCGCCTTCGCCGAGAACAAAACCATCTCTGCTCGCGCTGAACGGTCTTGATGCCGTCTTTGGACTATCGTTTCTCGTCGAAAGGGCGGTAAGACGGTTAAACCCCGTAACACCCAGCGGATGTATCATCGAATGTGCACCGCCTGCGATGACAACATCAACCGCACCTGACTGTATCATCTTAAACGCCTCGCCGATCGCCTGCGTACTTGCCGCACATGCGGTAAGACAGCTCCTCGATGCCCCTCGCGCCCCGGCAAGCATCGCCACATGAGCGGCAGGCATATTCGATTCCTGCTCAAGCTCATAGCAAGCCTGCATTTTACCAAAGGCTGCAGAGGCCCATTTCTTCCAGTCCATCTGGCCCTTCTCATCGTCCCAGCCTTCAGCAATGGCACCGAAGAAATTCTCGTTATCGACAGAGCTTTCACCTGACCCGAAATATATACCTAATCTTCTGCGGTCGATACCATCCTGCGGAGTTGAAGTCTCTATATCTATTTTTGCTTGCCTGCACGCTTGGGCCGCTGCGCCAATTGCAAATTTACAATGCCGGTTGCCGTCTTTATGCAGCTCAGGATTCTTTATATATTTTGTGATATCGTAATTCTTAACTTCCGAGCTGAATTTTGTCGGAAAACCGGATGCATCGAAGATAGTGGTCATATCTGTCTCATTTCGGCAGTTCAAAATACCATCCCACATCGTCGCAACATCATTGCCGAGCGGACAGACAATGCCCATTCCTGTTATTACAACACGTTGTTTTGTTTTATCAATCACAAATTACACCAATAAAATTATACCAAAGTATTAAAGGTTTTCGTTTTCGGTATAGGTAATGGTAACGTTACGTGCCTTGATATGAGCAACATTACCGAAACCGATACCGGCCAACGTGACGTTACCGATACCGATAACCACACCGATATTACTTAGTTTGTCAATCTTCAATTTTCATTCTTCAATATAATTGCTGCCGTTTGGCCGCCGTATGTATAACTGCAGCACAGAACGTAATTGATCTCTTTATTGACCTTTTTGCCGGAGATATTCAGCTTGCAGTCTTTATTTATATTGTCACAGTTTTTGGCGGCTGGAATAATTCCATCTTTAATCGCACAGCACGCCGTAATAACATCGATAGCGCCGCCTGCCGCACCGGTATTGCTTATCATACTCTTCGTTGGGAAAACCGGAATTTTATCCACAGCACTGCCAAGAGCGCCTCTTATCCCTCGTGCCTCTGCAATATCATCTTGTGGTATACCTGTGCCGTGCGGAATTATCAAATCGAGCTGTTCAGGTTTTATCTTTGCCTGTTCAAGAGCCGACTCGATCGCGTATTGAACACCTTTTCCATCAGGTTCGAGATGTTCATATTGTGCATTTATGCTGCAGCTTGCCCCGGCACCAGCAATTTGAGCATGGACTTTCGCGCTGCGTTGTTTTGCATTTTCCAGCCGCTCTAATACCAGGCACCCCGCAGCCTCTCCGAATACCGACCCCTTCGCATCAGCATCGAAAGGCCTGCATCCGTCTTTCGGATTATCGTTATATTCTGTTGCGGCTCTTTTATTAAGACACTGTCTTAGCATAATAAGCGGATTGACCTTTGCCTCTCCGCCGCCCGCAAGTGCAACATCCGCACTGCCTCGAACAATTATCTGCAAAGCTTCGCCGATAGCAAGCTGACTGGCCGCCTCAGCGCAGGTTATCGAATTGCTCGGCCCCTGAATATCGTGGATTATACCAACATGACAGGCCGGCATATTAGGCAGATACTTGAGCAGCCACAAAGGCGTCAGGTGTTCTATACCCTCTGCACCCCATTTTTTTATATCGAATTTGCCGTCCGTGATACTCTTCGCAACAGCAGGGGCAAGTTCGACCAGATCACAGCTTATCAGACCCGCTCCGAAAATTATCGCGGTTCTTTCCGGATTGATAGTGATATTTGCTTCATCGATTGCTTTAGTCGTCAGCCCCGCATCTTTAAATGCCTCATCGGCTGCAACAACGGCAAGCTCGATATCCCGCGACATCAGCTTTGTTGTTTTACGCATCGACTTGGGAACATAATCACGAATTTTAAACTCCGGTACCTGGCCCGCAATCTGACAGGTAAAACCGGCAGGATCAAATGCTGTGATTCTATCTATCCCGCACTTGCCATCGCACAATCCCTGCCAAAGGTCTTTATAACTTAGACCAAGCGGCGTAATTGCCCCCAGTCCTGTAATTACCGGCATCTGCTCAGTCATTTGGATTTCCCCAAAGCCGGTGCGTCGATACCCGAAGCCCTGAGCACGATACCGAACAGATCAGTAAATACAAAATTTTCTTCCGGGAATTCCTTGCCCGCCAGGTTCTTATCGATATGACTGAACATCAAATCTATTTCTGCTATAGTTTCATCTTCACGGGTTATCTTACCTTTCGTCGAAGCAGCCTCAGCAGCAATTGATTCTATATTAGCGTGAAGTTTTATCGTATCCCCAGGCCGGACATAATTGTGGAACACAGCCTTATTAATTTTTGCAAGGATTACCTTCTCCTTATACCCGCCGGCCTCGCCTACGAGAATACCTGCCGTCTGGGCCATTGCCTCGATCATCAAACATTCGGGCATAATCGGGAAACCGGGAAAATTGTCGCCCAGATGCTCCTCTGCCATAGTTACATTTTTTATGGCCACGGCATTTGAGCCGCTGTTGAATTCAATAAACTTATCAATCCAGATCCATCGCACCGATTAATTCCATGTTATGCTGCCGCGTTTAATTTGCTGTCGATGAAATTCACTAATGTTTCGACGGTAAACAGATCGCCGATCTTATTGATTTCAGGATTAGCAGCAAATCCGGAAAGGTCTGTATGCGGCATACGTGCCTGCAGCTCTGCCACACCTTTTTCGGTAAGTTTGCCGTCACTGATATATTCTGTATTGCTCAAAAGACTTTCAGCAGGAAACAGGTCCTCACGCGGAATCTTCAACCCGAAAGCTTTTTCCATACGGAAGACTATATCGAGAAAATCTATACTCTCTGCGCCCAAATCTGCCATTAAAGTCGCATCCGGTGTAACTTCATCATCATCAACGCCGAGAGCGTCAACCAGTACCTCTTGAATTTCCTTTAAAATCTCATCCCGCGTCATAGCCATATGTTAGGCCTCCATAAAAAACTACATTTCTTCTTGTTACAAGGTTAATCCGAATAAAAAAATAAAAATTTCGTGCCGTAGGCACTCCATAATTTTAAATTAAGTTGCATTAATGCCGGTTGCTAAAATTTTATAACGTTCTTTTAATTTATTTATTATGTAGGCATCTTCAACAGCCAGCCTGGCTTCTTTCTCAGCAAGATTAAAATGCCTCAAGCTGAATCTCGCCTCAACGATAGCCTCACCGTTGCAGCTGCCTTTACCCGAAAACGAACTTGCATTTTCTTCTATACTCTTTGCCGTCACAGTGTACTCAATAGTTGAGCCGGGCCCGGCAAAGCTCTTATATTTTACATTTTTCGCCTGCTCAAGCAATACCATACTATGGGCAAAATTTTCCGTCTCACGAACCAGCCAACTGGCAGATTCTATCAGCCCCTGAAGCAGAAAAACCCCCGGCAAAACCGGAAAAGTCGGAAAATGGTCCGCCAGATATTCCTCGCTCAAAGATACGTTTTTAACGCTGATTATCTCTTTACCAGGCTCTATTTTAACTATCTTATCAATAAGAATAAATCTCATTAGGCCGCATATTGTAGTCAATTAATCTGCCTTTACCAGCTTTTTTTAATTATGGCGGATAAGGGGGTTCTCGGTTAGCCCCAGGTTTATCCTGCCGGTTTCCTGAAAATGATATGTACACCCACAACGCGGTTAGCCCCGACCCCTGTGGTCGGGGGTTGTTTAGCCGCCGCCGGCACGGCGGCGATATTTAGCCCGCCGTTTCACGGCGGGTTGTTATTATCGTTTAGCCCCGCCATCTCCGCATGACGGGGTTTTATATACCGGCGAAACAGAGCCCCGACAGTGATGGAGGGGGTTTCCTGAAAATGATATATGCACCCACAAC
>JAFGGI010000002.1 GCA_016930635.1 Sedimentisphaerales bacterium | reverse complement strand
TGAGCAGAAAAAACGCCAATCAATTTCAAACCTTACAAAAGCAGGTAAACATTTTTTCTCAAGACTTTTAAGATTTTATATTTTATATGCAGCCCTCCTTATATTTGCATCGTATCTTACCGGTCATATCTCTAAATTATTTACAGATATAAACCAGGTGATATATCTTCATAGAGCAGCTCCAGTTGTTGCACGATTATTATTTATCAAACCAATTGTATTGGCCCCGGCAATAATAATTGTTCTGGATTGCGAACTTTTTAAAAGTTTTAGCCTTATACGGCAAATCAAATTACTAAAGGCCAGGCCGTTATTAGCAGTTTCTCTTATCTGGATATTCCTGCCGTTATTCTTTCCAGGCCCGACAAGATGCTCAGAACAGATATCCTGCCAACACCTGATCAGGCCTCTGCTTAACATCGTAGTGCAATTTGTATCCCTGTTTGCTCAGATAATGGCTGTCAGATTTGTCGCCTTATCAGGTCTTCATCAGGACAAACCCTCTATTTTTAGCTAAATATCGCCATTAAAACGGTTGCATTTCGGTCTGAATTATGGTATTGTGATGGTATAGGATGTTTTTGTTATTTTAGCAAAGGGCCTGACTATGCCAAAATCGATACATCTGACGGTGAAACGTAACTACAAAGCTGTAAATGAGCTTACACTCGATACTACCCCTATTTATATCGGCAGAAAGCCGGATGTTGATGTCGTTCTGCCCGATATGGCTATATCCCGTCAGCACGCGATGATAGACCTCAAGAGCGGCAAGTGGACCATTGAAGATCTGGATTCAGCCAATAAGACATATCTGAACTGTGAGGCCATACATAAAGCCAAGATCAAAAGCGGCGATGTAGTACAGATAGCTGATTTTACTATAGAGATCGAGTTGCTTGGCGAAGACGAGATAGATGACAAGTTTGATGCTGCCGGCGCAGAAACGGTTCCTTTAGATCAGCCTGCACTTGAGGAAGAAGAAGACGAAGAAGAAGACGAAACCTCAGGAGTAGGAGTAGCAGAAGCAGCAACTCTGTCAACACCTCGTGACGAAGTAGTTGTAAGAAAGCCGGACCGTGAGCATGCCCCAGCAATGAGATTAGCCGCAAGAAGACTAACAGATTTTGCCCAGGCTGTTGAGTCCTTCGGCAAGGCCAAAGACCTTGACGAACTGGTGAAAACTATAATCGATACATCTATCCAGCAGTTTACTGCTTTTCGGGTATGGTGCGGCCTGAGAAGCCAAAAAACCGGACCAATAACCTTCCAGTTCGGCAAAAGACGCGATGGACAACCTGTGGAACTAAATGACATAATGCTGAATGAGAGAATTACACAGACTTTCCAAAGAGGCCAGTCGCTGGTCCTTCCACAAGTCTCAGCAGAAATCGAAGCAAAAGAGAGGATACGCTCTGCCATGATAGCGAGCATCAAAACCACAAAAGGCTGTTTCGGTGTGTTATATGTAGATAATGCCATGGTACATAAACACTATAGCCTCAGCGATTTGGACTATTTAATGGTGGTAGCTATACATTCGGCTGGAATTATCAAAAATTTCCTCTAAATTCACACCAGCACAATCTGATCCTTACGCATCAATTATCGTATGTCGGCAATTATATAATTTCTTGACTGTCCTGCTTTTAGATAATATCATCTTCTTCCGGCAGTATCTGTATAATTTAAGGTGACCGAACATGAAAACACGGATTTATGAAATTTTAACAGTGGCGGTTTTAATGCTCTTCGTCGTCGGCTGTGATGAACAGCAGAAAAATACCGACAAATCCCTCGAATCTGACTCGCCTGCTCAGATTGATAATACTATCGGCCAGCTTGCCGACCTGGTGGCCTTTAGTCCTATTCCTGTCAAAGGTATAGGCATTGTTGTAGGCCTCAACAATACCGGCTCTTCCGAATGCCCGCCTATGGTCAGAGATTATCTGAGGCAATATATTATAGCTCAACTCGGCAAGAGAGTATCGGTAAATCCGGATATGATGATAAACAGCAGAGATACCGCTATTGTTCTCGTCGAAGGTTCGATACCGCCTGGTGCAGCAGCCGACGAATCTTTTGACATTACCGTTACAGCTCTGCCAAATACACAAACAACTTCTCTCAAAGGAGGCAGGCTTTATACTACTGATTTAAAGTTCACCACACAGAGCCAGATAATTGCCGGTACTTCCAAGATTCTCGCCGTTGCCGCCGGCGCTGTTTACATTGATACTATCAGCCAGGATAACCCCGACCTTCGCAAAGGACTTATTCTGGGCGGAGGTAAAGTCATTGAAAATCATCAGCTTACGCTCGCACTTTTCAAACCGAACTATCGCCTTGCCGCAATCATACGTAACCGAATAAACGAGCGTTTCGGCAGGGATACCACCAATGCTGTTTCAGAAGGTATCCTTTACCTGTCCCTCCCACACGAATTTAAGGACAGAAAAGAAAGGTTTATCGAGCTGATAAGGTCGCTTTACATAACCTCAAGCGCTGTTTCCGAGGAAAGGCAGATAAATGAACTCATCGAAAAACTGAAAAACGATCCGGCAAAAGAAAAATATGAGACCGGCCTCGAAGCTATCGGTAAACCGGTAATCATCAAACTTCTGCCTCTGCTTGAAAGTTCTGATATTATGACAAGATTTTATGCCGCAAAATGCCTTTTTAACATCGGCGACCTCAGAGCATTAAAATCACTGAGAGAATTTGCCCAGGACACAACTTCTATAGTGCGAATAGATGCCATTAAAACCCTTGCGAGCAGAGGAAAAAAACAGGATATAATCGCACTGATGAACAGGATCGTACGTGACGATGATTTTGACGTAAGATATGCCGCCTATGAATATTTGCAAAGGTACAACGACCCGTCAATTATAAGAACTGCCGTAGCACAGGATTTCTATATAGACCAGATAATTCATATCTCTCCTAAAGCCATATTCGTCTCAAGAAAGGATGAGCCAAGAATTGTATTATTTGGTGCGCCGATAATCTGCCAGGAAGATATCTTTATCGAATCAGACAACGGCCATATCATAATCAACGCCCTGCCGGACGAAAAACGTATCTCGGCAATGTGCAAACACCCGATAACCGGGGAACTGGTAGGTCCGTTGAAAACCAGTTTCAGACTGACCGATTTGATCAGAACTCTGGGCGATGACCCCGCTCCGAAAGACGAAAAAAAGCGGGCAGGCCTGGGCATACCTTATTCTCAAATAGCTGAACTGGTCAAAAAAATGTGTGACAAAGGCGCAGTAAAAGCCGACTTTGTCCCCGGCCCTTTATCACCCCAGGCTCAATAAGTCAAATTTTTACTGACCTGACAGCCATTCGTCGGTGAAAATGTACAAATCGGAGGCATTGGTCACATTGTTCTTATCGAAGTCTGTTTTTTCATTGTACCCTGCCTGCCCCGGCCCTACTAACCATGAAAGAGCGAACTCCGCAAAGTCTTCAAAATCTACATCGCCGTCGCGGTCAAAATCGGAGCATAGTCCCTCTACCGTTATCTTTACATATTCAGTAGTCTCAAATCCGTAATCATCCGTTACCGTAAATGAAATAGTATGAGGCAGGTTTTCACAAATACCATCACTGCTTTGATAATTCACAAGCAGCGAAGATGTAGTAAATTCGTAATCAGTTGACAGCAGGCCCTTAACATCAGATTCCCATCGGTAAGTGTAAGGAGCACTGCCGCCTGACAATACCGTACCGGCAAAGGTAACAGGATCGCCGTAATTCACCTGCGTATCAGGCAAAGGCGATTGAATATCTATATCCATCGGAGCCCTGATAGCCGACATATACAATTGACTCCTTAAAGCGCCTTTATCGGTTTCACAGGTAACATCGAAAATATACACCGGCAATACGGATGCCTGATAAGTAACAAAATCGCTCTCGTAATACCCAATACTGACATCATCAATTCTTATTCTCTCACAGCCGGCGGGCAGTCTATAATCCGGCAGCAATGCCTCTGTGCCCAGACTATGAAAATCAATAACAGCCTGGTCCGGCCTGTATGACAGTTCTACTTCGCCGGCCATATCAAGCTCTCTGCAGCTTTTCATATACATTACAACCGACTCATCTGAATCTACCAGGACACTCATCTTGCCGCCCGGCCCGACAACAGGATAATAGCTGCCCATCGACTCCAATTGCCGCTGGTATTCAACGAGCGTCTGAAACGGTGTCCTGCTGGTAACTTTTCGGCTGTCATCATTTGCATCTTCGGCGCAGATATTAATAGCTCTGGAAAGGACTGAATTCATAGGATTAACGCCGTGGCCGCTGAGAAAATCACTGGCAATACCAACCGGGTTCGGCGGCATTGTCATCGGTAATGTATTAGGCTCAATAAAGGCCTTGGCCTTATTGATATACATTACACCGCCGCTGTGTGCATTTACTATCAGCTCATTATCACCGTCAAAGGTGGTATAATTGCCGAGCTCATCGGTACCGAATATGGAAGAATCCATCTGGACAGAGTCGCCAACATTTATCATCTCTTCGAAGTTGTTACTGTCATCAGACATACTATAAGTCTGCATCCACCATTCTGTCGGCAAATTATTAGCATCATAAGCATCAATTATTACAACACCGCCGCTTGAGGTGCTTTTCTTTTCCATATCATTGATCATACCCATAGGCGGATCAACAACGGTAACACTGGCAGTAGATGAATTTACATGCCAGTCATCATCAATTACCATAAGTCGGATAGTATAATTTTTTGCAGTTGTAAACACCCATTGCGGACGGACTCCCCATGCATCACCGTCGTCATCATTTCCATTACCATACGCATTGTCCCAGTCATTAGGGTCAGTATCTACGCTGGTATCCATATCCCATACAAAGAATACCTCGCTGCCAAAACTGAGCCCTGTTGTACCGGAACCGTTAAGCTGAAAGGGCACACCAACAATCGCATTGGTTGTATATGAGCCGGCATTAGCAGTCGGCCAGGTCGGCTTATTAACATCATAAGTTACGGTATGATGGCTGTTATTAGGCGAAGGGTCATCTGATACATATCCATGCGACCAGATATAATCAGCGAACATCGCCTCATTTTCGCCGACAACCCGCATTTTTTTCTCGGCTGACTGGCTTTGATTGCTCGCCAGAAACCATGACTGAGAAATTCTGTGCGGACTGTCCCAGACATTCTGTTTTCTCAGGAAATTACCGAATATCCTGCCGTGTTTTGCGCTGTCGCCCATTTCTGTTATGAAACCGCATATAAGGTGCAGTCCGTCCATAGTGCTTGCCCAGTAACTCGCATGTGACATAGTATGACACGCTGCGAACATTGCCCATTCTGCATCTTTATCACCCCAGTCGTCATAAGAGTCATCGTGATTAAGATATAAGTTATCGTGCCACGTGGCAAACTCCAGAATATCCTTTCCGCCATGACCTGAAAAATACGTAACATCATGCACGTCCATAAAATCTTCTTCCTGGCCGAAGATATTTCCCTTCATATGGTCTTCCCATGCATTGCTGTTGGAAAACTCCCTTCCGGTATAGCCCTGTAGAGTATCTTTAAAACCTTTTGCATCGTCATCTGTATTCTTCAAATCGTCCTCCGGCCAGGGATAGCTGGTAATCCATTCGATCATCCAGGATAGTTCGCCGCTGCCGCCGCTGTCTGAGTCCTTTATTATCTTTGCCGTCGTATTGCCAAGACTGGTTTTATATCTTTTCCCGCCGGCAGTATACCCATCCTGGTAAATCGCACTTACCGTTACAGGATTTGATATCGGCAGACTTGAAGGAATTCCCCATTTGGTATAGCACATTCCTCCCATTAGATTTATATTCGTGGCCCTGAACGTTCCATATGCTGGAATCGTTGTCGGTAATTGTACCGACCCGCCGGGCACCAGATTTCCCCATTGGTCCCTAACTTTAATAATCACGTAAGGCTCGAATCCAACATAAGGATAACCAGGCGACACTTCTATGGTTGTGGTTGTATTTACATCCATATAGTCCACAGACACAACATCCGAGTCGTCACTGCCTCCATAAATAATTGAGGCACCAGGAGCACAGGAATAACTTGCCACTATATTAAAATCGCCCACACCATCACCTGCCAACCATGTTGTCTCAGCCCGGCCGAGACTATCCACACTGACAGGATTAGGCGAAAAGCTTCCCGACTTGGGCAAGGTACAAAAAGTTACTTCGCCGTCCCCAACTGCTACATTACAACTGTCAATTACTATCACATTAACATCTATCGTCTCTCTTGTCCTGATATAGGTATTGTCCACAGTTTGCCTGGTAGATGTCCAACGGTTTTGAGGCGATATATATATCATTACACTGTCATTGCTGTCGCCATAATCTACACCGCTGCCGTCGGGAGTATAAGCATCGAATTGAGCCTTGATCTCATACCATCCCGATGTTGACGGTGATTTCCAGACCGTATTGGCGTCACCATATTCTAATGTAAGACTGCTGTTATCAAATGTTCCGCCGTCAGGGGCCTCGAGAGTTATAGGCGCCCATCCTATAAGAGGCTCATTACTTGAATCATTAACGTCAACGGTTACTTCGTAACGAGTTGACGTAACCCCTGTGGCCGGAGCACTAACTCTGGTTGATGTGGTTTCCTGAACCCGGCCGCCAAGGACCCTGAAATTCATATCATGATTAAGCATCGCTCCAGTCATCGACCATGCCCACCACTCGCTGCTCCCGGTGCATAATCTGGTATCATCGATCCCGTTTACATGATTGCCCAGCTTAATAGAACTGCACACTTCCCCGCTTGCTCCTGAGGTAAGGGACCATACTATCCAGTATTTGCCCGCTGAAACATTTACAGGACTGGCAAACTCGAATGAGACCCAGCTTTTGTTCTCAGAAAGCGAACTAACAGGTACTGTTTTCTGTGCCAACGCGTTAGGAAGATTAGGATATGAATATCCTCCAAATACTATCGTACTTTCATTGGGACAAAGCTTAACTACTACAGAACCTGATACAGTCCCCGGCAAATGATACATGCAAAGCGCGATCTCATTGATCGCGGCATCTGTAGCAACATCAAATTGTTGCGCACGCATCTCATTAACGTCATAACCGCCAACTATTTTCTGCACCTTATCGGTGTCAAGATCGGTAAACTCAGCTATGACATTAGGATCCGCAGCAAAAGTACTATTGACAAAAATTACAACAAATAGAATTGAAACAGCGCAGATATGTCTTTTAAACATCTTCTGTCCTCCTCAAAATTTTCCATAACTTTAGTTATCTCCAAAAACAGGACAACTGATTATAGTATAGTTTTATCAAAAATTCAAGGATATAGCACAGAACATTAAAAGATATCTTTAGTCCTGATTAGCCTTCGCTATTTTGTCTAAAATATCCCATTTAATTATCAAAGAAGTAGCAAACACAAGACCGATAATGTAATATATAGCGTTTCTTTGATTATTATTGCGTTTTTATCTGATTATTGGATATCAGGCGGAGAATTTACCATTGAGACTCGAAAAAATTGTTCTGGACGGATTCAAGAGTTTTGCAGACAAAACTGATTTCAGCTTTAACCAGCAGGTAACAGCCATCGTCGGCCCGAACGGCTGCGGCAAAAGCAACGTGGTCGATGCCCTCAAATGGGTGCTCGGCGAACAGAGCACAAAGAGCCTTCGTTCGGGAATGATGGCTGATGTGATATTCAGCGGCTCGGCAACCCGAAAACCAATGGGTATGGCACAGGTAAACCTGCATTTTTCACAGGCATCATCGCTCGGATTAGAGCAGGACGACCTTGTTGTCAGCCGACGACTGTACCGCAGCGGAGACAGCGAATATCTTATCAATAACAAGGCCTGCAGGCTCAAAGATGTCCGTGAACTGTTTATGGATACCGGTATCGGGGTAAGGGCATATTCAATTATCGAACAGGGACAGATCGCCCAGCTTCTTACTGCATCAAAAATTGACCGCCGGGCAATCTTCGAAGAGGCCGCAGGAATAAGCAAATACAAAGCCCAGAAAAAAGAGGCACTGCGTAAACTTGAAAGAACGGAACAAAACCTGCTCCGCCTTGCTGATATCATCGGCGAAGTACAAAAGCAGCTCCGCAGTATAAAGCTCCAGGCAGGAAAGGCCCGGAATTATCTTCAGTATAATCAAAGGCTCAAAGAACTGCGCGTCAGCTTTTCACTTGCGCAGTATCACCAGATAAAAACAGATACAGACCGGAAAAATAATAATCTAAACGACCTTCAGACGAGGTTTGCCTCTGTCGCTGCCGAGGTATCACAGAAAGATGCGAAATTAAGCAGTCTGGCAACAGAAATCATCGAAAAAGAAAACCAGATCAATCAATGTGATAACGCCCTTGTATCGGTAACAAGTAAAATCGAGCAGCAGCAGCAGAGAATAGAATTTCTGCATACAAGAATTGAAGAACTTACAGAACGCGGCAATACTGAAAAACAGCAGAAAGAAAGATTAACCGCCCAGCTTGCCGAATTCGAAAACCAGCTCGAGCAATGTAAAGCCGATGCTGAGACAATTGAAAAGCTAATCAGCCGGAAATCACAACAGCTTGAAAAGGTCGGCCAGTACATTCATGGCGTTAATATGGCTTGTGCCGAGATAGAAAGTGAACTTGAAGATGAAAAGTCAGGTATTATCGATATTGTAAGACACACAGCTCAGCTTCATAACGAGATTCAAAGCATTAACGTCTATCGCAATAATCTCAGCGGCCAAAAAGACCGGCTAAACGACAAGGCCTCGCAGAGCAAAGAACAACTCGAACAACTGCTCGGCACAAGGGCACAGAACCAGGCCAGGCTCGATGACATCAACAAGGTCGTTGCTGAACTTCAGTCCAGCCTCGATGATAAGCGTCAGCAGATAAAGGATATCAACGAAGATGTAGCACAGATAAACGACAATATCGCAAAGGCAAGAGAACGCCGAAGTGCAATAGAAAGCGAAACACAAGTCTTAGCCGATATGGAAAACAAACAGGAGGGAATCGACAAGGCTGTTAAGGAAATACTCAATCTCGCATCGGCCCAGGGTAAGGATTTTATCGAAGGTATCGTTGCTGATGTTATTCGGGCAGAACCAAAATACGCCTGTGCCATTGAAGCTGCCATTGAAGGCAGGACAGATGCCGTGATCGCCAGTGACACTTTATCACTGATAAACGATACGGAGCTTCTAAACCGGTCCACCGGCAGGGTTAAATTCATCTGTACAGACAGGGCCGAGCCTTTCTCGGACAGCCAGGACTTTGCACAGATTGATGGAGTTTTAGGCAGAGCGGTAGAGTTTGTAAGCTTCGACCCTAAATACGCACCGCTGGCCTGGAACCTGCTCGGCAAAACTGTCATAGTAGAGACTATTGAAAAGGCCCTGGGATTAGGGCATTTCTGCTCACAAGGCTATAGCTTTGTTACACCGGCCGGGGCAATACTAAACAGCGACGGCAGCATCTGCACAGGACCGATAGGAAAATCAGCCGGGCTTATTTCACGAAAGAGCAGACTCACTCAGCTGGCAGACCAAAACCAGGAGGTATCGGCACAGATAAAACAGCTTGAAGAGAAACTCAGCGATGATATAAAGAAAAACGAACATCTCGAAAAGCTGTGCAAGGACTTCAGAACAAGCGTATATGAAGCCAACACGGAAAAGACGAATATCGCATCCGACCTTAACGCGGTCGAACAGAATATCAAACGCCTGACAGATGAACAGCCCTTACTTATCGGCGAGATAGAACAGCTTGAAAAACAAATATCAGAGACTGTACAAAATGAATATACCTCAAAACAGCAGTTAGCCGAACTCGAAGCGGTTAATAACCAGCGAACAGAGCGTATCGAACAGCTTGAAAAGAAACTCGCTGAACAGAAAGAATGTCTCGAGGAAAGTACAAGTGAGCTTACAGAACTAAAAGTTACATCGGGTCAGGCGCAGGAACAGAAAAAGGCCATTGCGCAGCAGATAACCAGCCTGGAAAACCAGATCCAGAACGGCAAAGCTGCTCTCGTCTCGGCAGAAAATAATATCACCTCCTGCAATGAACAATCAGGGCAAAGTCAAAATGAAATAAAATCTATCGAGCAGGAAATAACAGAGCTGTTATCACAGAAGGAAGCAACAAGAAATCAGAGTGTATCTCTCCATGAAGAAGTCTCACAAATGCTCCAGCAGCGCAACGAACTCGAAGAGAGTTTGAAACTGGCAAGAAGCAAACAAGGCCAGCTTGATGAGCAGATCGGCGAGGTGAAAGTCGAACTCGGCCAGCTCGAGGTAAAACTGACAGACCTTATCGGCAGAGTAGAAGAAGAACTGCAGATGGACCTGGTCAGCGAATACGAAAGCTATAGTGCTGAAGCCGAAACCGACTGGGAAGCGGTAAGAGAAGAAATAGCAGACCTGCGCGGCAAGATAGAAAGGCTCGGCAACGTAAATGTCGATGCCATCGAGCAGCAGGAAGAACTCGAAAAGAGAAATGAATTCCTTACCAGCCAGGTAGAGGACCTAAACAACAGCAAGGCTCAACTGAATCAGCTTATAAATCGGCTGAATAAAGATTCGATGGATAAATTCGCTATAACTTTCGAACAGATAAGAGGCAATTTCCAGGAGGTATTCAGAAAGCTGTTCGGCGGCGGCAGAGCGGATGTCATTCTTGAACAGCCTGAAGACATCCTCGAAAGCGGCATAGAAATAATTGCCCGCCCGCCCGGTAAAGAGACAAGGAGTATAAGCCTGCTCAGCGGCGGAGAAAAAACAATGACAGCTATCGCGCTTCTGTTTGCGATATTCAAAACTAAACCGTCACCTTTCTGTTTCCTCGACGAGGTTGACGCCGCACTGGATGAGGCAAATAATGAGCGATTTAATATGATACTGCAGGAATTCAGGAAAAATTCACAGTTCGTCATAATCACGCACGCCAAGAGGACAATGAGCATCGCGGACATGCTGTTCGGCATCACAATGCAGCAAAAAGGCGTCAGCAAGAAGATAAGCGTAACTTTCGATTCTTACGAACCACAGGAAGACCAAACCGTTGCGGTAGCATAACCTATTCCGTCTTTTCGCTGTTTACCCTGCGAAGAAGTTCGATAGTATATTTGACCAGACTGATGTCGCCATAGTCGCCGTGTCCCGGCACAACAATTTCGGCACTGCCATATTTTTGCAATACTTTCTCTACAGAATCGGGCCATTGCTGCATATCCGCATCCTCTGTGTAACCGGCATTTTTAGCCGCCAGAGCTTTAATCATACAGCCGCCAAAAAGGATTTTCCGACTATGAAAGTAGACCACAACATTGTCGGATGTATGACTCGGGCCGGGGAAATAAACTTCGATCTTTTCTCCTGCTATATCAAGCGTAAGCCCCTTTGCAATTTCAAAAAGACGGCTCGGCGGCTGAAAGGTCATTTTTTTATAAAGTTCATATCGCCTGGTATCACCGCCTTTTTTATAAAACTCAAGAATCCTTTCCTTTTCCTGCAGGCCCCTTTCGTTGATGATTTTTGCTGTAGCATCAGAGCCATAGACAGGAATGGATTTTTCGAGAAGAAATTCATTGCCCCCAAGATTGTCCTCATGGAAGCCGGTATTGATCTCAATAAGATTTGGCTCGCCAAAATTTTTACATATCCATTCATACACCGTTTTGGTTGCGGCCGGTTCACAAGGCGTATCACACCAGAGGAAATCCTTATCCGAAAGTTTTACTAACAGTGAATTACAGGGATAAGGAGCCCGGTGTATTACCAAATACGCTCCCTTGTCTATTTGGGTAATAGTGATATCCTCGCTCAAGCGAATACGATGTGGTTTGGCAGTATCAGCTTGAGCAGAAAATATAAGCAAAAAGACAACTATGAATAAGAATACCAATATTTTATTTTTAGGCATATTATGGTCTTTGTGTGTGATAATTTTAAATTTTAACCTTTGGTTTTTAGCTCTAAACTTTAAGTTTTAAGCTATTGTTCGAATGCCGAAGGTGGGAATCGAACCCACACCGAGTTTGAGCTCGACGGGATTTTGAATCCCGCGCGTCTGCCAGTTCCGCCACTTCGGCGTAGTAGTATTTGGTATTTAGTCGTTGGTATTTGGTTGTTCGAGGCCGTCTGCGGCGACACTAAATACTAAATACCAAATACCAAATACCAGTTTAATAATCAAGGAAAACGATATTTTCAGGTGTTGCAACGACATCTTTTTTGCCGCTGCCGAGAACATCTTTTATTTCGCTGCTGTGTTTACCGATAATCAATTTCAATTCACCGCTGCCGAAATTCGTCACTGCCTTTGCGATATTATTGAGCATTACTACATCGCCGCTTTTAAAATCGCCGCTGACAGATTTAATCCCCTTAGGCAGCAGGGACTTTTTCTTTCTCACCGCAGCAGCAGCGCCGTCATCTATTGTAATCGTTCCTGCAGATGCGCTGTTAAGCAGCCATCGCAGGCGGTTGCTTAATTTCCTTTTCGGCATAAAGACCGTGCCTATTTCATCGCCCGCGACAATTTTCGTAATGACATCTTTGACCCTGCCGTCGGCAAGGACTATTCTACAGCCTGCATTTGCGGCAATTTGCGCTGCGGCGATTTTCGACTTCATCCCGCCAGTGGCGAATTTGCTGCCGCGGGAACCGGCACTTTTGATAATCTCATCGGTAATTTCATAAACCGCTTTTATAGGTTTTGCATCATCATATTTTCGCGGATTTCTGTCATAAAGCGCATCAATGTCGCTTAACATTATCAGCAAATCCGCATCGAGCTTACTGGCAACAAGTGCGCTTAGTTTATCATTATCGCCAAAGGCTGAGCCGATCTCATCGGTCGCGACACAGTCATTTTCATTCAGGACAGGTACAACGCCGAGCTTTAAAAGAGTCTCTATCGCATTTTTAAGGTTCAAATAGGTCTGACGATGATTGAGCACTTCCGCTGTCAAAAGTACTTGTGCGCAGGTAAGACCTAACTTATCAAAAGATTTCCTGTATTCGGTCATTAATAACGGCTGGCCGATAGCAGCATAGGCCTGGCGTACTTTTATCCCTCTAACCGTTCCCGTTACGCCAAGTTTTCCTGCCCCCATCCCGATAGCACCGGAGGTTATAAGCACAACTTCCCTGCCGGCCTTTATAAGCTGTGCGACCTGTCTTGCGACAGAACGGATATAAGCAGCATCAACGGCCCCGGCCCTGCTGAGTGTGTTTGTACCGATCTTTATCGCTATTCGCTTTGAATTATCAAAGTTCCGCATTACAGGTGGAATTCTTTCTTTAACTTTTTGTGTGTGAACTTTTTCCCATCCGCACCGGAATAATCTGCAACGATCTGTCCGCTGCCCAGCAACTTCCATTTGTAAATAACAAGCCCTTCGAGCCCGACAGGGCCGCGGGCATGTATCTTATTGGTGCTTATGCCGACCTCTGCGCCGAGACCGTAACGGAAACCGTCGCTGAAACGCGTACTCGCATTTAAGAATACATTCGCAGAATCAACAAGCTGCATAAACTCAGCGGCGATCGTCTGGCTCTGTGTAACTATCGTATCAGTATGATGTGAACCGTAGGTATTTATGTGCTCGATAGCTTCATCTACGGATTCGATAACCTTTATCGATAAAATTTCAGCAAGATATTCAGTTGACCAGTCCGCCTCGTCGGCAGGTTTTATATCTATTATCTTTCTCGTCTCTTCGCAGCCGCGAAGCTCAACATTTTTTTCCTCAAGCGCTGTTTTGACTTCAGGCAGAAACTTGGCAGCAATGCCTTTATGAACTAAAAGCGTCTCAGCGGCATTGCACACAGCTACATATTGAGTCTTGGAATCGACAGTTATTTTTACCGCCATATTTATATCAGCCTGGTCGTCAACATAGACATGACAGATACCGTCGGCATGGCCGAGCACCGGTATATTCGTATTTTCCATAATATAGCGAACAAATTCGTTCGAGCCTCTCGGTATCAAAAGGTCAATAAATTTATCCAGGCCCAGCATCGCCTGGACATCTTCGCGGGTTTGCAGAAGCTGGATCCAATTCTCAGGCAAAGATGCCCCTACACTTGCCTCATAGATAATCCCGGCAAGTATCTGATTCGTATTGGCTGCCTCAGTGCCGCCCTTGAGCAGAACGGCATTGCCGCTCTTGAGACAGAGTGTTGATATCTGCACTAAAGCGTCAGGCCGGGACTCAAAAATAATACCAATCAGGCCTATAGGACAGCTCGTCTTATAAAGGTCAAGGCCCTTGTCCAGCTGGACCGCATAAAGCGTTTTGCCGACAGGGTCTTCAAGGTTGATAAGGTTTTCAATACCACGGCAGACACCCTCGATTTTATCCTCGTCGAATTTGAGCCTGCTGAGTAAGGCCGGTGCCAGATTCTCAGCTTTGGCCTTTTCGATATCCTGCTTATTAGCCGCTATTATCTCTGCACTGTTTTGCCTCAGAGCCTCAGCGACAGCTTTAAGAGCATTATTCTTCCTGTCGGTCCCCGCAGCTGAGAGTAATATGCCGGCCTTTTTGGCTGATTTTGCAATTGTAGTTAAATCCATATCTAAATCCCATTTTTACGATAAATAGTAGACTCAAAAGCGGTATTTTAACAATCCTGACGAAATTAGCCAATAATTTCGCCCCGGCTATTGAAAACCGATTATATTTGACAATCGCCATTATCAGGCTAAAATCTTACCAATGCCTGATACCAAGGGCGGGCGTAGCTTAATGGTAAAGCCCCAGCCTTCCAAGCTGGTCATGTGAGTTCGATTCTCATCGCCCGCTTTTTTTGCCAAATCCCCCCTTTAAGCCTCAATTCCCGCGATAACTGCACACCCCCTTTACCCTTGTTTTTCGACCGAAATTGTGATATATTATCGCTATACGTCATTGCGAGCAAAGCGAAGCAATCTTGATTAGCCCCCGGACCTGCTTGTCCTCCGCAGTCTTGACGAAGGACGGATGCCGGGGGGCGTTTAGTGGAGTAATTATACAGGGGAAAAATGAAGGACGGAGGAAGTTGTGATGGATAATTCATACCGCAAATTGTCGGTAATCGGTGGTATTATTTTATGTTTATTTTCATCTGCTTTTGCCTATTCCGGCGGGACGGGTGAGCCAAATGATCCATATAGAATCGCAAATGTTGCAGACATTAATGAACTTAGCTCGACACCATCAGATTGGGGCGCAAGTTTTATAATGGTAAATGATATAAATTTCAACGGTTCTGCTTTTGATATGATAGGTACTGACTGGGAGAGTCCCTTTGAAGGAATCTTTGATGGTAATGGTCACACCATTTCTGATTTTAATTGCTCTGTGTCAAGTGTTCAAGCCGGATTATTCGGTTGTGTTGGCGGAGTTAATACTGAAATTAGAAATGTAACCCTGTCAGATGTCTATATTAAAAGTGAATCGGATGCAAATAGTAATATCGGTGCTCTTGTTCGTGTTCTGGCGTATGGGGCGACTATTAATGAATGCAGTGTGTATAACGTCCATATCCGAGGCGGCAATTTTGTTGGCGGACTGGCAGGCAGTGTTTATTCTGGTGGTACTGTTTCCAATTGTCGTGCAACAGTTGATATTGAAAGTGCTGAAGGTGTAGGGGGATTGATTGGTACGATAGGTGATGATGTAACTATTAAGAACTGCGCAGCTGAAGGATACGCTTCAGCAACGGATTGGGGGGTAGTTGGCGGACTTATTAGTTCAACTCTTGTTACTTTACCTAATGGCTTAATTGAAAGTTGTTATGCAAATGTTTCTGTGTCTGGTCAACGTTCTGTAGGTGGTTTAATTGGGGAGAATGCCTACCCCGGAGCTAAGATTTTGAATTGTTACTCAACTGGGGCTGTAACCGGGTATCAAGTGGTAGGTGGGTTAGTTGGTTTCAATGAGAATATAATCATTTACTGTTATTCGACAGGTGCAGTTTCAGGTGCAATTTCAACTGGAGGGCTTGTTGGAAGTAATCATGGCGATGTTGTCAATTCTTACTGGGATATTAACAGTAGTGGTATTTGGTCGTATTACGATTCGGGGGCAGGGAAGACTACCGAGGAAATGAAATCAAAAAGTACTTATATTGGATGGGGTTGTTATAATGTCTGGACAATAAACGATGGAAATGATTATCCAAGGCTTGCATGGCAAAATCTTCCCGGCCAGCCAATAGATGAACAGTTATCAGATTATATGTCAGGGGATGGAAGCCCTAACGAACCTTATCTTGTAAACTCACCTGAAGATTTTAATACAATTGGGTTATTTGTATGTGATTGGGATAAGCATTTTAAACTCATGGCTGATATTAACTTTCCGACAACTTATTATAAAGCTAATTACAATATAATAGGTGTTGGATTACTGGAGTTTACGGGAGTATTCGATGGCAACTACCATAAAATAATGAATATTTACCATGGACCTTCAAGTGAACGGTATGCAGGTCTTTTTGGATGTTTAAAGGGAGATTATACTCAGATTAAGTCATTGTGGCTTGTAGAACCTGTTCTTTCCTTTGCTGGACTACATGTCGGAGGTTTAGCTGGCCTTCTTAAAGACGGGGAAATACATAATTGTCATGTTGAAGGAGGTCTGGTTGAAGGCGATAGTGCTGTAGGAGGAATTGTAGCTTGTAATGAGGGAGGGACTATTACCCATTGCAGCTCAAGTATATCAACTCATGGACGAGCTGTTGGTGGAATTGCCGGTTCTAATAGTGGACTAATAGAAAAAAGTTATGCGTTTGCAAATGCCTCCGCTAATAGTACATACTCACATGTGGGTGGTTTAGTTGGTGGGAACTCTGGAACTATTAATTATTGCTATTCCACCGGTAGTGTTGATGGTAAATTCCTTTATGATAATACGGTAGGAGGATTAGTAGGTATTGGAGGGATAGTTTTTAACAGTTACTCACATACTTATGTAGATGGAGGACGTTATTCTGGTGGCCTTGCCGGTAGAGGTTCTGTGGTTGTTAATTGTTATTCCACTGGAGCAGTTATCGAACGGGGCGATAATGAGGGGGGATTAATTGGTTACAGCGGTTCTGCTACCAATTCTTTTTGGGACATAGAAACTTCGGGTCAGGCGAGTAGCGCTGCCGGGACAGGCTTGCCTACAGTACAGATGCAACAGATGAGTACATACACAGATGCCGGCTGGGATTTTTCATATACGGATGGCAATGATGCGGACTGGTTTATACAGATAGATGAGTATCCAATTCTGACCTGGCAGATATCGCCTGCGGATATCTATACGGATGGCAGAAATGATTTTAGAGATTTTTCAGTATTTGCACAGTTTTGGCTGCGCGAGGATTGTTCGATATATAATTATTACTGCGACTGGGCGGACCTGGATTTTGACGGCGATGTTGATATAAACGACCTTGCGATATTGATGGATTACTGGCTTCAAAGAGGAATATATTAATTTGAGTGGTTTTTTAGGGCGTCTGCGGCGTTTCCTCCCGCCTCGCCAAGTCCTCGATGTATTTCAATACACCTGCGGCTGGCGGGCGGTCGGATCCTTGCATCCATCCCTAAACTCCTCACTCAAATGGAAAGAGACGAGAGGATTTTTAATTCTTAATGCTTAATTTTTGTCAATTCTGTCATTGCGAGGAGTGAAACGACGAAGCAATCTTGGTTAGCCCTGCCAATACCTTGGCAGGGTTGATTAGCCCATCAGCCTGTGTGCCAAAATAACAGCCCGGCCGTTAGTACACTATAGTATTTTTTTGACCCTCACAACAAAATACCAGAGCTGCGTTATCCTCTTTTAAGCCCGGCTAATCCCCCATAAAGCCCTTGTGCGCTATAAACAGTGGCCTGTTATAAACTGAGGAAAAATAAGGTCCTATAATAAAATTTTCACAATTTTTTAAAATTTTTGGGTTTCATTCTTGACCAAAGTGGGGCGAGGTGGTAAAAATTGGTACAGATAATTTAACAAGTGGGAAAGTAGCCATGCTTTTGCTAACAGGCGAATACGAAGGCACTCTTGATGAAAAAGGAAGGGTTTTCATCTCAAATAAGCTCCGCAGCCAGATAGACTGTGACAAACACGGCAATCGTTTCTATCTGACGCTGGGGCCCAATGGGATATTGTGTCTTTATCCTGAGAAATATTTCCAGCAGCTTACCCTCACCACCCCACAGCCGACGGCAGGACCTGATGAGTCGGTGGTTTTCGAGCGTATGAGTTTTGCGATGAGCAACAAGGTCGAAATGGATAAGCAGGGAAGGGTATTAATAACCGAAAAAATCAGAAAAAGGGCAAATCTGCAGAACAACCTGACGCTTATCGGCATCCGCGACCATATTGAGATATGGAACGCGGCAGACTGGGACAAATACTTTGCCGAACATTTTCGCCAGTTCCAGCAGCAGACAATGCAGGCAAGACAGGCTGTTTTGCAAAAACAAAGTAAAGAACTGTAAAAATTACTTTTTTTCGTAACGCTTTAAGGAGAAGGCTTATGTATGCAACTGATGTGGACCACTGCCAAATTGTGGTTGACAGCCTGACAGGCGATAGGAGCACCGATGAACAGACCTTCACTTCGATAAGCATCCTTACAGACAGACTTGCCAACGTCCGTAAAATGCACCGTATGTTCATGGATATCGAGTTTTCGCCGCACGTTCAGGCTCTTTCTGAACAGGAAATGAAGCTTGCTGTCAGTTAACTGTAATGAATTTGGAACCGCTATTATAACGGATATTTAAAAGTGAATAATATGCCGGCACAACATTTGCCTGTACTTGCTGAATTTGCCGGGCGAATTGACCTCAAAGCCGATGCTGTAGTCGTCGATGCCACGGTGGGCGCCGGCGGGCACAGCAGTATCTTTGCACAGTCCCTTACAAGGAACGGAGTCCTTCTCGGACTGGATGTCGATACCAACTGCCTGGCAATTGCCAGAGAAAAATTGGCTGCCGCGTCATGCAAAGTATTGCTTGTTCGGTCGAATTTTGCAAACCTCGCTGAGGTTGCCAGACAAAATGGAATCGAAAAGGCTGATTTGATCTTCGCAGATTTAGGGGTCTGTTCCGCCCAGCTTGCCGATGAAAACAAAGGCCTCAGCTTCAGTCAGAACAGTAAACTCGATATGCGGCTGGACGATAGATTAGAGTCCACCGCCGCCGATATCGTCAACCGCAGGGATGAGAAAGGATTAGCAGACCTGATATACGGATTAGGACAGGAACGGGCATCAAGGAAGATTGCCCGTTCCATTGTCCAGTACAGGCAGAAGAAAAGTATCGACTCGACCGCAGAACTTGTCAATATCATATGCCAGGCGCTCAGATGTGATCCGAATTCGCGAAGAAGCAAAATACACCCAGCCACCAAAACCTTCCAGGCATTGCGAATCGCGGTTAATTCGGAGCTTGAGAATCTCGAAAAGCTGCTCTCTGATGCGCCGAACCTGTTAAAAACAGGAGGTAAAATCGCGGTCATCAGTTTTCACAGCCTGGAAGACAGGATCGTAAAGACAAATTTCAGAGAAAACAAAGCTGCCGGCGTTTATGAAATTGTAACAAAAAAACCGATTACAGCTTCGCGTGATGAGCAGAAAGAAAATCCTCGCTGTCGAAGCGCAAAATTAAGAATGGCTGTTAAAGTTTAGAAACGAAAACGGAGTTTCGCAAATGACAACAGACGCAAAGATTGGACTGCTTTTAGCCCTTATTTTCATAGTGGCTATCACATTCGTAATCAACGGCCTTCCAGACTTTCTGAATAAAAAAGCTGAAAAGGCCCCTGATACCGTCAGTTATGTGCACCATTACCAGCAGCAACGCCCTGCCGATACCTCTACCAGCAAAAATATAGCTACCAATCTTCGCCACAAACCTGTTATTACTGTAATAACCCAGACTCCAAAAATAGAGACCAGGCAAACACCTCAGCAGGAGTTCACTGAAAAACGCTATCAAACCATCCTGCCCGCCGCCAAAGAAGCTGTAGAAGCTGTCAAACCGGAACCTGTTATTATCGAAACACCACAGATAAAGGAAAAAGCTGCAGAAGTAAAAGCAGAGCCTGTTATCAAACAGCAATTAACCCAAATTTATACTGTCCTGCCGGGCGACAGTCTGGCAAAAATAGCAAAGAATTTCTACGGCGAGGAGGCAGGCAACAAGCTTTCCTCTATCGAAAAGATTTACAACGCCAATAAAGACAAGCTCAAATCGATAGATGAGCTGTATGTCGGGCAGAAACTGCTCATCCCCCCGCTTGATAAGAAAACCACGGCGGCAGTAAAAACCGAAGAGCCGCAGGGCAATTTCAGGCTCTACATCGTAAAAGATTCCGACAGCCTCTGGCGGATAGCCGAAGAACATCTCGGCGCCGGCGAAAGATATCACGAAATCATTAAGTTAAATAAATCGATACTCAAAGACCCTGACGCTCTTGCCGTCGGTATGAAGTTAAAACTGCCGAAACGTTAATAGTCTTGACTACCTTCCGTTACATCTTCGTAGTTCTCGTCCTTTCTTTTGTTCTTTTATCAACTATCTATTTACGCAGGGCCCAAAATTCCGCCTTCTATAAATTCCGTACCTGCCAGGCAAAACAGGCAAGGCTCAAACAGCAGCTCTGGCAGCAGCAGATGCAGCTCGATCTGCTTATCAATCCTGCCTCTATCAGCCGGGCAATCAACCAAAAGGATGAAACACAGGACAAAACTGACTGATGAATATGAGAAACAAAACCGCTTTACTATTGCTTTTAATAATCGCAGCAGCTTTGCTTGGAATTGGTGTTCGCTGTTTTTATCTTCAATACTATAAAGCCGACTATTATCACGAGGCCTCGGTAAAATCTCAAAAGTCCAGCTTTTTCGAAAGGCCCCGAAGAGGTTCGATACTCGACTGCCGCGGCAGGACACTGGCGGCAAGTTACAAAGTCGATACTGTTTTTGCCGAAGCAAGAATAATAAACGACTTAAAAAAGACTACTGAAAGTCTCGCCGCTATCATAGATATGGACCCTGTTGAAATTTCTAAATTAATTCTTACTGCCCGCAATCCCGGTTATGCCCCCATAGTTACCGATGCAAAACTTACTGACGAACAGAGAAACCAGATACGCAGGATAAGAGGTATCGGGATAGAAAGCAGATGGAAAAGAATATATCCGCTCTCCAACGCCGCAGCGCAAGTTGTAGGCTTCATCGGTACTGATGAGCACGGCCTTGCGGGCATAGAACAGCAGTACAACAAGACATTGGCCGGCTCTGTCGGGCAAAGTTCTTTTTTTTCAGATGCCGCAAGAAGACCTGTCCGGCTGGAACAGTGCCAATCTTTCGCGCAGGACGGTGCAGATATAATTTTAACTCTTGATGCAACGATACAACAGTTCACTCACAAAGCCCTTCTGAAACAATTTCAGGAATACGAAGCAGAATCTGCTGTCGCAACGGTTCTCGACCCCTGCACCGGAGCGGTTCTTTCAATGGTTTCACTGCCGGACTTTAACCCGGCCGATTTGAGCGGTGCAGATGCAAACAGTCTGGGCAACCATTTATTAAGCGACCCCTATGAGCCCGGGAGTATTTTCAAGCCGATAGTTGCTGCCTGGGCAGTTGAGACAAATTCAATCGACCCAAATGAAACTATCTTTTGTGAGGACGGCCATTACCGAGGAAAAGGCTTCGGCTCAATAGGTGAATACCGCCAGGGTTTTGGCAACCTGAAGATAAGCGAGATTATCGCGCATTCCAGTAATATAGGTATGGCAAAGATCGGGCAAAAGATGGGGACGCAAAAACTTTATGAAGGTGTAACTCTATTTGGATTCGGACAAAAAACAGGCATAGACCTGCCCGGCGAAGAATACGGCTTCATACGCAAGCCTGATAAATGGACAGGCTACAGCGTCGCGAGAGTACCGTTCGGTCACGAGGTTCTGGTAACTGCAATTCAAATGGCTCGTGCCTTCTGTATTCTCGCTAACGACGGCAGAGTAGTAAACCCGCACCTTGTAAAAGCAATCGTTTCTGATACCGGCAAAAAACTTAAAATAACAGAACCCATGCCCACCGGCGGCTTCGTCGTCAGCAAAAATACTGCACGATGGATAATAAGACAGGCAATGAGAGAAGTTGTAACAGACGGCACTGGAAAAAAGGCCGCCCTTGACAAATGGGAAGTCTGGGGCAAGACCGGCACCGCTAATATCGCAGACAGAACCTCAGGCGGTTATGACGAGGAAAATTATGTCGCCTCATTCATCGGCGGCGCCCCGGCGCAAAGGCCTGCGGTTGTTGTGCTGGTCTCTATCAGAAAACCAAATAAGAAACTCTCCAAAGGCTACACCGGCGGGTCTGTCGCGGCCCCCGTCGCCGCCGAGATACTGAAAAACACACTAAACTACCTGGAAATCTGATCAAGATAACCCGCCTCGACGCAAAGACTGATCACATCTCGCCCTATCGGGGCAGCATCACTTGAGCCGTGCTGGCCGCCTTCGATGAGTACCGCAAAAGCAATGGATTTGCCCCCGCTATCTTTCGCAAAACCTGCAAACCACGCGTGGTCGGGATTCTCAGTCGAACCGGTCTTGCCGTAAACCATTATACCCTTTTCTTCAAAACCGCTCCCCGCAAATTGCCTCTGCGCGGTACCGCCCGGCTCACTAACAACTGCGTGCATTCCTTCATAAATTATCGAAACATTCTCCGGCTTTAGACCGGTTTTATTTCCTTTGTCCATCGGCTGGGAAATTAATACTCGTGCCTTTTTGTAAATACCTCCCCTTGCAAGTGTTGCATGGGCATTGGCCACCTGCAAAACAGTTGCGCGGAAATTGCCCTGGCCCAATCCGAAAAATCTCCTCTCGGCAGGGTCAATGCCCGGCATCTGTTCCAAAGAAATATCGTCTGTGTTAGCTGAACTGCTGGAAATAATGCCTGCAGACTGCCTGAAATTCCGCACAGGATGGTCTCTGAAAGAATCCACAATATTTACATCCGTAACCTCGAGCGTCTTTCGGCCATAGCCAAAATCATACAGGTATTTTTGAAGTTTCCACGGCACGATCATCGTCGCCAGGTGAGAAAAATAAATATTACAGCTTCCCCTTATCGCATTTCTCGCCCTGTTCCCGCCTTCATCTGCCCATTGTTCGTCATGGCCGTAACCATAACTTTTATATATCCAGCAGTTCGGCCAGCCTCTGGTAGTCTCGTGCGAAGGACAGGAAATAATGTCATCAGCTTTGATCTGATTATCTATCAGGCCCGCTGCGAGTATTATAGGTTTTATCGTTGAGCCCGGGGGGTAATTTTGATTGATAACGCGATTAATTAACGGCTTGTTCGCATCAGAGACCAGCCTGGAATATTCCCAGCGGGCCTGGTTCAGATCAAAACCCGGCAAAGAGACCATTGCAAGTATATCTGTAGAATTTATATCGATAACCACTACCGCTGCAGGACTGTCAAAGTTGGGATTGCGATTTTTATTTTTAAGAAGCTCTTCTATTTTTTTCTGCAGGTCGATATCGATCGTCAGTTTTACATCACTGCCGTAAACCGTTTCAATATCACTGACGATCTTTTTGTCGATATCATATAAAATCTCGCCCCTCCTGCCCCGCAAAAAAGGCTCACATACATATTCAATACCGCTAAAACCGGTCACATCGCCGTGCATATATCTCTCAAGCTGGTCAGTTAGAAATTCCGGATTATCTTCTATGTCTGCAGGCCGAACCCAGCCTATAAGCTGCGATGCAGAACTTCCATACGGATAATATCTTTGAGCGCTGGGCTGTATCTGCACGCCGTCAGTATCCAGAAACTTAAGCTGGGCGGCAAGAACCTCATCGTCATTTTCAAATTTAAATATCTCCTGGCCCTGATGCATCTCTGCCACATCGATTTTAGCCGCAAGGATAAGCCTTTCATTCGCATCAGGCACTGCATCTTCGAATTTTTTGTCGGGACATCTTCTTTTCCAGGCAAGATAATGCCTAAGCCGCCATATCGGTTCATTTATCTGTTCATTGATTTGCGTCTTTACCTGCTCGAAGGTCAGATTTTTAAATTGTGCACATTTATGAATAATCTGATTCAGTGCATCGAAGTCCCGGGCATATTTTGCGCGGATTTTTTCACCCGCATCTTTCGTATTCGACCTGTGCAGGCTTTGCAGCAGCTGTACCTTCCAGAATCTTTCATCTGCCAGCCGGGCTAATTTGTAATCTATGCACAGGGAAAATTTTGCTTCGTCGCCGGCCAGGATTTTGCCGTTCCTGTCTAGAATTTTACCTCTTAGTGATGGCAACCTTTCGCTCGCCCCTGAGCTGATTCTCTCAAGCTGACTTTGCCAGGCTGAATTCGGATTGAGCTGAATATAACCGAGTCTGCCCAGGCATATAGCTGCAAAAAGAACGCAGAATAACGCAAATATCCTTAATCGTTTGTTGTGCATTAATATAAACTTAAAAAAACAATTTAGAGATACAATTAAAAATTTCTAAACTCTAATTCCTAATTTCTAAACAAATCTCAAATCCAAATGTTCTAATAACTAAAACTGCCATCAAGCTGAATGTACGCCGTTTTGAACATTCAAATTTTGGTCCTTTGATATTGTTTAGGATTTCGATATTAGAAATTCGGATTTCTTACCGCATCTATTTATTTTGTCACTTAAAAAACTATAGCTATCGTCCGTCTGTTCTTGTCCCGAATCGATGAACACCAATACCCATCCATTTTCCCGCCGTACTGATAAGCCATTTTATCAGGAACCACAGTATCGCTGAATATGTCGCAACCGCAAAGATCTCAAAGGCCCCTGTCCTGGCAAAATCCGAAGCCTTGAAATAAGTAAGTATCAAAGCGATTACCTGTATCACAATTCCAGTTATCAGGATAGTCAACGCCTGCTGCCATGTATCCTTTAAAAGTACTACATTCCTGATATGTGCTATAGCCATACCGATAATTCCATAACTTATAATATGAGGCCCGAGAACCATTCCTGCAATATCCGCTGCAAAACCGAGCGCAAAGGATGTTATCACCGCATTGTAACTGTCGCAGCTTATAGCAAAATAGACAAGCAGTATCAAAAGGATATCAGGCTTGATCCGCATATCCGTCAGGCTAAGCAGATTCATCACGGCACTTGTCTGCAGGACCGCAACGAGTATCACCAAAAATGTAAATCTCCACCATTTCATCAATCGGGCTCGGCTTTCATAATAATTACCGCTACATTTGTTATGTTCTCAAATTCATAATAAGGCTTAACACTGATATCCCATACAACCGGATTGCTCCGGTCTGTCACGCATCGTGATATTTCACCAATTATTCGCGGACTTTGAAGAAAGCCCGCCTTTGGAGCGGCATAAACAAGATGGCCCACCTTTATTTGATACTTTTTAGGCACATTCATTATCTTTGCCCCGTCTTTATCATCGCCCTGCATCGTGCCGTTGAAATAAGTCTGAACATCCGGCGCCGATATCTTAACATGCAGCCTGCATGCCGGGCTGCTGATAAGTTTTACACTCGATATATCTGCTGAAACCTGCTCTATACAGCCTATCACAGCATTATCGCCGAGTACATATTGCCCCTTTCTCAGACCGTCATTGCTGCCGCGATTAATAATGAACTCATTTTTTCTGCGATTAACTATCTTTGCCAGCATAAGTCCTGTAGTCGGGTCAGGCTCGCTCATCCTGACCCTGCCAAGCTCTTCGATCTGCTGTTTCTGCTCGAGATACTGTGCCTGGAGATTCCTGTAAGCAACCTGAAGCCTGTTATGCTCATGCCTGGGCACAAAAAAAGGTGAGTGATTTTCAGGGGCCTGATAATAAGCAGCCGATGTGCCGATATTCAGAAAAAATCCGAAGATGTCAATAAAAGCAAAATTAATCTTACTGGTAATATTCTGAGGAATAAGCAGAAAAATAAAACCTGTTAAAAGAAGACTAATAAAAAGTGTGAGCTTCGACGGTTTGAATTTCGCCTGTGCCATCAGCCTATGAGAATAACCATTCTCCACCCTGTCCTCCGTAATCCATTAAGGATGACCGATAGAAGGCGGATATCAAAATTTCCAATCCTAAACTTTTAATTTTAAATCCTCAAATCTGCCGACTTGAGTCCCTATTCCCATCCGAAACCGTTATGATCCATTGTGTCTTTCCATAGTTCAAGGTTCTCGAGATATACACTCGTTCCCCTTGCGACACATGTCAGAGGTTCTTCAACTCTTTTCGCGGTCAGTCCGGTCGCATTCGAGAAAATCGTATCCATCCCTCGAAGCAGTGCCCCGCCTCCGCACAGATACATTCCATTGTCAATGAGATCCGCTGCAAGTTCGGGTTCTGCCTTTTCAAGGGTCTTGGTAGCTGCTTCTATAATACTGCTTATAGGTTCTTTGAGAGCTTCTCGGATTTCCTCGCTGGTAATAACAATCTTTCTCGGCAGTCCTGATATGGTATCCCTGCCGGCTATTTCCATTGTCAGTTCCTGCTCAAGCGGTGAAGCAGAACCGAGCTGGATCTTTACCTGCTCAGCACGAGGCTCACCGATAAGCAGATTATATGTGCGTTTAAGATGATTAATTATTGCCTCGTCCATATCGTCGCCGCCGACACGGATAGACTCACAGGTACTTATATCAGCCAGGCTCATTATAGCTACTTCAGTAGTGCCGCCGCCGATATCGACTATCATCGATGCCGTCGGCTCAGTAATCGGTAAACCCGCCCCGATACCGGCAGCCATCGGCTCATCAACGAGATAAACCTTCCTTGCTCCCGCCCTTTCGGCGCTGTCAACAACCGCACGTCTTTCAACTGCGGTTATGCCGCTGGGAACCGCAATGACTACACGAGGTTTGAAACCGCCTCTGCCGTGGACCTTGTTGATGAAATAACTGAGCATCGCCTCGGTAATTTCAAAATCGCTGATCACACCATCTTTAAGAGGACGAATTGCTGATATGCTCCCCGGCGTTTTGCCGAGCATCTCCCTGGCAACAAGACCCACTGCCTCGCCGTTGTTGAGAACTACATTCGTACCTTTTCGAACTGCGACAACACTGGGCTCGTTAAGCACTATACCTTCATTGCGGACGCAAACAAGCGTATTGCACGTTCCCAGATCGATGCCCATGTCCATGCTGAACCAACCCCATATCGCATCCAGAAACACACTAAATCCTTTCAAAAAATACAGCGACTTCAGTAAATTCCGATTTTCTTCAGCCCTGTTCCTTTATATAGATTAACGCAATACTTCGACAATCTTAAAAAGTGTTCCGTAATCTGACATACACCGCAATGCAACAAAACCGGCTGTAAAGCCCACGGCGCCGCATACCAGAGCTAATAAAGCTGTATATACATTACTCGCGGCTTTCACTTTACCGGCTGTTTGTCCATTATTCATTTCAATTCTCGACTATTAAATACAATAAAATATATTACAGATTCCGGATTCTACCATGTTGTTGAGACAATGTCACCAACTCTTGGCTGAGTCTGGACAAGCTGAGTCATACCTGCACATGCCTCTGTGTCAACTTCGGTTATCCTTATATCACAGACGAAACTGTCGTTCCTGATCACATGAAATACCATGCCTTTTGTAACACCATCGGCATCGCCGACCGAAAGAGTTACAAGAGAACCCTCAACTGCGGTAATCATCCCCTGCAGTGCTATGTCCACAGGAGCTTCAATAACTCTTACCGCTGAATTATCGGGTAAAGGTGTTACAGGTGAATAAGAAACTCCGGCAGGACTATGCTGCTCAAGCAATCTTCTTTTTTCAGCATCAACAGCTTCGAGCTGTGCGATCTTCTCTTCGAGACTTGCTGTCAGCTCATTAAGATTCTTGGTAAGCTTGATACCCTCGGCTCTTGCCTTGTCAAGCTCCTGCCTTGTGGTCTTAAGTGATTCTTCCATACCACCGACAGTTTCTTCAAAACCAAGTGCCGCCGTCGCCAGAGACTGAACTTTTTCATCGAGTGCAGCTTTAGAGCGTTGGGCTTCTTTAAGGTCCATCTCAATCTGACTTTTTTCAGCTTTGAGCGATGCTACCTGTGCATCCAGCTTGCTGACAAGCCCTTCCATCTCACGCTTTTTTGCTTCGATCTGCTCTTCATAGCCGGCAACTTTCAGCTTTAAAGCTGTCAGCTCCTTTTTGGATTCTTCATAAGCACTTCTGTAATTCTTGGCCGAACCAACATAAGTTACAACTGTACCACATAGAAAAATAGAGAATAATGACAATAACACGATTAAAATCTTTGTAAGAGTACTCAAAACAGGCTCCTTTCGCTCCTGATAGTTAAAAGAGTCAAACCGCCTTTCGACGATTAAGCTAAAACTGAATACAATATCAGCATTTATATACAATATAGATTTTACGCTTTAAAGGCACTAAGGTCAAGCTATTTTTGTATTTAGCGCGATAGTTTAGCTGGCCCCGGCAAGAATAAATACGCTTTGGGCGGCGGCCAGGCGTACAGCTAAAGAGTTATTTTTGAGTAATTTAGGTAAATATTCGATGAGTTTTTCTGTGCCTATTTGCCCTATCGCCAGTGCAGCAAGGATGTTACATCTTTCTTCTACAAATTTTTCCTGCCGACTGGCCCCGGATAGATACTCAAGGACAATAATTCGCCCGCTAAAATCCCCTAAAGTACCAAGCTGCTGGGCGGCAGCAAGTCTGATCTCGAGAACACTATCATCAAGCACGGATAAAATAGCATTAGCCCCCTTAGATCCGCCAAAAGCCGCCATGGCGTTGATACCCATGTATCTATCTTCTGCATAAGCACTTATAAGCATAGTCCATATTCTTGGATATATTTTTTCATCCCCGATCCTTGCTATGGCCTCTACAGAATTAAACGCAACTTTATCGCTCGAGTCTTTATTGTCTTTCAAACTATAAAGAAGGGCCAATGATTTTTCACTTTTGAGCTTTCCGAGGAGCCAGGCTGCATTTGCCACAACTGTCTGGTCTTCAACTTTTGCAGCCTTTTCTATGACGGACAGATACCGCATTCGACCCATTTTGCAAAGCCCATAAGCCGCTGCTATCCTCACGTTCAAATCAGTGTCGTTTAAAAGTTCAGCAAGCTGTTTTTCCGCCTTTTTATACTTGGTATCGCCCAGTGCAACAGCAGCTGCAAACCTGACCGGCATGACAGGATCATCCAAAAAAGTTGCTATTTTGGGCAAAAAGACCATTTTCTGTGTTGTTGAAACCACTTCGATAGCATTAGCCCTGAGCCTTGCATCCGAGCTTTCCAGGCCCTCTAAAACAGCTCTCTGAGCCTGGGGCACAAGATCGTCTATTATCTGTGAAGCCTGGCAGAAATTTGCTGCTGTCAAAATAATTACAACAAAAAAGATGTAAAAAACTTTGAACCTGTTATGTGTATCTATAAAAGTTTTCATCACAACCACTAATTACTAATTACTCATTACTCATTACTACTCTATATATCGACATAAAAGCGGCAAAAATCAAAGATAACGCACAGATGAAATCCAGTTTTCGGCCAATTCGGCCAAAGACGGTAACCCTTTTGTCAATAATGACCTGATCAGCAAACCAGCCTTTTTGTCCTGCCCTTTCGAGCGTTTTTTCTTCGATGGTGCCGACAATATAATCGTCATGTATTCGGCCGAGGGAATCAATATAACAGCTTATGCCGGTATTTACACTTCTAAAAATCGGCACACGATTTTCGACCGCTCTAAATACACATATCGCCATGTGCTGAGCAAGTTCTGTGCTTGCTTCGACTTTCCCGTTTTTTTGTCTTACAAACCAGCCGTCATTACTTATATTCACAAGCCAGTCAATTTGTTTGCCCCTGTCGGGATGAAATGTCATTTTTCTTGCAATTCGAGCGACCGTATCCTCATAACAGATCATCACCCCGAATTTATACGTCCCGTCAAGGGCGTTCATGTCAAAAACAGTATATTTATTCCCGGCATCCATTGCGTAGTAGTAATCATAAGGAGTAAGCGCCAAAAGAAAATCGCCCAAAAACGACAGTTCATTCCTGAAAGGAATATATTCGCCGAAGGGCACAAGGTGCATTTTGTTATAAATCTGACGCGGACGAATGCTGTTAGGCTCATATAAAAAAGCAGCGTTGTAACTGGTAGCCATTTTTACTTTGTCTTCATCTATTACTGCCTTGCCGGAGAAAGCACCGACAAGAAGATAAGGGCCCTGGTCTGTGTGACGGGTCAGGGCATTGTGAAATATATTTGCCACATCAGTCTGAGGCATAAGCTTGAGGTAACTGTCATCGAGCACGGCTTCGACCATGGTTTCGGGCCAGATAATCAGATGCGGACTGACAGACAGGAAGCAGTCTCTGCTGTCGGCTAACATATCGATAAAGGTATTTTCAAAAGGGTTGGTTTCTTCGCCGGCTTTTACCGGAATATTCGACTGGACTACACCTATTCTCGGGCCGGGCTCGGTGAAATCCGTGGTCTGTTCAATTCTGAACTGGCCGTAAAAGAATGCCGAACTGAGCGCAAGGGCTGTAAGAAAAATCCCTATATTATTCAGAGGGGTTAAAAACCGTTTCTTCTTTATATCGATAATCGCTTCAGCGATCATTCCGTTGACCATTGCTATAAGAAAAGTCAATCCGCCGGTGCCGAATATATCTGCAATCTGAATTATTTTGATGTTCCTGTACTGGCTGTGGCCGAGATAACGCCAATTGAAACCGTTAAATATCCAGCCCTGCAGAGACTCTGCACAGACAATAAGCACCGGCAGTGAAAGCCACAGTGGGATTTTCATTCTTATACTATGCCGCAGAGCCGCTGCGAGCAGAGGCCAGTAAAGCGCCATATAAAGACAGAAGACTATCCAGCCGGGGATGGTTGTTAATGTCAGCCAGTAGAGATTGGCGAGCCAGTACAAAAGTGAAATGACATATGCAGCGATAAGGATAGACCATATCTTTTCTTTAGGAGGTCTTTCAGTTATACTAAAGACCGGCACATGCTCAACAGGTTCGGTAAAAAGTGAGCCGAGGACAAAAGGCACCATCGCAATCCACGCCAGCAAGCCCATATCAAACGGCGACTGGATGACCGTCAGAAGTATCGCGCTTGTAAGAAAGCAGGAAACGAGAAATAAGATTTTCAGCTTCTTTTGTCCCAACCGGTAAGGTCCTTTATCACCAATGCTATCTGTTCGGTATCATATTTTCTGCCGTTATTCATCCCGCACCTTCTTTTTTCATTCTTTTTTGAATACTTAGAAGGTGCGGGATTCATACGCGCTGTGAACAGACGCGTAAAAATTTCCAGCAGCTTTTCATCTTCGATGAGCCGAGTGATACTCAGGTTCGTCTCTACAAAAAGTCTCTTGATTTCTTCGAGCTCTAATATATTGAAATAGCCCTTTTGGGAATCAGCGATCTGATTTTTTACCTGTTCGATTCTTGTGATAGTATTTTCCACGTAATCGGCGGACATGTCAATTCCGCAATATTTCCTGCCGTATTTGAGCGCGACAACAGCGGTGGTGCCTGAACCTATAAAAGGGTCCAGCACACAATCGGATGGGTTTGAACTTGCCGTGATAATTCGGGCAAGCAGTAGTTCGGGCATCTGGCACGGATGCCAGGACTGTCTTTCCTTAAACGTGCCGCAGACGCGTGAAAAGCTGTCCCAGACATCGTCAGGCATCTTTCCAGCGGCATTAGCCCTTTTGTCTTTATAGATAAGCTGCCTGTCAGATGGCGTTCTGATGGCAAAATCGTTGAATGTGAAGTTCTTTTTGTCCTTTACGAAATAAAGAATATGCGTATGAGAGCGGGCAAATTTGTTTTTAGTCTGCTGGCCAAAGGTATAGTGCCAGATGATCCAGTTTCGACAAGTCAAACCGAGTTGGTCTTCCGCAATCGTTTTGACATAGGCGGCATAGTCATCGCCGATGGCAATATAGAAAGACCCGGCAGGATGGAGAACTTTGCAGCACGCACTCATCCACCCTCTTGTCCAGTCGATATAGTTTTCCTTTTTCTGGGTGTCTTTATATTTGTCGTATTTGTAGCCGATATTGAAAGGCGGGTCGGCAAAGATCAGATCTGCGAAAGGCTCTTTGGCCTGATTGAGTATCTCTATACAATCACCCGTGATAATCTGATTTTCGTAATTTTTAGCCACTAAGACACCAAAACACTAAGTTTGAGCCACCAAGACACCAAGGCACTAATTTCTTAACTATATTATATTTTCTTTGTGTCTTTGTGCCTTTGTGGCAATAGTCTCTATTTTAGCGCCAAGAGGGTATATTGCAAGCGGTAAAAATAGCGGGAATTATCGAGAAAATGTTATAATTGACGAACACAATTTAAAAATTATAATAATCAGGTATGTCGAAAGTAGAAATAAAAGAGAAACTTGCCAAAGCATTAAAAACCTGTCCGCACCGTGAGACTATAAAGTCGTTGGCCATTTTCGGCTCTTATGTCCGGGGAAATGCCGGCGAAAACAGCGATCTTGACGTGCTTATAGAGCTTATACCCGAATCAGGGATAGGTTTCTTTGAGTTGTTTGATATACAGCAGGCACTTCAGTCCAATGTGGGAATTCGCATAGACCTGCTCACACCGCAGGCAATCAGCAAGTACTTCAGAGATAAGGTTCTTGCAGAGGCGGAATATATTTATGAGGGATGACAAAGTCTATCTGCAGCATATTCTTGATGCAGCCGGAAGAATAGAATCATATATCGGTGATACTGCCTATGATACTTTTATCTCAAAGGATATGATGATAGCTGCTGTTGTTCGGGAGCTTGAGATAATCGGTGAGGCGGCAAATCATTTGAGCCGGTCTTTTTGCGAAACTCACAGTGACATCCAGTGGCAAAAAATCATCGCAATGAGAAATTATCTCATCCACGAATACTTCGGTGTAAATACGGAGATAGTCTGGTCAACCTGTAAGAATAATCTGCCTCATTTAAAAGCGGTTGTTCTTGCGGCCCTTAAAGAATAGCCCGCCCAGTGTCAGTAAGAAAATCGTTGCAGGTCCGGGGATTAAGCGACCCTGCCAAAGTGTTGGCAGGGCTAACCGAATTTTAAACCCCGTCATGCGGGGATGACGGGGCTAATCGATCAACCATATAAAAGCAACCCCACGACACGTCGTGGGGCTAACCGACCCCCACTAAAAGTGGGGGCTAAACATCCATTATTAGTCGAAAGCGCGCAAGAAAAAACTTGCGCGCTTGAAAAAAATGAAAAAATTTTTTTCCCTTTCACGCAAGCACTTAGAATTCCGGACAAAATTTTCTTTTGCACTTTTTTTAAAAAAGCGCGCAAGTTTTTCCCTATATATAGAG
>JAFGGI010000054.1 GCA_016930635.1 Sedimentisphaerales bacterium | reverse complement strand
TTGATCGCGGGGTAGAGCAGTCTGGTAGCTCGTCGGGCTCATAACCCGGAGGTCGTAGGTTCGAATCCTGCCCCCGCTATTAAGACCTGGAGAAAATTTCGCCGCTGGCGGGCAAATCCGGGTCTTTTTTATGCGCATAGAAATGATCTTCCCTGCGAGGTGTATAGAGCATGAGATTATATTAAACTTGAACTGGCCCACTGCTATGAATTAAGAGTATTGACAAGTATATATAAATATAGCTATAATATGGTCTTGCAAAAATAATCTGGCTCAGAAGACCTGATTTTGCATTTTTTGTCCGGAGGATTAATGACAGAGGGCCAATTATCACAATCTGAAAAGGTTGCATTACGAGAGAGAGTCAAGGAATTAACCTGTCTCTATGGTATAGCACAAGTTGCAAGGCAGCCTGACAAGCCATTACAAAATATTCTCCAGAGCATTGTTGAGCTTCTTCCGCCGGCCTGGCAGTATCCAAAAGTAGCTTCGGCTCGGCTTAATTTGGATGGAGTTTGTTACACGGCCGGTGATTTTTCTGCCTGCTGTCAGAAGCAATCAGCGGAAATTTTTGTTAACGATGCTCCGAAAGGTTTGGTGGAGATTGGTTATACTGAGAACGAGCCCCAGCTCGATGAAGGCCCGTTCCTTAAAGAGGAGCGAAGCTTATTGAATGAAATTGCCAGGCAGATAGCTCTTATTGTAGAGCACAGACAAGCGGAGGAGGATAAGATAAAACTCTATGGCCAACTCAGACATGCCGACCGGCTTGCGACGGTAGGAATGCTCGCGGCAGGTGTAGCTCACGAATTAAACGAACCTGTCGGGAATATTCTGGGCTTTGCACAGTTGGCAAAAAAAGCTGAGAAAATACCTGCTTCTGTAAAGAAAGACATAGACAAAATTGAGGCCGCATCTTTGGATGCCAGGGACATTATTCAGAAGCTTTTGGTTTTTGCCCGGCAGGTGCCGCCGGAGAAGAAATCTGTGAATCTTAATGATATAGTGAAAAATGGGCTCTATTTCCTCGAAGCGCGCTGTGCCAAAGAAGGAACAGAGCTTGTTTGCGTGCTTTCGCCGAATCTGCCGGAAGTTATAGCCGACCCTGTACAGTTGAATCAGGTTCTGGTAAATCTTGTTGTCAATGCATTACAGTCTATGGGGCAAAAAGCAGGTAAAATTATGGTTCAGACCAAGTCTAATGAGCAGGAGGTCTGTCTAGTTGTTGAAGATACAGGCTGTGGCATGAGCAAAGAGGTTCTTGATGAGATATTTACACCGTTTTTCACAACAAAAGATATTGGTTGTGGTACGGGTCTTGGTCTGCCTGTGGTGCATGGAATCGTTACCGGTCATAACGGTGTTATTAATGTCGAGAGCAAAGTCGGCCAGGGTACACGATTTGAAATCCACCTGCCCCTGAAGAAGCCGCCAAAGATAAAGGATGCTAACTGATTATGCCGTCATCGCACAAGAAAAAAGAATGTATTCTGGTTGTGGATGACTCTGCTGCTACGTTGGAGGTTCTCCAGCGAAACCTGACAGCGGCAGGCTACAGGGTTTTTACAGCATCCGGCGCAGCCCAGGCTCTTGAAATTCTTAACCAAACAGAAATGGATCTGGTTATCACCGACCTGAAGATGCCTAAAGTCAGCGGTATGGATCTGGTAAAGCATATTCGGGGTAATTTCAAAAATACAGATGTAATGATGATTACCGGCTATCCTTCGATTGAAGGTGCTGTCGAAGCTGTTAAGAGAGGCGCCCAGGAATTTCTACCCAAACCTTTTACCGATGAAGAACTATTGTCCGCTGTCAAGCGGGTACTGAGCAAGGTAAAATTGCGCAGGACGGGTAATAGTTTCCAGGACAGGGCGGTAACCGAGCATATGGGTCTAATCGGAAATTCCAAAATAATCGGCAAGGTCTTTGACGCTATAAATAAAGTAGCACCGACTTCTGCGACAGTGCTTATTACCGGTGAAAGCGGTACCGGCAAGGAACTTACGGCCAGGGCTATTCATTATAAAGGCCCACGGTCGTCGTCGCCTTTCGTTGCGGTAAATTGCGGCGGGATTCCGGAGGGGCTCCTTGAGAGCGAGCTTTTCGGGCATGTAAAAGGAGCGTTTACAGGGGCGACGGAATCACGGGCAGGCTTCTTTCACGCTGCCGACAGCGGCACGATTTTCCTCGATGAGATCAGCGATATGAGTATGTCTATGCAGGTCAAACTCCTGCGCGTACTTCAGGACCAGGAAGTTTGTATGGTAGGTTCGTCTCGAAGCCGAAAGGTGGATGTAAGAGTTCTGGCTGCGACCAACAAAGATTTGAGCAATCTGGTAAAGAAAGGACTTTTTCGTGAAGATTTGTTCTATCGTTTAAATGTTATCACGATTTTAATGCCGCCTTTGAGAGAAAGAGGAGATGATATCCTGTTGTTGGCACGTCATTTTATGACTAAATTTGCAGGCGAAGTTGGCAAGAGTCCGCCGAAGCTATCCGATGAAGCTTTGCAGAGTCTTTACAATTATGATTGGCCCGGAAATGTAAGAGAGATGGAAAACGTAATACAACGTCTGGTAATAATGACTGATGGTGATGTTATAGAGGTATCAGATTTGCCGCACCTGATGCGTTTTTCAGTGCTTCGCAAAACGGGATTCAGACGCACACTTGCTGAAGCGGAAGCTGAATATATCAGTAATGTCCTTGCCAGCGTAGGAGGCAATAAGACCCAGGCTGCCCAGATACTCGGCATAGACCGCAAAACCCTGCGAGAAAAACTTAAAAAGAAGGACACTTAAATCCGGGGAAATTTTCCCCGCTGATGCAAAATTCCCCACCAAATCTCCCCAAAAGCACAACTTGTTTTTAAAAACTGCCTTTTTGTAACATCTTTATTCCACATAAGTTAGCCTTAAATCAATTGTTTATTTATCAATAATCGGCACATTTTTTGCATTAGTGGTTATAGGACTAAATTGAGGGAAAAGATTATGGAAGATATAAGGCGAATTAGCCTGTGTGCCAACTGCAAGCATGCCGCTACCTGTACTTTCCCCAAAGACCCCGACAAGCCATCTTTTTTCTGTGAAGAGTTTGAGCTTGCAGAAGTGCTGCCAAGAAAGGTTGCACCGGCACCGGTTGCAAAGCTTCATTTGCCTAAAGAAGATGAGTCAGAATTCAAAGGATTATGCAGCGATTGTGAAAACCGTAAGACCTGTAAATTTCCAAAACCTGAAGGGGGCGTTTGGCATTGCCAGGAGTATAGATGATGCAGCAAAAGGATGTTGTTTCACAAAAAGTTAATAACCACTCGCAAGACGATATAAATCCAGAGGATATCCTGAAAATTCTCGATGAGCACAGCGAAGGCATGGGCTCACTAATCGCAGTTCTCGAAGATATTCAGATAAAGTATGGCTATCTGCCCGAAAAGGCTCTTAGGATAGTAAGCGAGAAAACAAATCGTTCTCTGGTTGATATATATGGTGTTGCAACGTTTTACAAATTTTTCAGTTTGCATCCTAAAGGCAAACACCTTATTTGCGCCTGTCTTGGCACGGCCTGTCATGTAAGGGGGGCGCCGAGAGTTGTAGCAGAACTCGAGCAGCAGCTTAGCATTAAAGCAGGCCAGACAACCGAGGACAAGGAATTTACACTCGAAACGGTAAATTGCCTGGGTGCCTGTGCTCTTGGGCCGGTAGTTGTTATTGACGGCCATTACTTCTCGAAAGTAAGAAGGTCGAATATCAAGCAATTGCTGGACAAGGCAAGAGAAGGATTCGATAAGGTTGATATTGGAAAAGATGAGCGGATATTTCCTATCGAGGTAAGCTGTGTGCATTGTAAGCACAGTTTTAAAGATGAAGAATTCAGTATCGACGGCTATCCTTCGATCGGACTAAACGCCGCTGTTAATGGCAAAAAAGGCAGGGTAAGGCTGTCGAGTCTTTATGGCAGTTACAATGTTTCAACTGAGTTTGAAATCCCTCAGGGTATGGTTGTAAGTTTTACCTGTCCGCATTGTAATGCTGAAATTAGCGATGTATCGGAATGTCCTGATTGCGGAGCGCCGCTTATTTCTATGCTTGTCAAAGGCGGCGGGGCAGTTCGAATTTGTTCCCGCAGGGGATGTAAAAATCATATGCTCGATTTGGTTTAGTTAAGGTACAAAGATGCAGAGATTGTCTTCTATAAATGAATTAAAGGAATTACGCAGCGTACTTTTTAAAACTGCCGATGAAAACAAACCGCGAATCGTAATTTGCGCAGGAACAGCTTGCCAGGCAAGCGGTTCAAGCGATATTATCCGTGTAGCGAAAAAATATATCATTGAAAATAATCTGGCAGAAAAAGTAGGACTGCGGATTACAGGATGCCACGGCTTCTGTGAGATGGGCCCTTTTATTTTAACTGAGCCGCAGCAGGCATTTTACACACAGGTAAAACTCAGTGATATTCCGAGGATTATCGAGGCATTACTTGAAAATAAATATGTTGAAGAATTGTTGTATCAGGACCCGAGCACACAGGAAAAGTATTATAATCGGGACGACATCCCGTTTTTTAAGAATCAAAAACGCAGCATCCTGGGCCTTAATCAGAAAATTGACCCTATAAGGGTACACGGCTATATTGCTCAGGAGGGATATACCGCCTTTGAAAAGGTATTGTCGAAAAAAGATGCCCAATGGGTGGTCCAGCAGGTGAAAGATTCACAACTGCGAGGCCGGGGCGGCGGCGGCTTTCCTACGGGATTAAAATGGGAGCTGCTTGCAAAGCAACCCGACAAGGGCGGTAAGTTCCTCGTCTGCAATGCCGATGAAGGCGATCCCGGTGCTTATATGGACCGCAGCATTCTGGAGGGAAATCCGCACAGTATTATCGAAGGCATGCTCATAGGCGCCTATGGCACTGGTGCTAATGAAGGCATAGTTTATGTTCGTAATGAATATCCGATAGCCGTCAAGCATCTGAATATCGCACTGAAACAGGCGCGACAGCTCGGCCTTTTGGGTAACAATATTCTCGGCACAGATTTTTCGTTTGATATAAAAATCGTCAAAGGCGCCGGTGCATTTGTATGCGGCGAGGAAACAGCATTAATACGTTCTATTGAAGGCAAGATGGGCGAGCCTCGTCAACGGCCGCCATTCCCTGTTGAAAAAGGTATTAACGGTAAGCCTACGGCAATTAACAATGTCGAGACATGGGCGAATGTTCCGCTTATTTTCAGACTCGGTGCTGAAAAATTTGCAAGAATAGGCACCGAAAAGAATAGCGGCACAAAAATATTCAGCCTGGTCGGCAAAATCAAAAATACCGGCCTTGTCGAAGTTCCGATGGGTATAAGTATTAAAGATATTGTCTATAACATCGGCGGCGGATCGGTAAGCAAGACGAGAATAAAGGCTGTTCAGACAGGCGGGCCGTCCGGCGGCTGTATTCCCGCAGATAAATTTGATTTGCCGGTCGATTACGACAGCTTAACCAAGGCAGGTTCGATCATGGGCTCAGGCGGTATGATAGTTATGGATGATAATACCTGCATGGTTGATGTCGCAAAGTATTTTATGAATTTCCTGAAGGATGAATCGTGCGGCAAATGCTTTACCTGCCGAAAAGGCACTCAGCGGATGTACGAAATTCTCGATGATATCTCAAAAGGCAAGGGTACTATGGAGCATCTGGAACTTCTGAAGGAATTAGCCGAGGCCGTCAAGGATACGACGATGTGCGGTCTTGGCCAAACGGCATCGAATCCTGTTCTGAGCACTCTCCATTATTTTTATGACGAGTATCGTCGGCATGTAGTCGATAAAAAATGTGATTCTTTCGTATGCAAAGAACTCGTAGGTGCTCCATGCCAGGCGGCTTGCCCGCTGGGCACTGAAGTTTGGCGATATGCGGCACTTATTGAAAAGGGTAAATACAAAGAAGCCTACAAGGTTATCAGGGAACCTAATCCGTTCCCATCTGTCTGTGCCCGCGTTTGCGGCCGGGAATGCGAGAGCAGATGCAATCTCGCTGCCAGCGGTGATGAAGCTGTTGCCATCCGGATATTAAAAAGATTTATCACAGACCGGATTGACCCGGCGGTTTATAAACCTGTAAGGGCTTGGCGAAATGGAAAGAAAGCCCGCAGAGTAGCGGTCATAGGCGCAGGACCTGCCGGCATTTCGGCGGCTCATTATCTTTCACTGCTTGGCCATAAGGTAACAATTGTCGAAGCAGGTGATGTGCCGGGCGGTATGCTCCTTAGCTGTATACCTGCCTATCGTTTGCCTCGTGATGTGGCACGCAGGGAGATAGACCTGCTTCTTAATGATGAAAATATTGATATAAGATATAATACTGTATTAGGCCGGGATATAACCATTGATGAACTTTTTAAAGCCGGCTTCAGCGCGGTTTTCCTTGCGATAGGAGCTGATAAAAGCTGGCGGCTGGATATCGAAGGAGAAGATGCCCAGGGGGTATATTCTTCAATGGAGTTTCTAAAGGCCTTTAATTTGCGGGGTGAAGAATTAGCAAAAGGCCATGTAGGTATTGTCGGCGGCGGCAACTCTGCCGTTGATGCCGCAAGAGTAGCTATGCGTCAAAAAGCGGTCAAGAGTGTGACAATGCTTTATCGCCGAACAAACCAGGAGATGCCCGCCTATGCCGAAGAGGTCGAAGCAGCGATAGAAGAAGGTATAAGACTTGAAACATTGGTTTCGCCGGTAGGCATACGTTATGTCAAGGCGGCTGAGGCGGAAGGAGTGAAAATTGAATCTTTTGTCCAGCCTATAAAGATAGATGCCAGGGACGGGCATATTGTTGATATCCAATGTGTTAGAAATAAATTGGGGGATGTAGATGTAAGCGGCCGGCGAAGACCTGTTCCAATACCGGGTTCTGAATTTACGATTGCTCTGGATACCCTTGTAGCGGCTATCGGTGAACGGCCTGATAGCGACTGCCTGGCTTCTATGGGATTGCAACTTGACAAAGGCGGCAGGGTAAAGGTTGATGCGAAAACACTTCTGACAGACAGACAAGGAGTTTTTGCCGGGGGAGATTTGGTAACAGGACCTAATACAGTAGTTGAAGCTGTCGCAGCGGGAAAAAAAGCAGCGAATCTTATAGACCAGTATCTGCAGGGCAAGGAACTTGTTGAGCCTGTTCAGATAAAAATGCCGAAAGTTTTTATCGAACCTGCTGTCGTTAGTGAAGAAGAACTTGAAGAGGCAGTAAAGAGGGCTGAGCCTGCGATACTGCCGGCCGAATCGAGAAAAAATAGCTTTGAAGAAGTAGAATTGACTCTATCGGTTGAGCAGGCCAAACGTGAAGCTCGGAGATGCCTCCGATGTGACCTGGAATTTACACAGCAAAAGAAAAACGAAGATGCCCAACTTGCAGCAGTGGAGGGAAAGTCAAAATGATAAAATTAACTATAAATAGTTTGGATGTTTCGGTTGAAAAAGGTACCACGATCCTGGAAGCTGCCAGATTTCTCGGATTTCCTATTCCGACTCTTTGTCATATGGAGGGCTTGTCGTCCTATGGAGCATGCCGATTATGTGTTGTTGAAATCGGCGAAGGGCCAAGGGCAAAGCTGGTTTCTTCCTGCACCTATCCGGCTGAAGAAGGCATGAAAGTACGTACTGCCTCGGCGCGGGTATTAAAGGCACGCAAAATGATATTGGAACTTCTGTTGGCATCCTGCCCCCAGTCCAAGACGATTCAGGACCTTGCCTCGGCTCACGGCATTCGTCAGCAGCGATTCAAACAGGAGTACGAAGATTGTATTCTTTGCGGATTGTGTGTGCGGATGTGTCAGGAGCAGATGATGGCAAAGGCAATCGGTTTTCGCAATCGCGGCGAAAAAAGAAGCATAGGCACACCCTTTGATGTCAAATCGGATATTTGCAGACTGTGCGGCGGCTGTATGTATATCTGCCCGGCCTGCCAGCTTCGATGTACCTATAACGAACCTCAAAAAGCGATCTGCGGCGGCTGTGCAAATCTGACCCCGCCATGCGTCGATAAAGAACAATTCGATGATATGATGTGCTACATGGATCCCTGTGTAGCTTGTGAGATAAAGAAAGACTAATAGATGAAAAGTAAAGGAGTTAAGTAAGATGTCAATTACATATTCAAAAGTAAACGCTACGGCGGCAACTTTAACTAAAAACAGAACAGAAAACTCGGTTGTTCCTGCTTCCGGAATGTGTGTTACCTGCGTAGACGGTTGTATAGGTATGTGCGAAATAGGCAAAAGTGCCTACCGCGGCCATGAGGTCATTTATCCGCAGCCTTTTGGTATGATTACCACTGCTGCCGAGAAGTCTTATCCTGTCGATTATTCGCATTTCAATATTATGGGCACCGCAGTCGGCGCCCATGGTATCGAAGCCGACAGCGACAAGGCTATTTTCCCTGCGGTAAATCTGGAAGTTACATTCGGTCACGACAAGAAAATAAAGTTTCGCTATCCGTGGATTATTCCGGGTATTGGTTCTACGAACATTGCCAAAAATAACTGGGAAGGTCTGGCTATCGGCTCTGCGCTATCCGGCACAGGCCTGACGATTGGCGAAAATGTAGTCGGAATGGACCCTGAGAGTGTTCTTAAAAACGGCAAGGTGGTCGATACGGCCGACCTTAAACGCAGGGTTAAACTTTATAAGGATTACCAGCGAGACGGATACGGAGCGATTATAGTCCAGGCAAACGTTGAGGATACTATGCTCGGTACCCAGGAATATGCAATTGAGAAACTTGGAGTCGAATGCGTGGAACTTAAATGGGGTCAGGGCGCAAAGGATATCGGCGGAGAGGTAAAAATCAGTAATCTTAAAAAAGCTCAACTATTATATGAGCGGGGTTATGTAGTTCTTCCGAATCCGACCGACCCGGATGTGATTAAGGCTTTTGAAAAAGGTGCATTCAAGGAATTCGAGAGACATTCGCGAGTAGGGATGGTAACGGAAGAATCATTTGCCAAGAGGGTAGAAGAGTTGCGAAAAGCCGGTGCCAAGTATGTATTTTTGAAAACAGGAGCTTACCGGCCGGCAGACCTTGCAAGAGCGATTATGTTTGCTTCCAAATATAAAATTGACCTTCTAACAGTTGACGGGGCCGGCGGAGGCACGGGTATGAGCCCCTGGCGGATGATGAATGAGTGGGGCATGCCTCCTGTTTATCTGCATTCGCTTTTGTATAGTTACGCCAAGCGCCTTGCCGACAAGGGAGCGCATCTTCCGACATTAGCTCTGGCCGGCGGATTTGCATTCGAGGACCAAATCTACAAAGGTCTTGCACTTGGTTCTCCATTCGTGAAGTTAATAGGAATGGCACGCGGCCCAATCGCCGCAGCTATGGTAGGTAAAACAATTGGCCGTACAATGGATGAGCACCAAATCCCGGTGTATATCGAACGATTTGGAAATACGAGGGATGAGATTTTTGTAACGTCGGGTATACTCCGCAAGGAACTGGGAGATAAGGAATTCGAAAATCTTCCGACCGGTGCCTTGGGGCTTTATACTTATTATGAGCGTCTTGCCCAGGGCTTGCGTCAGTTGATGGCGGGCAGCCGGAAGTTTGGCATTGAGCATATGAACAGAGACGATATAGCATCTTTGACACAAGAGGCTGCCGCAGTTAGTGGAATTCAGTATATAATGGATGTTGACCAGGGTAAAGTCGACAGAATCCTTAATAGTTGATTTTTGCCGGACAGGTCAATTTTGTAAACCATGACGAATTTCATTTGTTCTATTTGTTTCTATTCGTGAATTGTCTAGCTATCACGTGCTTTCTTCCGAACGATTCGTTTGGCGAAACACCTAAAATTTGCCATGTCACTATATAAATAGCCGACAATCCTTATGTCTTTGCAAGATAAAGATTTGTGCAAATATAGTATTTCTGAGTACCGACAACATCGGCAATCATTAAGGCAATTTTAGTATATACCAAGGTTCATATCGGGCTATGCCGTATCTTCAGATTAGCCTATGATGCCTCCGCTATTAAGAGCACCATTAAGGCCCGTTGGCTATGAGGGACCTTCTTTGTTTTAAGATGAAAAGTACTCATTGAGTATTTCGCTTGCAACAGGCGGGCAGCCCGGGACAAATTTTCCACGGCCTTTGTGTTTAATAGTGCAATTGCCGATACACAAGGTGCCTTTCGGCAGTTCCTTGTGGCCTTTGCCGATGGCGATGATAATGTCTTTGTCGTCCGGCACACTATCACGCAACTGCTTTCCATATCTTTTCAGGAACATCAGCAGTGTTGACTGGCAGGCACTGCATGACTGCTGGTCAAGAATAACAAATCCCGGGAATTCAATTGATAACTTGTCTGGAGGCAGATCGAATGGACTTCGAATATCTTTCCAGTTTTCAGGCAAGACTTTGATTTTATCAGGGTCGATTACGCCATAGCCTCTTTTAGTACCTATTTTTAAATGTGGAATGCCGACGGCAGAGAATCCCATTAATTCACAAGCGATAGAATCTGTCGCGAAAGCGTCAACGCCGGCGAGTACGACATTCAAAGCTTTAGGTTTGCCGGCACTGGGACCCAGACCTTCCATTCCGATTGTTCCATCAATAATTGTCAGATGGGGCCTTATAACCGAAGACATGTCAGCAATGGCTATGTCCAAAGATCTCTCATCCTGTCCGGGAATTTCCGGCAGCATATGCAGGTCTACTTTTGAACGCCGCCATAAACATCCCTTCATATTTTTGACTGATAGAGTTACACCGGTATGCATATGCGTTTTCATCACCGGGATCGAAACTATAATATCATATTCTGTAACTTCTCTGCATACTTTAAGCGATTTGATTGCAACACCGTCAGGGATTTCAACTGGTACGTACGGAGATATATCCATATCGATTAAACGGCAATTCCGTGTTTTAGTAATATCTGTGATCCCACTTTTTTCAAAAGCCTCTAACATTGCGACACCAGTAATTGGGCTTTCGCCTACTGCAACTTCGGCACCGGCTTCCAGAAAAGCGTCAATTGCGGCAGCTACAACCTGGGGATGTGTAGTAACACCCGTTTTTGGTTCTACATTGCGTCCAATGTTAGGCTTTAACAGGACACGTTTATTTTTAGAAGGCGATAAGTTAATATTTGTAAGGACTTTTCGTGTGTTCTTGTACGGATCCTGGCCGGAGGCCCAAAAAACTGACGGACAGGATTTTTCGGATTTGAAAGGCGTATGTGATAATCCGGCATTCATATTTAAGTTATTTTTTCCTTTTGTGCTGATTTCAAGAGCTATTTTGCATTCGTATTTTAATATGAAAGTATCTTACGTCAATAGTTGATGTTTCACCATTAAGAACTTGAAAACCAGTCGATATCTTTTTCACATATACTTAATAAAAACAGCCATTGGTTCCTCCTTGTTACTTGTTTGCGAATTCGTTGCCTTTGTAACTTCTTTGTCTGCAATTAGTTATAAACATAGAGTAAAAAACATTTGTTGAAAGCGTCGTTTAGTTAGGTACGAAAATGAAGTTTATCTATTATTAGCTTATTAATACAGATATGACTTTTTGCTTGATAAACGCAACTGCTTGAGGTTTAATTAAAATCTGGCCTTAAACTCACATTGAAAGGGAGTTTATCTCGAGTGCGAGTGCGGAAATAAGGATATGCTAAAAAGATATGCAACATTTGTATCTTTGTTTCGTTCAATCTGTGATATTTGCATGATTGCCTGTGTATGGGTCTCCGTTTTTTTCTTCCGGTTTTATTCCACCATATTTACTGTAGAGAAGGGAATTCCCGAATTTAAAAGGCACATTGTATTAGTTGTTCCTGTTGCAGTGATATGTTATTTGAGTTGCCTTTTGACCGGCCTATACAAGCCCAAGCGGGTTTATAATTTTTTTGTGCAGATTATAGATATTTTCAAGGCCAGTTTGTTCAGTTGGCTGTTTGTTCTTGCTTTTTTTTATTATATTCAGGATATGCCGTATTCTCGGAAACTGCTAACGATATTTATAATTATTCTTTTTATTTGTCTGGTATTTTCGCATTTATTTACACAAATGATAATGCGTAAATTCCGTCAGAAAGGACGCAATTTACGCTACTACGCTGTTGTAGGAGCAGGTAAAAAGGCTCAGCAGCTTGTTGATGATATCGAAGGGATAAATTGGCTTGGACTGAAATGTGTTTTTTTTGTGGATGATGATCCTGATAAAATCAACACGAAATTGAATGGGATTCCGATATATGGTCCTATTGAGAAGTTAGTTGATTTTGTGGAAGAAAAAACTGTCGATGAGGTTTATCTGGCTTTAGAGGGTAATGGGACACGGAAAGTATATCCTGCGCTCAAAAATATTCAGTCATTAGGTATAACTGTGCGTATTATGCCGGATTGGGGCGAACTGGCATCAATAACTACAATTACCACCATAAATATTGGTTCTAATATTTTATTTTCTGCAACCGATTCTCCGCTAAGCGGCGTTAATATACTGCTGAAGGAAATTTTTGATCGTGTTATTGCTTTAATCCTGTTATTTATATTTTCAATACCTATATTATTAATTGCTGTTTTAGTCAAACTGACCAGCAAGGGACCTGTTTTTTATAAACAAACACGAATCGGAATGGATCAGAAAGAATTTACAATAATCAAGTTTCGTACCATGAAAACAAAAATTGAAACAGAAGAGAAGCCTGGCTGGACAGGCAGTAATGACCCCAGGCGTACAAAAGTTGGCGCATGGCTCAGGAGATTCAGTCTTGATGAAATCCCTCAGCTTATAAATGTGCTTAATGGCCAAATGAGCCTGGTTGGTCCCAGGCCGGAACGTCCCGTTTTGGCAAAACAATTCTCTAAAGAACATAAAGACTATATGTTCAGACATAAGGTAAAGGCCGGTATGACAGGTTGGGCACAAGTACATGATCTTCGTGGAGATACATCTCTTAGAAAAAGATTATTATATGATATGTATTATGTAAGAAATTGGTCCTGGATACTGGATGTATGGATTTTACTGCAAACGCCATGGCATGTTATAAAAGGTACAAATGCACATTAAAAAATGATTTCTAAGTTATCATCTAAAAAAAGGGATTCTGTTAGCATTTCAATATTGCTGGCTGCAGCATTATTTATTGGTGTATATCTTATTTTCAACACGGTTGTTATATCTAAAGATGGCGTAACTTTTATAGAATACGCTAAGGAATTTGGTACAGTTCCTGTTGAAACGATGGTTAATAAAGCTCAGCATCCAGGTTACCCCTGGTTGATTTTTATTACGCATAAAATCACAAAGTTTTGGCATGGTAATATTCCGGTTTTCAGCTGGATTTATTGTGCTCAATGTGTGGCGTTATTTTTTCGGATTATTACTATTGTTCTTCTTTACTTTACAGGTAAAAAAGTATTAGATGCCAAGCTGAGCTTTTGGGCAGTGTTGATTCTTATTATATTACCTAAAACCGCTCAATATGGCAGCGATGTACTTAGCGATTGGCCGCATCTTTGTTTTCTGGCTGCGGGTCTGTTGCTGATATTAAACGCATTTTCAAATCAAAAATTTTGGCTGTTTGGTTTTGTTGGGCTTGCAAGCGGAGTGGGTTATTTAATCCGGCCGGAATGTGTTCAGTTAGTTTTGTTAAGCGGTTTGTGGCTTGTTCTGCAATTTATCTGGCCCAGGCGGATTATCAACAGGCCAAGAATATTGTTGGCGATGCTTTTACTTATTGTTGGATTTTCTATGCTTTCAGGGCCGTATATGAAGTTAAAGGGTTCTATATTTCCTAAAAAGAGCTTTGATGCGTTCACACAAGATGCTCGGCAAATGGAAACTTACAAGAATTCGGAGCATATGATACAAGCATCATTATGTTCGGAATCGAATATTATTGAAGCATTTGAGCATCTTATTGATAATATTGGTGAGATGCTGATGTGGTTCTTTGCCCCGGCGTTATTTATTGGTATCTATCTGTGGTTTAAAAGAAGAAATTGGCATGAACCACAAGTTTTTTTTATGACTGCTTTTATTATTTTAAATACGGTATTATTAATAATGTTGTATTGTAAATATAAATATATGAGTTATAGGCACATTATGCCGTTGTTAATGATTTTAATTTTTTACATTCCTGTTGGCATGCAGCAATTTGCCGGATGGTTTCAGTATGGGCTTTCTAAGTACGCCAGGCCGTTTCCTTTGTTGTATACTGGGGGAAAAAGATGGTTTTTTGCATTGTTTCTTATCGGTTTTTCTATATGCGCCCCTAAATTGTTCAAGCCGATCCGAATGGACAAGCAGGGCTATATAGCTGTTGCAAAATGGCTGGCGGATAATACTAACAAGGAGGATTTGATCGCGGTACCTGATATTCGTATAGCTTTTTATGCTCAAAGGCAAGGGACAGTCTGCAATAATAAAGATATTCCATCTGATGCAGCGTATATTGTAACAATACCAATGGTATCTCAAGATGGAATAAAACGGGATGATGCATTATATGAATATATTGGCGATGAAAAGAAAAGTATTAAGTTGGTTGTTTATAGGAATTGAATAAGATGCATTGGGATTAGGAATCTAAACAGGGAGAGCTTTAATGGTGGAACAGTCAGCAGGCAAAAATATTCGGCTTGCTATTGTTTGTGATTGGCTAACCGGTATGCGGGGCGGCGAACGCTGTCTGGAAGCAGCTTGTCAGCTTTATCCGAAAGCAGATATATTTACTTTGGTACATGTACCGGGATCTGTTTCAAAGCAGATAGAGTCACATAATATATATACATCCTATATTCAGAAATTGCCAGGTCAGATAGATAACTTTAGGCGATATTTGCCGCTTTTTCCGAATGCTATTAAAAAATTTGATCTTAGCGATTATGATATTGTATTGAGTTTTAGTCATTGTGTTGCTAAAGGTGCCAAACATTTGGCAAAAGTACCCCATATATGTTACTGCTTTACGCCTATGCGATATGCGTGGGAATTAAGAAGTGAATATTTGAAAAGAATTAATTTTTTAAAGCGTGGTCCTGTAAATCTGATATTGGATTATCTTAAAAGGTGGGACTGCCGAACAGCTTCAAATGTCACACATTTTATCGCAACGAGTAAGCATATTCAGGACAGAATAAAGAAGTCATATAATCGAGATTCTGAAATTATTTATCCACCTGTTGATTGCAGCCGTTTTAGTCTATCGACAAAAGATGATGGTTATTATCTTGTGCTGTCAGCACTTGTTCCTTATAAGCGTATAGATATTGCGGTAGAGGCCTTTAGCGATTTTGGACGAGACCTGCTGGTTATAGGCAGCGGCCCAGAGATGGAAAATCTTAAAAATAATGCTGCTAGGAATATACATTTTCTTGGTGATTTGGATGACAAGCAGGTTGCACAATATTTGCAGAAATGCACTGCTCTTATATTCCCCGGAATCGAGGACTTCGGGATAGCTCCATTGGAGGCTCAGGCCTGCGGGAAGGGAGTCATTGCTTATGGTAAGGGGGGGGTTCTTGAAACGGTTATGCCTTTGGAGGGCATTTCTTATAAAAGTGGTACTCCTACCGGAATATTTTTTCATGAACAAGACCCGCCAGCCCTAAAGCAAGCTGTTGTTAAATTTGAGGAAAGGCGAGATCAAATATCTCCTCAAGCCTGTCGTAATAACGCACTTAGGTTTAACTTGCCTGTTTTCCAGAAAAATATTGATAAATATATTCATTCTGTAATATTGTCTTGATTTTGTATGGTTATGATAGATAATTATTGTCTATTGTATAATAGGAGATCGGAAATTAAAAAAATATTTTATATAAAATACAACTCAGATGAGGAATAAAATAATGAAAAGGATTCTTGTTACCGGCGGCGCTGGTTTTATTGGGACCAATCTTGTGAATGAACTTTGTTCAAGAGGGCATCAGGTAACTGCATGTGACTTATATAATACTGATAGAGATAATTATATTAGATGTGATGTTAGAAATTATCGTCAGATAGAGCATGTTTTGAATGAATATGGTCCTTTTGATTATGTTTATCATTTAGCTGCAGAGTATGGCAGATGGAACGGGGAAGCTTATTATGAAAATTTGTGGCAAACGAATGTAGTAGGTACTAAACATATAATTAGATTTCAGGAAAAGTTAAATTTTAAAATGGTCTTTTTTTCATCAGCAGAAGTTTACGGTGACTTTGCAGGTCAAATGGATGAATCTGTGATGGAAGATGAGCCGATTAAAGCAACATATCAGATGAATGATTATGCAATTTCAAAGTGGGCCGGTGAATTGATGTGCTTGAATTCTGCGAGAATGTTTGACACTGAAACGGTCCGTGTCAGACCGGTAAATTGTTATGGTATTCATGAAGAATACACACCGTATCGCGGATTTATTCCAAAGTTTATTTATCTTGCGCTTCATAAAAAACCATATACGCTTTATAAAGGGCATAAAAGAATAATAGATTATGTTGAGGATACCTGCAGGACTTTTGCAAATATTGTAGACAATTTTATTCCAGGAGAAGTTTATAACATAGGTGGAAAGAAAGAATGGGAAAAGGATATAAAGGAATATTCGGATATTATTTTAAAAACCATTGGAATTGACGACTCTTTAATTACTTATAAGGAGTCAGAACCTCATACTACTATGGTAAAAACAATAGATTTTTCAAAGGCTATTAAGGATCTTTCGCATGCCCCTAAAGTCCCGCCTGAAGAAGGAATTAAGAGAACAGTTGAGTGGATGAAGGATTATTATAGAATTTCTTGAGTTTCAAGACTGGGAGTCAATAATGGATTATAAAAAATATTATAAGGGCAAGAAAGTACTAGTTACCGGAGGTGCAGGAGCTGTAGGCAGCAGGCTTACACGAGCTCTTCTTGAGCTTGGCGCAATAGTTATAGTTCTGGATGATCTTTCTTCTGCATATGAATGGAATCTTCCTTATAATGCTGGGAATTTATTGTTTGTGAAAGGGGATGTCGCTAGTGATATTGATTTAAAAAGAGTTTTCAGCGAGAAGCCGGCACTTGTTTTTCATCTTGCAGCGTTCTTTGCAAATCAAAATTCGATAGATTATCCTGAAAGAGATTTGCAGACGAATGGTTTTGGCATGCTTAAAATTCTGGAATACTCGGCTATTTATAACAGACTTGAACGATTTGTGTACTCATCATCCGGCTGTTCAATATACGGAGAAAGTAAGAACTTCCCGTTAAAAGAAGAGGATATTTCAATGAATCTTGGAACACCGTATCAGGTTACAAAAATGCTTGGAGAGCTGTATTGTAATTATTTTGCAAAACAGTATGGTTTGAAAGTTGTTAAGGCAAGATTTTTTAATTCTTTCGGTCCAGGCGAAGTCCCTGGACAATACAGAAATGTTATTCCAAACTTTATCTATAGAGCTATGAAAGGGTTGCCGTTGACAGTTACTGGTGACGGCAAAGAGACCAGGGATTTTACATATGTTGGTGATATTGTGGATGGTCTTCTGCGATCGGGATATTTTGAAGAAGCTGTTGGCGAAGCATTCAATTTTGCTTCCGGTACTGAAACTAAGATTATCGATCTTGCGAATATGGTAAATAAATATACAGGGAATAAAAGTTCTATAGACTTTCTGGAACGAAGAAAATGGGACACCAAACAACGTCTGCTTGGTTCATACGAAAAGGCTGGCAAGGCTATAGGATATAAACCTGTAATGTTATTTGAAAAGGGTCTGAAAAGTACTATAGAATGGTTCAGAGACAACTGGGACGATATTGATGCTTCAGCAAGTTTCGGTCCCGGTATGTCTTCCGCTGTTCGAGGTACGTCATTGAAGAAATGAGGGATATATAGACAATGCGTATTCTTTCAATCTTTGGTACCCGTCCTGAAGCGATTAAGATGGCCCCGGTGGTTAAAGAACTTCAAAAGCATTCTAGTTTAATTGAATCTGTTGTTTGCACAACGGGGCAACACCGCCAAATGTTGGATCAGGTTCTTTCTCTTTTTGAAATTGAACCTCAGATTGATCTTAATCTTATGGAGTCAAATCAGACGTTAGACTATCTAACTGCTAGGGCTATGGAAGGTTTAACAAAAGTGATTATTGATATTAAGCCGGATATAATCCTGGTACAGGGGGATACAACTACTGCTATGATAGCAAGCTTAGCGGGCTTCTATCAGAAGATTGCAATTGGACATGTGGAAGCCGGTTTACGTACGTATAATAAATATAGCCCATTTCCTGAAGAGATTAACCGTAGACTAATAAGTGCGTTAGCAACTTATAATTTTGCTCCGACAAAAACCGCTGTCAACGCTTTACTGGCAGAAGGTTTTAAAGAAAACAATATATTTCTAACTGGTAATACCGTTATAGATGCACTTTTGCTGACAGTCAAAAAAAAGTGTAAGCTTGATTTTGACTTTTTGGGCTCGGGTCGCAAGCTGATTTTGGTAACTGCACATCGTCGTGAGAATTTTGGCAAACCTTTCCTGGAGATGTGTACAGCCCTGAAGAAGATAGCGGAGCGGAACGATGATGTTGATATAGTATATCCGGTACATTTAAATCCGAATGTTCGCATTGCTGTAGATCAAATACTACCTAATACAGAAAGAATTCATTTGGTTGAGCCGATGGAATATAGAAAATTTGTCCATCTTATGAATCGCTCTTATATTATTTTAACTGATTCAGGTGGTATTCAGGAAGAGGCACCAGCCTTAGGTAAGCCTGTTTTAGTAATGCGTAATGATACTGAACGCCCGGAAGCGGTTGAGTATGGAACGGCCAAACTTGTTGGTACTGAAATGCAAACAATTGTCAATGAAACAGAAACGCTTTTAAATGATGAGAACGAATACACAAAGATGTCAAATGCGGTAAATCCATTTGGTAATGGGGATGCTGCAGAGAAGATAGTTAAAGTTATTTTAGCTAAAAGTTGATAATTTTTGTTGACTTAATCCTACCGATGTCCTTTGTTTCAGCTATGAGTTGGTATTTTATGTTGGTAATATAGTTAAAGTTTGTCAACTTTATATGGTCAATGGATTTATCTTCTATTTTGGTATGAATTTGCCCATAAAGAAACCTAAAAATATATTGAAATTTCGTTGGAAGATATTAGGATATTACAGTCATATTAGTGGTTGCTCTGGAGGATTTTTTTGCGACAACTCACGAGGACGGAGTCTGCCTATCTTAGCAATGGACTAGCTCAAAGTAAGGATACTGAAGACTCAATACGGAGATTGAGATTATGTTTGTATTGCTGAGATTTCTAAAAAGGATTTATCTCTATCGTTCCATCATAACGTCAATGGCGATACGTGAGGTCCAAAAGCGTTATGCAGGCACACTTGGGGGATTATTATGGTCGGTCATAAATCCTCTTATGATGGTCTTAGTTTACTGGTTTGTATTCTCAGTAGGTTTTAAGGTCAAACCGGCCGGGGGCATTCCTTTTATCGTGGTATTTTTGTGTGGTTTAATACCATGGCTAACATTTTCTGAGGTGCTTATTACCAGCACAAATGCACTTATTGCCAATACTCATTTGGTTACAAAAACAGTTTTTCCGACTGAGGTGCTTCCGTTGGTATATTTGCTGGCAAGTCTTATAACTCACATCATTATGATGATTATATTATTCATTGTATTATTAATGAATCATATTTCTGTATCTATATATAATTTACAGCTTTTATATTATCTTTTTTCCTTATGTATATTCAGTCTTGGCTTAAGCTGGATTCTTTCTGCGGCAAATGTATTTTGGAAAGATGTCGGGCAAGGTCTTGGCGTTATTCTTAATATGTGGTTCTGGTTTACCCCTATAGTCTGGGACATAGGGATAATACCACAGAAATATCAGTTTATAGTTAAGCTTAATCCTTTTTATTATATCGTTGAAGGATATAAAACATCATTTGTTTATCATTTTCCTATATGGCACAATTGGCGAGTTGGAATTTATTTTTGGGCAATAAACCTATTGGTCTTTATTGTAGGGGTATGTATTTTTAGAAGGTTAAAGCCGGAATTTGCGGAGGTTTTATAGACAGTGAATCCCGTTGCTGTTTCAATCAAAGATATTTCCAAAAAGTTCAGATTATTTAATTCTCCAAAAGAACGCTTTTTAGAGGCTCTACATCCTTTTAATAAAAAGTACCATCGTGAATTCTGGGCGTTAAGAGATATAAATTTTAACGTTCAAAGGGGGGCAACAGTAGGCATCGTTGGAAGAAATGGTTCCGGTAAATCTACATTACTGCAGATTATATATTCTGTTTTAAGGCCGACTTCTGGAACAGTTGAAACAGATGGCAGAATGTCTGCATTATTAGAATTAGGTGCCGGTTTTAGCCCGGAATTTACCGGCCGAAACAATGTAATGATGAACGGCACTATGATGGGATTTTCTGCAGAAGAAATGAAAAAGCGTATGCCTGTCATTGAGGCTTTTGCTGATATAGGAGAATTTATTGATCAGCCGGTGAAGATTTATTCTTCCGGTATGTTTGTGCGTTTAGCCTTTGCCGCTGCTATTAATGTTGACCCTGATATCCTTATTGTAGATGAGGCGCTAGCCGTGGGTGATGTGAAATTCCAGCATAAATGTTTTCAGAAGTTCGAGGAATTCCAGAAATCCGGCAAGACCATAATATTTGTAACTCATGATATGAATGCTGTTGTAAGGCATTGCGACTCGGCTGTTCTTCTTAATGAGGGCCGCCTTGTCCAGACTGGCAAGCCCAAGGATGTAATGAATAGATATATGGACATCCTCGAGAGCAGAAATAGCCGTAGCAGGGCGGCTGTTGTTGAGGCAACATCCCCGGCAGATTCCCTTGATAACCTGGTTTCTGCCGAGGAGAACTTAACAGGCCTAAAGGAGTTTCTTTCTGACTTTAGCGGGATAGAGCGCCTGCATACGAGAAAGAGCTACAACAAGAATGAATACAGACAGAATAACGGAAGGGTCGACGTTTTGGATTATTATATAATCTGCAATGGGGTCGAAGACCCGGTGTCTGTCATTAGCGGCGATACGATAGACCTATACCTCAAGGTAAGATTCAACGAGCCATTTGATAACCCTCTTGCTGGCTTTAGCGTAAAGACGACCGACGGGCTTATCATAATGGGGACCCATAACATGTGTTTTGGCATCCCAATTGTGCGCTCAGCCGGTTCGGAAATTGCCATATTCAAGTTTTCAATAAAGCTGCCTCTGCATGCCGGGGATTACTTCTTCGACATTGGTACGATTGATATGGGCACAGATATCCTTGACAGGAGGTGTTCTGCAATCCACCTGTATGTTCATGAATCTACCCGTTTCGATGGGATTGCTTACCTTGAGACACATTTTCATGAGGTTGAAAGGAAAAGCTGCAATATGCCTGAATGGATCAAAAATAAATGAGAGTTCTTTTAGTGCCACCTAAGGACAATTATCCGGACCCCCGGCCGTGGATGGATATGATCGGCCAGGGACTGCCGTATATAGCAGGTATGCTCAAAAGTGTTGGCCATGAAGTTTACGGGATCAATCTAAATTATCGGTGGTGTTCCGATTCTGCCTACCTTACCCTTGAGTCGTCGTTAAAGGAAGCTATATCCAAGTATAATCCGCATTTGATAGGACTGACCGGGCTTTCTGGTGATTACCATTTCGTAAAGGACGCGATAACCTCTATACATGAAATAGCCCCGAATACGCCTGTGGTGCTTGGCGGCGGCATAATAACCCATGACAGGGAGTATATATTTAACGATCTTAAGCCGGATTTTGCCATTGTCGGGGATGGTGAGGAGACGATTGTAAAACTGGTTGAGTACCTTGAAAAGGGCGGTGACCTCGCATCTATTGTGAATCTGTCGTATTGGAAAGATAGAAAACCGGTATTCAACAAGATTCAGTATTCTATGGCCGATCTGGATCTTCTGCCTTTACCTGATTACGAACCGTTTGAATTGGAACTTTTCTTTAAAAATCTCAACCAGTTGGATGGCTTGTTGTATGCACATACCCGTCAAAGACCGAGGCTATTTCCGATAAGCATCGGAAGGTCGTGTCGGTTCAAATGTACTTTTTGCTGTCATACAAAAGGGCCGCCGTACAGATCAAGGTCTATTAGCAATGCGATTAAAGAAGTAGAATATTTTTATAACAAGTACCAATTTAATATACTTTTTATTTATGACGAACTCTTCGCGTATAAAAAGGAAAGGATACTGGAGTTATGCAGCAGCATTAAAAGACTGAGGAAGATGGGAATGGACTTCGACTGGGCATGTTTCTTGGCTGTGTCTAACGTTGATAGGGACATACTCCTGGAGATGAAGGAATGTGGGTGCACTTTCGTGGGGTATGGTCTTGAGAGTGCCAGCGAGAAAGTGCTTAAAAGTATGAAAAAGATAATTACACCTGCTGAGATACTCAAGGCTATTAAAATGTCGGTGGAAGCTGGGCTCGGCTTTCAGGGACTCTTCATATTTGGCGATCCTGTCGAAACAGAAGAATCAATGAGGGAGACTATGGATTTCTTTTTCAAGTGGTGCAGGGATCTTATGGTGGATTGCGGATACATCCTGCCTTACCCCGGAAGCGAAATATTCGAGTTTTGCCTTGAAAATGGGATTATCAAGAATAAGAAAGACTATTATGAAACGGTGGGAAGATTCACGAGGAAACATTTCAATATGACGAAGATTCCGGACAAAAGATTTCATAGACTTGTTGAATCGATGGTACATTTCAATGTTTTTTTAAGAACTGATGTGTTGGATGTAAAATGGCACGAGGCAACATCGAGCGACACGGATGCACCTTTTGAACACAGGAGGCCTTTTTTCATGTTGAAGGTGGCTTGTCCGCACTGCGAGGAGACGATGGAATATTTATGCCCAATCAAGAGAACCCCAGGGGTAGTACCTGATCCATTAGTCGAGTACTGCCAAATTTGTCATAGGAGATTCTGGATGGTATTTTCCGAACCTCTTCCCGAAGAACCAAAGCTCTCGTCTGACAAGATAAAAGACCTTGTGGACAAACCGTTTCAGAATAAACTCAATGCGGTAGAATCATCAAATACTCTGGCGAGAGATGAGTTATAGATTTATGGATTAACAATAGCAGCGGAAAAATCAAAATCTGGTATTAATAAAGGTGAAAGTGAGTTTTAATACTAACAAGATTGATATCAAAGAAAGTCAACTACATAGTGATGAGCAACGGGTTGTACTTCGAAAATTAGCAGAGTATGCAGCAAGACCAGGCTGTAAATTCCTTGAGATAGGAAGCTGGTGCGGAGATTCTACAGTTTTGCTTGGAAAGGTTGCACAAAACCATGGCGGCCGGCTCTACTGTGTTGACTGGTGGAAAGGCAATATAGATACGGAATTAGCTGGCATTGCCGAGAAGGTGGATGTTTTTTCCTTTTTCTGGAAGAAGATATGCGATGAGAGGCTTGAAGATGTAATTGTTCCGATTCGTTCACGCTCCGATTTGGCGGCTGATATACTTAAGAAACATATGTTCGATATGGTTTTTATCGATGCAGACCACAGATACGAAGCAATCTTGAAGGATATTAAGCGGTATGCTCCTATGGTACGAAAAAAGCATGGGGTATTGTGTGGTCATGATTGCGAAGGATATGTTTCTGATTATGACAGGAGTTTTCTTGAGTCAGGAAAAGATACAGACGTTTATGAGTCTGTACATTGCGGGATAGTTCTTGCCGTCGGTTCTGTATTTGATAACTACTCAATTAATCATGCTATATGGAGCCTTAGAATAGAAGATGGAGACTGGAAACCGACCAGTCTGACATATCCGGAAATTGATGATATGAGACAAACACCGTTGCCTCCGATAGGGCTATCAAAGAATTATGTTCTTCGTCGATACGGCAAATTTGTCTATGCTGTGCCATATTCTTTAGACGGGCTTGACCTAAGGGAGAAAAAAGAACGAAAGCGTAGTGAGGTTGTTAAGGCAAAGAATTTAGATGAGGCGGAGAGTCTTATTGCTGAAAAAATATCTGCTCCCACAGAGCTATTGGAGTCCTATAGAAATTTTGATCTATTGAATTTCAAAAAAAGTATATATGCGGTTAAAAATGACGTTTTAAGCCATATAGATGTAGTTAGGATGGATGATGAAACCTTAAAGAAATTCCGCAAAAATAAAAGTGTTTTTATTGGTGCACTTATTGATGAGGTAAAAAATCTTATCGATAAATCTATCAAGAGCGGTGATATAAAAATATCGCAAGAAAAGATGACGGATGATGAGAAGATTATAGAGTTGCAGAATCAGCTGAAAGGTTCAGATAAGATCATACAAGGCCAGAATAAAGAGCTAAAGGCCAAAGAGTCGAGAATACTTGAGCTTCAGAGTAATATATCCGACAGGGATTCGAGTATGAAGGATCTGCAGGGTCAG
>JAFGGI010000053.1 GCA_016930635.1 Sedimentisphaerales bacterium | reverse complement strand
GTACGACTTATTACATGCAGGTTAAGACTACCGGGTCTTTCACTACAGTTGAAACTCCTGTATGGTCATTTACGACAGTTTCATGGGAATGTCTTGAGCCGGATTTTGAAGGTTATACCTGGGATCCTGGTATTCCACCTACAGCTCCACCGGATGATGATACCGCTCTGCATGCAGGTTGGCCGGCATGGGACCAGAATCATGACTGTATCGTTAATAATGACGATCTCTGGTACTTCGCTCAGGATTGGCGAACAAACAGAGGCGGCCAGGAATATGTACTCGACGACGCTCAGTTATGGTTCTTCCTGTCACAATGGATGACCTGTAGAGCCAGAACTAACTATGGCTGTGAAAATGACGGTTGGCCGATTACTGGAAACTTCGATGGTGACGCATCTACAGCTGGCTAATAATTTTTAGTTGCACATAGTATAGAGTTTTTGTATAATGCCACATTGTGGTCCCGAGAAATTCGGGGCCACAATGATGGTTTTTTATAATAAAAATAAAAAAGGTCTATTTTGTTGTTTTTTTGCGAAGGGAGTAGTATCGTGAAAAGTAAAAGAGAAAAATTAGGTTTTACGTTAGTTGAATTGTTGGTGGTAATTGCGGTTATTGCCCTTTTGCTGGCGATACTCATCCCTGCCATGCAAAAGGCCAAAGAGACAGCCAGAAGAGTTGTATGCGGCAACCAGGTTCGACAACTTGGTGCTGGAATAGCTGTATATGCTGAGAATAACAATGGTTTGCTGCCGTGGTATGGCGGTGAGGATCCACTGTATAAAGGTGAATTTCAGTGTAAATTTACGCCTCCTTATGATCCAGTAAATTCTGATTGTCCCCGAGACAGAGATATTCATCCATGGCTTGCATATCGTGATACGGCTCCCGGCGTTAATCCGGATGGGAGTCTCAGGCCGTTCAGGTTGGCTTGTCTATATGGGGCTGGTATTATCAATGAACCGAAGTTGTTCTATTGTCCATCCGAGACACATCCGCAGTATTTATATAAGAGTTATGTCGACCCAGGCGAGGGTAATCCCAGCAAGGAATGGGGCACATTACCGCAGAAAATTAATGAGAGTGGCAGCTATTATGGTAATCAATATGTGCGTTTAGGATATAGCTATTATCCTACTAATCCAAAGACTCCGAGGAATCTGATTTGGCAGGCGCCTGCTTATACGGCCAGGAAGTTTGAAAATGTTGACGACTTGATACCGTATTTGTCAGACCGTCTTTGGAAAAGAGATGAACCTGCAGGCGCTCCTATTGAAGAATTGAGGCAATATCCGAAGCCGTTTGCTCATAGAATGGGCGGTATTTATTCGGCAAATTGTTTGTGGAAGGATGGTCATACGGTTTTCTGTAGAGACCAGGATGCTTTCAGCCATGATAAGTGGGAAGCGTTTGAGATAGGTCAAGTGGAATATCCGACGTTCTACTATACGACATATCGTATAATTGGAGGCATGAGTAAATAGTAATTTACGGTATGTAAAACGGGTTTGATTTGAGCAGCCGGCAACTGTTATAATGATGGTTGCCGGCTGATTTTTGTTTATGAGCGTTTTTGTTTTCTGCGAAGTTGAGACAAGTGTTTGACAGGAGGCAGAGGGGGCGTGTTTTGGGGTGTATGGGTTTTTTGAAAGAAAGTAATGAGAAATACCCTTGCCTATATTATTTGTTTGTCCTTTGCTTTGGTCAGTGAATTTGCTTTTGGGAGCCCTGCATTTCCCGGTGCCGAGGGCTTTGGAGCTGAAAGTCTCGGCGGCAGGGGTGGTGTGGTCTATGAGGTGACAAACGTCAATGACAGCGGTCCTGGGAGCCTTAGAGAGGCTATAGAGGCAAGCGGGCCAAGAACTGTGGTATTTCGTATCTCCGGCACAATTGCGCTACAGTCGGCATTATCTATTAACAATCCCTATATCACTATAGCCGGCCAAACGGCACCGGGCGGCGGAATATGCATTAAGGATTATCCTTTAACTATTTCGGCCGATAATGTGATTATCCGTTATATACGGTCCCGGCTTGGCGACAATATCGAGGGAAATGAGTGGGACTCTATTGGTATTTCATCAGATAGCTTTAATATCATCCTTGACCATTGTTCTGCGAGTTGGTCGGTAGATGAGACACTTTCGACAAACAGTACTGTTATGCCAGCCAGTCCAGGCAATGTTACTGTTCAATGGTGCATTATTTCCGAGAGTCTGGATTGCTCGGTTCATTCTAAAGGATGTCACGGTTACGGTTCGATAATAGGTGGAAGCGATAACAGCGGAATTACCTATCATCATAATCTTTATGCTCATCACAGGGCCAGAAGTCCCCGGCCGGGTAATTATAACAATCTTACTGTCGACCCATGCGGTTTGATTTGTGACTTCCGCAATAACCTGGTTTATAACTGGGGCGGGACTTATGCGGGTTACAATGCTGATGGAAGTAATGGGACGAACAGCATTACCAATATGAATTTTATAGGCAACTATTATAAAAGGGGTTCCAATTCGACGGGTAGTTATGCTTTCAGCGAGACGACCAAGACCAGCAGGGCGTATTTTAACGGCAACTGGATGCAGGGTGCCGAACCGTCCGATCCATGGAGTTTGGTAATATTCAGCGGCACCTGGAGCGAGGCTGAGAAGAATATATATAAACAGGCCGGGCCTATAGATGTTGCGCCTGTAACTACGGATGATGGTTCGACGGCTTATTCGCGTATTTTGGCTCATGCGGGAGCATCGCTGCCGGTTCGTGATGCCGTCGATAAGCGGATCATAAATGATGTGATAAACGGGACAGGCAGTATTATCGATGATGAGGATGAAGTCGGCGGCTGGGATGTGCTTAATTCTTTGCCGGCGCCAAATGATGTTGACCATGATGGAATGCCTGATGCCTGGGAGACGGCTAACGGGCTTAATATCAATGACGCCAATGACAGGAATGGATATGATCTCGATCCGGCATATACGAATCTTGAGGTGTATTTGAACGGCCTGATTCCTGCAGGAACATATACAGAAGATACGAATGCTCCAACTCCTGACCCTATGACCTGGGAGGCAGAGCCGGACGGATTCGGAGTGGGGCAGATAAGAATGATAGCCACGACAGCGATGGATCCGGGCGGAGTGCAGTATTATTTTGCGAATATTACTGATGCAAATCACGATTCGCCCTGGCAGGACAGTGCAGTATATATAGATACGGGCCTAACGCCGGATGTTAATTATACCTACCAGGTAAAGGCCCGCGATATGAGTCCGGGCTTTAATGAGACCGGCTGGTCGCCTCAGGCAAGTGCTACAGCGCCTTCGGTGATAGTTATTGACCCGCCTGCGGCTTACTGGCCCCTGAATGAGACTGACGGCAATACTGTTCATGAGGTAAATGATCCGGCTCTTTGGGGCAGCCTGGAAGGGATGCCTTTGCCTGCCTGGGAGGCCGGCAGGTTCGGTAATTGCTTGACATTTGACGCGAACGGCCAGCGTGTTTATGTGCCCAGCAGCGGGGCGATAGACTTCGGCGATGAAGATTTCTCAGTATCGCTGTGGGCTATACAGCCTGTATCGTTTATAGGCCAATATGAGCTTCTTATCAAGGGTACTATCGGCGTCGAGCCATTTGCGGGAAGCGGCAAGCGGTATGAGCTGTACCGTAAAGATGCGGAATTCCGTTTTGCTGTTGATGATAATGTTACAAAATCTCAGTTGAGTCTGCCGGAGACGAGTTTTTGCACGGGCGGCTGGGTACATATAGTTGCGGTGCGTGATACCGTGGCCGATGAATTACGGCTTTATGCTGATGGTGTTTTGCAGGGGCTGCCTTTGACGGACAGTACCGGCAGTATCAGTCAGAGTGAGCCTTTGTATCTGGCTGACGGAGTTTTTGCCGGTGCTATAGATGATGTCCGTATTTATGATTATGTTCTCAATGAAGAACAGATAAATGCGATATATAACGGCGCTGAACTGTCTGACTATATTTGTGTAGAGCCGATCGTCTCTGACCTTGATGATGACTGCCAGGTCGATTTTTTCGATTATGCTATTCTTGCGGGGGATTGGCCGAGTGGTATGCTGAATTTTGATGATATAGCTGCCATTGCAATGGACTGGCTGGAATGCAATCGAGACCCTGTCGGCCAGTGCTGGCAATGAAGGTTTAACCCACAAGAAAAGCCGGCCGGGATCAATTTTACCCAGCCGGCTTTGTACTAACCATCGAAACAATAATTACTACTCACAGCCGCCATCATCCTGTTCACATTTACCAGTATCGGCGAACCAGTGAGATTTCAATATAGCTAAGTCCGTTGTGTCAACTCTACCTGACAGATTAAGATCTGCAGCAGGATTATAGCCTGGTTGGTCATATTCTTTGAACCAGGTGTCTGCGTGTTTTAAAGTTGCAAGGTCCATTGTGTCAACACGGTCACAACTGGGACCGGCAGTATTACAATTTCCGACTTTTTGGGCTGTACAGCACCAACTTTCAGGCCTGCCCAAATAAAGCCACTTCTCAAACATTGCTGGAGTAACTGTGAGCTCAAGAGGTGCTGTAGGATGATCGTATACAAACGTACGTCCGACAAACAGGCACTCATCAGGATTAAGATTATCAATATCCGGGCCTATACATACTGCTCCTGAAGGATAATCGTCCGTTCCTTCCCCTTCCACAGAAGAGCAATTTGGATCCAGTGGAAAACCAGGCGCAAAAACTCCCATCTTGCGAAAAAATCCAGCGCCTGTAGTGGTGGTTTGTGTTACATAAACATAACCAGTTGACTTATTTGTAGCAATTCCAAAACACCCCAGTGACCCCATTACACCAGCACAAAGATCCTGTTCAGAGGATCCAACAACTGTATTGACATCAATTATTACCGTTTGTACCAAGTACGAAGGGCAACCAGTATACTGGTTGCCCGTATAAAGATATTTAACGCCATTACCATCATTATAAACATCTATAAGCTTTGCCTGGCGGGTAACGGGTATACTATCTATATAAGTGAAACCAGCACCAACATTATAACGTTTAACCGTATTTGTTGAATCTGTGACATATAGAATATCCTCAACTATGTCAAAATCCATATCCGTAACGGTAAAACCATCTATATTCGAGAGTATATAATAGGGGTCATTGAAATAAATATCTTGTGCTCCTGGTTCCCAGTCTATTTCGGATATATCCCAGGAATACACATAGACTACGCTACCGCCCAATAAATATAACTCCTTCCGCCCTCTGTCATAAATAATACCCTCGCCGCCACAAATTGGATCCATCTCATCCAGAAGCACAAGATTAGCATCCAGAAGTTTTATATCTCCGCCCCCCACTGGTAATGCAAAAATTATTCCTGAAGCAGGATCCATATCCAAGTGTACATCGCCCATAAGACAGGAAGGACCTTGCGCTAAATTACAGCCGGCCGTATCATAAGATATAAGCTGCTCGGTAGAAGTATTTAGCATGGCACAGACCTTTGCGCCATAGGCAGTCTGGGCATACGCTCCCATCAAAATAAAGGTAAATAGAACAATTACTGTAAACACTGTGCATCTTTTCATAACACCGCTCCTTTCAAAAAATGTTGATAAAATATCTCTGTCGTACTTAACTTTTCGGGAAAATACCACAATGAACCCCTCCTATTGCCTTGTGTTAGTTTCCTCATATCCTAACTGACAGGTATTATATCAAAAAAGACAAAAAAGTCCAGAGAAATATAATAATTCAACAAGAATTGGGGAGGAGGTGCGCAATTTTGAAGTATTTTGGCGTGAAATTCACTATTGCAGAAAAGCTCAATTTTATATAATTTATTGAATATAAATTAGTATTTTCAGTACTTCATATTTTTATAAGCGGAATAGTATTATTAAAAGAAATTTCGGTTTTACATTAGTAGAATTACTGGTAGTAATTGCGGTTATTGCTCTTTTGCTGGCGATGCTTATTCCTGCGATGCAGAAGGCAAGAGATACGGCCAGAAGAATTGTATGCGGTAATCAGGTAAAGCAGATAGGCGTCGGAGTAACGGTATATGCAGATAGTCAGGATGGTTTTCTTCCGTGGGCGGGCGGCAATGATCCTGGTTTCAAAGACCCTTTTTTTCGCTGCCGGATAAATTCTTCAGGCACCTGCCCCGGGGATGGTGAAATACATACATGGGTTGCGTATCGGATGGCGCCTACGTCCTGGATGAGGTCCGATGGTACTCCCAAACCTGTGAGATTAGCCTGTTTGTATGAGGCCGGTATTATAGGAGAGCCGCAGATATTCTATTGTCCATCTGAGACGGCACCATTGTATAGATATAAGAACTATATAAAGCCGTTGAATCCGACCGATCCTGCTAAATGGGGTGTATTACCGCAGCTTGTTAATGATTCTTCCAGCGATATTCCTGGTTTTGGTAATCAATGGGTGCGTGTAGGCTATAGTTATTTTCCTATAGGTGACAATATCCCGATGAATTTTCTCAGACAGGCACCTCAGTATACGCCCAGAAAATTCGATGGTATGAGTAATAACGTGCCGTATTTGACGGATCGTATTTCCGGCAGGAATGATCCTGTAAATGCTCCTATTGAAATATTGAGACAATACCCGAAACCATTTGCCCATAGAATGGGTGGTGTTTATGCGGTAAATGCCCTGTTTAAAGATGGGCATACGATCTACTTCAACGATCAGAAGGCTTTTAACCACGATAAATGGGAACCTTACGAAACAGGTCAAATATACTACACTACATTTTTCTACGAGACATTTCGCCGAATTGGCAGAATTAAATAGATAAGGGCAATGGAGGTGTTTTATGGCAAAGAAAGTTTTCCATCTGTCGTTAATTTTATCCTTACTTGTATTCAGCAGGGTTTTTGCCGGTCTGGCCTGTGAGGTTTCTGAAGATATCCAGTGTCTGAAGGGCCATTATGATTTAATTTGTCAGGACACTAATTCTCTGCTGTGCAATCCTAAGGACCTGAGCGGTCTGGTTAAGCGTTTTGAGACCGAAAAGGTGCGGCAAATTATTGTTGACCAGAACGGTCCTGCTGACTTCAATACGATACAGGGAGCTATCGATGCCATTGGAAATAACAACGAGGAAAGAGTAGTTGTTCTGATAAAGCCGGGCTTTTACAGAAAGCGTGTGTTGATACCTAAAGATAAACCTTTTGTTACTTTGCGTGGTGAGGACCCATATAAAACTGTTATAAGTTATGCTCTTCATCATGATATGATAGATCCTGAAGATTCGGAAATATACCGTTCTGAATGTGCGACTCTTAGGGTCAGAAGCGATGAGTTTATCATTGAAAATCTCACTGTTGAAAATACTTACGGTCCTCATCCGCAGGCGTTAGCTGCTAAGTTTGATTGCAACAGTGTTATTGCTGTCAATACCCGCTTTCTCGGCGGGCAGGATACGCTGATGGCATATAAAGGCAGGCAGTATTATATAAATTGTTATATCGAAGGCGGGACGGATTTTATATACGGCTACGGGCAGGTTGTTTTTGAAAATTGCAGAATTCATTCAAATGAAAGCAAATATATTACGGCACATGCAGCACTGGAACCTAACTTGCCGACAGGTTACGTTTTTTATAACTGCCTTGTGACAACCGATGAAGGTGTTGAGACATATCTGGGCAGGCCCTGGAGACCTTACGCAAAAGTGGTGTTTTATAACTGCTGGCTGGGCGAAGGGATACGGCCTGTTGGTTGGAACAACTGGCGAGACCCAGCCAGAGAAAAGACAGCATTTTTTGCTGAATATAAAAGTCATGGTCCTGGTGCCAATCCTGATGCGCGCGTTAAATGGTCCCGTCAGCTTACGGATGAGCAGGCTCAGTTGTTTGTTCCGGAAAAGTTTCTAAAGCTTGATGGTAAAACTGTTGATGACTGGTTAAAAAAGATTCTTGATTTTCGCAAGACCTGTTGTGTTGACAGCAGCAAAAAATAATAGAGCGAATGAATAAGAAACAAAAAAAGCCCCCGCTCTTTCTTTTGCAAGAAAGCGCGGGGGCTTTTAATTTATACAACTTTTATTTTCAGCTATGCCACAAGAGCGTTTGGATTACCAGCCAGAAGGTGAACAATATACCAGTTGTTAAACCAATACCGAGGAGGAAGCCCCAGGTATCTTCCCAGTCCCATTTGCAGAACTCCCAGCTTGTATGCGGGAACAGCTTCGTGTGATCGAAGCGTGTCGGGTCGGCATAACTCTTTTGTAGTTCAGCTTTATCCAAATCATGGTCGGCAATAACCTTTGTCTTCATTTTGACATAGAACCGGGCTATGTTCTCATCCAGTCCGACATTTTTGGTAACCATACTTATGGGGATAAGGATGAAGAACGGCAGCAACGTATCGATAAGATATCGCAGTGTCAGCAGTGTGGAAGGCTTCATGTTCTGGAGATTCAAGCCGACTGTTTTGGCTATAACCATCTCGGATTTTATCCTGCCGATACCAGCCATCGGTGAATTTGGATTGTCCGGATCGCTTCTTGCAACCTTATCAAAGTATATACTTCTTGGAGCAATGACCATATCTTTCTCTATCTTTTGGCCGACCTTTTCAGCGCGTCCCAGTTGGACATCTATTTCAGTAGCAGGTGCTCTTCTTACGACAGTCTTTTCAGCAGTTTGCTGTGTTAGCCACTCTGCCTGCCTTACTGCTTCGAATTTCGGCAGAACGCCTGGCAGGATTCCGAAGATTAACGCACATGCAATTACCTGCACATATACAGCCTTTATTGTCAGACGCTTCCAGAACAACAGAAGCAGTACCGGTGCTCCAAAGATAACATTAAGCGAAGGAAGCATTTTAAGGATATCGAGGATGCCGCCGCTGGCCACTGCGATATAAACTGAAAGCAGCAAAATACCGGCGATTGAAATTCTCGATACATTAACGTAATGCCTTTCGGATTTGTTTTGTGCGAATGGTTTATATAAGTGTCGAACGAATAATGCTGACAGATATACTGAAACGCCGGCCACGGTTGACATATTTGCCGCAAGAATGCCGGCTATCATAATTCCCCGCAAGCCGACACATAGCAGGTTATTACTCATAACTCCCCATGCGGTATCGGGGTCGGATATCTGGTCTTTAAACAGTGCATAGGCAAGCAAACCGCACATTGCCCACAACATTGTCAGAACACGCTTTGTATATGCACCGCCGATGTTGCCTGTTCTTGCGGTTATCTCGTCCTTAGCAGAACCATTGTTGGCCATATTGCCCTGATGGCCGGTAATACCAATAATATAGTTAGCGACCATATATGCTGCGACGGCCCAGATTGACCACTCGTCCAGACCCGAACCAAAGAAGTACAGCATATGATCCGGCATTTTGTCGGCAAAGCCTCCCCAGCCTCCCAGGGTCTTAACTGCAATCGGTATCATCATTCCTGAAAATGCAAGGATTAAAAGTCCCTGTATCATAGTGTTTACAACTGCAGCCTGGAGTCCTCCCATTATTACGTATGCACCCATAAAACCTATATAAATTGCATAGAACCACCAGGTTTTGGTATAAGATACATAAGCAGCAATTTCATTCTTTTTGTGCATGTTGCTGAGGGTTTCATATCTTTCCTGCTTTTCAACGGGAAGCTGCTTGGACTTATACAGTTCATCGAGATTGCGATATTCCTTATACATATCTATTTTTGCCTGTTCTTCCACAGAACGTGCTTCGGGACCTTTCATTGTCATAGCCTGGAAGGTACGCAATGAAATTTTGTTGGCAATGCCGATGTTGATAATACTGAGCCAGATTCCAACGCAGGCATAGATACAGGCAATGAATTTGCTTTTGAATCTTTCTTCGAAAAGCTCAGCCATCGTAACCAATCGTGCCCGTCTGAACCAGCCCGCCATAAACCAATAGTAGGGGCCGCTGAGAATCGGAGCGAGCAGCAGCCAGACGCCGCCAAGACCTTTACTAAAAGCGGCAGCGGCAGTGTTTACGGCCTGGCCGGAGTCGGTAATCGTACTCATGTTCAGGAAAAACTGGAATATCTTTCCTACACCTCGACCGGCTAAGAAGAAGTCTTCCTGGTTTTTGACTTTGGCTACACTTCTTTTACCAACGTAGGTAATAACTGCAAGGTAGCCTAAGATTAGCAGTATGTCTATCCAGTGGAAGCCTAAAAAGCTCACGGCGCCTAAAATATCCATCTCTTCGTCCCTTTCATTTAGAGTCGTAAAAATGCCTGTTTCGGCGGATTTTGATTAATCGGGAGAATATATCACCAATGGTGTGATAAGTCCAATGGAAAATCGCAAAAAAACGACGTGTTATAGCGTAAAATCTCCAAAAAACCTTGACATAAGGCCTGTTTGCGGATAAAAGGGCACGGGCTGTAAATAATTAGTGATTTTCTTAAGTTTAATGTGAGGTGTTTTAATGGATAAAATAAAGATAGTTAGTGTAGGAGGTTTTGGTCACACCGATGCTGTGTTCCGTGATCTGGTTGGTATGGAAGAAGCCGAGCTTCTTGGTCTGGCACCGGCTTTTGAAGGTGAGGATATTTCCAAGTTTGAAAAACTCGAACCGGGTGTTGGAAAGAAGGTTTACGGCAACTACAGAGAAATGATTGATGCGACCAAGCCCGATGTAGTACTGGTCAGCACAAGACTTGATATGATTCCCAAGGTGATACTTGATATTGAAGATACCGGCTGTCACATTATTGCGGAAAAGCCGTTGGCTCTTGATATGCCTACTCTCGAGAAGGTTCAAAAGTCAGTAGAAAAAAGCGGTGTTCAGCTTACAGCGATGCTGACAATGAGAAGCGATCCGCAGTTCGTAGCTGCCAAGCGTGTATATGACAGCGGCGCTATCGGTGATGCGATTATATCTAACGGCCGAAAGAGCTACAGATGGGGCACACGTCCTGACTGGTTCGGCGAGAAAGACAAGTACGGTGGAACCATCGGCTGGGTCGGTATTCATGCGTTTGATTTCATCAATTATGTTACAGGTCTGGATTTTACAAAAGTTGCAGCGATGAAGAGTAATATCGCTCATACCCAAAAGCCCGCCTGCGAAGACAACTGTGTTCTTATCGCAGAGATGAGCAATGGCGGACATGCATCGATGAGTGTTGATTACTGTCGGCCTGAAAAGGCTCCGACACACGGCGACGACTGGATCAGGGTTGTTGGTACAAAGGGTGTTCTCGAGGCCAGCTTGTATAAGAAAAACTGTGTTGTAATTAGCAATGAGAAGGGCCTTTTCGAAGAGCCGCTGCCTGAGGGTAAAGATAAGATGTTCCGCAGGTTCCTGCTGAATATCATGAACGGCGAAGAGGAAGAAAACAGGGAAATGCAGAGACTTTCCTTTATGCTTACAAAGGTCTGCCTGCTGGCCCGCGAATCCGCAGAAAAGGGTAAGTTCATCGATTTGAAATAAAGTCGATTTGTATCTTATTGGATTAAAAAATCCCGCGCTTAAATGATTTTAGGTGCGGGATTTTTCTTTGTATTCGAAATAGTCGAAATCTGCTTTTGTTTTCTGGCCGGTGAGGTCCTGGACGCACAAGCCGGCAAAAGCACCGGTAAAAGAGCCTTCATTACAAAATTCATCACTAAGCGTTGTAATGTCAAAGGTTTTGTCGAATTTGTGCCACTGGGTTTCATCAAGTGAATATGAGAAATACAACTTATCATAATCAACTTCTGCTTTTAGATGACAGAGTTTATGTTCAAGGCCGAACGGTATAGGCTCAAGTTCAGCATAATTGTCATTCTGGCTAAAGCATACATTAATACATCGGCCGATGTTTTCGTCGTGAGTGATTTTGAGATAGTAGTAATTTTGTGTGTCATATAAAAGAACCAGTCCTGCGGCCTGCTGGAAAATTTCAGGCTCGAATTCCACACAGGTCTGGGCGGTGCAATTGAGCGAGGTTAATTTCCTTGCGATAAGGCTTTGGGCGTGTTTTGAGCCGAGCGATTCTCTACCGTACAGTCGAAGCCAGCCCGGTCTTTCTTTCAGCGATAGCCAGCTTTCATCTGCCGGGATTCTTAAAGTATTAAAGTGCAGGCTTAGCTTGGTGCTGTCGAAATCATCTCTGGCAGGTTCAGGTTTAAATGGGCAGGAAGGCAATCCAGGCGATGGGACAGAAATTAGCGGGTCGTTGCCGCCTGTTTCTAATCTCAGCCAGCCGTCCGAGTTCCATTTGGCCTTCTGGATAGCGGTTTCTCTGCCGAGCACACATCTTTTTTGCGGCATAACGGGTCTGGAGCACAAATGTACGATATACCATTGACCGTTTTGTGTCTCGACCAAGCTGGCATGGCCGGCCCTTTGTAATTCAAGATTGGGTTTATCTTTGGATGTCAGAATCGGATTATCAGGATGGATTTCATAAGGGCCTTTGAGGTTTTTCGACCTGGCAAGTGTTACAGCGTGGCTGTAGCCTGTTCCGCCTTCTGCGGTCATAAGATAATAATAGCCATTGTGTTTATATATGTGCGCCCCTTCGGTTTTGCCTATTTCTTTTGAGCCTGTAAAGATAGTCTCGATGGGCCCGATGAGTTTTTTTGCCTTGGGGTCATATTCCTGAATTATAATCCCGCCGAAACGCCGGGCGTCGCCGAATCGATGGTTCCATCTCATATTCAGCAGCCATTTTCTGCCGTCATCATCGTGGAACAACGATGGGTCGAAGCCGGAGCTGTTAAGATAGATTGGTTCAGACCAGGGGCCTTTGATATTGGTTGCTGTTGTCAGGTAATTATGGACATCTTTATAAGGGCCCTTGATGGTTTTAGCATCGGAGAAAATAAGATAGAAAAGCTCGTCACAGTAGGTAAGGCATGGAGCCCATACTCCGCCTGAGTTGGGATTTCCTGTCATATTGATGTGTTTTTTTGATGTAAGTGCGTAACCGATAAGTTCCCAGTTTATAAGGTCTTTTGAGTGATGGATAGCTACGCCCGGGAACCATTCAAAGGTCGAAGTTGCGATGTAGTAGTCGTCTTTTACTCTGACGATAGATGGGTCCGGATTGAAGCCCGGCAAAATAGGATTTTTGATTTTTTCAGTCATTTGCCGGGTATTTTATACATATTTGGCACTTATTTGAAAGATTTTTCTTTCTATTCGTGTCTTAACGCAATTATGGGGTCTACTTTGGCAGCACTTGCGGCGGGGTAAATGCCGAAGATTATGCCGATTCCGACACTGATGAATAATGGCAGGAGTATGCTGCCTAACGTTATTACGGTCGGCATTTTTGCAAAGAAAGTGATGATTACAGGTATTACGATTCCCATAACAAGGCCTACGATTCCGCCAATAGTTGACAACACAACTGTTTCTATAAGGAACTGGAGTATTATCTGGCTGCGTTTTGCACCTATGGCCCGGCGGATACCGATTTCACGGGTTCTTTCGGTAACCGAGGCAAGCATAATGTTCATAATGCCGATGCCGCCGACTAAAAGACTGATACTTGCGATAGAGCCGAGCACGATATTAAACCTTCGCTTTGTAGCTTCTGCCTGTTTGAGCAAGGCCAAAGGTACGCTGACGTTATAGTCTTTTTTCTTGTGAAAGTCCTGCAGCATCCGTTCGATTCCTGCAGCGGTTGCTTCGACTTTATCTATGCTGTCGATTTGCGCGATAATCTGATGCAGTTCGACCATCTCCCGCATAAAGTTGCCGGAGCTTATTTTCATAAATATATCTCCGAAATACTGGCGGACTGTGCTGAGCGGTATATACGCGTCAATTTGCTGGTCAGGTATCTGGATATTTCCAGCCTGGCTTTTTTCACTTTTTATAATCCCGATAACCTCGAAAGCATTGCCGCCTATACGCACAGTCTGGCCGATAGTATTTTTTGTTGCAAGCAGTTTTCTTGCTCCGAATTCTGTCAGTACTGCTACTGCGGAGCATTGGCGGAGCTGTTCTTTATTAAAAACCCTGCCGGCAATAATCTCTCTGGGTACAAGCTCGAACCACTCGTCTGTGGTGCCGACTATTCTAAGTTCGAGCATATTGGAACCGATGCGCGATTCTTTACGTATCAGTTTGGCAGGTGCCACCTTTTTGATATTCGGGAAACTTTCACCCATTCGCTCGTAGTCAAGATAAGTCAGGCCGTAGATGCTCATACGGGTTCTCTGTGCACTGGCAGTTTCTTCTTCGACAGATTTCATTGAATTGATAATAATGTTATTGCTGCCGAGCTTTTCGATCTGTTTTAGAGCGTCCTGGCTGGCGCCTTCGCCGACTGCGAGCATCGCGACAACACTGCCTACACCGAAAACTACTCCAAGCATTGTAAGGAAAGAACGGAGCTTGTGCATCAGAAGATTTTCAATGCCGAGCCATATATTTCTTACAAATCTTGACCTGTGCATAATCAGCTTTCCTCAATGCTTTCGATTTTTCCGTCTTTCATATGAAGTCTGTTTCGTGCGAAAGAGGCGATATAGGGTTCATGTGTTACCATAATAATTGTTGTGCCTTCATTATTAAGCTCAGCTAAAAGCTCCATAATTTGATTGCCGGTGGTGCTGTCCAGGTTTCCTGTCGGTTCATCTGCAAGGATTATATGGGGATTTGCAGCTAAAGAGCGGGCAACAGCAACCCTTTGCATTTGTCCGCCTGAAAGCTCCGAAGGTTTATGGTTCAGTCTTTCTTCAAGTCCGACCTTTGCTGCCAGTTCCTTAGCTTGTTCAATGCTTTTGTGTGATTCCCAGCCGAGATAATAGAGAGGCAGCTCGATATTTTTCTGAACGGTTAATTGCGGGATCAGGTTGAAGCTTTGAAAGATAAATCCAATGTATCTTAATCGAATATCACTAAGGGCATCGTCATCCAGTTTGCTTACATCTTTATCTTCGAGGTAATATTGGCCTGCGGTCGGGCGGTCGAGACAGCCGAGGATATTCATCATAGTGCTTTTGCCTGAGCCGCTTGGCCCCATAATTGCCCAGAAGCTTCCTTTTTTAATAGACAGGCTTACACCGTTGAGGGCTTTTACGTGTTCGGCGCCCATCTCATAGATTTTGTAAATATCTTCAAACCTTACGATGCTCATTTTTATTGGCTCTCTTCGTTTCTTTTGTGTCTTCTTGAACCGTCGCTGCCTCGTCTTTGGCGTATCTGCTCTTTTTCTTCAGGAGACATTTGCTCGAAACGTTTTCTCATCTGCTCTTTTTCTTCGGGAGACATTTCGTCGAAGCGTTTTCGCCCGTCTTCCTGTTTTTGCTGGTCTTCGGTTTCATTCTGCTGGTCTGGTTTTTGCGTATCGGTGGATTCGGTATTTACTTTTTCAAGGGTTTGGGAGACTTTCTCTCCGAGGTTGTCCGGAATTGACGAACGCAGACCTTTACTTTCTGTATCTACTGCAGCGGATTTCAAAGGCGGGCTGAGCAGAACAACATCACCTTCCTCAAGGCCTTCAAGGATATGAATCATTTTATTGTTATCGAGACCAAGTGTTACCTGCCTTGGTTCGAAGTCATTTCCTTTTTTGATATAAACAGTCGGTTCTGAGCCGATGCGAAGAACAGCCTGTAGAGGAATGTAAAGAACATCTTTGTATTTCTGGACTATCACCTCGGCCTGGCAGCTCATACCGGTTCTCAGTGTCGGATCATTTGCGTCAATGTATATTTCTGAATCATAAAGTTTCAGATCGGGATTCATCCACATGCTCTGGGCGTCCGGCAAAGGAGCGATTTTTTTTACCGTTCCGTAGAAGGTTTTGCCGGCCAGGGCATCTACTGTGATAACAGCGGGCATACCTAATCGTGTTTTTTTCAGATTTGATTCGTGGACCGAAATTTCCGCCTTTGCCGCGTTGCTTGTGGGAAGATGTATCAGTTCTTCCCTTTCTCTGACTTCCTTTCCTTCCTCCAAAGGCTCGACACCTCTCCAGCCGCGGGACTTAGCACTTGTTGCATAAATAGCCAAACCATCAGCAGGGGCGTAAATTTTGGTTTTTTCAATCTGACGTTTGTTTTTTTCCAGTTTGTCCTTTTGACGTTTAAACTCAGCCTCTTTTGCCTTCAAACTGGCTTCAGATTGTATGATATTTGCCTTGGCCTTACGTTCGATTCGCTCCATTGCCATCTCGGCCTGTGAGACATCGCTTTTTAGCTGAGCCAGTTTGCGCTGATAAGTATAGTCCTCAAGGAGATCCTTGCTTTTTTTTGCCAGTTCGAGGTCCAGAGTCTTTTTCTTTTTTGACAGTTCATCTGCCTGCAGCTCGGTTTGAGAAATATATTTTTCCTCGTAAAGTTGTTTTGACCACTTTAAGGTTTCCTGTGCGCGGGTCAGCTCTTCTTCAGCAAGACCGATTTCGGCATCCGACTTGTCGAGTTCGTATGGATATTCACCCTTGATATATTTTTCGAGGTCCTGTTTGGCAAATTCGAGAGTAAGCTTTGCCAGGGCAATGTCACTTTCCGCCTGGTTTTTGGTTACTGCCAAATCTTCGTTAGCTCCGATGTATGAAGCCTCGGCGTTTTGGACCCGTATCTCCTGGTCGATCTTGTCGTCTTCCAGCGAGCTGGCGTCGAGTTCGATAAGTAAATCGCCTTTCTTGACGCGTGTTCCTTCGGGGATGATAGATATAATCGAGGTTCTGCCTTCTACCTCGTTTTTTATGACGATCTGCTCTCTTGCCTTTATGGTTCCCGACTCGACAAAGCTGATAGTTAACGGCCCGCGTTTGACCTTGTATGTTGGGCCATCGGTTTTTGAGCTGTCTTTGCTTTTGAGCATACCAGTGGAAATGATAATAACTATTGCCACGGCAACAACAATTGCGATTATTGTGTATAATTTATTCTTTGCCATTTTATATATCTCCCGGCGAATATTCTTTCCATAAGCCTTTTTCGTCAACCTGTAAGACGCCCATATCCCGCTGGACGTTCAATTCTGCTATGCGATAATCGATTACTGAAGCTGTCAGTGAATTTTGTGCATCCAGAAGGTCATCCTGTGCCTCGAGCAGGTCACGTGTCTGTGCTCTTCCCGCGTCGAGGAACATATTAACACTTGTGACACGCTTTTGAGCTACATATACCGATTTTGCCTGTATGTGCATTTTTTCTCTGGCCTCAAGCAGGTCTCTCAATCTGTTTCGTATCTCTGATTTTATATTATCTTCGAGTTCCTGGACATCTCGAACACTTTGTTCGAGATCGATGTAGCTGTTTCGGTAATTGATAGCCTCTTGAGTTCTGTGGAAAGGCAAATCGATTGTTAATAGAGCGGAAGAAACACCCTTGTCCTTTCTTATATGTGAATCGTCACTGCCGGCAGAACTGATAGTTCTGCGTGCTCCTGACTCAACTGAGCCGAACAGGGTAACTTCTGCCCTTAAATCATCTGCCGCAACTACCACGGCCCGTTGGGCATCATAGACTTTTTCGGCTGTAGCTTTCAGGTCGAGACGGTTGTCGAATGCAAGTTTTATTGCCAGTGATTCTTCCAGCTCATAAGGACCAGCATTTGTATAATCCGGCTCAAGAAGTTCTACGAGTTGGTCATTAGAAGTAATTTCAACATTAGTCTCTGTTTCTTCTTCTACCTGGCTGATAAGTTTTTTTGTTGGTGCCGCCAATAGTTCAAGCTCTTTCGGGTCCAGCTCGATATTGGCATCGGGAGGCAGGCCGAGGAAAATCTTAAAAGAATCGAGCTGTCTTTTATATGATTGTGTTGCGGTAATCCACCCCTGACGGGAACGCAGCTCATTTTGGACTGCCTGGTCAACTTCGATTTCCTGTATTCTGCCTGCATCGGCCAGTCTTCTGCTTCTTTTAGCCGAGGCTGTTCTGCTGCGATAATCGGCTTCCCTGTTTTTTATGGTGTCTAACTGCTGGAGAACGGACAGATATTTGTTTGCAACTTCCACAGCAAATTCTTTTTTGTATTGTTCGAACTCCCACAGTGCATAAATAACATCTCTGTCTGCCTGTGTTAAGTCTTCTGTAACAATATGTTTTCCCGAGCCTCTCATTAACGGAATGGACACGGTTGCATCGCTGAACAGGCCCATAGATGAGGCGTGACCTAAAGTAAGGAGATTTACCAAATCGATGGCAAAGCTGGCACCGAGTTCTGCACCTGATTTGAGTTTTTGACTGACGCCGAAATCACCGCTGTTTCTTACTCCTGTTTCGGTGTCTTCACTTGTTGTATCGGTGCTGATGAGGTTTTCAACCTGCCCGGTAAATGTTCCTCTAAATGCATCACGCTCCAGTTCAAGATCGAGTGCTTTTTGGAATATTGCTTCTTTTTTTTCCTGATATGCGAAGCTGTTATAAGCTCCGATCTGTAATGCCTGGACAAGCGAAATGACTATCGGCTTATTTGCATCTGTCGTTTCGATGACTTTTTCACCTGAAACTGCTGCCGGATAGTTTTCCTCAGGCCAGTGTTCTATCGGATCGAGTTTATCGGTGCCTAACGAAGCATGGCTGTAAATCGGCAGGTTCTGGCCTATAAGCAGTCTTCTTCGCAGGATATCGCTGGGCCTTTCAATGCCGAAAGGGGTCTTTTTTCCGAGGGTCTGGAGCTGCTTTTGGCGGATGATATTATCAGCGATTTTATCAGTATCCCTGCGATATTTGGCTTCGTTGCACCCAGCCAGTAAAACAAAAACGGACGATAAAATAGTGATTAAAACCGCCTGTATTCGCTTTAACTTCTTGCTCTCAAACGAGTTATACAATCTTTTTTTCATTTTTCTATAGAGTCTGGACGTACTGATATCGGCTATTTAATACTGCTTTGTTAGTGTGGGCAAGATAGGTAAAGTAACGCAAAAAATGTGTTTATTTTGCCTTTTTAGCGGTATTATTTTTGGTCTTTGGAGCCGTCCTTATATTTGTTCCTTTTTTCCTGAAAATCTTTATCCCATTGTGCAAATTGCTGTTCAGTGAGAACATCTTTCATTGCATTATTTATTATTTGAGCTTCCTGGTCGCGTTGTATGCGTCTTAATTCGCGTCTTCGTTCTTTTCTTTCGAGAGCTGCTTCAAAGATACCTTCTACAGCAGTTTTTTGCTGCTGGTTCAGGCCGTATTTTACGCTTATTTTTTCTGCTATCATAGCGGCATCTGTGTGTTTGTGCCGGCTTATATGTATTATCCTGTGTTTGACCATTAAAACAGTTGCACCTGCGCCGATAGCCATACCTGAGAACAGGATTACCGCTGCACAGATGATCCAGACGGCAGTTTTTTTATCACGATAGCTTTTTGCAGGAGTTTCTTCGGTTACCATAACATCACCTCCTGTAAAGGTGCGAGTATTTGGGCTAATGGGTCGAACAGATATCGCCAGGCCGGTATCGAAATGAGTATTACGATCGAGGCGGCGGCAGCGGATATACCTGCAAACCATTCAAACGACAGAATAACTGCCGAATCCTGCTGCGCAGTGTCTATTCGAGCCATTACAGCCCGGGAAACGTCCATTTGCGGTATTTCCTCTTTTTGGGCCGTTTTAGCGAGTTTTTCTATAATCTTTAGCGTATCCATTCCAATTTCTCCAAAAGGTTTTCCTTTTCCGCTATTTTTTTTATCTTTTTTCGGGCTCTCAAGGCTCTCATTTTTACAGCAGCGGCTGTCCAGCCCATTCTTTGTGCTATTTCTTTAACGGAACAATCTTCAAAGTACATCAAAGTCAATACAAGCTTGTCTGTGATAGGCAACCTGTCCAGCAGGGTGTGTAAGATATTAGCGGCTTTCTCTGGTGCGATGTCCCGGTCCTTATCTTTTTGAGCAAAGTCGAAATCCTCTAAAGACAGGAACTGTTTTTGCTTGTCCCGCTCCTTCCAGTATCGATATCCGGTCCGCGTGCCGATTTTTTTAAGCCAGTGAAGAAAAGGTGCCTTGGCCTTGTAAGTTTTTAAACTGATAAAGGCCTCGACGAAGGTGTCCTGTACAAGTCTTTGGCAGACGAAACTGTCCCGGCTGAACCGCCACATCAGTCTGGTTATCTGCCGCTGATACCGGAGAACCAGCCTTTCAAAAGCTGCTGTATCACCGTTTAACACGGCCTGAATATCGTCCCGATCTGTATTTTCCACAGAGCTATTATAAGTTGCCGTCCTGTATTTGTAAACTGACCCTGCCATGCGTCTTCAATAGGTTAGTGGAGGCTGAAAATGGAAGGTAACAGGGAATTTTTGGACAATTTTCGTTGCAGGGTGTATTCGGCCGGCTGGTTTTGAGTTTTAAATGACTGGATTATAAGACCTTTTGAATCTTCTTGAAGTCTTGCTTTTTTGGCGGTAAAGTATGCTTATTCATATGTGTTTTTGCGCTCGTAGCTCAGTAGGATAGAGCGTCGGTTTCCTAAACCGAAGGTCACAGGTTCGAATCCTGTCGGGCGTATTGCGACAGGATTTGAACCTCAAGAGGTGTGGGGAAAGTATTTCCCCACGCTTTAGGGGTGACAGTGAGCGAAGCGAACGCCAGAGGGGCAGAGCCCCTATGGAAATTTGCAAAGCAAATTTAGGTTCTAGGCCGAAGGCCGGAATCCTGTTTGGCGTATGTTGAAAGGGAGCGATATTTATGAGAAAACATTGGCCGAGAGTTGTTATATTCACGTCTGTTTTATTTCTCTGCCTGCTCGTTTCCTGTAATTCTGAAAAAACCCAGACCGAAACCGCCAAGACGACTGTTAAGCAGATATCACAACCATCCTGACTTATGCTTACATGGTCTCCTGTATTTTTGGCATGCTCAATATTGTATAGACACACCATCTCCATCCGTTCTATCTCTCTGAAAAGAAGTCGTTTTCTATATGATAGATGTTTATAAGAAAATAAAAATTTTATATGAAAATTTATACTTTTATAAAACTGGTCTATCAATTATGAGAAATATACGGGAATCTTCTTGACAATCAGCGGAAAAAGTGCATAGTGATTTTTGAGGTTACCGGATAGGATGGTATGTTGGGCCTATCAGGGCAGCGCATGTTAAAGGGCGCGAGAAATTAAACCGGAGAGGATGTATGTATCGACAGGGATTATTATATCATCTTGCCAGAGGGGAGCAGAAAGGTCAATTCTAACGATATCATGCAAAATATTTTTATCGAACTTTATTCACATCGGGCACTTAAGCAGTGTACTTATTTTATAGAATAGGAGATTTTTACGATGTATAAACGGTATTTTTTCAAACTTTTGCCTCTTGTGTCTTTGCTATTTTTGCAGACCTTTGTATATGCAGCTGAAGATATACCCGGCTTGGGCACAGCAAAAAAGAGAATAGATAAACTGGTGGATTCAGGCAAAGCTTCTCAGGCAGCGGTTGTAGAGGATGAATTTATCATTAACCATTCAAATCCTTCAGATCGGCCCAAGATTATTTCTGATATGGCTGATAGCCGGGCAAAACTGCCTTGTCATGATTATGGCAGGGCCAAGGCGTTGTATAATCGTCTGATTCAGCAGCATCCTGATGATAATTATGCAAAACGTGCCAGTCTTAAGATTCCTGAGATCGATATATTTTCTAAGATAGAGACTGGCAAGTTGGGATCAGCCTCCGTTGACATAGAGCAAATGATAACTAATGATCCAAACAATCCGTACCTTCCGGAAACTCTTTATGATATTGCTGTTCGATATACCAAGAGATATTATTTTGAACAGGCTGATACTTTATACCAACGATTGATTGAAAATTATCCGTCAGAATCCTGTGCGGAAAAAGCGAAGTTTGAACGGATAAAAAATACCCTCTTTTCAAAATTCAAAAAGGGTGAACCCATCGAGAGTATATTAAGTGATACGGCAGCACAATATCCTAATCATGAGCACTTGCCAGGGGTACTTTATTTTTCAGCGGATAAATATGAAGAAAATTACAGGTATGACAAGGCCAAAGCCCTTTATAATCAGACCATAGCAACAGACCCGAACAGTTCTTACGGCCAAAAGTCAATACTTGAGCTTAAAAAGATCGATATTTATGAAAAAATAAGCAGTGGCGATTTTACTTCTGCACATAATTTAACCGAGCAGCTCATAGCAGGGCATCAAACACATTATTATCTGCCGGAGGTATTATACAATATCGCGGATTACTATAGAAAGTGCCGCAACCATGAACGTGCCAGGCAGGTATATTCACGTCTGATAGGGCTTTTTCCGAACGACAGGTTTTCAGCCCGTGGGCAGATAGAGACTGCATTACTTGATATCAGGGCGAAAATGGCTATGGGTACATTTGATCCTGCCGCCGGTGAAATTGAACAGCTTAAAAGCACACGTCAGAACGACTATTTACTATCGCGCAGATGTTACGAGCTCGGTGAGTATTGTTTATATAACTATAATTATGAAGCAGCAATTTCAGTCTTTCAAGTAGTCAGGCAGCAATTTCCTGAGTACAGCTATTATTACGGTCGAGCAAAGTTAGGCTATGATACTGCAAAAATATGCCAGAAAATCAGTAATGGTAATTTGGCAGATGCACAAGCGGACATAGCACAACTGAAGCGGGATTATGCCGGCTATTATTATATGCCGGGCCAGCTTTATTTTATAGCCAGGGCATATTTGTATTATGGTCATCAGGATATGTCCAGAGCGCTGTGTGATGAAGTAATAAATATGGGCCAGGGCAAGTATGCTGTGCACAGTGAGATGTTCAAATATCACCTGGATATCCGTTCGCATCTTCAGGCAAATGACTTGACCGGTGCAAAACAGATATTAGATGAGTTTAAATCTAAGTATGCAGATTCACTTTATCTGGAAGAAGCCATTCTTGATTTGGCTGGAGAGTTCTGTGATATGGGCTGTCGTAATGAGGATAGTAATTCTAATACGTATCTGGAAGAAGCAGTAGCAATATGCCGGGAATATGAACCGGTAGATGCCAATTTTAAGATTCGTTTCCTTTCAGTGCTTGCCCAGAGTCAGTATAGATTAGGCAATTTTGCCGAATCAGCATCCTGCTACCAGAAAATTGCAGATACGTATCCTGATTCCTGTCTTGTCTGGTCTGCACAGTTTATGGCAGGCCGGGCCTATGAAGATATGCTCAATGCAGGAGGCATATCAGAACAGCAGGCTAATACTAAAATTAAAGCAGCTTACCAGAAGCTGCTTGAAAAGTATCCGGACTGCGCAGTTGCTGAATTAGCGGGTACGTGGTTAAAAAATCATAATTAATACAGACAGAGGAATACCAAGATGAACGGTTATAGAGCAATCCTGACTTTCGTATTAATCTTATTTGTTTTTATATGTATGCCGGCGAAATTATTTGCATGTGGAGGCCCGCCTTATAATTATCCACCTGTTGCTGTTTTTACTGTTAGCCCCAACCTTGCAATAGTGAATGAGGATGAGACTGTGGATGAGGATGAGGAGATATTATTTGACGGTTTTCTTTCAGGAGATATTGGCGGAACTCTTGTCAAAATGGAATGGGATTTTGATTATGATGGTACCACATTTACTATGGATGCAGAACAAGATCCGCCCACAACTAAGCAGATAACAGATAATCCCTATTCTGAAGCCGGGACATATGTGGCAGCACTGCGGGTTACAGATAATGGCGGCAAGACATCAATGGCGACCTGTACAATTAAAGTAGTCAGAATTTTCAATACACGTTCGGAAAAACTATATACAACGATAACAGAAGCTATAAATGACTGGGATACTTATAACGGCGATACGATAGAGCTCGGCAAGGATATTTATAAAGAAAATCTGGATTTTACCGCAGCTGGTGTAAATGGAAAAGTTGTTACGTTGAGAAGCACCGATCCCGATAACTGGGATATTGTTAGTTCAACGATAATTGCCGCAAGTGATCCTGCCGCTCCTGTTATAAGACTTGCTACTCTTGATTATGACACGGTAAGTTATTCTATTGAGGGCCTTAAGATTACTGGTGGCTCTTGTGGGATCAACTATGATACAGGCGATGCGAATAATATTTCTACTGTAAACACCCAAATCCGAAATTGTATTATCACAGATAATTATAATACAGACAATGGCGGCGGTGTTTTTTGCAATTATACTGAAAATCTGACGATAGAAAATTGTTTCATTGTAGGTAATACAACTGTTGGCTCTGGTGGAGGTATCTATATTTTTGAGGCAAGTGCTGTTATTCGTAATTGTATAATAAGCAAAAATGAAGCATCTTCTGACAAGGGCGGGGGTATATATAATTACCTTTGCTCACCGGCTATCACTAACTGTACAATTACTGACAATACCGCTACAAATGGCGGAGGTGTGTATAATGACGGTGCTTCATGTCATCCGATTATAACTAATACTATTTTCTGGAATAGTTCCGCGTCCTCTGAGATATTCAATGAAAACTCATCATTTCCACGTTTCGGTTATTGCTGTATACGAGATTGTTTTGCCGGTGGCAGTTGGGTTTCCAGCTTAGGTATAAATGACGGCGGCAATACAGAAGATGATCCGAACTTTGTGATAGCACAGGATTCTGCACATGGGAATTTGGTTGCTCACTGGGAACTTGATGATGACACAGGCGGCATCGCCGGGGATTCTACTGCAAATAACCATTACGGCACGATTTACAATGCAACATTAACGGCATCAGGCAAACTTGATAACGGATTCGTCTTTGATGGAGACAATGATTATATACAGATATCGAATCATAGCGACTTTGATTTTCCAGCAGGCTTTACCCTGTGTGCATGGGTAAAACCTGATCTTGATTGTTTAGATGGAAGGATTATTTACCGGTATGACCCATTTTCAAAAAGTGGTTATTTTATAAGTCAGAGCCAGACATATGGCGGCTGCTATGGGGTTGTAGCGATTGTAAACGGTAACGGGGTTCATGCAGAAAGTGAGGAAACCCATTCTGTTGCCGGCCAATGGGCACATGTTGTCGGTGTCCGGGAAGATAACGGCGATTTGAAACTTTACGTTAACGGGGCTCTTCAGACGGAAATCAATAACATATCCGGCGCTGTCGATTCAAGCGGTGATGTGTTTATCGGCGTTGATTATGTTATGGGCAAAGACTTTGCCGGAACTATTGATGATGCCCGTATTTACAACAGGGCCTTGACTGGCAATGAAGTCAGGCAGCTTTATCGAACCAGCAATTATAAATATTGTCTGGGCTCCACATCAACATCCTGTTTAAATGCCGGAGATTCAAACGGAGATTATTCGGGCCAAAAAGACATTGATTTCGAGGTACGTGAACAGTTCATTGCTGACATAGGAGCAGATGAATACAGCTCCTTACCTGAAATACCTGACTTGACTGGTATGACCGAGTCTGAGGCGATAGCCTTAATTGGTGAAATTGATGGTATAACCTACGGCTTAAGTGTTTATTATTACAGCGACGCAGAGCCGGGTACGGTAATAGATCAATCTGAAAAAGGTATCGTCCCCTATGGAACTGTAGTTGATCTGGTTGTAAAAACAGATGATATTTTGAAGCATTTATTAGTTGCTCACTGGGAACTTGATGGTACAGCCGAAGATAGCACAGATAATGAGCTTGATGGTACATTGCATAGTAGTGCCCCAGATTGGGAACCGCAGGGCAAAATAGGCGGGGCATATAATTTCTCTAACAGTTATATAGAAGTACAAGACCATTCTGAGCTTGACATTTCTGAAAAATTGACTTTATGTGCCTGGATAAAACCGAACGCATTCAATACCACTATGACAATTATTTCAAAGGGTAGAGATTGTGCATATGCTTTATGGCACGATGGGAATAACAAATTACAATTCCAGGCTGTTATAAATGGCACTCCAATTGAATATGCCGGCGACAAAGAACTTGATCATGATGAATGGTATCATGTTGCAGCGGTCTATGATGGTACGAAAGTACAATTATATGTTGATGGAGAACCTAACAGCAGTCCAGCCTATTCAGGACCTATAGGTCAAGGTGATTTGTCCCTTCTTATCGGTAAAGATTATTGGACTGGAGGTTGCAATTCAAATTTAGCTTCAACGAACTACCCCTTTAATGGTCTTATCGATGATGTTAGAATCTATAAAGAGGCCTTGACAGAAGGCGAAGTCAGGAAACTTTACAACCCTGATTTGCCAGTCGTACCTTACCTTAGAAATAAGACTGAAGCTGAAGCTGAAACTATACTTAATTCTTCATTGCTGAATAAAGGTACAGTAACTGAACAGTGCGATAATACTGTAGCGATTGGCTGTGTGATAAGTTCTGACCCGGCTCCAGGGACAGTTATTTGGCAAGGCAATGTTAACCTGGTAATCAGCAAAGGTACTAATGTAGTAGTACTGGCAGGAGCAGGAGTAACTGAACATAACGCGAGGAATTCGCTAAATAATAATTTCCCTGGTTCACAATTTGCAGATGTAAGTTATGGTGAAAGTATTTATGTCTGCAGCGATGCGGCCGATTATGGAAAGGTAATAGATGTGTTACCTGCTGATATAGTCCCTTGCGGCACTGTAGTTGACCTTGTAGTTGGCAGCAGCCAGGCAACTGACGTGCCGTATGTAACAGGTATGAATGAAAATGATGCAATTGCGGTTATTGGTGCGACAGCTAATATAACCTATGGTTCGAGTACTACAGCCTGCAGTGATACAGTACCGGCAGGTTACGTGATAAGTCACCCGAGTACAGTTTCCTGCAATGGTATAGTTGACCTTGTGGTTTCAAACGGTGAGGCTAACGAGGTGCCGGATTTAAAGGGTATGACGAAAGCAGATGCAGGGGCTATACTATGGGATCTTAACGGTGTAAAACCCGGTGATACCTCTGGGTGCAGCTGCAGCGATGATATGGCAGTAGGTCTGGTAGTATGGCAGTCTGCTATTGGTGATGTCCCATGTGATACTTATATAGACTTTAAATGCTCCAGTGGTCCGGCTGTTGTGCCTAATGTAAGTAACTGTGGTATGACCGAGGCTGATGCAATAACGGTGCTGAATGAAGTGAATGACGTAAGCTATGGCTCAAGTACTACAGCCTGCCATGATACTATACCGGCAGGTGAGGTAATAAGTCAAAATCCTCCAGCAGGTTTCGTTCCCTGCGGCACTGTAGTCGATCTTGTCGTATCAAGTGGTCAGCCTTCTGTGCCGGGTGTGACAGGTATGACAGAGGCCGATGCGATAGCTGCGATCAATGCGGTAGCTGATATAAGTTATGGCTCGAGCACTTATAAGTGTGATAATTCTGTATCTTCAGGTGATGTAATAAGTCAGTCCGCAACAGGTACAGTTTCCTGTGGGACAGTAGTTGACCTTGTAGTCTCCAGCGGCCAGGCTGATTTACCTGATGTAACAGGAATGGACGAGACATCAGCCTGTAATATAATAAATGCTATAGATGGTTTAAGTTGCGGCACAATCACCGGAGAATGCAGCGATTCAGTTTCTTCCGGCAATGTTATAAGTCAATATCCTGCAGCAGGTTCGGTCGACTGCGATACGGCAGTGGACCTTGTGATATCTACTGGTCAGCCTGATGTGCCTGATTTCAGTGGTGGTATTGGTCTGCCTGAAGCTCTTGCAATAACTGCGCTGAATGAAATGGATGATGTACGCTATGGCTCGAGTACTACAGCCTGCAGCGATACAGTTCCAGCCGGCAGGGTAATAAGCCAGTCTTATACAGGTACTGTACCTTGCGGCACGGTAGTCGACCTTGTCGTATCTACAGGTCAGCCTGATGTACCTGATTTCAGTGGTGGCGGGACAAGCGAGGCTGCCGCAATAACTGCGCTTAATGAAATGGAGGACGTAAGCTATGGCTCAAGCACTACGGCCTGCAGTGATACAATCCCGGCAGGTGAGGTAATAAGTCAAAATCCTCCAGCGGGTTTTGTTCCCTGCGGCACGGTAGTCGATCTTGTCGTATCTACCGGCCAGCCTGATGTGCCGGGTGTAGGCGGTATAGCAGAAGCCGATGCGATCGCGGTAATTGATGCGGTTGAAAATATAAGTTATGGCTCAACTACTTATGTCTGCAGTACACTTGTCGCAAAGGGTACTGTGATAAGTCAATCTAATATTGGCGTTAGCCCATGCGGTACGGTAGTTGACCTGACTGTATCAAGGCCTGAGATATTTATGCCTGATGTAACGGGCATGACAGAAACAGATGCTAAAAATACAATCAGTGCTGTTGACGGTATAACTGTAACTTTCGGTCCGATTACCTATCAATGTCACGGTACTATTGCAGCAAACCTTGTAATAAGCCAGTCTGTCATAGGTCTGGTAGAGTGCGGAGCTGATATAGAGGTAGACCTGATTCTGTCGAAAGGCCCTCCTGTTTATGTAGATGCTTCGAGAGATATTGGCGGAGATGGCCTGACTTGGGGAACTGCGTATAAATACCTTCAGGATGCAATTGCTGCTGTCAGTAGCGGGGATGAGATATGGGTTGCAAATGGAACATATTATCCTGATGTAAGCAATAACAACGCTCCGGATGGTAATGATAATCCGATACATACTTTCACACTGCCTGGCGGAGTTATACTTTATGGCGGTTTTAGCGGCAGCTCTGATACTATAGACCCGGGGCGAGATGAGGTAAGTATTGCTGAAAGACATATTAGCACATACCAGAGCGTTCTCAGCGGTGATATTGACCAGGATGATAAAGGTCTTCCAGCCAGCGGCAACAGCTATCATGTCGTCACGGGTACGGATGATGCGGTGATCAATGGTTTTGTGATTCGCGGCGGATACGCTGACGGTACTGGTAACGATAGTAAGGGCGGAGGTATGTATAATGCCGGGACATCACCAATGGTAGTGAATTGTCATTTCTTCGCTAATTATGCCCAAAGCAGCGGCGGTGGTATGTATAATGTAAACGGCAGTTCGCCAACATTGATAAACTGTTTGTTCAGCGGCAATGCTGTTGATAGTACTACTGCAGCTGGCGATCATAGAGGCGGGTCTATATATAATAATGCGAGCGCACCTGTGCTTATAAACTGTACGATTAGTAATAACATCGCCTATGATACAGGAGGTATCTATAACGATGGCTCAAGCAGTTCAAGTTTAACAAATTGTATCTTATGGGACAATCGGGATGGGTATAATGCTACTCCGAGCCAAAATCAGCAAATTACAGATGCACCAGGAGCTGCTTCTGCGGCAAGCTACAGCTGCATACAGGATGATACTCAAAATGATGATAATATTCCATATGGAGGTACAAATAAGGACCTTTATCCTGAGTTTGTAAATCCAGGCCATTGGGAAGATTGGGGCGATATTCCTGAAAACAGCCTGGTAGTCGAAGCTACAATACGTGATTTCAAAGGTTATTATTTACAGGACTATTCTACTACAAATCCAGATGGGCACCCTGATTTCCAGAATATGCCTGACGATGATTTTGGCCGTGAGGTAGGTATAGTAGGCCCGTTAGGTTCGCCTCTGGGATCCGATGGAAAGCCTATATATTCTGCTCTAATAGCTGCGGATGGTAATAATCCAGTTAGTGATTGTAACCATATTAATTGTAAGCAAAAATGTAGTGATTGTGATTGTGATTGTGACAGTACACACGGTGTGGATTGGTTCTACTGGTGGTTCAATGATGATCCGGAAGGACAAATAAATAAGTCTCTTAAAACCAGCCTGATTCTTCGACCTACAGGGGTTGATAACGAATACAAATTCGAAGATATTACATTTTATCCCATTGATGGGCAGCTTTTCAATGTTGTTGGAGATGAGGAAGTAGAACCATCATATCATGATGAAGGGAAACCTACACAGGGCGAGAGTGGTTATCCATATACCTATCACAACTATCATTTTACAACGGAACTAAAGACAGATTTTTATTATGATGATAGTATAGAACAAAATTTAAAAATACAAAAAGCTGATGACGATTTATTCATCTATATAAACAACATACTCGTGGTAGATTTAGGGGGTGTTCATGAACCTAAAGCTAAGTATATAAAAATTAATGAAAACGGAGATGCCGAAGTATATGCCGATCCTTGTTTTTCTAACTACGAAGATACTGTTCCGCTTGGTTTAGTTGGCAATGTAAAATATAGCTTCCATATCTTCTTTGCTGAGCGGCATACCACGTGGTCACACTTTGAGTTCACTACGACCTTGAAACTTATTCCAAAGCTTACAGCCGGTGATTATCATTTGGGTGTTGGTTCACCTTATATTGATGCCGGCAATAATGCGGTGTTCGGGACATACGAGCCTTATGATTTTGTGCCGTATGAGGATCCTGATGGGAAATATGATTTTGATATTAGATCAGCTATTGACGGCAGTCCTCGCAAGATGGACGATCCCGATACAGATGATACAGGCAGCGGCGGTGCTCCTATAATTGATCTTGGAGCATACGAATATCCTCGCATCTGGTATGTCAATAGAAGTGTTACAGGCGGAAACGGCAGAACATGGGCTACTGCCTTTAACGATCTTCAGGATGCTCTTGCTGCGGCCTTGCCAAGTGACCAGATATGGGTAGCTGTGGGCACTTATACACCTGACTCGGGCACTAATGATCCTGTGAGGACTTTTACGCTTCGTGAGGATGTAACTGTTTACGGCGGTTTTGCCGGCAATGAGATAGACAGAGATCGACGTAACTGGCGGCTGAATGAAACCATCCTTAGCGGAGACATTGGAGCACCAGGAAATTATTCAGACAACAGTTATCACGTTGTCACCGGTGTGGATAATGCGATACTGGACGGCTTCACTATTACTGATGGCTTTGCCGGCGGCAGCGGAGCCTATGCGAATGGTGCTGGAATGTATAACACTGATTGCAGCTTAACGATTAGAAACTGCACATTCAGCGGTAATAGAGCTGTCAATGACGGCGGTGGAATGTACAACTATGCCGGCGGCTCAACAATTACTAATTGTATATTTAATGGAAACTATGCGTTAGGCGGCGAAGGCGCTGGAATGTACAACTATGTGTTTGACGGAAGCCTGAAACTGACGATTACCAAATGCATATTTAATGAAAACAATGCGGGAGGCAATGGCGGCGGGATGTGCACTAATAACACGGCAGACAGTGCCGGCAGCCCGACTATTACAAACTGTGTATTTAGTAACAACTATGCGTCAGGTCTTGGTGCTGGAATGCGCAATTTGTTGGACGGAGGAATCACCGGCCCGACAATTACAAACTGCACATTTGTCGGGAATACAACGGACTCTCCCGGCGGCGGAATACATAACACAGGGGGATATGTGATCGTGGCCAACTGCATTCTGTATGGAAATTTACCTGATCAAATTTCTGATTCTGCTGCTTCCAGCCTGGTTACTTACAGTAATATTCAGGGCGGATGGCCTGCCGGCGACGGCAATATTGATAGTCCTCCGTTATTTTTATCTCTCGACAAACCGGCCGGGCCTGATGAAATATTTATGACGGCGGATGACGGGTTGAATATAAACAAGTACAGCCCATGTGTAGATACTGGTGTTGACCCTGCGGTTAATCCGCTGGTTCCTGAAAAAGATATAACAGGCTTTACACGTGTTGATATTGCGGATATTGGTAATACAAATGCAGCGACTGATATGGGGGCCTATGAATACAGGCCTGATACATATTTTGATCCTATATATGTAGATGCCGGTGCTGACAAGAAAATCGTTCTGCCTGTCGTTACAGTTCTGCTTGATGATGCTGTTGCCGGCGGAGGTAATCCGGAGCTGACAACGAAAAAGTGGATACCTGTCAGCGTTCCGCCAGGCTGCGATATAAGTTTCAATCCTTCATTTGTTTTTGATGGTAACGATCCTACTACGGCAGAGCTTACTGTTAATGAAGAGCTTTTCCAAACTCATGAGTTCTTGTGTTTTGTTCTAATGTTAGAGATTAATGACGGCTACAGGATTCTTTCTGACAAAGTTGTTATAAGGGTTTATCCCGGGATAGATACTAATCTGAAACCGGAAGTCGAGGCAGGCGGACCTTATACGGTTGAAGTCGGCGAATGGCTGACGCTTGATCCTACGGTAACTGATGACGGCAAGCCTCATGGCGGATACCTCGGTTTTGAATGGACACTCGTGGGATTTCCAATGGATCCGGTCGGCGGCGTCATATTTGATTCGGAACTAAATCAGACGACTAAAAATGCTAAAGTTAAATTTACCGTGCCCGACCCGAATGGAAGTGATGGGCCGGCTTACGCGCTTAAACTTACAGTAAAAGACAGTCCGGACAGCGAACAGACATCTTCAGATATCGCTTTGATAAATGTTATTTCGACGAATGTTGCGCCAGAGGTCGAAGCCGGCGATGATTGTACAGCAACATTAGGCCTTACATTCCCGCTGACTATAGATTTGGCGGCGGATGCTGTTTTTGGTGTGTCAGGCAGAACAACTCCATCAGTTATCGATTCGGATGGCGGGCCTGAGACTTTGCAGATTCGGTGGAGAGTTGCTTCGGGTGATATGACTGCTGTAGAATTTCAGCACCCGGCGCCGGAGACAATGCCGCCGGCTTCCGGCGAAGTCAAAGTAACTTTTGCTCGGCCGGGCGTCTATACCCTCGAACTTAGTGCTTATGACGGCAGGGATAGGGTTACCGATACGGTTGTGATAACTCTGCAGCCTGTACCTTTTGTACAGGCAGGGGAAAATAAGATGGTCCAGCTTTATGCAACAGGAGCAAGTCCTGCATATTCTGCGACTGTCGATCTTATCGATGCTGAGGTGATTGACCGGTTTATGCCGGACAATATATCATCAACTGACTGGACTGTTATTACAGAAGAGTCTCATTCTGATGAATGGGATAATATTGACAGCCCATTTTATTGTCCAGACTGTGAAATATTTTTCAGTGATAGTAATCAGGTTAACCCATCTGTGACAGTAAGGGGCGATGACCCTAATGCCATAGTTGGAGTATATAAATTAAAATTAACTGCGACAGACCCGAATGTATCAGACCCGGGCGAAGACGAAGTCTATGTCAGCGTCTACAGAAATTCAGAAAATCCGGTAACATATAAGAAAAATTTATATATATCAGATATTGATCTTGCACAAGTAGCCACCTATGAAATAGACGGTAACAATCTTGATTTTGAAACGTCGACATCTGTTGCGCCACATTTGTATCCTACGAGCCTGGCCATTGACAGGGATTCAAAGACCATATTTGTAAGCTTTGATGAGATCGGAAAATTATTTCTTATTGACGCGTCAACTGTGAGTGACATGGGTACTATAGATGTTCCGGGAGCAGGTTCGTTGGGAGGGCTTGTATACGATCATTCAAGACATAATCTATATGTCGTTGACCGAGATGGAGATTTTTATTCTTATTCATGGTACCCGGCAGGTGGGCGTTTGGTATTAGATACAGGAGCATCTATATCGCTGGAAGGAATAGACAATGTTGCATATGGACTGGCGTTGGATGAATCCAGGGGAAGATTATATGTGTGTGGAGGTTATACCTCATCTACTGCTGCTCACCCCAGACCTGAAGATAAGATAATTAGATATTACAACTCCAACCCTAAGATAAATCCTAATTATGCCCTTTGGGAAAAAATGGGCCAGATTCCGAAAACTGGTACTCTTCCGCATGCTCCTGTTGGTATGTGTGTCGATACAAAACTTGGTGAAGACGGTCGTATATATACCGGTACACTTGATGATAATACACCTGATCTTTTATGCAGCTTTGATATAGAAACGGGCACTATTAATTCGTGTGATATAAGTGACGCCAATGTATTTCAAGGATTTGCTAATGATAAAGCTATGGGCTTAACTGTTGATGAAGATACGCATTATGTGTATTTCACAGTAGGGCATCCAGATAACAGTGTTCCCTTCCAGCAGCGTGTTGTAGTCGTTGATAAGGATTTAGATTATTTATCACAGGCAAGCCCAATAGGGGATCCGCCAGATGCAAATATAGGGGCTCCGGCGGATATTATTTATTCAAAGACTGCTTACAAGCCGTCGGCAGGTGTATTGACTAAAACCAAAGTAAGCAGTGAAGATATAGTGCCGGGAATAGAGATTAAATTTATGATTTTCTATGAAATTATTACCGGCGGGGAGCTTCTTCAGGAGACCTATCTCACTGACGAGCTGTCGCTGCCTTTTACCTTTGTCTCGGCCTCTGGCAATGGAATTTACGATTCGGACACACACACAGTTGAGTGGTATTTGGGAGACCTGGCCAATGGAAATACAGGAAGTTTTGAAGTAGTAGTAAAATTAAATGATTGGGCAGTGCCGTATACTACAATTACTAATAAATGTGTTATTGACGGCTATGATAAAAGAGAGGAAGCAGAATGTGAAATAACGACGCATACTTGGACTCCAGATATTGACAGGATATATGTTAATGAGTATGCAGCAGGGGGAAGTGGAAGTACATGGGAAACAGCTTTACGCTCGCTGCAGGATGCACTGGCCCTTGCAGGGCAAATTGTTTGCTATCTCCACCCTGAAGGACCTGAAATGACAGAAGAAAGAATAGAAATTTGGGTAGCAGGAGATTGTCAAATTCCAGGATTTGACAGCAACGACACGTTTAATCTAAGAAGTTATGTTAATGTGTATGGCGGTTTCGGCGGCACTGAAACATCGATGGACCAGCGTAATCCTGAAAATGAAACAATATTATTTGGAGCAGGTAATGATTATGTTGTTACAGCCAATTGTCAAGATCCCATACTTGACGGTTTTACAATAAGCTATGGTGGAATTGCAGGAATATTGTGTAGCACGGCTTCGCCAACTATCAGCAAATGCAAGATTGTCAATAATCTTGGTATTGCAGGAATAAGTTGTATAAATTCTTCCGCTCCGCGAATATTAAACAGTATGATCTGTAATAATAACGGAGATGGTATTAAGAATGAAAGTGATGCTGCTATATCCATCACCAATTGTACAATTGCCTCCAATACTGGTTATGGATATAACTGTGATGACTGTGCAGGGAGTGCGGCCATATCCAATACTATCTTTTGGGGGCATTATGGCGAATATACAGGCAGCCCTGATCTCAGGAATTGTTATATCGAGGGTCATTCTGAGACATATCCTGATAAAGATCCTCAAGGTAATTTCGGGGGTACTGATCCGTTCAAGGATATTGCAATGGGAGATTACCATCTGGCGTCAGATTCTGTTTGCAGAGATGAGGGCGAAAATACGTTTGTTGAGGGAGAAAGAGATGTTGATGGTGAACTGCGAATCGTTAATACATTAGTTGATATAGGTGCTGATGAAATTCAATCGATCCAGGTTTATGCCGGTGAGGATAAGGAAGCAGCTTTGCCGACCGGCAGCGGTACTGTCGATGTACACTTTACAGATACATCGATCACGATTGTTGATACCTCGCTGACAATTGCAGACTTAAGTGTTGAATGGACTGTATTAACCGGTTCGAATCCGGTCAATTTCGAAGAGATGAAAAGAGTATTGAATCCGATCTTTACCTTTGACACGCCAGGCTGGCGTGTGTTTGAAGTTGTTGTTTATAATGATAATGTTGAAATGAGCAGGGATACAGTCTGGGTCTGGATAGGAATGGACTTTGATGTTGTCTATGACCCGATAGTTATAACAGACTCTGGTGATCACAAGACTACTGTCAGAGTAATTAACTTTAACTCCAACCTCGATATACCTTCACCAGATCAGGTTGCGTGGGGAGAAGTTCCTGGTGTCATAGAATGTGTGCCTGATCGTTTATCCGCATTGACGGAACGGCCATTTGAATTTGAGACCGAAGTTACTTTCAAACGGGGTCCGGCCCTGTGGTATGAGTTAATAACCATAGCCTGGGATCAAGTTGGTAATCGTCTTGGCCGTAAATCGACCAAAATACCTGTAAATTATGAAGGTGTTGGAGTAGAAGTTTCGGCAGAGCCGGAAGATGTCTATTGGCCGGCGAGAACGGTTTCTCTGTCCGGCAGTGTTAACGGAATTGTGCCTGCATCGGTAAGATGGGAGGTCCCTGAAGCGGCTGAGCATCTTGTCAGCTTCAGCAATTCTTCGAGTTATGAAACACAGATGCAGTTCCTTGAGGAGCCGACAGGCAATAAGTTCGGCACGGATGTTGTCTTTCTTGCCATGGATGATTATGGCTATCAAATTGGTGCAGCCATCGTACATGTCGAGCTATATTCTTCTCTTCATGAACAATCGCAGATGGTCGAGGCGGGTAAAAATCAGGAAATTACATTGCCGATCAATATTGCCTACCTCGTAGGAGAAGTTACCGGTGATTATGGTTCGGTTGAATGGGAGCTTATCGAAGCGCCTGATGGTGCGACAGTTACATTTACGGATGACAATCCTGCCAACGGTACGGATAATGACCATAAAAAGCTGGCTGTCAAAGCTGTCTTTAGTGTTAGTCATCCGGGGCCGTATAAATTTAAATTTTCTGCGTGGGATGAATATTTGGAAGAAATAGGTTCTGATTCTTTATGGGTTACAGTGCTTCCGGCAGACGGCGGAAATATTACTGTTGATGCCGGCGCAGATAGTGAAGTATTTATGCCGACAGGTGGCGCCCCATGCAGCTATACTCTAATTGGTACTGTAGAGGGTTTATATAATACGGTCTTGTGGAGCGAAGATTCCGGTTCAGGCCCAGTAACATTTGACCCGCCTGCAGCTAACAGTTTAGATGACCAGGATGTTATATTCAGTAATCCGGGAATATACGAGTTCTCTTTGATGGCGATGGATGCCGCATCTGATGTTCTCGGGGCCGACACTGTTACGGTGAAGGTTTATTCGGCAGTTGATTCAGTCACTATAAGTGCTGAACCTGAGTCATTAAATCTGACTGAAGGTCATGTTAAACTGACAGGCACAGTGGAATTGCCTTGCTGCGATGAGATCGAATGGTCGGTAGGTGAAGAAGTTGCCGATGCTGTACACTTTAGTATCGATCCCGAAGATCCGTATAATAAATTAAATAAATTAGTTACATTCTCCAGGTATGGTACATTTACAATAAGACTCTATGCCAGATGTAATGGTGTTGTAGTCGGCTGGGCGACGAAACAGATTACAGTTACCGAGCCGGATGCTGTTGTTGATGGACTTGTAGAAGGCAGGGATGAGTATGTTAAACTCTTAGGCAGCATCGGAGACAATCCGTCATTAGACCTGTCCGGGACAATTATACCTTCATTATCCGGGCTAACTTATTTATGGGAAATTATTCCTGACAAGACTACTGCAGCGGGTGCTACTTTAGCAAATCCAGCTGATCGTGATGGTGCAGAACTTGTTTTAACTCCTGGCACAACAGGGTGTGGAGTAGTACAGCTTTCTCTTACTGCTTCTTATGGCGATACGCAAATCGGTTTTGATGGTTCGGTAAAGGTTATAATTCTTGATGGTGAGCCTATAGTCAGTGCTGGGCAGGGTTATCCATTGGTGATTGCAGGCAAGCCGTTTAATTTGAACAAAACTACGGCATGGCACATGTATGGTGCAACGAACAAGACTTATACATGGGAATGCTATCCTCCGCTGGGTTATACCATCGATTCGGTATTACATCCGGAGGTAACCTTTTCTGATGAAGGTAGTTATATATTAACTGTAACTGCTGATGATAACTATGGAGTACAAAGCGAGGCCAGCTGTGTAACTATAACTGTAGTAGATACAGCTGAGGTATATGCAGGCGGATTTAAGCGGACAGCACCTTATACTCCTGTCAAGCTTGATGATGCGTTTGTCAGTGTCATCATGGATGATATGACTTATAAGTGGACGGTAACAGGCGGCACAGGCTCAGGTGATGTAGTATTTACCACTATTCATCCAACTCTGCCGGGTGATGAGGTGCTGAACCCAACTGTAACCTTCTTTACTTCTGCTACAGAGGAAGAGACTTATGAATTGACCCTTACGGTTAATGATGGTGAAGATCCTTATCCCAATAGCGATACGGTAGAGATAGCGGTACAGCCTGTATATGCTGCAGATACTACACCGCCTGAGATTATTTCCTTTACAGCGAAACAAGGTGAAGCTTGGATTCCAGAACCTGTAAATGGAGATATATTAATAACCGTTATAGCGACGGATGATAATGTCGACCGTATCGAGCTAAATGTTACAGGTCCGGGACATATTGCCCATTCTGGCAACTACGAAGTAGTAGGCGGTACTGCGGAACATCCAAAGGGGCTGAAACTTACGCATATTTTAGATACCTATATTGATGGTCCTGGTGTTATACAAGCAACTGCATATGATATAGCAGGAAATCCTTCTGCGACTGCAGAAATATCATTTAATGGTAGTTATAAGGTACAGAGCTTCTCTGTAAGTCCGGAAGAAGTAAACAATTTTGATGCCGAAATTATATTTTCCGGTCTGCTGAGTGATTATTCTAATTATGATATAAAAATATATGGCACCGGCGATAGTACCCCAATATACACCAGTCCAACTTTAAGTGGTCCTGATGTATCTCTAAGTGGTGCTGCTGGGAATGACTTTAATATTTCAAGTGATGGTACTTATACGGCAAAGCTTACAGCGGCTGGTGTGGATACCGCTTCTG
>JAFGGI010000052.1 GCA_016930635.1 Sedimentisphaerales bacterium | reverse complement strand
TGCAAACTGTAAAGCGATCTTCCTCATATATGGATTAATATCCTGTACCCTGCAGACAAAGCCGCTCCTTATGCAATTTTCAAGGTCAAATGAGTCGTCCTCGCCATAGTGCGGCACACTGAACCTTGTCGTTATGTATTGCCCCTCGTAAACTCCGGCATCAGAATAGCAGGTAAAAGCAGCTCCGCCGCTGCTTAGGTCTATCATTTGTCCCTGTGACAAAACATCGTTAAAATCTTCAGCGAACCAGACAGGCCAATGGTAGTTTAAACGTTTCTCCCCGCGTCGTTCATTTGTTTGATTATCCATCTTTGTCTCCGTTTAAGTTTTTAATAGTTTGAATTCGTCAAAAAGCCGGACCCTCTTAACGGTGTTGCGGAGACGAAAATTAATTTTTTTTGAAGTATTTGATGGCGCAAAGAAAACACCGTTTTGCCGACAGCGAAATGGGACCGGCCAATAGACAACAATGAGAAATGTCCTATAATCGGATGGTTTTGGTCACTGGTAAAAAGTCAAAATTACTCTTTTTTTCTGATTAGGGGATGTGTTTTTTGTTATACTTAAAGTATATGCTGGGTTTGGCGTAGACGCAAAAAACCATAAAGGACAAACTCCAGTTGGGGCCGATCGTTTTCGGCCCCTTTTTTTGCGCCGATTTAGAGCTGTTTTACCAGTTCGCCGAACTGTTTGCCCCTGTCTGCGAAATTAACGAACATATCATAGCTCGCACAGGCCGGGCTTAATAAGACGATGTCTCCGGAAACTGAGATTTTCCCAGCTTGATTTACCGCTTCAGACAAAGATTTTACCCTGTAAATTTGAGCGATTTTACCGGTCCTTCTGGCAGATCTTTCGATTTTGTCTGCGGTCTGGCCGATCAGTATCAAAGCCTTGATTTTATCGCAAATCACCTCTGCCATCTGGTCGAAATTCAGCCCTTTGTCATAACCGCCTGCTATCAGGATTTTGGGTTCGTCAAAGGCCTGGACCGCAACAATAGTGCTTTCCGGCGTTGTAGCTATCGAATCATTATAATATCGTACCCCGTCAACTTCCCTTATGAGCTCCAGCCTGTGAGGCAGGGATACGAAAGAGCCGATAGATTCGGCCAGGTCAATATCTTTAAGGCCGAAACAGCCTGCTATTGTTACCGCAGCAGCAAGGTTTTCCCTGTTTGCTGCCCCGGGCAGTTTGAAGATTTCTGTCAGTTTGCTGTCAAGTTTTTCCCTGTCAAACAGGATGCATTTGCGCGATGTCTGTTTATATTTTTCGTACCACTGTCGGCACTTTTCATCGCAGGTATTTAAGACAGCGATACCACCCGGCTTTTGAAAGCGAAAGATGTTTTCCTTGGCGCTGCAATAGTTTTCCATTGTCTTGTGTCTGTCGAGATGATTAGGAGCTATATTTGTAACACAGGCAATATGGGGCGATTTCTTTATCCTGACCAATTGCTCAAGCTGAAAACTCGATATCTCAAGAACAACGATATCGTTATCTTTTATCTGTTTGAGAGTTTCGAGCAGCGGAAGATTGCCGATATTGCCGCCCAGAAAGACCTTGCCTGTTTTTATGTTTTTCAATAAATGAGCAGTTAAGGCGGTAGTTGTGCTTTTTCCGTTCGAGCCGGTAATAGCGACAATTTTTGCAGGGCACAACTGGAAGAAAAGTTCCATCTGGGAGGTGATTAGTTTGCCTTTGCTCTTTGCCGCATCGATATATGGATTTGCTTCATCCACTGCGGGATTAACAATAATAACATCCGAATCTGTAAAGTCAGATATTTGATGGCCGCCGAGATGAAAATCAATGTTATCGAATTGCTTTAACTGGTTAATTGTCTCTGCCAGCTTCTTTTCATCGGCTGTGTCGGTTACGACAACTTTTTTAGCGAACCGGGCGGCAAATTTAGCTGAATCGAGACCCCCTCCAAACACACCAAGCCCCATTATGACAACGGATTTGTCTTTAAGAAGATTAATGCTCATTTTTCTACTGTGCTGCTTTGGCCAGTTCTATTTTTGCATCTGCCACGGCCTGTTCTATACACTTTTCCCAGTTATCGCCATACTGCTGGGAGTATTTTTCGTTTTCATAGGCATATATTATAGACCTTGAAGCGTTAATAAGTGCGCCTGTGCCGTCCGGCTTACAGAATCGCAGGCAATCTGCAGCAGTTGCTCCCTGTGAACCGAAGCCGGGCACCAGGAATATAATTTTCCCGTATTTTTCACGAAGCGCAGTTGTCTGTTCGCCGCTTGTACCGCCAATAACCATACCTACGTTGCTGTAACCGCTGACACCTGTGCGATGAGTCTGGTTTGCAATTTCTGCTACTGCCTTGGCCAGCTTTTCATACATTTTTTCTCCAGCCGCATCGGCAAAATCCTGAATATCTGCTGCTGAAGGATTGCTCGCACGTACCCAGACGAAAATTCCCTTACCGTTCTTATCTGCCGTATCCGCAAACGGTAAAATTCCATCGGTTCCTGCAAAACCATTTATCGTAATCGCATCCGGCGCAAGTACATCATCCAGACCGGACAGCTCCGGATTCTGCAAATGAGCTTTTGCGTAACTTTCAGCGGTATGACCGATATCGCCTCGCTTGACATCGCCGATTATCTCCAGGCCAAGGTCTTCTGCCTCAGTAATAAGTGAACAATAGCATTCTATGCCGTCCCACAGGTATCTTTCGAAAAAGCCTATATTCAGTTTCACTGCGGGTACGAGCGGAGCGACAATACGCAGGACCTTTGTGCAGAATTCGAATATAGCGTCAATTTCAGCAGCAGCGTCATTTTCACCGCCCGACTCTTTTCTCTGGCGTATAGCAGCGGGCAGACGTGAATAAACAGGGTCAAGCCCGACGGTCAAAGGGGTTTTCTTACTGCCAACTGCCTTGCACAAGCGGTCCGCAAAATGACTTGCCATTGTAATCCTTTCAGATAAGATAATACTCTAATTCTACGGCTGTATAGTCCGACAAGACACTATAAACACAAAAACAGCTTTGGCAAGGAAGTAATGAAAAATAATTCTAACAAAGGACTAATAAAGCGGATCAGGGCCAACCGTAAGGTCAGGAAAACCCTTAGTATATCGACGGGCATTGTAACTGTTCTTGTTATACTTTGGAGTATTGACCTTTTTATGACCCCTCCCAATTATAGAATAGTAGAGCCGCCCGCCGACGACCAGCCGAGTATGTACCTTACTAATTATATCCTGCCTGAGCTTAATAATAAGTCCCAGTACGGCGAACCTTTTGAGATCGTTTTTTCCCAGCAAGGCATAAATGATGTCCTAATGAGACATATTGATGTCAATAGTATGAAAGAGGCAGGAATGTCGGACTTAAGCGTCTCTTTTGAGGAAGGCAGAATACTGTTTGTCAGCAAGACTACAGTTCGAGGTTTTACCTTTTATCCGACTATTGTTTTAAAACCGCGAACAGATGAACATGGAAAATTTTTCCTTGAGCTTACCAGGATGCAGTTAGGAAACAGCAAAGTCCCCTTCGCTGATAAAATTATAAAAGAAAAGATTCTCGAGAGTTTTGAAAACCTTACAGAAGATTCAAAAGATTCTGATTTTGTCAAAGCGTTATTTAACGAAAGTCAGGCAAAACCGGTATTCTCCGTTAACCGCAACAAAGTTAGTGTTGAAGGAATAACAGTTGAAAAAGGCCGGCTAACAGCCTATTTTATGCCTCAGTCTGATTAGTGAAAACTACGTCTAAACCACAATTTGAATTTACAGATAACACTTTGCTTGCAAGAGCACCTGCAAAGATCAATCTTTATCTTCTTATTGCAGATAAAAGAGAAGACGGTTTCCATAACCTCGAAACATTAATGTCAAAAGTTACTTTTTATGATGAACTGCTTTTTGAAATTGGTAAAGCAGATGGTATCGAGCTTATTTGCAGCGGTTTGTCTCTGCCGCCGGAGGACAATCTTGTCTACAAAGCCTGCAATATGTTTTATGAAACTCTCGATAAAAAAACTTCAATTAAAGTAACACTTACGAAAAATATTCCTCCCGGCACAGGTCTGGGCGGAGCAAGCAGTGATGCAGCAACAACACTTTTGGCATTAAACAAACTGTATAATCAACCACTTAATAGTAATCAACTCCACAAACTCGCCGAAAAACTCGGCAGCGATGTACCGTTCTTTTTGGGCGATTCTCAGGCTTTATGTAGCGGAAGAGGAGAAAAAATCTTAAAACTGGATAATATTTTTCCGTTTTTAGCCCTGCTTATATTGCCGGATATAAGTGTTTCTACTAAAGAGGTTTACGAAAATTTCAAAGTTGACATCCTGTTGTTTGAAACCCTGGAAAAGCAAATTAAACAGCTTATTTGTGAAAAGAAGGTTGATTTAGTGCAGAAAATGTGCGCAAATATGCTTGCCAAGGCATGTTTTGAAATAAATAATAAATTGGCTCTATTAAAGACTGAAGTAGAAAAGATAACTCAGCTTCCAGTGCTGTTGAGCGGAAGTGGTTCGGCTTTGTTCGTCGTCCTCGGCAGGGAAGACTACCAAAAAGCGATAATTTTACAGCGAGAAATCAGTAGTTCGCTTGATTGCAATAGTATTATAGTTTTCAACAACCAATGGTAGTTTTGTGAGGCGAGTTTTATGGAAATTACTGAAGTTAGAGTGAAGCTGATCAACAACAAGGATGAAAGGTTAAAAGCATTTTGTTCGATGACGCTGGACAATGATTTTGTCATCAGGGATATCAAAGTCATCGAAGGCACCAATGGCTACTTTGTTGCAATGCCGTCACGAAAAATGAGTGACCACTGTCCAAAGTGCGGCGGCAAAAATCATCTCAGGGCAAAGTTCTGCAACAACTGCGGTGCATCATTGGGTGAGGATAGAGCCAAAAAGGATTCCAAAGGCAGAATGAAGTTACATGCCGATATAGCTCATCCTATTAACGCCCAGTGCAGGCAGAGTATTCAGGAAAAAATCGTTGAGGCGTTCAAAAAGGAAGTCGAACTCTCTGCACAGCCGGGTTATAAGCCTGTCGAGTTTGATGAGCCTGACGATGATGTTCCTGATGAACCTGCGTAACAGGTAAGTTACCTGTGTATTTTTAGACTTTTATTGTTGGGGTATTTTTAAGAGCACATTCGTGTTTGAGTGGGGGAGGTTAGTCTATAAAAATACTTACAGCCCGATTAACAACTCTTCAAGCATTTTATCTACTGTTGCATCGATCTTTTCATCGAGCTTATACTCTCCCCTGCAAATCTGACCGCGAACGCCCAGGACTTTTTCGAATCGGATCTCCGGCATTTTCGCCATTTCGCCCAGCAATTGGCCAAGCGGAGTTTCAGCGCCGGCTGCCAGAAGCTCTTCTGTCTTGCAGTCATCTTTGTAACTCAGGGTTTCGCGAAAATCTATTTGCGAAAGTAACCTGCTAATCCGAGTTTGGGTTTTCGCCTCGTTCATGGCTTTTTACCTTTCCCGTCTAACCCCGGCAGAAAACATCCTGTTTTTTGCCAAAGCTCAGGGGTACAACCCCTATATCTTGTGGTCCCGCTATTCCTTTGCGGCTGAGTACTATACCCTACTAATATGGATATCGACATCGCCGAAACGAAAACTTTAAAGAAGTTTACTCTTTTTTGAGATGTTTTTTGCTGATTTTTTAGTCCGAAAACCGCTATATTAACCCTGTTATAGCTGTTTTTCCTCTTTTAACCAAAAATAGATGATTTTATGGCTATTGGGGTAAATTTGGGGAGATACAATATATTGTGTCAGCAGGTCTGATAAATTAAATCGTGCCAAAAAATTAGAATTATTTTAGCAATAAGCCGTAAAGGTGCAAATAAAGTCATGGGTCGATAGGTATAAAAAGCGGGCAGTCTCGTTTACTGAAATGGGGATTTGTTTACAATGTAGTTTTTTAAGTAAAAAGTGAGCTTAAAAGGCTTGACAAAATGCCGATAGAGATTATGTATATATGACTCTTTGATAATTGATTACGGGGCCGTAGCTCAATTTGGTTAGAGCATCGGACTGTCGATCCGAAGGTTGAGGGTTCGAGCCCCTTCGGCCTCGTTGAAGCGAAAAAGGCCACCTTTATGGTGGCCTTTTTTGTTTTATAGGAAATGGGGAGGCGATCCACAAGACACCTTACGGTGGAACCCGAGGGTGTTTGGGGGAGAAACTCCCCCATGCTGTTGGGGTGACAGTGAGAGAAGCGAACACCAGAGGGGCAAAGCCCCTATGGGGAGCGAACAGATGTGAGCGACGGGTTCAAGGGCGAAGCCCGGAGCCCCTTCGGCCTTGTTATTTAAGTTGTTAGCCAGTAGTTAATTATGACTACTAGCTTTTTTGATGCACCACTACTGTATAACCACTTGTAATCCTCATTTTTGCCCAAAAAACGCATTGTAACCTACTGTGAACAACAGGCTTATATCGCGAAAAATCAGGCGGTCGTTCTGAAGCGGTTCTGCTTGACAAATACAGTGGCCTACTATAGAAAAGCTGTGAAGATAATATATTTAGTCAAAAGAACAAATGGCCGCGGGAAAAAATAAAAGAGCAGCAATTTTTTTGGACAGGGACGGCACAATAATAGAAGACAGGGGGCATCTAAGTGATCCGTCTGATGTGATATTTTTCCCGGAAACTTTCGCAGCGCTGAAAAAACTTCAGAAATACTTTCTGCTTTTCATTGTTACGAATCAGCCGGGTGTTGCTGATGGCATAATAAACCGTGAAGATGTGGATAAAATCAATGCAATAGTAATTGATGTACTTGCTAAGGCAGGAATTGAAATTACCGATACATATGTTTGCCCTCACGAACGCTCAGAAAAATGTGATTGCATAAAACCCAAACCTTATTTTTTAAAACAGGCCGAGAGTCGTTACAATCTGGATATTAGTAAGTCTTTTACTATTGGTGACCATCCTCATGATGTTGAATTTGGTCAAAATGCTGGTGCAGGCAGTATTTATTTACTCACTGGTCACGGCCGAAAACATTTATCCCAGTTACCTGAAAATACTGAGATAGCCGAGGGAATTATGCAGGCTGCTGAAAAGGTGATATCACTTTGCCAAATAGAATAATATGGTTAATTTGAAAGATTTTAGTTATGCCAGTCTATAATCAGGTGCAATTAAAAAAGACTATTATCGGTAAACTCGAACACGGCAAAGACCTTCTTGGAGAATTGCAGGCAGTCTGTAAAGAGCAGGACATTCTGCTTGGCCGGGTTAGTGCTATCGGTGCGGTGAAAAAGGCTAAAATAGGATACTATGACCAACAGAGTCGAGAGTATCACTTTTTTGAGATAGACAAGAATCTTGAAATATCCAATTTGACCGGTAACATCTCGATTCGAGATAACCAGCCGATGGTTCATGCCCATATAACCTTGTGCGATAGTGCCGGCAACGCCTTTGGCGGACATCTTGTACAGGGAACTATAGTTTTTGCCTGCGAGTTCGTTATAGATGTCTATGATGGGCCGAAACTACTGCGTCAATATGACGAGATAACAGGTTTGCCATTGTGGAAGACATAATACAGGTCTTGCAAACTCCACAATCGGGTTAACATAGGTAAAATAGGGTAAAATCGCACTTGATTTCTGCCGATAGATATAGTATAGTCTATGTCTCTTAATTGTATATTTAGAAGCATGTTATGGTTATAGAGGGATTGATGAAAAAATTTTGGGGATTTGTACTTATATTTGCAATTATTATCTGCGTACACCCCGCTTGCTTACAGGCCAAGAATCCGTATGTTATTATTAAGACAAATCTCGGATATATGGTCATAGAACTCTTTCCTGATCAGGCCCCGGTAACTGTTGACAACTTTTTGTATTATGTAAACTCCGGTTTTTATACCGGTCTGCTATTTCATCGTTCCATACCGGGTTTTGTAATTCAGGGCGGCGGTTACTATTACGAGGACCCCAACGTATATTATTGGCCTCCAGACCATCCCAATATAATTAATGAAAGCTATAACGGCTTGAGTAACCTGCGTGGTACGGTGGCAATGGCACGTAACAGTGCTCCGGATTCTGCAAATACACAGTTTTATATAAATCAGGGAGATAATACATTTCTTGATCGTAGAAATCCTGTCGATCCTAATGATCCTGATAGTTACGGTTATTGTGTTTTCGGCCAGGTTGTAGATGGTATGATGACAGTTGATATGATTAACTCTGTGCCGACAACGACAATATATGAAGCTGTATATCTTAAAGATGTGCCATTTGATCTGTCGCTTCCAGGAGGGTTTCCGTTCGTTTGGATGTATGCTTATGTTTTAGAATGCTGGTGGCCTGACTGCTGTAACTTTGTTCCGGATGACAAGATTAACTTCAGGGATTTTGCAGCTTTTGCGCTGCATTGGCTCGATAATGACTGTAATAGTGCGAATGGTTTTTGCAATCAGGCCGACCTCAACTATGATAATCATTGTGATATAATCGATCTTGCAATCTTTGGTGAAAGCTGGTTGTATGATTTCAGCGTAGTAGGTTACTGGCCCATGGAGGATAATGACAGCACCACGAACGTGCTTGAAAACAGTGGAAATGAATATCATGGTGCTGCCAGCCAGAACACGGTGAATATGTCGACAATGGGAATTCCTAACAGCGCAGCTCTGGCTTTTAATGGTACGAGTGACTATGTATCTATTCCTAAAGAAACGAATTTGCTTACTGGTACCAATGATTTTTCTGTCGCCGGCTGGATGTATTTTAATGCAGGGACTTTGGCAGGTACTACATTTCCGCCTCACAATCTTCTAGTCTGGCTTAATGATATAGGAGGCTCAGTACAGTTTTGCATCGGTGCAGAAGGTACTTTTATGAATGTCTGGGCCTGTGGCGGAACACCTTCACCTTTGTATGTACCTTATCTGTTTTCGGAAGAACAGTGGTATTATCTGGTCTTTACGAGAGGGGGTAATACGTGGAAAGCCTATGTAAACGGCTCTGAAGTTGGTTCGAACACAAGTTCCTGCAGTCTGGGTAATCCTATAAGTGATTATTATATTGGCGGCGCACCAGAACTCGGACAATACTTCGATGGTATTATTGATGAGGTAGTAGTTTACAATGTAGCCATATCTGCCCAGAGAGTCGAGAATATGTACACAAAGTTTTTCCTGACTCACTTATGGCCATTTGATGAAGGTACAGGTACAATGGCATCGGACCAGGTCGGTCTTGCTGATGGAACTGTAAGTGGTACTGAATGGACCGCAGGAAAATTCGACAGTGCATTGTCTTTTGATGGAACGGATGATTATGTAGTTATTCCCCAGGCATCAGATCTAATTGTCGGCACGGATGATTTTACCGTTGCCGGCTGGATGTATTTTGATGCGGGAACTCTGGCAGGTACTACCTTCCCGCCTCATAATCTGCTGGCCTGGCTTAATGATACAGGGGGCTCGGTACAGTTTTGCGTCGGTGCAGAAGGTACTTTTATGAATGTCTGGGCCTGTGGCGGAACACCTTCACCTTTGTATGTACCTTATCTGTTTTCAGAGCAACAGTGGTATCATCTGGCTTTTACAAGACAGGGTGATACGTGGAAGGCTTATGTAAATGGTTCTGAGATTGGCACTACCACCAGTTCCTGCAGTCTTGGCAATGCAGTAGGTGATTACTATATTGGTGGTGTGGTGCCACTCGGACAGTATTTTGACGGTAAGATTGATGATGTCAGAATTTATAACAAAGCTTTGAGCGAAAGTGAAATCAGTAATCTTTATTATATTGGCCCATAATAACTTAAGGTCGTTTAATAGTCTTATTGATTTTGATTACTCTAACTAGATTATTTTATTTCTGTATTTCGCTGAACAAATTTGACTACATTGTCAACGATTAGTCCTTCACCTTTCATTTCTTTCATTCCAAAAGCCATTGCCGGTGTGCCCGGTTTTCCATCTTTAGCCATCGTTATCTTGACGTTATCGAACAGTACATTTTCAATGGGTCTTTCAGGCAGGCCCAAAAATACAGCTGCTGCGGTTTGGGCATTGGTAGCTGTAACGTTTGTTATCTTTACATTCCTGATACAAGGTGTAGTTTCGGTGATTGGCCTTGCGTTCCTGTCAGAAAAGGCTTCGATTTCCTCCGGCCTTGCACCGCATTCGTAATACAAGTTCATAACTATCGGACAGCCCGGATTGTTCATAGTGATATTATCGAGTGAAATGTTCTCTACGATTCCGGCTCTTCCTCTTCTCGATTTTATTCTTATACCTCTATCAGTGCCGTTGAATACACAATTAGAAAACGATACATTTTTAATGCCTGCTGCGGTTTCAGAACCTATAACAGTTCCGCCATGGCCGTGCAGCATATTACAATTCTTTATAACAAGATTTTCGCAAGGCTTATTTACTCTTAGGCCGTCTTCTCCAATACCGGATTTAATAACGAGACAGTCATCGTTTACATCGAAATCACAGTTGGATACTTCCACGCCGTTGCAGGAATCAAGATCCAATCCGTCACCATTAAAACCGTGCTCGGGATTGCGGAACGTCATATTTTTTACTACGGCATCTTTGCAGTAGAGAAGGTGTGTGTTCCAGAACGGAGAATTGCAGGCGGTAATACCGTCGAGCAGCACATTTTTGCAGTTTTTGAACTGTATCAAGGGTGGCCTGAAATAAAATGAGCCTATTCCGCCGCCGCCGCAATTGGACAGGTCAATACCTTCGTTAAGTTTTACAAATTCTTTATCCCTGTCTGTAACGGGTTCTTTTGGAGCTTCTTTGCGCCTCTTAAATTCTGCCCACCATTTTTCACCCTGGCCGTCAACTGTGCCTTTACCTGTGATAGAGACATTTTCCAGATCTTCGCCGTAGAGACAGGGCGAATACCCGTAACATTCGACGCCTTCCCATCTGGATTTGACGGCTGGATAATCGTCGAAATTATCACTGAATAATATTACAGCACCTTCTTCGAGGTGCAGCTCTATATTGTTTTTTAAATGGATAGGCCCGGTCAGAAACCTGCCTTTGCTGACGACTATCTTGCCGCCTTTATCTTTTGCACATTTGTCAATAGCCTTGGCAAAGAATTGTGTATTATTGATTGTCCCGTCTCCAATAGCTCCGAAATCACTGATATTTATCATTGATATTGCTCCATAATCACTAAAATTGGTTAAAATTTGAACCCAAATGGCTGTAACAGGTGGCTATTTTACTGTTAATCTCTTTATTTTCAAGCATTCTTTGGTAGAATTATCCGGCCAATATCGCATAAGACGGTCTGGATTAACATATATGAATACCAGAATGTATCTTAATATTATTTTAACACTGCTGTTTGTGTCTATGTCGGCGTTTGCGCAACCGCAGACAGATACTCTCAGTGAACCCATTAAGCCTATCAAGGCCCCGTTTAAAATGCCCAAGCTTAAACGTCCCAGGTTTCCTAAACGTGTTGTTGATATCTGTGAATACGGCGCCGTTGGAGATGGTAAGACCAAGAACACTGAATTTTTTGCCAGGGCGATAGAAGCTTGTGCCGCCAAAGGCGGCGGACGTGTACTGGTCCCGGCGGGCAAGTGGTTTACAGGCCCGATCCATCTAAAGAGCAATATAGAATTATATCTTGCGGAAGGAGCGGAGATAATCTTCAGTGATAAGTTCGAAGATTATCTGCCGGTAGTCCTGGTTCGTGTCGGTGGTATTGAACTTTACAATTATTCGCCGCTTATCTATGCACGTGATTGTAAGAACATTGCTGTCACAGGCCCCGGCAAACTCAACGGCAATGCCGAGGTATGGTGGAAGTGGAAAGAACTCGAAACCCGCAAGTTCTTCGAGATGGGTGCTAAAGGCGTGCCGGTCAAGGAACGTATTTTCGGCAAAGAAGAAGATGCGATTCGGCCCAGCTTTATATCATTTGTAAATTGCCGTAATGTATTAATGGAAGGTTTTACGATCGGAGGCGGGCCAAACTGGACGATCCACCCGATTTATTGTGAGAATATAATTATCCGCCGACTGGATGTAGTTACTGACGGTCCTAACAATGACGGCATCGATCCTGATTCCTGCAAAAATGTGCTTATTGAACACTGCCGGTTTGATACTGGTGATGATTGTGTTGTACTTAAGTCGGGTTATAATGAAGACGGCTGGCGAGTCGGCAGGCCAACTGAAAATGTGGTTATGCGGTACTGCAGCAGTAAGCGAGGCCATGGCGGTCTTGTCATCGGCTCTGAAATGTCTGGAGATGTACGTAATGTCTATATGCATGATTGCGAATTTGAAGGCACCGACAGAGCAGTTCGCATTAAATCAAAGCGAGGCCGAGGCGGTATAGTCGAAAATGTCTGGGTACGTGACATCAAAGTCAAAGATATGCAGCGGGAAGTAATCATCTTTAATATGGCCTATAGCTCAGACAGGAAAAAAGCTTCAAATGAAAAGGCACCGGTCTTTCGTAACTTTGATATTAGAAATGTTGTTGGTCAGGAGGCACAGAAAGCTATTTTAATGAGTGCGTTGGAAAACTCTCCGATCGAAAATATCAAACTGGCAAATATTACGATCGAATCTGAACGCGGCGTTATTTGTGATAATGTCAGGAACATCACGTTTGACAATGTTCAGATAACCCCACAGAAGAGCCCTGTATACAATATAAATAACGGTAAAGATATAACTATTAAAAAAAGTATCGCACCAGAAGGGACCGATATTTTTCTTAAAGTAACAGGGGTTCTTTCATCGAATATCAGGATTGTTGAAAGCGATCTTTCAAAAGTTGCTATGGATGTATCAGCCGCAGAGGACCTGCCGGATAATACAGTGATTTTACAAAAATAGAAAGTGAGTTACTAAAAAATGAATGAATCTAAAGTTCGTAAACAGCGTTTCAATGTAACAGGTGTTTGTTTCATCCTGCTCATATCTTTAATATCAACGAATTATCTCTCTGCTATGGCTGTAAAAGGGCCAAGGATCGCAGAAGGCAGTTTGCCTTTTGTTGTGCCGGATGTAAAGGAGCCGAAGTTTCCAAACAAAACATTCAAGATAACCGATTTTGGTGCGGTAGGTGACGGGCATACAAAAAATACTGAAGCCATTGCTAAAGCGATCGATGCCTGTGCAAAAGCGGGCGGTGGAAAGGTCCTTGTACCGGCAGGATTATGGCTGACAGGACCAATTGTTTTTAAAAGCAATATAAACCTGCATCTTGAAGAAGGTGCTATTATACTCTTTAGCCCGAAGCTCGAAGATTATCCTTTGATAAAAACTATATGGGAAGGCGAAGATCAGGTTCGCTGCACTTCCCCTCTCTATGCCGATAGGGTCGAAAATATCGCAATTACAGGAACGGGTATTATCGACGGTGCTGGCCAGGCCTGGCGGCCTGTTAAAAAATGGAAAATGACAGACAGGCAGTGGAAGAAGCTGCTCGATTCAGGCGGGACTTTAGGCAAAGAACGTGATGGAACTATCTGGTGGCCAAGCGAAGGAGCTTTAAATGGACGCCAAATTGTCGAAGAGCTGAGAAAAAAACCTGATACACAGATAGAAGAGTATGCCGCTGCAGGAGAATATCTCCGTCCTGTTATGGTGAGTTTTCAAAATTGTAAGAATGTTTTACTTGATGGACCGACTTTTCAAAATTCTCCCGCGTGGAATATTCATCCTCTGCTGTGTGAAAATGTAATTGTCCGTAATCTCATTATTAGAAATCCATGGTATTCTCAAAATGGCGACGGTTTAGATGTCGAATCCTGCAAAAATGTTATTGTTTACAATTGCAGATTTGATGTCGGCGACGATGCTATTTGTATGAAATCAGGTAAAGATGAGTACGGCAGAAAAAGAGGCAAGCCTACCGAAAACGTTGCCATCTGGGATTGTACTGTTTATCACGGCCATGGCGGATTCGTGGTCGGCTCTGAAATGTCGGGTGGAGTTAGAAATATATATATTAATAATTGCTCGTTTCTCGGCACCGATGTAGGGATTCGATTTAAAACTACCCGAGGCAGAGGCGGAGTCGTTGAGAATATCTATGTACAGAACATCCGTATGAAAGATATTCCTACCGATGCGGTTCGGTTCAATATGTATTATACCAGAGGTTCTGAAAATCAGCCGATACCTCCTGTTACCGAGGAGACTCCGAGATTTCAGAATATTCATATGAAAAATATTGTCTGTGATGGCGCCGACCGTGTTATTCAGATGCAGGGTTTGCCTGAAATGCCTGTTAGAAACGTCAGTTTTGAAAACATCGTTATGTCCGGCAAAAAGGGTGTAGCTTGTATTAAATCAGAAGATGTAAAATTCAAAAATGTTAAAATAATACCGGATGAATATCCTGCCTTTAAAGTAAATGACTGTAAAAATATTCTTCTGGACAGGATCAGTGCTCCGGATACAAGTCAGGTCCTCGCAGAATTCAAGGGCAGTGAAACAGAACAGGTATATCTTAAAGGCCTTGATAAGTCTGAAATAGAGGAAAGATTGACATTCAGTGAAGATATGCGGCCGGAGGCTGTTGTTATAGAATAACTATTAAGCACCGATAGAGATAAGGGCCCAGACAAAAACCAGTACAAATATTACGCCTATTACGGACAAAATAAAGCCTGTCCAGTCCTGCCGGCTCCATTTATAAATTTCGAATCGGCTTTTCGGAAAGAGGAGCAAATTGTCATGACGATGAGGGTCTTCTAATGATAGTTTCATCTCCCGGGCATCAATTTCAGGATCGGGATTTACCTTAGTACGCATCTTGGCGTAAAATCTGTTGAGCACTTCATCCGGGTCGGGTTTGGTTATGAGCGAAACCAGTATCATAATAACAAAAGGTAAAAGTGTCCTGAAAAGTATACGCAAAGATTCATTGAGGGCATAGGGATTATTTTGCAGATCAAGGCCGAATTTTTCAATAATCCACAATTCAATGCTGAACCGTCCTTTTCCAAGCTGTCGGCCGTTATCATCTGTTTTTATTCCCTGAGTCCAGAATATGCTTTGTTTGGGGAAAGTATATGTCTGTTCAAATTCCTGTCCAACCTGAAGTTCTTCGGGACGAGTGCCTTTTGCCTGACCGATTGAGTTGAGTTTGTCCCAAAATGCGATCTGCTCGGCTCGTTTATCAACATCATATTCAGATGCACGTTCTATCTGACTGCAAGGCTTAGGATTGGTCATACGCAGCAGGTTATCGTTATATCGCATATCTGGAACAACCATCGGCAGCAGGACAGGAATTATCAAAAACAGTAATGCACCGATACTAATTGAAGTCCACGCCCCGATTTTGTTTGCACGCCGCCATTTAATACCGAGCCAATAAGCAGGTGCGAGCATTACGTTAAGTTCCCAGATAAACTTGAGGATCTGCAGGATAGTATCAAACTGCAGCGCGATCCATGTGCTGAGTAGTAATACTGCTGCTCCGAAGAATCTTCCTGCCCAGATATAGTGATTCTGGCTTTTGCCTGGCAGCAGCGGGGCATAAAGGTTATGTGTCAGCAGGCTTGAGCAGGTAATCATCAGACAATCTGCTGTGGACATCAGTGCTGCCATAAGACAGGCAATCATCAGACCGACCAGTCCGATTTTAAGCGGGCCAAGCAGGTCAAGTGTTGCATAACCCCATACTAAATCTGAGTGTATGACTTTTCCGCTGTAGAGCACAATAGCAGCTAAACCGAAGATTGCCCAGAAAACTGTGCAAAAACGTTTTATAAAATTGCCGATTACCACACCAGTGCGGTTGGACAGCTCATCTTTTGCGGAGCCTGCCAGGACAGTGCCGTTTGGCTGAACCATAACAGTTATAGTAGCCATAAATGACAGTGTGATGATATAATACCATGTAAAATCTGGTGTATGCGGTGCGCCGAAGATTTGAAAAAAGGTCTCCGGCAGTTTTTGATGAACGGTACTCATTGCGCCGATTATGCCACTGCCGCCGTGGATGCTGTTTATTTTGCTCCATCCGAATGGAATCAGAATAATAGAGAGAAGAATAATAAACATCCCCTGTATCATATCGGATATGAATGCTGCTTCCAGGCCGCCCAGTACGGCATAGATAAGCACGACAATACAAACGATCCATATGAGTGATTCCTTGGAGATATGTGAAAATGCCGCCGCCGGCCGCATTGAATCCAGATATACCAGGCGAGTACTTTCTGTTTCGCTTCGCTGCTCTTTAGTTTGAAGCTCCTGACGTTCAATCAGCTCGCTGTAACTTAATACACCGAATGTCCTGCCTTGAGATTCTGCCGTGAGTTTTTCGATTTCGTAAGCTTTGTTGTATTCTGCCTGTTCGCCCTGGCTGTATATGGAGGCTGCCTTTGGCGTCATCGCGATAATAGTCTTTGTCATTGCGCTGAATCCGAGAGCGATAAATGCCATCATACCGATGGAACCGATAACAGAATAAACCGCTCCCATACTCGTGGAGTGATATCGTTCTTTAAAGTAATCCCCCAGTGTCAATATTCGCATACGCCTCGGCCAGTGTGTCGCCACCCAGTAAAGCGGTGTTGCGAATAAATAAAGTAGTGAGCTCCAGATACCTGCGATGCCGTTATTAAATGTTGTCGTGGTTACGCCTACGGCATTGTCGGCACTGGTTGCCTGGCCGAACGCTGCGAAGGTCTGTACCAGCTTGCCGAACCGTCTGCCTGCCAGGAAGTAATCCTCCTGATTCTTGATACGCCTTGAAGCCCAATAACCGATGCCGATTACAACTGTGAAATAAATAACGATGACGATAATATCTGCTATGGCAAGTCCGAACATAAGAGCGACTCCTTTCAATCTGTCAGGTGGGCTATTATAACGAACCCAATAATTTTTTAAAACAAATATAGGAAAAGGCAGACGCTATTATTACATAATAACGGAATGTTGTAATAGCGTGTTTTGCGCAAAAAAATCACATAATTGCGTAATGATTTGTTAAAAACAAATAATTATTCTGATATTACAAAACAAATATAGAAAAAGGCAGGTCCGTAAGCCTGCCTTTTTCCCTCACCGGATGACCGGTTCGTAGTGGGTAGTTATTTATTGCCAACATTCCTCTATAGGAGTTCTGTTGCACACCATCCATTGTTCAGCTACTTCTTCAAGGTCTGCCATATCCAGTTCGCAGTCTCCGTTGAGATCTGCTGTCATCGGACATTCAGCAATGCTGATGTTGTCTATATTAATATAGCTTGCTCCGCCATTAGAATTACCGCCGAGATTAAAGGATACAACCATATATGGCTGACTGGCTACGAAAAGCCCATCGGCCGGACCTGCCTCTGGAGAATCTGTGATCTCTTCCCATTCCCAGGTGCCGTCGGAGTTAGGATCGAAGTTTACGTTGCTGCTGCTGCCGACGGAGATAAACCGTTTCTTATACATTATAGTGCCCCATTCCGATGGGGTATCGTCGGGACTGAATCCTACAAAAACTTCAGCCCAGTTGCGTCGTGTGGTAGAATTCGGATCATATAAAGCTCCGCTCCATTGGCCTGAAAACTTATATCTGTCGCCGACGATTACAGGTATTACCTGATAGAAACGATGATGATTAACTGCGGTTCCGGTCGTATCAGCCTGTATAAGAGCTGAGCCTGCAGGCTGGCCGTAAGAGCCGTCAAATGTTACTGTCATCGTACCCTGAACGCCTTCAGCATCGACAAGTGCCCATGGGTCAAGCTCAGTATCGAATGTACCATTGTTTATATCTTCTGTTTTTACTCTTGAAACCATCCAGCCGTCAGCGAAAATTATGTAATCATCCCAGTGAACTTGGCAGTCTCCATCCAGGTCCGGAATGAGTGGTTCACCGCAGATATATCTTAAAGTTGCAGCTGATGCTTCATTGGAATCTGCGGTAGCATTATGACGAATACTTTTATCTCGTGCTTTGACCTTATAGGTATAGGTTGTGTCATTGTCCAGACCGGTATCAGTATATTCTTCACTGTTTTGCCAGCCTGAATCGTGATTAGAATCTGTTACATTTGTAAAGTAGTATTCAACGCCGGATTCATCAGTTGCCGTTGTTGCAGTCATTGTAATAGTGTCAGTACTGGTTGAATTGGGCTCGATCGCCCAGACAAGCGGATTCGGGCTCGGTGGTGTTGTGTCTAATATTGACGAAGTAGTAAAACTCCATACATCTCCTGTTGTTGTACCGGCCGAATTCTTTTCATCGATTCTCCAGTAATAAGTTGTATTCGCATCCATAATCTGTGTCACAACATAGGATAATTCTGTTATTTCCTCCACGAATGCCGGCGGATTAGTCTCGCCGAAATATACCATATGAGATGTAACTCCTGCACCTGCTGCCCAGGCTAATTCTGCCGATATTATATCTGTGGCACCGTCTGCCGGCTGAGGCTGCCATGAACATGAGGGAGCCTCAGCAGGTACCTTGGGATTCCACGAATTGAAAACATTGTTTACATCTCTCCACGTTATTGCCTCGGCGTCGGACAGTTGTACAGAAGCTTCTAACCTGCCGCTTACATCGATAAGACTGCCGGACGGGTCTCTTGACTTATACTCCCATAGTCTTACGTTGCTCAGGTCCGTCAAGGTATTTTGGAGCCAGCCTACAGGAACAATTAGAGAACTTGGCATAATACAGTCTATCAGCACAACCTGTGCATAACCGTAACCATTAAACAGTCGTCCGAAATCACAGTTTGCCACTCCACCCGATGCGGTCATAACGCAATCTACAAAGAAAAATCCTTTGGCGCCGTTTGCTGTTCTCGGTTGTGTTAAATGTGACCCTGAACTTAAATATCTCAATTCGCACTGATCAAAGTATACAGTTCCATATCCCCAGATATAATCCGTATCTCCTTCGATATAACAGTCCTTCATATACATATGCCCGTTAAGACAGAGCGTATCCTGATAACTCTTGAATTTACAATTTTCCACAATGCTGTAAATATTTGAATGCTTTATCGTTTCCGCCTGCCCCGAGTTATCCGGCGCTGTATTATGAAGTGTCAGGTTATACATCCTGAATCCATCTGGATAGCTTCTAACCACCATACGCGCATCACTTCCCGGATTGAAGATCTCGCGGTTATAGGCGTATACAACAGTTTCATCCCTGTCTTGGCCGAGCCAGGTTATATTGAGCTTGTATGATGGTATGTAGACCACACCTCTGTAATTACCGTTTTTGATCCTTATTAGTGTCCTAGTCGAGTCATAATTAGCTACAGCGTCAACAGCACCCTGCATTGTGCAGAAATCTCCGCTTCCATCAAGTGCAACTGTATAGTCATGGTCTGCTGCAGGTGCGGCCGGTTTGGTTGTAAATCGCCAGGTTGTATTGTCATTGATATCGGGACAGGTGTTGCCGTTGGCATCACTGCAGAAACCGGCTGTCATCTTTACATAGTATTCGGTGTTGTAATCCAGAGATGTTGATGGGTATATCTCCAATACATTACCGACTACATCAAAAGGTTGGTAGTTTAACGTTACTTCGGGCAAGGAAATTTTATAAGGCCATCCTGTCCCAATCGGCCCGTAATAATTAGTAGGCAGCTCCTGCAGATCGAGCTGATAAACTACCGAATCGTCCGAGACTTGGCATATCTGCAGATGCATATTACTGTCTGTTGACATTATCGGTGCCGCGTCGAATGTTATCCACAGCTTCGTATCTGCACATACATTTACATCGTTGTTATCGGGAAAAAGATTGGTAATCATCATGTCGGCTGCCCGGACAGTTGAATTTTGCCCCAAACCAAAAATGATAACTGCTAAAATGCAATAAATACTTCGGCTTGTTAATTTCCTGAACATAATCTCACTTTTCCTTTCTCACCTTGAACTGCCCCAAATAGTTGAATATGAACATCGTTATTGCTGTTATTATTGCATAACAGCGGGATTTTATAATAGTGCGTTTTGCGCAATAAAATTGTATAATTACGCAATAGATTTTTTAAAACTCTTGATATTGCTCCTGAAATTACATCTCTACTCATTTTCATTAACCTCAAAATAATAAAAATTGATTCCGCCGAATGCCGATGCCAGTGTATAAGTTCCTGCCGCCGGGACAGTAAAAGTAATGCCGATAGCAGAATGACCGGGAATTTCAAATGTCTCCAGGATATTGTTTAATCTGTCGAATACATTCAGTATCCTGATAGCGCTGCTGCTCGAGCTGATACAGACTGTATAAACAGAAGCTTTGTTTGATGTTGTAAAGGAAATACTGTTAGACGGATTTGCAGTCTTTAATCTCTTGGTATAGGTCACACCGTTTACGGTCTTTTTATTTACCTGTGCTACGGGAGTTCCATTAATAGTATAATAATCTGCTGTTCCAAGAGTTAAACCGTCTTGTAAAGTCTCCGGCTCCAAATCGCCCACATTTAAAATATACTTACTGCCGGTATAGGGGATATATTCTATGCCGGTTCCGGAAAGAGCGATACAGGCACTTGTGCCGTCGATAGTCCCGGGAGTTGATGTCCCGAAGTCGGGAATAATGGTTTTTGTTCCGCTATAAGTTGCTCTCAGTGTTGCTGTATAATCGATGGCGGCATCGGGAACAAATTTGATATAAACCGTTTTGCCTGTTAAAGAGCAGTCAATAGTCAACTCATTGCTGTATGTGCCGTCCTTGTTGTCACTTATAGTAAAGTATGGCGAATCCGACGAAATGGTCAGTGTTCCATCCGTTACCTTATAGTTTGTCATTTTAAAATTTTTATAATTCTTCAACGGATTTACTTTGCCTATAACGAGATTACCGAATGCCTTTTTGCCGGCATCCAGCATCAGTCTTGGGTCAGGTTTAATAATATATTGGTCGAGGATGCCCCGGTCGTATAATCCCTGGGCAGCCGCTTCAGCGTGCTTGATAGCTCCCAGCGTCCGGGTATGGGTATTGTCGGAGCTGTAAATAAAATCAGCAGCACTGTCTTCTCCCTCACTGGCGTAAAGATCTTCAATCAATTCTTCACTCCAGCCAGTGATGTCAATAACCGGCACACTGTGTTTTGCCGCAACAGCCTTCATAGCTGCAGGATAATTTCCGCGGCATTTTGATTCGCCGGAGTATACTTCAAGGAGATTATGTTTTCCCTTCTCAGTTACTTCACCATTGCTGTAGTATCTGCGGACAAATGGTGTAAAAAAGACAGGAATTCCGCCCAGTTGTCTTGTCTCCACAATATAACGCTCCAGATAATCATAATAGGTACCTGCAACAGTACCGTTTTGATTGGCCATGGCAAATGTGAGATATTCATGCCCATTGCCGGTGGCCAGTTTTTGGTCGTTATGACCAAACTGGAAAAAGACAAATGAGGGTTTGCCGGCTGATTTGTTTGCTGCCAGAATGCTCTTGACTGCCGGCCAGCGGACATTCTCATTATAAAAACTTCTGGTGCTTCGTCCTCCCTCGGAAATGGTATTATTTACAGTAACATTGTTGTCGAAAAAATCCTGCAGCATCTGCCCCCAGCCGCACTGGTCGGCGCCATAGCTGGTTGAATAAGTCCGCATGAGAGAGTCGCCGCACATAATGATTTCTATATTACTACCCGATATTGTATCAGGTGCTGTAACATCTGTTGTTTCTGCACGATTCGGCTCATTTACAGTAACCATACAGACGGCAGATTTTGAGCTGTCAACTGTTGATGTTGCGGTAATTGCAACTGTGCCTCCTGCGACAGAGGTGACTGTTCCATCCGAACTGACTGAAGCGATATATTCATCTGCGCAAGTCCACGTTACATCTGTTATAGAAGTTCCTGTTACTATTGCTGTCAGTTGTTGGGATAAGTCGGGCCTGGCAAAAGTAAGAGCTGAAGTATTTAGTTCTATAGCAATATTGGAAGTATTGTCAGATACGTTAGCGTCCTCATTATTTGCCAGAACAGAACTGACGCCAGCCGTAAAAATAATAGTTTGCCAAAGGGCTAATAATAAAATAAAACGCCGGGACTTAATCATCATTATTGTTCTGCCGGTACTCTTTGATCTACTTGTAAAGAAATTAAACATAAGCTATGAATCCTTATTTTAGTGAATTTAACGACTCTGTAATTTGAGGCCGATCCCCAAATCTGCTCCTGAATACAAAAGCTACTATCCTATTATTACATATATAATACAGTGTATAATAGTGCGTTTTGCGCAATAAAATTGCATAATTACGCAATATTTTTTTCGAAGTACTTGATATTTTCCCCTTATTTGGTTATTATTTTAATATGCCAAGACGCAATAAACAAAAAAGTGATATTAAAGTTGCCTTTGTTGTACCTGGCATAAGCCTCAATTTGAGGCATATTTTAAGGGGAGTATGCCGTTATACAAAGGGCAATACCAACTGGCATCTTCGTATTGCCGGCGGGGTGCCGAGCCGTGTTCTGCCTTCACTGAAAAAGACAGGTATCGACGGTATGTTCGTTGCGATGCATTCGAAGAAAATCGTATCTGATGTTACCGAGATGAAACTGCCCTGTATAGGCATGGACTGCCTCCAGATACCGGATGTTTTTCCATATCTGACGGCCGATTCATTCCAGGCGGGAAAACTTGCCGCTGAACATTTTCTTGAAAGAGGATTCAGGCATTTTGCTTATTACAGCGCCAGCAGTTATTTCTGGTCGAATTGGAGAATGGAAGGATTCAGCCAGTCAGTTCGTCAGGCCGGCTATACGACCAGTGTTTATAAGCCCTCGGTTAAAGCGAAAAAACGTGACCAGTACGACTGGCAGTCAGGACGAACGTGGATGAAAGGACTTAAGGAACCTGTCGAATGGCTGCATTCTCTGCCGAAGCCGGCAGGTCTGATGGTTTGCGATGATACTATCGGATATGACCTTTTAGAGGCTGCGGAGGAGGCCGGCATACATATTCCTGAGGAAGTTGCCGTAGTAGGGGTCTTTAATGACGATGTGCTCTGTAATGCTGCTAAACCGCTTCTTTCGAGCGTTTCCATAAATCTTGAATTAGCAGGATACAGAGCGGCTCATTTATTAAATAGTATTATTATTGGCGAGGAAAAAATGGCAAGCCAGGCAATTCTTGCTCCTGCTACCCATGTTGTTGTCAGGCAGTCTTCCGATATAATGGCTATAGAAGACAAAAATGTTGCAAGTGCAGTTAATTTTATACGGAAGAATTTCAATTCGCATATCCAGGTTGCAGATATTGTCGATTCGGCGGCATGTTCAAGGAGGTCTTTGGAGAGCAAATTCCAAAAATTTCTCGGCCGTTCCATTTTGAAAGAGGTGATACGTGTGCGTGTCGAACACATTGCTTCTCTTCTTCTTGAATCTGATTTGTCCATAGACCAGATCGCCAGGGCCTCGACTTTTGATTCGGTCAGTCATCTAATAAGGGTATTCAAGAAACACAAAGGGCTTCCGCCCAACGCTTTCAGAAAGACACACAGCGTTATCTAATTCTGGAAAAATGACTTGCGCAATTATGTAATTAATTTGCGCAAAACGCACTATCATCCGGCTCGTCTATACTGGTATAATACAATTTGATTTTCAAGGTAGGCTGGGTAAGTTTAGACGCTGCATAGCGAGATGTAATTACTTGCCGTAAAATAAGTTACGAGTAAGTAAAAATAGGTAATTTTAGTTGTTTTAACGCTCTATTTTTGGTATAATAAAGCTCTAGCCATTCATACTGAGCCTGACAGGTGATATTTGGTTTTGAAGATACATCAATCGTTGATACGGACGTCGATTTTACAAGTTTTAGACCAATGGCGCAATCTTTTTGTACTGGCATTAATTCTTTGTCTGCTTTTGGCTCTTTGTCCGGCAGTTGCAGATGATTATTTTGTTGACCCCAACGGCAATGATACCACCGGCGACGGCTCCATAGGTAATCCCTGGCAGACGATTCCCAAGGCAGTATCAATAGCGGTAGCGGGCGATACTATTTATCTCCGCGGAGGCCAGCATGACTATTCATCAACTATCTCGATTACGACAAGCGGCTCATCGTCAAACAGAATAACTCTGCAGAATTATCAGGATGAAAATGCCATTATCGATTTCTCGGACCAACAAAGGGTAAGCAACTACAGGGGAATTGAATTACATGGAGATTACTGGCACTTTAAGGGTTTTACCATTCGGCGTTCGGCAGATAACGCGATATTTATTGATGGCTCATACCATATACTTGAACAGATAGTTGTATATGAAAACGGAGATTCCGGCATTCAAATATACGCAAGTTCCGGTACCTATCCTTCTTACAACCAGATAATAAACTGTGATTCTTATCTTAATTATGACCCGTATAAAAATGGTGAAAATGCCGACGGCTTTGCGGCGAAAGGTCCTACTCCGGCCCCTGACGAACGTGATATCGGGCCGGGCAATGTATTCCGCGGCTGTCGGGCATGGAGTAATTCTGATGACGGCTGGGATTTCTGGTATGCAGGCAGCGGCGTTTTAGCCGAGGATTGCTGGACCTGGAGTAACGGCATAAATATCTGGTCTGTTTCGCCGTTCAATGGTGATGGCAACGGCTTTAAACTCGGGCAGGGCGGCGGCGAACACGTCCTGATTCGCTGTATTGCTTTTGACCTCCCGGCAAAAGGGTTTGACCTGAACCGCTCTACAACAGATGCGACAGGTGTTACTCTTTATAATTGTACCGCCTATAATAACAGCAGCAGCAATTTTACTTTCCTTAATCCGACTACCGGTGCGATTCATGTGTTGCGCAATAATATTTCATATACAGGTTCGGTAAATATCGGTTCATTGATTGATGACACATATAATTCCTGGAACGGTTTTTCAGTCAGCAGCTCCGATTTTGTAAGCCTTGATCACACTGGTATCGACGGTCCGAGAGGACCGAACGGCGAATTGCCAAAACTTGGGTTTCTCCGTTTAGCCGACGGCAGTTCAATGATAAATGCAGGGACTGACGTAGGCGAGCCTTTTGTTGGAAGCGGGCCCGAACTGGGAGCATTTGAACGTGCAGAATTAGTTGGCGATTGTGAGCCTGACGGCGATATTGACTGGGCCGATTTGGCCTGTCTTCTCGATAACTGGCTCGATACCGGCTGCGGCTATTGCAGCGGGGCCGATTTGAACGATGATAATAATGTAGATTTTATCGATTATAGCATCCTGGCGGATAACTGGATGCAGTAAACCAGATAGATAATTAAGGAGGTAATAATACAAGTGGATAAAAAAATAAAATGGTATTCTTTCATTCTGCTGATACTTTTTTCGATTTGTCCGGCATATGCAGATGATTATTTTGTCGACCCGAACGGCAATGATACCACCGGCGACGGTTCCATAGGCAATCCCTGGCAAACGATTCCCAAAGCAGTAACGGCGGCAGGCGCTGGTGATACTATTTATGTGCGGGCAGGAACGTTTACATATACAGGCTCAACCACACCGGTTACTCTTCCTGCTAAAAGCGGGGCAAGTGAAAGCAATAGATGTTATTTAATGGGCTATAATGGTGAACGGCCTCTGCTGGATTTCTCAGCGATGACAGGCACATCTGCCGAAGGTTTGTTAATCACAGGCAGTTATTGGTATGTCAAAGGAATAGACTGCAAAGGTGCACCGCATAACGGAATAAGAGTTACCGGAACCTATAATATTGTCGAATTTTGCAGCTCATACGAAAACAGGAATACCGGCGTGGGGGTTGCCGGCGGGGCAGCATACAATCAAATCATAAATTGCGATTCCTATTATAATTGCGATTATACTCAAGGCAATGCGGATGGTTTTGCGCCCAAGATAGATGTCGGCACAGGCAATTATTTCTATGGCTGTCGGGCGTGGAACAACTCAGATGATGATTATGATGGATATTTGAGACCATCGGATGATATAACCACCACTTATGAGAACTGCTGGGCTATGAAGGCTGGTTATCTCAAAGATGGAAGCCCTTGTAGCGGCAACGGGAATGGATTTAAGATGGGCGGAAGCGATACACCGCGATTGTTGAGACATAATGTTATTCTGAAAAACTGCTTGTCATTTTCCAATCTGAAGGAAGGATTTGACCAAAATCACAATAAAGGTTCTATGACTCTATACAATTGCACAGCGTTCAGCAATGGCAGCAACAATTTTGAAATCTCAGAAGCAATGGCCAGCGGTAAGACGGCAATAGTTACCAATTGTGTCAGTTTTTCAGGCTCAGTGAGTCTTGCTTATGCTACACAAACGACGAATAGCTGGCAGAGTCCCTTTGTTGTGACAAGTGCAGATTTTGCAAGCATCGACCCATCTGCAGCTTACGGCCCGCGAAATGCTGACGGCAGTTTGCCTAACATTTCTTTTATGCGGCTTGTGGGTACAAGCGATTTAATTGATGGGGGAACTGATGTCGGCCTGCCATATCATTATGATGCACCTGACCTGGGAGCGTTTGAATATATAGACGGTGATTGCCAGCCGGACGGCAGAGTAGATTTGGCTGATTTAAAATGTCTTGCAGATAACTGGCTGGATGATAATTGCGGTACCTGCGGCGGCGCCGATTTTTATGATGATGATACAGTGAACTTTATGGACCTCGCCGTAGTAGCGGATAACTGGATGCAATAAATTAAATGAAACTAATCTTAAGGAAGCAGGGAGATAAAGATGAAAAGAAGCAGTAAAGCAGTAAAGTATTTTCTCATTGTATTTGTAATTTTTATAGCTTGCCCGGCATATGCTGCTAACTATTATGTCGATCCCGGCGGAGATGACGGCAATGACGGTTCAATAGGCACTCCTTTTGCGACAATTACTCAGGCTGTAAGTGTAGCGGTAGCGGGCGATACAATTTATCTTCGCGGCGGCCAGCATGACTATTCGTCAACTATTTCGATAGCAACGAGCGGCACATCGTCAGACTATATTACATTACAGGCTTATCAGGACGAGGTCCCTGTCTTAGATTATACCGCGCAGCCTTATGGCACCAGCAGCAGGGGGATTCTCGTGACCGGCAATTATTGGCACCTGAAGGGTTTTATCATTCAAAATGCCGGCGACAACGGCTTGAATCTCGGCGGCAATTATAATATCGCAGAACAAATTGTTGCACGAATGAATAGAGATTCCGGAATTCAGTTTGGCGGCGCAGGTGCTTCCTACAACCTGATACTGAACTGCGATTCCTATTTGAATTATGACGCTCCAAATCATGGCGAAAACGCGGATGGTTTCGCATCGAAATCGTCAGATATCGGCCCGGGCAACGTATTCAGGGGCTGTCGGGCGTGGAACAATGCCGATGACGGCTTTGATTTATATTATACCCAGATCGCTATCACGTTTGAGGACTGCTGGGCCTGGGGCAACGGCGTAAATCGCTGGGGCGATTCATCATGGAACGGAGACGGAAACGGCTATAAATTAGGATCGAGTGCCGGTAATCATGTCTTGATTCGCTGTATGGCTTATGACCAGTATCATAATGGTATAGATATAAACGGCGATACGCTTCCAGTTGAGGTTTACAACTGCACTGTATATGATTGCGGAACTAATTATTACTTTGATGAACATATAGCTTCGGTATTGCGCAATAATATCTCATATGTGGGCGGGGAAAATCTTTATGCTGAGGTTGATGACCAGTATAATTCCTGGAATTCTGGTTTTTCAGTCAGCAGTTCCGACTTTGTAAGTCTTGACCCCACCGGTATTGACGGCCCTCGTCAGCCGGACGGCAGTTTGCCCGACCTCGATTTCCTTAAACTTGTTGAAACCAGTTCATTAATAGATGCCGGTATTGACGTAGGTGAACCTTATAACGGTTCTGCTCCCGACCTTGGAGCGTTTGAGTGGTCCGAGCCCAGCACGGATACGACACCTCCGACTCCGGATCCGATGACATTTGCAACACCGCCTTATGCGGTAAGTTCTACATCTATTTCAATGGTTGCTACGACCGCGACCGACACTGAAAATGGTGTTGAATACCGCTTTATCTGCACGGCAGGAGGCGGACATAGTTCCAATTGGCAGTCAGGTACAAGCTATACCGATACAGGCCTGACGCCGAGCACGATGTACACTTATACCGTAACGGCCCGTGATACAAGCAGCAATCATAACGAAACCGCAGCATCAGGGGCGGCCTCTGCAACAACCGATGCTGATACAACAGCCCCAACACCGGACCCGATGACATTTTCAACTTTGCCTTATGCGGCAAGTTCATCAACTATTACTATGATTGCCTCAGTAGCGACTGATGATGCTTATGGTGTTGAATACCGCTTTATCTGCACGGCAGGGGGCGGAAATAGTTCCGGCTGGCAGTCGAGCAGGATATATACAGATACCGGTCTTACGCCGGACACAATGTATACTTACACCGTCACAGCTCGCGACCTCAGTCCTGCTAATAATGAAACCAGCCCGTCAAGTCCCGCATCAGCAACTACTAATCCTGACACAACTGCGCCTGATGCACCTACAGGTCTTACGGCAACAGTAGGCTATGAAGTGATAGAGCTCGACTGGGATGAAAACAGCGAACCAGACCTTGCAGGCTACAATGTATATCGCTGGACGAACTCAGATGCAAACCAGGTCAAATTGAACAGCTCTCTGCTGGCTAACCCATATTATGATGATAATGATGTTGATTACGATACGGCATACTTCTATGTCGTCACAGCGGTTGATATTTATTCTAATGAATCGCTGCAGTCAACTCAGGTATCGGCGGCTCTTCAGATATACGGCGACTTTGTAGTTAATGGCGTGGTAGATGTCTATGACCTTGATTACTTCTGCCAGTTATGGCTGGTAGATGATTGCAACGCTACAGATGGTGTTGATTTGAATGATGATTGTGTAGTCGATAACTACGAATTATCAGTATTTGCCAATAATTGGCGGGCAATTCAGCCCGATACTACTCCGCCTGGGGCACCTACGGGACTTTCAGCAACGGCTGGAGATGCAACCGTCTCGCTCGACTGGGATGACAACGGCGAAGCCGATTTGGCCGGCTACGATATATATCGTTCCGTGACAAGCGGCAGCGGATATGTCCAGCAAAACAGCTCGCTTTTGACCAGTTCAGATTATACCGATAACACGGTTGTCAACGGTGTGACATATTATTATGTTGTCCTCGCAGTTGATATGTCTGACAATGAGTCAGACTACTCGGCCCAGGTTTCAGCCACTCCCGCCGCTCCTGTAACTAATATTCTTATACAGGAATATGAGGCAGGCTATTGCGATGTGGACGGAAGCATCGACACTGACCATGCCGGATATACCGGTGATGGTTTTTTCAATACAGACAATGTCATAGGTACCGGCATTGACTGGAGCGTAGAGATAATTACAGGCGGATCATATACTTTTGCCTGGCGGTATGCACATGGCAAAACAGATGACAGGTCCGCGAGACTGCTTGTCAACGGCTCTGAAGTCATATCGAGTATCACTTTCCCGCCGACAGCCGATTTTGACACGTGGGAAACGGTCTCTGTTGGTGTAAGTTTAACAGCCGGAGTAAAGACTATAAGGCTTGAAGGTATAACCAGTAACTCTCTTGCTAATATCGATTATATTGAAATTACCGGCCCGAATCTGATAACTGCAAGTTGTCCGTAACAAAGCCGGATAGATAAATAGGTCCTGCCGGGCGTTCAGTGAGAAAGTGGACGCCCGGTTCTTATTAATTCTCAGGAGGGTAAGGTCATGAAAAGAACATTTTTAGTCATAGGTCTTATTGTAATTTCGTTATTCTATTTAACATCAAGTGCTTTCGCGGTAACTACAGATGGTTGGGCAGATATGAACGGAGGTACAACGGGCGGGGCAGGCGGAACTGTTGTTACAGTTAGCACACCTGGGGACTTCAACGATTATATCTCGTCGCCGGACACTTATATTGTGCAGGTCTCCGGTACTATCGACCTTACTCCCATCGGCTATAAAGTTTATATCGCCTCGAACAAGACTGTCATGGGTACAGATACAAATTCGAAGATCATAGGAAATCTGGCCTTTCAGCAATATGCTTCCAATGTTATTATCAAAAATCTTACTATTACCAATCCCACTGTCGGTGAGGACCACTCAGATGGTATCAGCGTAAAGGAAAATGTAAGCAATATCTTTATAACTCATTGTACCTTCTACGACTGCGGCGATGGATGCCTTGATATAACCGAAGAATCCGACTTTGTTACCGTCTCGTGGTGCAAGTTTTACTATGTCAATCAGCTTTGGCATAACAATTCATGTCTCGTAGGACACAGCAACGATAACACCGATGATATCGGCCATCTACGTGTTACCTTCCATCATAACTGGTGGTCAACCAAATGTATGGAAAGAATGCCCCGTGTACGTTACGGTCTGGCTCATGTTTATAACAATTACTACGACTGCCACACCAATACCTATTGTGTTGGCGTAGGTGTAGGATGCCAGATTCGATACGAAAATAACTATCTCGATAATGTAAATCAGACCTGGTATAACTGGAACAATTACCCAACGTACCCTATGGGGATAATCGGCTGGAACACCGGTCCTACCGGCAATCAGTTCGTCAACGGCACAACTGTTTCTACCTGGGCGCCTAATGACTATAACAGCGTCTTTGTGCCGCCTTATCCTTATACGATGGATGATGGGCCGGATGTCAAAGATATCGTAATGCCCTGTGCCGGTAATGTATTCTGTGGTGATACGACACCGCCTGCAGCGCCGACAGGTCTGACAGTAACAGCACCCGGCGAAGCGAATGTCCCTCTCGATTGGAACGACAACAGTGAACCCGATTTGGCAGGCTATAATGTTTATAGCTGGACAGATGCAGATGCCAACCATATCAAGTTAAACAGTTCGCTTCTGACCAACTCGGATTACACCGACGATATTACCACTCACGATACAATGTATTACTATGTCGTTACAGCGGTAGATACGAATTCGAACGAATCGGACGATTCCAGTGAAGTCTTCGGCGGTCTTTACGGCGACTTCACAGGTAATGGCATAGTAGAGATAGACGACCTGCCCGATTTACTTGATTTGTGGCTCCAAAGTGATTGCGGCCTGACCGCCGGGCTGGATCTGGATGACGACTGTATAGTCAATGCCTACGAATTTTCCGTGCTGGGCAATAACTGGCGTAAATAACACAGAAATATAATCGAATGCTGCCGGGCGTTGAGTGAGAAAGTCGACGCCCGGTTTTTTGTTGTCCAAAAGCCTCTTCTGAACTATATTATCACTTCCCTGGTCAAAATACGGAAATATTAACCTTTAAAACGGAATAAAAAATGGCACATAACAAGCAAAACTGCCCCGGCAAGGCGAAATACCTGTCGGGAAAACGAATCCTCCCCAAACCTATTGATAAAGACACCGATATCGTAGCGCTGATAGACAATATGGACGCCTACAACGGCGGCCGTCTCCGCGCTGCCTGTCATCTGATGCGCGACAGCTATTCGAAAGAGGATGTTACCATAGGCCTGAGTATCGCGGGTGCTCTGACGCCGGCCGGGCTGGGGCCATCGACGATTGTCCCATTAATGAATCACGGCTTTGTCGATTGGCTCTCAGCGACAGGGGCCAATATGTATCACGATTTGCATTATGCCTTTAACCTGCCGATGTTCCGCGGCAGTCATAATGTCGATGATGCCGATCTGCGCGACAAAGGCGTAACCCGGATTTACGATATCCTTTTCGATTATGAAGATGTGCTTATGGAGACCGACAGGAGGCTCAGACAGATTCTTACTCGGCCAGAGTTCCAAAAGGAGATGGGCACACGCGAATTTTATCATCACCTCGGCAAGATCCTCGATGAGCTTGAAAAGAAACATAACCTCGGCCAGGTAAGCGTCCTTGCCGCCGCTTTTAGAAACGGTATTCCTGTCTTTACATCCTCGCCGGGCGATTCGACTATCGGTATGAACATTACAGGCCTTGAACTTCTGGCCGAGGCAAAGGGCCTTCAGGATAAATTCAAACTCAAGATAAATCCGAGCATCGATGTAAACGACTCGACAGCGATAGTCCTGAACGCTAAAAGATATGAAAAGGGCAAGACAGCTGTATTGCTTATCGGCGGCGGAAGCCCGAAGAATTTTATGCTCCAGACCGAGCCGCAGATTCAGGAAATTCTGATGATTCCGGAAATGGGGCAGGATTACGATATAAACATCACCGATGCCCGGCCCGATACCGGCGGCCTGTCCGGTGCTCCGCCATCAGAGGCGGCAAGCTGGGGCAAGATTGACCCGACAAAACTCGATGAGACCGTAACCGCCTATCTCGATGTTACCGCAGCGTTCCCTTTACTGACTGCCTATACGATACAATCGACAAAACCAAAAAAGTTCAAAAGACTCTACGACCGAGGCGATGAACTGAGAAAAAAACTTATCGAATCATACCTCGAAAATAATAATGAAATAGATATGCTCACAGACCTGATTAAAAAGTTGTAAATATGTAAGCAAAGAATGTGGTAGAGTGTGTATATTGGATAGCGGCTATGAAGCCATCAAAATTACAAATATTATTCGCAAAACGCTGGCCGTGGGGTATTGCTTTTTGGATATGCCCGCTATTGATTGGGACTGGTTTTGCCACGTACCTTTATACTTCCAAGGGAGGATTGATATCGGCAGTTCTTACAGGAGCAGTTGTTGGTGTATCAATTAGCTATTTTTCTCTTCATAGTTTTTATCTTCTTCGAGCGAAGATAAATGGCGCCCCATTTTATAAGGACGATACCGTTTATATTCTTATTGGTGAGTATCAGGGGCAGGTTGCAAAGGTTTATGAAGTTTGGAATGATCGTAAAGATGTATGTGTTGATCTTGGAGAACAAGCTAAGAATGAACTGAAAGATATCTTTTCGTTTAATGAGATTTGTCGTGTAAACAAGTAAAATTAAGTGATTGAGAGATAATTATGGAAGAAGAGTTTATCAAATTGGCCGAGCAGCACGGGACGCCTTTATTTATTATCGACCACGATAAATTGCGTCAGAACTACCGCGTCTTTAAGGAAAACCTGCCCAACGTCCAGGCCTATTACGCGGTAAAGGCGAATTCCAATCAGGAAATAATAAAAACGCTGTTCAACGAGGGCGCAAGCTTCGACGTTGCCTCGTATAATGAATTTATTCAGATTTATAATCAGATAAAAGGGTTTAAAAAGGCGGAAAAAGACTTTTTCATCTGGGACAAGATAATCTTCTCCAATACCATCAAAGACCGCCAAACCTTGGGAAAAATCAAAAGATATAAACCCCTCGTTACATACGATAACGCAGAAGAGGTGGACAAGATAAAAGAACACTGCAGCACCGCAGGACTGGTTTTGCGATTAAAAGTTCCCGATATAGGTTCGCAGATAGAAATGAGCTCAAAATTCGGAGCAGAACCTGCCGATGCAGCCAGTCTGATACAAAGAGTATTCGACAACGGCCTGGCCGTCGAGGGTCTCAGTTTCCATGTCGGCAGCCAATGTACCAATTTCGACAATTACACGGCCGCTTTGCAGATAACATCGGAAATTTTCAACGAGGCCCGTAAAAAAGGCTATGAGCTTAAGATAATCGATATCGGCGGCGGATTTCCAGCGGCTTATGATTCTGCTGTGCCCCGGTTCGAGAAGCTGGCGAAGATAATAAACTCCGAAATAAAAAGGCTGTTCCCCGAAGATGTGGAAGTTATCGCAGAGCCCGGCAGGTTTATGATTGCTACCGCTGCATCGCTAATCTCGGAAATCATCGGCAAGGCAAGACGGGACGGCAAAATCTTCTATCATATAAACGATGGCGTCTATCATACGTTCTCCGGCATTGTCTTTGACCACTGGATCCCGAATTTTAGAGCATTCAGAGAAGGTGAAATAGAAGTGTGCGCTGTTGTCGGGCCCACCTGCGACAGTTTCGATAAGATTTCGGTTTCAGAGCAGCTGCCGAACAACCTAAAACTTGGTGATTTACTTTATACCGAAAATATTGGCGCCTACAGTATCGCCGCTGCGACGAGATTCAACGGCTTTGAAGGTGCGAAAATCCTGCATATTAATAATGGTAAATAGAAAACCGTCATTGCGAGCGAAGCGAAGCAATCTATTTTACGATGAAGTTAAGATTGCCGCGGCCTAAAGGCCTCGCAATGACAATTACAGAAAGGTCATTATGCAATTTGAACATTTTGGTATTAACGTCCCGGCCGGGACCCAGATGGCCGAGTGGTATGTAAAGAACTGCAATATGAAAATCGTCCGTGCTATGCCCGAGGCGAATCAGACATATTTTCTTGCCGATGAAAAGGGCAGGGTATGTATGGAGATATACACTAATCCCGGTGCTCCTGTTCCGGATTACTCATCGCAGCATCCGCTTTGCTTTCACATCGCTATTGCCGCAGACGACCCTGTCGCAATGAAGGATAAACTGACCGCTGCCGGTGCTTCGGTTTTTGAGGAATTGAATTTAGAAGACGGCACATGTATAATAACATTTCGCGACCCATGGGGTGTGCCTTTCCAGTTATGCAAAAGAGCAAAGTCAATGATATAAGGGAAAAGGAAAATGATTTTAGATGATTTTAAACTCAACGGCAAAGTTGCGATCGTTACCGGCACCTCCCGGGGCCTGGGCCAGGGGATGGCAATAGGATTAGCCGAAGCCGGCGCTGATATCGCTCTTGTCGGCATAAGCGATATGAGCCAGACCCATCAGCAGATAGAAAAGCTCGGCAGAAGGTGCATCGCGATAAACGCGGATTTAAGCTCGACAGAAGATGTGGATAAAATAGTAACTGCTGCCATCGCAAAGTTTGGCGGGATTGATATCTTAGTAAATAACGCAGGCATAACCCGCAGGGCGCCTGTCGTCGAGTTCAGCGAAAAGGATTGGGACGATGTGATGAACGTCAATGTCAGGACACTTTTCTTTTTGAGTCAGAAGGTTGCAAAGATATTTATCAAACAGGGCAGGGGAGGAAAAATTATTAATACCGCCTCTATGATGAGTTTCCAGGGCGGCATTCTTATATCGTCATATACAGCTTCCAAAAGCGCTGTCGCAGGCCTGACCAAAATAATGGCCAATGAGCTGGCAAAGCATAATATAAACGTCAATGCCATAGCGCCGGGCTATATGGCCACGGATATTACGGCTCCACTTCAAAAAGATGCGGTAAGGAACAAAGCTATTCTTGAAAGGATTCCGCTTGGCCGATGGGGAAATCCTGAAGACCTTAAAGGTATTGTCGTATTTCTCGCTTCTGCGGCATCAGAGTTTTTACACGGCACTATAATACCTGTCGACGGCGGCTGGCTGGCAAGGTGATATAGTGACAAATAACGATATTTCTCAACAGACAAACGGCCTGAGTTTTTTCCTGCGGGCATTGAAGCACAGAAATTACAGGCTTTTCTTCTTCGGCCAGGGTGTATCTCTCATCGGCACATGGATGCAAATGGTAGCGGTAAGCTGGCTGGTTTACAGATTGACTGACGATTCGATATTTTATCTGGGCCTGGTCGCATTTTGCAATCACATACCTGTATTTTTAGGCTCTCCGATTACCGGAGTCCTGGCTGATAAATGGCCTCGACGCAGAATAATTATGTTCACACAAATATTCTCCATGATACAGGCGTTTATATTGGCCGTGCTTGTGGCTTCTGATAATATCACGGTGTTTTTAATTGTTCTGCTTAGCTTATTTCGAGGCGTGATCAATGCATTTGATATTCCATCTCGACAGGCCTTTGTATATGAAATGGTTGATAACGATGAAGATTTGCCCAATGCTATTGCCCTTAATTCTCTTATCCTGAATATGGCAAGACTGGCAGGTCCTTCAATAGCAGGTTTTATAATCGCACTGGCAGGTGAGGCGACTTGTTTCTTTGTTAATGCTATAAGCTTTGTTACAATTATTTTTGCTCTTGCGGCAATGAAGCAGACCCGCTCAGCGGGTCCCCGGCACGAAGGGGCTGTGCTTGACGGACTAAAAGACGGTCTGGATTATGCGTTTGGCTTTGTGCCGATAAGAGCTGTTCTTGTTTATGCCGCTGTGATGAGCCTTGTTGCATTTCCATATATGGTCTTAATGCCTGCTTTCGCAAAAAATATTTTGCAGGGTGGGCCGAAAACTCTGGGTTTTCTTCTGGGTGCGATTGGTGCAGGGGCGCTTATTGGCGCAATTTTCCTTGCCCGGCGGAAAAGTGTACAGGGTCTCGAAAAAGTAATGGTTATCGCAGGATGTATTTTTACAGCGGGTATTATTGGATTCTCATTTTCACGAAATCCCTGGCTGTCGATTTTCCTGATGGTCCTGCCGGGATTCGGAGTAATGGTGCAAATAGCTTCGATTAATATAATTCTGCAGATGATAGTAGATGATGATAAGCGTGGAAGGGTTCTAAGTCTTCTTGTAATGGCATTTTTAGGTACGATGCCTTTTGGTAGTCTTCTGATAGGATTTATAGCAGAATACCTCGGCGCCCCGCATACTCTGCTGTTGAGCAGCCTTTTGGGCATTGTCGTGATAATATCTTTTGCGAAAAAACTTCCTCACATACAGCGGATGATACACCCGATATATGTCCGTAAGGGAATTATTCCGGAAGTTGCCCAGGGTCTGCAGGCTGCTTCAGATATTGTTACACAAACCAAGGATTGAATTACTGAGTTTACCACACCTCGGCAAAATCGCTAAAGTCCAGGTAATTGAGAATATCATCATCATAGAAATCACCCGGGATATTTGGTCCGGTCAGAAGCCAGTTATCACCCATTACCGCAACGTCTCCAAAACCGATGAAGCCGTCACAGTCGAGGTCATAGATGTTATTTGCGGTATAATCCTGGTTTGTTACATCCGCAAGAATATTGATATATGCTGTGCTGTTCGGCTCGAATACATAAAGAGAATCACTTGGAGTTATTGTGCCTGACCAGTCATAGTCAACCCATACCTCGTAGAAGCCGTTGGCATCGGTAGTATCCCAACTGCCGCCGTTATTTGCGTCAACAGCTACATCTGCTATAGGTACTGCGCATTCATTTTTAATATAGCCCGTAATTTTGTATGTCAGCAATGTGCCGATATAATCCTGTGTCTCGAATGTATTTTCGGTAACATCGGTATAGGTTATACTGTTTGGTTCAAAGCCGTAAGCATATTTGGAAGGAGTAATTGTTCCTGACCAGTTATAATCGACCAGTACTTCATAATATCCGTTAGCATCGGTCATACCTGAACTGCCGCCGTTGCTTGCATCTATCGATACGCCTTCAATAGGATTAGCATTAGGCTCGGTAACATAGCCTGATATAGTCATCTGGGTGTCATCGAGCGTTCCGGCAACGGTAATATCGTCGATAGCCATATCACTTGTATAGCTGGTACTGTCAATACCTCTGAACCTTATTTTGATCATTCCTGTATAAGCACTGAGGTCAACGGTAGCGAGAGCATAATTATCGCTGGACGAAGTATGCTGCTGGCCGGATACGCTCCAGACGCTGTTGTTCCATACACCGTCGAAGATATCGACATTAAGGCTGCCCATTGCCGAGCCGTACATATGATAGTAGAATTTTAGTTCTATGCTGTATGTATCTGCATCGAATTCCGGGCTTTCCAAATAAGCTTCGTCTCCGTTGGCGACGGGATTTGATGATTCCATATACAAATACCATCCGGTCTCATCGCCGATAGTATTATCATGGTCAGGGCCGGTGCCGTTTGATGGGGTAGAACCCTGATATCTTGTCCAGTCAGCATCGTCTCCTGAGACATTGCTCCAGTTGCCAAAGCCGCTCTCGAAGTCTTCAGATTCAAGTATTACTGTGATCGTATAGACTGCGGTGTAATTTTGTTCTGTCTGGTCTGAGGTGACATTGGTATATGTCCTGTCTGCCGGAGTGAACATATAGCTGATTTTTGTCGGCGTAACTGTTCCTGACCAGCCGTAGTCAACGGTTATTTCATAGTAGCCGTTAACATCAGTTATATCTGAACCTCCGCCGTTGCTGGCGATTACAGAGACATCTTCGAATGGCATATTGGCGTCAACTTCGATTATGTATCCGGAAATAGTTCGCAGATTCGGTCCAAGTGATATTACAAGATCAACAACAGTGCCGCATGGAACAGCACCTGTCGCAGACTGGCTTATACAATCACCTGCCGGTACAGTACTGCTGTGCTCCGTAGAGCTCGAGCCGTAGCTTATATCTGCAACTGCGTCAATTGCTGCTATCGCAGCCGCTTCGCTCATGCCTGTTACATCAGGCACATCAGCGGTACATGAACCTAAAGAAACTACCAGGTCAACTACAGTACCGCAGGCAACCGTGCCTGTTGCAGACTGACTTATCACATCTCCTGCGCCGACAGTATCGCTGTACTCGGTGGTAGTTGAGCCATAACTTATATCAGCAACTGCGTTAATTGCTGCTATCGCGATAGCCTCGTCCATACCTGTTACATCAGGTACCAAAGGCTGGCCGGAAGATATTACCAGGTTAACTATAGTGCCGCAGGCAACGGTACCTGTGGCAGACTGATTAACCACATCTCCTGCAGGAATACCATCGCTGCAGACAGTGGAACTTGAACCGTAACTTATACCGTCAACCTGATTGATTAAATATATAGCAGAAGCTTCGCTCAGGGTTATAACATCCGGCACTTCGGGCTGGCCGGAAGATATTACTAAATCGACTATAGTACCGCAGTCGACAGTTCCTGTTACAGATTGACTTATAACGTTTCCTGCGCCGACCGTATCGCTGCATACTGTTGAGCTTGTTCCATAGCTTATATAAGCAACTGCATTAATTGCTGATATAGCCGCAGGTTCGCTCATGCCGGTAACGTCCGGCACATCGGCAGTACATGGTCCTAAAGAAACTACCAGGTCAACTACAGTGCCGCAGGCAGCTGTTCCTGCTGCAGACTGACTTATCACATCTCCTTCGCTGACAGTATCGCTGTACTCTGTAGTACTTATTCCATAGCTTATATCAGGCTCTGCATTAATAGCTGCTATTGCGGCCGCTTCGTCCATGCCTGTTACATCAGGCACACTTGGCTGGCCGGAAGATACTGCCAGATTAATTACAGCCCCGCAGGCAACTGTACCTGTTAAAGTCTGACTTATAACGACTCCTGCACCAAATGTATTACTGCATTCGTAATAGCTTGAGCCGTAACTTATATCCGCAACTGCATTGATTTCGGCTATCGCAGCCGCTTCATCCATACCTGTTACATCAGGTACGCTTGGCTGACCGCTTGATACTACAAGGTCGATAACAGTTCCGCATGGAACTGTACCAGTAATAGATTGACTGATTACATCTCCTTCGCCAACCGTATCGCTGCAGGTGGTACTGCTTGAACCATAGCTTATGTCTGCGATCGCATTGATTGCGGCTATAGCAGCCGCTTCATCCATACCAGTTACATCAGGAACGCTTGGCTGGCCGGAAGATACTACAAGATCAACAGCCGTACCGCAGGGAACTGTACCAGTTACAGATTGACTTATTACATAGCCGGCAGTAATTATATCACTGCACTGGTAAGTAATTGTTCCGCAGCTTATATCAGGTATTGCATCGAGAGTATCACAAGCTTCTTCTGGAGTCATATAACCTGCTACGTTCGGCACCACAGGCTGACCGCGTGATATTACAAAGTCAACAACTGTTCCGCATGGAACCGTACCTGTCGGAGAATAACTTATTACATTGCCTGCGGGTACTGTATCGCTGCATTGAGTACTGCTTGAGCCGTAGCTTATATATGAAACAGAATTAATTAGTGCTATTGCACCGGCCTCGTCCATACCGGTTACATCCGGCACCGAAGGCTGCCCGGAAGAAACTACCAGGTCAACAACTGTTCCGCAGGCAACAGTGCCTGTCTCGGACTGGCTTATTACCTCACCCGGCCCGGCCGTATCACTGCAGGTGGTAGAACTTGAACCGTAACTTATATCTGCAACTGCGCTGATTGCTGCAATCGCAGCAGATTCAATCATACCGGTCACATCAGGTACACTTGGTTGGCCGGAAGATACTAACAGGTCAACAGCAGAACCGATCGGTGCAGAAGTTCCGGCATTCGGGTCCTGGCTTATTACATCTCCGGCAGGAACCGTATCACTGCATTGAGTAATTATAATTCCGACAGTAAGACCGACCGCTTCAATCGCTGTATTAGCATCGGCTTGGCTCATACCTGTTATATCCGGAACGGTTACACTGCTGATAGGCGAGCCTGTAATTTCAATATTATCGATAGCCATATCACCCATGTAGCCGCCTGCTGCGACAGCCCTGAACCGTAATTTGATATTTCCGGAATAAGAGCTTAAGTCAACATTTGCCTGGGTATAAGCTTCACTTGATGATGAATGCTGTTGGCCGGAGATGCTCCAAACGCTGCTATCCCAACTGCTGCCGTTGTAAACATCAACATATAACGTTCCCATATCTGCGCCGTACATATGATAATAAAAGCTCAAATTCATATCATATGCATCTGCATCAAGGTCAGGTCCTTCTAAAAAGGCGGTATCACCGGCATCATATGCACCGCTTCCATCTGAGGTCTCCAGATACATATACCATGTACTGCTGTTTGCTCCGCTTGAAGGTCCGGTGTTTGATGATGGTGTGCCTCCTGAATCGCGAGTCCAGTCATAATCGTCGCCGGTTACATTACTCCAGTTGCCGAGGCCTGCCTCAAAATCTTGTGATTCAATAGGACCGCTTGTTGTAGTTGCGGATTCAGCAGTTGACCATCCGGTTTCATTATGATTACTGCTCAAATCGCGTGCTTTGACTCTGAATGTGTATGAAGTTGAAGGATTAAGCCCGCTTGCAACATAGGTTGTATCTGCCTGCCAGCCGCTGTCGGCATTGGCATCAGTTGTACATTCGAAATAATATTCTACAGATGAAGTATCGTCGGTCGCAGTTGTTGCTGTCATTGTTATCGTACCCGAACCGGTTGCGGTAGGCACAGATGCCCAGACAAGCGGATCCGGCACAGGTGCATTGTTGTCCTCAATAAGTATGGAATCCAGATAAGCGATAGTTGCCCGCAAGGCAACTTCAACACCTTCGGTGGCATTACTTACACTTATGGAGTTTGACAGATGAGTAAAACCTGCTGCTGCACAATAATACGCATCATTCGGATTGCTGTGAATATCCTGGTACCACCCATCGTGATACGCCATATATTCACAGAGAAATGCACCGGGATTGCCGCTCCAGTCAACCCATGCCGATATCCCTAAACCGGAAGCATTAATGGCATCAGCAATATCCTGCACAGGTAAAGTAGAGTTACGAACGTATCCGGTTGATTGACTGCTGTCAGGAGGAGAGGGCGTCGGCTGTTTTGGAGTAAGATAATCATTGCTCCAGCTTGAAAGGTTTCGGGCGTTATATTCTATTTCCCATGGTCCTGCACCTGCTCCATAACTCATAATCGCGACGGGATGGATTTGCTCGGTAATAAGCCAGAAGTCGTTTGAAACATCCTGGTAATCTACTTCGAAATCACCGTCACCTTTCGGATTGCTGCCGGTACCGCCGGGGAATTCCGGAAAGAAAGCATAAATATCATAACCTCTGCCTTCCCAGTTCTGTCCCTGCCAACCGCCGGGATTCTGAACCGGGTCGGTGCTGAACTGACGAAGCATCTCATTGGTAGGGGGCCAATATCCGGTCAGCATTATATTTTGTGTGTTCTCTGCAAAGCAGGGGACGGCAGAAAATATGAAAATGAGAAATCCTGCGCAGATAACTGCACAGGATAGATTATTCTTTAATCGAATACTGCTTAGCAATTATTTTCTCACTTTCTTATTATCTGGCGATATATCACCTCCTTGTGTGCAAAAAGACCTCTTTCGAGCTGATACTAAATTATACCATTTTTTACGTCAAAAATCAATACTATTTAGCGTAACATCTTTGTTTTAAAGATGTTATAGTAAATCTATTATAGCTGTTTTCAGGGCTAATCTGTTATTTTTATTCCCAGCATGCTTCGGCGGGACTGCGGTTGCAAGTCAGCCAGTCTGCTGCTAATTGTTCCATATCGAGCCAGTCCAGCACACAATCACCGGTAATATCATATTCTGGGCAGGGTACGGTCTCTGTTACGCTGATGTTATCCACATGGAAATGTGTCGTACCGGAGCTTACTCTGCCGCCCAGGTTGAACGAGACGACCATATATGAGTCGGTCGCCGTGAACACACCGTCCGTCGGCCCGTTCTCAGGCGAGTCAGTCATCGGTTCCCAGTCCCATATACCCGTTGATGTATTGGTGGTGCCAGCCCCGTATGCTTTCTTGTATACGATGGCACTTGAGGCTGTCCAGTTCGAAGGCGTAGTACTGCTTTCGAATGAAATTATCACCTCCGCCCAGTTCCGCAGGCTGCCGCCCGTAGGGTCGGTTACGGTACCTACAATATTACCCGACCAGCGGCCCGCGAACGTATACTGCTGGCCTGAAGTTACGCTGAATATCTGATAAAACCGATGGTGGTTTGTAGCTACCGTATTGTCTGCTTCGATGAGTGCCGCTCCTGCCGGTTCGCCGGCAGTGCCGTCAAACGATACGGTCATTGTTCCTGTCGCATTGGACAAAGCGACAAACGCCCAGGGATACAGAACCGTATCAAAAGTGCCGTTGCTGATGAGGTTTGCAGGCGCCTCGCCGGCACCCCATGCACCGGCCAACTCTACATAGTCCATAAAGTCCACCTTGCAGTCTGAGTTCAGGTCTCCATCTATTGCAGCGGTACAGGTATAATGAATCGTCGTGGCATTTGCATCGACCGACCAGTCAGTCTCATTCCGGTTTGTACTCTTATCACGTGCCATTACGCTATAGGTATATGTAGTGTTATTCAAAAGACCGGTATCTGTGAAGCTTGTGCTGTCCTGCCAGCCGGAGTCATGATTGGCATCGGTAATATTGGCAAAATAGTACTCGACTCCGCTTATGTCAGTAGCAGTCGTGGCTGTCATAGTAATAGTGTCTGTTCCTGTGGCATACGGTGCAGTAGCCCATGTCATCGGGTCGGGCGTCGGTGCTGAAAGATCAAGGTCGTCAGGTGTATTCGCATCGGCGGGGTCCGAATAATCTGTCTCATTGTAGTTCACACTCAAGTCACGTGCCTTTACCTGGTAAGTGTAGGTCGTAAGGGGCTCAAGACCGGTATCCGTATAAGTCGTGCTGCTCTGCCAGCCGGAATCGTGATTGGCATCGGTAATATTAGCAAAGAAATACTCAACGGCGCTGGTGTCATCAATCGCTGTTGTTGCAGTCATAGTAATCGAAGTGCCTGTTACGGCAGCAGGAGCACTTTGCCATGTCATCGGATCCGGTTCTGGAGCCGTGGTGTCTGTAGTGGTTAAAATGCCGTTCAGGTACACTTCAAGATTCGTGTAGTCAATACTGAGTGTGTAGTCGTTTCTGTCCGCAGCATCTGCCGGGTTCAGCCCGTGAGATGTCTCCCAACTGTCCGGCATACCATCGTGGTCTGTATCTGTCGGCGCCGGCAGAGAACTAAGCGTCGGCCAGGGATCGGCTAAATCGCTTGTATAATCAATGGAACCACCTGTTTGATTGATTACATCATTGATTATTCGAGTATCAACCGCATCACGTGTAGGATAGCTTGCACCGACATCTGCAAGTACATCGATTTTAGCCTGGGCCGGCGAAGTTGTTGTTACATCCTCCATTGGTAAAAGATAAGACCTTGCTTTATATGCGTCTATCTCAGCGGAACTCAGACCGTCAAAATAAACTATACTCCATGGGTCGCCGGGGATAACATCATTGTATGAATTATCAGTAAAATAACCATAATTGACATTGCTTAACTCGCGATAGCCATATCCATTATTCGTTGATTCAGGGCCGGTGATATAAACATTACCTATGAAGTTATATCTGCTGATGCAATCGGCGCTGTCGCCATACCCAGGAACAGTTTTTTCCCAGTTATAAACTACGTTATTACGAAAATCGAAATGAAGCCCTTCGGGGTCGCTGCTGGAGGAGGTGTAATTTCCAGGTCTTGGATTTCGGCTTAGATTATGTGCATAGAGATTATGGTGAAACGTTTTTTCCTGGCCGTATTCACCGCGGACAAGAGAACCGTAACTATGCCCTTCTCCGAGTTTCAATGCCTCGCTCATAATACACCATTGTACAGTAACGTTGTTAGAATCTTCCTGGCAGGAAATTGTTTCATCGCGAGCATACGAAGCGCTGACATGGTCGATAATGATATTATAGCCGTGATCAATATCAATCGCATCGCCTTCAGAATTAGGGGCACCTTCATCCACACGTAAGCGGATGTAACGGATAATTATATCGTGTACGTTATCCTTTATATGAATACGGCCCTTGATACAGATGCCGTCTCCCGGTGCGGTTTGCCCCGCGATCGTTGTATTGGATTTGGGATATAACATTGTGCCGTTAAGTTCGATTGTACCGGAGACTCTAAAAACGATAGTTCGATTTCCGACTCTTAAAGCATCAACAATCGAGCCGGATCCGACGTTAGCATCGTTAGTAAGATTAGTTACTTCATAAATGTCGCCGCCTCTGCCGCCTGTTGCCCATTTCCCCGAACCTTCGGCGCCGGGAAAAGCCGGTGCGGCAAGTAAATTTGCAGCAAAGAATAGAAATGATACTACAGTTATTCCTCCGAGCAGGAAAATCCTTCTTTTCATCTTGTGTCTCCGAAAAATGTAAAATTATAATTTATAATCATTAAAAGCCGGGCGCCCACTTTACATGAGCGTCCGGCATAATTGATTTATTGACCCGTGTTCTATCTATTACTGACAAGCTGCTGTTGTCAGATTCGGGCCGGTTATTTCCATATAATCGATATTAGCCAAGCCGCCGCTGGTTGTGGCCTCAAGACGTATACTCTTTACACCGGCAGTCAAAGTTACGTTAACTGTTGTTGTGGTTATTTCCCAGCTTGACCAGCCGCCCGTGTCGGGGAAGCTTATCCCGGAAGCCTCAGTGGTGCTGTTTATGATTAGATCGCCGAGCCTGTCGGAGCCGCCATCGTGTGCAAATCTCCACACGAAACTGTATTGGCCGGCGGTAAGTATTTCTACACTATAGTCAACGCCATTACCAACAGCATTGTCTGTATTCGAATAGCCGTCACCGGTATATCCGGACCACTCATCTTCGATAGGGCCGTCTACACCGCAGTAGCCTGCTTCGTTTTCCTGTAAAGTAAGGCTGGATTGTGGAGCCTGTGGAGCTGCAGATGCTTCTGCTGAATACCCTGATTCATTATTAAGCAGGTCAACTGCTGTTACTACATAATAATATGTAGTGCCGTTTACTACACTGTTGTCAGTGTAATCTGAAGTGGTCAGCAGCGTTACATTTTGCTGAACATATCCGCTGCCGGACATTGTCGAGCGATATATATTGTAACCTGCTAAATCGGCTTCGCTGTTATCATCCCAATTGACAGATACTGTTGCATCACCACCTGTCGCTGATAAACCTGTAGGAGCTTCGGGCGGAGTTGTATCTATCAATTCTCGCCAGTTATTGGCAAATGCAGCAAACTCGTAGAAGTTAAGCACACAATCGTCATTCAAATCTGCATCAGCAGTTGCGTTGCAGTCTTCTATCAGCCAGAGCTGGCCGAGATAATCGAGGTCTGCAAAATCTATACTGCCGTTTTCAGTAAAGTCGCCGTATATCTGAGGAGTAGCAGATGCTTCATTCGAGTTGTCCGATTCATAGTCACCGGTATTTACTGCCGTAACGACATAGTAATAAGTTGTGCCGCCGACGACATCGATATCATCATAAAGCGGACTTGTTACCAGCGAGCTGTTTATCTGGACATAGCCGCTGCCGCTAACTTCACTGCGATATACGTTATAGCCTGCCAAATCCGGTTCGCTGTTTTCATCCCAGTCAAGTTCGACTATTCCAACGCTGCCAACTGCAGTCAGACCTGTAGGTGCTGCCGGATAACATGAACCGGAAGAAACTACCAGGTCAACTACTGTGCCGCAGGGAACTGTACCTATTGCAGACTGAGCAATAATCTCACCTGCCGGTACGGTTTCGCTGCATTGAAGAGTACTTGAACCGTAGCTTATATCATCGATACCATCGAGTATTGCTATTGCGTTTGCTTGTGTTATTCCCGGTAATGTTAGATCAGGTACACTCGGCTGGCCGGTGGAGACAACAAGATCAATAACAGTACTGCAAGGGACTGTACCTGTTGCAGTCTGACTGATAACGTCTCCTGCTGGAACTGTATCGCTGCATTCGTAATAGCTTATGCCATAACTTATATCATCAACTGCATTGATCGCAGCTATCGCAGCCGCTTCAGTCATACCGACTACATTTGGTACCGTAGGCTGGCCGGTGGAAACTACAAGATCAACAACAGTGCCGCATGGGACCGAACCAACAGCTGACTGACTTATTACATCACCTGCAGGAACCGTATCACTACATTCGTAAGTGCTTGTGCCGTAGCTTAAATCCGTAACTGCGTTAATCGCAGCTATCGCAGAAGCTTCATCCATACCTATTACATCGGGAGCTGTAACTACGCATTGGCCGGAAGATACTACCAGGTCAACGACGGTACCGCAGGCAACTGTGCCTGTAGCGGACTGACTTATAACGTCACCTTCCGGAACAGTAGCACTGTTTTCATAAGTACTTGTTCCATAACTTATATTTGCCACAGCATTAATTGCTGCTATAGCGCTGGCCTCGTCCATACCTGTTACATCAGGCACCACAGCCGTACATGGTCCTAAAGAAACTACCAGGTTAACTACAGTGCCGCATGGAACTGTGCCAACTGAGGACTGACTTATAACATCGCCGGCCGGTACTGTATCGCTGTATTCTGTAGTACTTGAGCCGTAGCTTATATCATCAACTGCATTGATCGCAGCTATCGCAACCGCTTCAGTCATACCGGTTACATCAGGTACACTTGGTTGGCCTGAAGATACAACCAGGTCAACAGCAGAGCCGGCCGGTACAACACTTCCGCCGGTCGGACTTTGACTTATAACCTCACCTGCAGGAACTGTATCGCTGCATTGAGTAGTTACTGTTCCAACAACAAGACCTGCTGATGTAATAGCTGTACTTGCTGCAGATTGACTCATACCGACTACATCCGGCACGGTAACATCCGGAGTAGTAGGTGTGGCTGAATCTTCATTTGAGTTTCCGGATTCATTCGAGGCTGTGTCTAAAGCTGTAACGACATAATAATATGTTATGCCGCCTGTGACGCTGTTGTCGGAATAGTCCGAAGTAGTCACGAGCGAACTGTTTATTTGAGTATATCCGCTGCCGGAAGTTGTTGAGCGATATACATTATAACCTGCCAGGTCGCCTTCACTATTGTCATTCCAATCGAGAGAAACTGTTAAGCTGCCGCCTGTCGCGGTCAAACCTGTTGGCGCATCGGGAGGAGTTGTATCAAAAGGTCCTACATTGCCGGCACCTGCTGTAACTATGCTTGGGATACTCGAAGCAGAATCAAGTGAGTAGGAATATGGCGGATCAAAAACGGTATCAGTACCTGGATTCTGTATATTAGTACAGTTATCATAAATATTATTGTGAGCTTCTACCAATGCGCTTGCATCATAATCCTCGATGGGCTCATCCGCCTGCTGAAAATAGTTGTTTTCGACAAGAACCTGGGCTTCGACAGCAGGGCGGACACAGTAATTATTGCCGGGAGCATAGATATAATTGTTATAAAAATGAACCTGACCGAAACGAACGCGAGGCATTCTTTCGGTGCAGTTAGTTGAATACCAGTTATGGTGCATTGTAACACGAAGATGACCGCGGTCATCGTAATTGGTATCACTGTGTCCAATGAGATTTACATAGCGATGGCTTGTTTGATTAACGTAGTAGAACTTGCACCAGGAAACTGTTACAAAGTCAGACTCTTCGGTAACATCCACACTTCCATCGCCGCAGTCGTAGAAAGTACACTTGGTTATCCAGACGTTACTTACATTCTCCTTAACAGAGATACCGTCTGAATTATCTTCGCCGCTGGTGGGATTGGTAATATTCAAATCTCTGATAATCACATTGGAAGCATATTGCTGAAAGGCGAGATTTCCGATAATTGTCGAGTCTGCATTTACACCCTTAATGGTTTTGTCCGAGGTAATATAAACCTTATAGCCGATTGACGAAAGGTTAATAGTACCTGAAACCTGTACGATGTACGGACCCGTGGCCGTAATGTAAGTATTGAAGTCTGTAACATTATCGACCGTAACAACAGTACCGCCTTCGCCGCCTGTAACACCGCCGTTTTCACTTGCCCAGCCGTCAACAGCAAAAGCATTCGATGTGAAACAGATTAACGAAATTACAGCGAGACTAAATAATAGGAACGTTCTTTTCATCACTTTTTCCTCCGTATTGATAGGGATTGATTTATAATTCCTACCCCTAACTACGCAACTCCGGTACACAAGACCTGTATTATACCATAAATTGGGTCTATATACAAGGTTATAGTTAGAAATTTACCCAAATTAACACTAATTTTAGGCTGAATATAGCTGAAAAAGCGGGTTTTTATGAGATAATCTAAAGGGTATTTACCATATTATGATAAAACCGCCCAGCCAATGGGAAATTGACTGCCCGGCGGATATCAGCGTATATTGCTGTTATTGCAGCCAGTTGTTAGCCAATACTGAGAATTCATAGAAATTGACAATACAATTATCGTCCAAATCCAGCCCATCAGTTGTATTGCAATCATCTTCCAGCCAGAAATCCAGCAGGTCAGGCAGGTCGTTTATTTCTACTATACCATTACCTGTGAAGTCGCCGTAAAGACCGCCGAAGACTTCATTGGAATAACTGGATTCATTTAAAGTTGTATCCAGTGCAGTGACAACATAATAATATGTTGTATAATGATTGATGACATCGTCGATATAATTTGAATCAACAATGAGAGAGACATTCTGCCGTACGAAACCTGCGCCGCTGGTTTGGGAACGGTATAAATTATAGCCGGCTAAATCAACCTCAGTGTTAGCATTCCATTCAAGCGGGACATCTGTTTCGCCCGGCAATATTGCTGTCAGGCCTGTCGGCGGGGCGGGAGGTGTTGTGTCAGTTAGGTCTTCAACTATTTCGATATCATCAATAGCTATATCACCCTGATAACCACCGGCTGCTACCGCACGAAAACGAATTCTAATCGTGCCGATGAAACCGCTTAAGTCTACTATTGCCCGTGTATATGGGTCTTCGGGATAATCATGCTGCTGGCCGCTGATAGACCAGACGCCCTCATTCCAGACGCCGTTATATACATCAACATAGAGCGTGCCTATATGTGCTCCGTACATGTGATAGTAGAACGATAGCTGACGGTTAACACCTTCAATATCAGGACCTTCAAGATAAGCTGTGTCACCGGCAATATTTGCGTATCCTGACGATGTTTCAAAATAGACATACCAATTGCTTCCGTTTGCTCCCGAGGAAGGCCCTGTACTAGCCGAAGGTGTTGGGCCTGAATTGCGGAACCAGTCATAATCGTCGCCGATGACATTTATCCAGTCGCCAAAATCGCTCTCAAAATCGGCTGCAGTCAGTTGGTCGTAAGGTTCGGCAGAAGCCTCATTTGAATTGCCGGATTCATTAGCAGAAATATCTTCAGCGGTGACGACATAATAATATGTTGTGCCGTTAACAACGGTATTGTCGATATAATCTGAGCTGGTTACGAGTACGCTGTTTATTTGAACGAAACCTGCGCCGTGAGTTGTTGAACGATATACATTATAACCTTCAATATCTGATTCGTTGTTGTCGTCCCAGTCAAGTGCAACCATTGAATCGCTGGCACTTGCAGCAAGGCCTGTCGGAGCGGCTGGTGGTGTAGTATCGATTCCTATGGCTGATACCTCAGTCGAGTCATCAGACTCATTTAAGGCGGTATCTACAGCGCTGACGACATAGTAATAAGTTACGCCATTGCTGATAATATTATCAATATAGTCGGAGTTTGTTACAAGTGTACTGTTTATTTGCACATAACCTGTGCCGGAAGTTTCGCTTCGATATACATTATAACCGGCCAGGTCAGGTTCGCTGTTGTCATCCCAATCAAGTGATATTATTGACTCGCTGCTGATTGCAGCCAAACCAGTCGGCGCATCAGGCGGAATTGCGTCGGTAACTATGTGGCCGGCACCGGCCATTACGATATCTTTGACATCCGGCCCATCGTCCATTGTATAAGAATATGGAGGAGTAAAAACTGTAACATAGTTATTTGTAGCCCAGGTTGCAGGTGTAGTGCCGTTGACAAATTGATTGCCGACAGCGCCGGTATTCCAGCCGATTATTCCGGGAGTGCCGGAGTTGCTCCAGTTGTACCATGTCTGATTTACGTTATCAAAATAGTTGTTCTCAACTCGAATATTACTTTCTACACCGACACCGATACAATAATTGTTGCCGGCACAGCCGTAGTAGTTGTTATATACATGCACCTGGCCGAAACGTACGCGAGGCATTCTTTCGGTGCACAGGTCTGAATACCAGTTATGATGCATTGTCACACGGAGATGGCCGCGATCGTCATAGTTAGTATCGTTGTGCCCAATAAGGTTCGGAAAACGATGACTTAACTGAGAAACATAATAAAACTTACACCAGGAAACGGTAACATAATCAGATTCTTCAGTTATATCGATGCATCCGTCACCGCAGTCATAAAGGGTACACTGAGTAATATAGACATTGCTTATATTTTCTTTTACAGCAATACCATCGGAATTGTCTTCGCCGGAGGTAGGGTTAGTTATAGACAAATCTCTGATAATTACATTTGAGGCATATTGCTGGAAACTGAGGTCTCCTATGATTAATGAATCGAGGCCGATACCCTTGATAGTCTTATCCGAGGCGATATGGACCATATAGCCGATCGAACTGAGATCTATAGTACCTGAGACCTGCACAATATAGGGGCCTGATGCTGTAATATAGTTATTGAAATCTTCAGGTGTGCTTACCGTTACGACAGTTCCGCCTTCGCCGCCGGTGGTGCCGCCGTTCATAGATGCCCAGCCATCTACAGCAAAGACATCAGATGTGAAGTAGAGTAATGAAAATATGACAACAATTACGCTTAATAAAAGTATTCTTTTCATTACTTTAACCTGCTATATTCGTTCTTAGCTTTATTACGGGCAACTCGCTGGTTGAGGATTATCGCCTGTTACTATCGTACAGTCAATATTGGCAAGACCTTTACTATTTGTCGCTTGAAGTTTTATACTTCTTGTACCAGCACATAAAGTTACGCTCTGTGAAATCATTTCCCAGTTTGACCAACTGCCGGTAACCGGAAAATTGATACTCGAGATTTCTTCAATATCATCTACAAGCAGTTTTGCAGGCCTGTCAAGGGCACCATTGGCATACCTCCATATAAAGGTATATGACCCAGTCGAAGGTACGCTTATGCTCCATTCGATACCGCTGCCATTAAAATCAAATGTATCACAATAACCATTACCGGTGTACTCGTTATATGTTTTGCTGATACTTCCAAAAGGATATATGCGACAATAACCGAGTTCATTTTCCTGTATGACAGTGCCACCTGCAGGAACAGGTATTTCTGATACTTGCTCTGATGGTTCTGAATCATTACCCAATGTATCTATTGCTACAACTGTGTAGAAATATGCTGTTAAATTTACGACATTACTATCTGTATAATTCGAATCAATTATAAGCGAGCTGTTTATCTTCGTGTGATTACTCCATGTTTCTGAACGATATACATCATAGCCTGCCAAATCAGGCTCGTTATTGTCGGACCAATCCAGCAGTATCTGTCCATCCCCGAATGCTGTCGTCAAATCCTGCGGTGCTGCCGGAGGAGTAAAACAATTTGTGCCCCAATTCCGTATCAACAAGGCACATTCACGGAAGTTAACTATACCATCGAGGTAGTACTCTATATCAACATCATCTTCGAGCCAGTGATTAGCTATTACTGCAAGGTCTTTGTAGTCTACCAGCTCATTACGGTCGAAATCACCGTAGCATACCGAAGCACCGGCACCTGTTGATACTATGGCCGGCACATCATTTGCATCGTCAAGTGTATAAGAATACGGAGGATCAAAAACATCATCGTCGCCGTCATCACACGAATATGTGCCGGAGCATTTACAGTTGTAGAGAATATTGCCATGAGCCTCTATCAGTGCGGTAGGGTCATATTTTTCCTCGATGGGCTCAACTGATTCATTGAAATAGTTGTTTTCTATGAGATTCTGAGCTTCTATACCCGAACGAACACAGTAACTATTGGATTGTGTATCGAAGTAATTATTGAAAATATGAACCTGACCGAAACGTACACGGGGCATTCGTTCCTTGCAGCTTGGCCCCCACAAATTATGATGAAATGTTACTTTGAGTTTGCCGCGGTCACCTGTTGCGCTGTCTGACCCGCCTACCAGATTAGTAAAATGATGTTGTGTATTCTCGCTGGTGGGGGTATAACCAAACCTGCACCATGATATAGTGATATAATTGGACCCATTAGTTGTGTCTATCAATCCATCCGGCGAATCATAAAGGGTGCAATGATCTACCCAAATGTGATCTGAGTACTTTATCGTAATACCATCTGTCCATGGGTCGGAACTGCCCTGGGTGCCGTCTTCATACCATATGGTCAGATTTCGGATGATGACATTAGTTCGGCCTGAGATTTCCAGGCCTCCGTTAATAGCTCCGTTTGGACCGACACCGATAATAGTTTTATTAGATTGGACACTTACCGTCTGAGGCGTCCACGATGATGAGGTTCCCCGTGTCATCACTATTGTATTCGGCACAAGGATTACGTAAGGTACAGGACTTTCTGCGTACGTCTTAAACTCTGTCTCATTAGTAGCGGTAACAACAGCTCCTGCCGAGCCTCCTGTGAGGTTATAAGGCACATTTCCGTCGTCAACAGTAACCCAGCCGATGGGGTAGTGCTCGAATGCCTGGGCTGCAGAGGCACACGATAATAAAATTACAGCGAGGATTGAGCGAAACAATGTTCTTTTCATCACGAAACTACTCCTTTAAAGATTTATATAATATGGGCGTCCAATAAAAATCGAACGCCCGATCAGGGCCCAGTTGCCCTGTTAGTATTGATGCCAGTTTTTAGCAAAAACAGAAAACTCATAGAAATTAATTATGCAGTTACCGTCCATATCTATTCCTTCAGTCAGGCCGCAGTCTGTCTCCAGCCAGAGGTTAACTAAAGTAGGAACATCTGCCCATGTTACCGTATAATCTCCTGAGAAATCACCATACAAAGAGTTGAACGTTTCGTTGGAATAGCCGGACTCGTTATCATTTGTATCTACTGCTGTAACAGCATAGTAATATGTCGGACCTTCGGCAGTGTCGTCAACATAATTGGAATCGGTTATCAGTGCGGTATTTATCTTGACATATGAGCTGCCGCCGGAAAACAGTGAACGATACACATTATAACCGGCCAGGTCGGGCTCACTGTTGTCGTTCCATTCAAGCTCAATATCTGCATAACCGGTCGGCGATACCACCATCAGCATTGTCGGTTTTGCCGGAGGAAGTACATCATCATAACCGGCTCCGACGCCTGCCGTTACTATGGTCGGCACATCATTTGCATCATCAAGAGTATACGGATACGGAGGGTCGAACACATCGTCGTCGCCGTCATCACACTCATCAAGGCTGCAGCAGCTGTCGAGAATATTACCGACAGCTTCGATTAGTGCGGTAGGATCATATTTTTCTTCAATAGGCTCATCTATGTAGTAAAAATAATTATTCTCGACAAGGTTCTGAGCCTCGATACCTGAGCGAATAGCATTATTATTGATACAGGTGGCATACTCATTATAATAATAGTTATTGAAAATATGGACTTGGCCGAAACGTACGCGAGGCATTCGCTCCCTGCATCTTAAGCCCCACCAGTTGTGGTGGAAAGTGACTTTTAATTTGCCGCGGTCGGCATAGTTAGTAGCACTGTGACCTACCAGATTAGTGAAATGGTGATTTATGTTCTCACTGGTAGGCAGGTAGTAGAAATAGCACCAGGAGATCGTAATATAGTTGGACTGGTTGGTTATGTCTATCAGGCCATCCGGAGAATCGTAAAGACTGCAATGGTCTATCCAGATATGATGGGAACTGTCTTTTATTGAAATGCCGTCTGTCCATGGATTATCGTAACCTTGGCTGCCGTCTTCATACCATATAGTCAGATTACGAACAATGACATTAGATTCGCCTGAAAAACTCAGACCGCCGTTAATCCCGGCATCGGGACTTGTGCCGATGATGGTTTTGTTGGATTCCACATTAACTGTCTGAGGTGTATACGATGATGAGGTTCCTCGCGTCATTACTATCATATTAGGTACAAGGATAACATACGGCGAAGTGCTTCCGGCATAGGTTTTGAATTCTGTTTCATTAGTTGCGGTAACGGTGGCTCCTGCTGCACCGCCTGTGATGGTATATGGTAAGTTTCCATCAGTAACTGTAACCCATCCGATAGGTCTTTGCTCAATCGCCCAAGCTGCAGCAACACAGGAAAATAAAATTACGACAATTCCCAGTAGAGAAAATACATTTTTCATCTCTCGACTCCTATAAAACAAGAATATTCATAAGTCCCCCAAATTAGCATTCATACATCAATTATTATACCAAAAATCTTAGCTAAATTACAGAATAATCCGGTAAGCTGCGCAAATTGAGTGCTTTTAGAAATTGCCCATCTTATAAGTCTTTGTTTTAGAAAAACTTATAAATATACATTGGTCTTTTTATGGACAAATTTCGATTTGTGGATTTGTACCTGTCAGCCTGAAATAGTCGGTATTTGCCAGCCCGCTGGAGCCTGTTGCTTCGAGACGCACATTTTTTATCCCTGCGGTCGTTAAACTTACGGGTACTTCGAGATATTGCCAGATTTCCCATCCGCCTGTGGCAGGGAAGTTTATACTTGCTGCTTCTTCGACATCGTTTATAAGCAGTCTTGCGCCTCTGTCAGATGAGCCGTTGGCATATCGCCACGCGAAATAATACGTACCGGCCGAAGGAACGCTCACTTTCCAGTCAACACCGTTACCCAGGGCGTTTTCTGTATCGGCATAACCGTAACCGGTATAGCCCGAATGCTCTTCAGTGTCTACGATCCCGTCAACATTGCAAAAGCCCATAGCGTTTTCCTGGACAAATACACTTGTGTTGCCGTCGGCTATCGCAAATGCTTCAACAGAATTGGATGATTCGTTTTCCGATGTATCAACTGCTGTAACAACATAATAATATGTCGTAAGATACGTGAAACTGCTGTCTGTATAATTCGAATCGGTCAGAGGTGAAACATTAAGCTTGCTATATCCGCTGCCGCTGGTTGTCGAACGATATAGATTATATCCTGTCAGGTCAGGCTCATTATTATCTGCCCAGTCGAGCAGGATTGTCGAGATATCGGTCGCTGCCCACAAATTTTCCGGAGCTGCAGGAGGGGTGGTATCAGGCGGTGTTACTTTCCAGTTTTCTGCCAGCAGGGACAGTTCATAATTATTTACATTGCAGTCGCTGTCGTAATCTGCGTCGAAAACCTGGTTGCAATCGGTTTCAAGCCAGTAGGCTGCAAATTGTGCAAGGTCATTAGTATCGACTAAACCGCTGCGGTCGAAATCACCATAAGGACCGAAGGCCCAATGCGGCAGATTTGAGTCGTTGCCGTCTGCACCTGCACCGTTTTGTACAATAGCCGGCACATCAGCGCCATTATCAAGCGTATAGGCATAAGGCGGCACAAATATAGTGGCATACTCGTTCGTCGCCCAGGTCGGAACTGTACATTCATTAAATATATTGTCGGTATTCCAGCCGATATGTCCATCGGCTCCGTTTCCGGTGTAATAATCTTTCCACGGGTCATATACATCATCGAAATAGTTGCTTTCGACACGAATATGTGCTTCGACACCAACGCCGATACAATAACCGCCGGTTAACAGGTCGCTGTAATAATTATTATAAACATGTACCTGGCCGAAACGGACGCGGGGCATACGTTCTTTACACATAGTCGAATACCAGTTGTGGTGGACGGTAACAAGGAGATGGTCTCTGTCTGTGCTGCCGTTGTCGTCGGAATGTCCGATCAGATTGGTGTAATTGTGGCCGCTGTCGCGCGTGTACTGGAATTTACACCAGGAGATGGTGATATAGTCGGCGCCGTTTTTGATGTCGACATTTCCATCACCGCCGTCGGTAAACGTGCAGTGGTCGACCCAGATGTGATTGGCAGAATCAATACTGATACAGTCGCCGTCACCCACCTCGTTATAGTTGTCTATGTCCAGATATCTGAAGATGTTGTTGCTTTCTTCTTCCCTATAGCACTTCAAATTGCCGGAAATATGCGAACCCGGCCGGCCGATGATCGTCTTGTTGCCTCGGACGCGGACATTATTACTCAGAGTAATATTGCCGTTGACATAAATGATGTACGGATCCTGATGTGTGTCCTCGGCGTAATAAGTAAAGTCATCAACGTTGTTGACTTCAACGACAGTTCCGCCTTCGCCGCCTGTAGTGCCGCCGTCCATACTGGCCCAGCCGTCAACAGCAAATGTATTAGAGGTAAAGCAGAATAGTGAAACTGCGATAGATACGAATAGAAAAAGCGACTTTTTCATCTCTCAAGGCCTCCTAAAAACGACCGAATTATCCTAAAAACTACTTATCTTGCCATTATATCATAAATTTCGGTCAAAGACAAGCCTTGAATATTGCCTGTTTTATCAGTCTAAGAGCCAGCTTTCAGCCAGTTTGGCCAGTTCACGGAAGTTGACGATGCCGTCCGGATAGTAGTCTGCATCCTCAATTCCTGTAGTTTCCAGCCAGTAATCGACAAATGTCGCAAGGTCGATTCTGTCCACTGTTCCGCTCAGGTCGAAATCACCATAAGCACCTGAATACCAGTGCGGCGGATAAGGTGTGCCCGCACCAGCATAAGCCTGAACTAAAGTCGGGATATCTGCAGCGTCATCGAGGTCATATTCATAAGGCGGCACAAATATAGTAGCATATTCGTTTGTTGCCCAGGTCGGCTGGGTACAGTTATAATATATATTGCCGGTATTCCAGCCAATGTGACCTACGGGCCACTCCGGTGCATCGCTGTAGTAATCTTTCCATGGGGTGTACACAGCATTGAAGTAATTATTCTCTACACGAATACGAGCTCCACAGCCTACGCCGATGCAGTAACCACCGTACACAAGATCGCTGTAATAATTGTTATAGACGTGTACCTGGCCATAGCGTACGCGGGGCATTCTTTCTTTAACGCCGGTTGTCCACCAATTATGGTGGTAAGTAACACGAAGATAATTTGCATCTTCGGGTAAACTATCCCTGGCTCCCACAAGAGTTGAGAAACAATGAGTTGGATCTGGGGTGGCGGGGGTATAATAAAACTTACACCATGAGACGGTAACAAAATCAGACCGGTTGGATACATCAAGGCCGCCGTCTTCACAGTCATACACACTACACTTGGTAACAAGAACATTATATATATCCTGTGTTATACTCAGGCCGTCTCCCTCGTCAGAGGTGTAAGGATTATGGATGTGTAGATTCTCAAGAATTATATTTCCATCACGGTTTTTAAAACCAACATTTCCTGAGAGTGTTGCATCAGTACCTACGCCTATCAGCGTCTTATTCTTCGCGATATCGAAGCCATCGCTGCCGATGTCAATAGTACCTGAAATTCGGATGATATATGTGCTTGAGGATTCAGCGTAAGTTTCGAGATCTGTATAGTTGTTGACGTCAACGACCGCTCCGCCTGCGCCGCCTGTGGTTCCGCCGTTCATATCTGCCCAGCCGCCGCGAGCAAATACGTTAGACGTAAGGCAAAATGTTGCAATTATGATTAATCCTGTTATACTAAATCTTTTCATCTCACTGGACTCCTAAGGGTCAATAAATTATATACCCCATTCACGCACCCCCATAATCACTGCTATTATACCAGAAAACAGGGGTAAAAAACAAGGATAAACGGAGATAATTTGCGCAAATTAACACCTTTTGTCAGTTTAGGCGTATAGAGATTATCTAATAGCTGGTATTTGTTTAAAAATAGGCTTTTTTAGTATTGATAAGGACGATATTGCCAAATAAACGTGCTAAAATGGAAAATAAAAATTGACTTTTTACCATTTTGGATATAATTCTATCAATGGGAGTGAATGAATACTAAGAACAATGCTTTTCAGGGTTAAAATAAGTGATTTTGTGATATAGGCAGAGTCGCTTTTGTATGTATGTCGAAATTAAAGAAATTACTGTAATTTTTCAGGAGGTCTAAAATGAAAAAAAGAAGTTTTATTACTATCTCTGTATTGAGCGCTATTGCCTTGCTGATATGCTTTGGCTGCGACCAATCCCAGGCAGGAAGTGGGAAAATTGATTCACCTCAAAGATTGATGGTTCCGCCTTTAGCTGCGGATGATTCAACTATTGTGATCATATGGGAAAAGCCTGAGGACTATTCGAATGTTGTCAGCTATAACGTTTACCAGGAAGGTTCGATGGTTGGTAATACAACAAAGCTGTTCTATATTGCACAAGAGCTCATAGAGCCCGGCCTGCCTTATTCATTCTGGGTAACAGCCGTGGATGCTAAAGGTAATGAATCAGAGCCGAGTAATAAGGTTATTGCAAAGGCACTGCCTGAGATGGAGGTCTTTGATGTTACAAAATTTGGTGCTGTAGGCGACGGCAAAACCCTGGATACAAGGGCTATTCAGCAGGCTATTAATGCATGCACAAAAGGCGGCAAAGTATTGCTTCCCAAGGGCAAGACATTTTTAAGCGGCGCTATCTTCCTGAAGGATGATATGACGCTTCAGATCGATGGAACACTACTGGGCAGTGACGATGCTGCCGATTACCCGCGTGCAAGCACAAGATTTCCGTATTACAAATCCGGCAACAATTTTATGGGCCTGATTAATGCCTACACTTTACATTACGGCAGCTTACAGAATATCAGGATTTGCGGCAGCGGTACTGTCAACGGCTCTTCAGATGAGGTCGGTTCTATCACAGGCCATGGCATCACAAAACTTGCTACTAATGAGGTTGCTGCAAGCTATGGCGATGACAGCGACAGAGCTGATCTGATTACTATAAAAGGTGTTGATGGCTTGTATGTTGGAGGTATTAAGCTTGTAAATCCTGCAATGCACACCCTGATTATCAGCTATTCCAAGAATATCGCAATAAACGGGATTAATGTAGATACTTATGATATTCACAACGCCGATGGTGTTAATATCTGTACTTCCGATACAGCTTATATTTTCAATTCTGTTTTCGACTGCGGCGATGACGCCATTAACTTTAACGCAGGTGTTGGTGAAGGCGGCGTCAAAGACGGATATGCAACAAAGAATGTAAGAGTTTTCAATTGTGTCGCTAAACGCGGTCACGGCGGAGCAGTCTGGGGAAGCTTTACAGCAGGATGGTTTGAGAATTTCATCGTTGAAGATTGTGTTTTTGATGGAACCGACAGGGGCCTTCGCTTCAAGACTGGTCTAAAGCAAGGCGGCGGTGCCAAGAATATCCTTTGCAGAGATATCGAAATGAAAAACATTATAAAGGATGCGATATTCTTCGACAGCACTTACGGCAGCAGTTATCCTTCAGCAGGTCCGGGACAATTCAAAGATATTACCGTAAAGAACATTACCTGCAAGGATACTAAAAGATACGGCATTTATATCAACGGCACAGAAGGTGCAGAACATGCCAGAATTTCTCTAAGCAATATTGTTATAGACAATGCTGAAAAAGGCGGCGCCTATCTTAAGCATTGCAAAGACATTTCATTTGATAATGTTACATTCAAAAACTGTGATTCGGTATGGACAATCGACCCGAACACAGCTGTAGGAATCAAGTATAATAAGGTTGACCCAATGCCGTAACATTTTCTAAAATAAGGCTTTATAAGGGCTGTCTGTCACAGGCAGCCCTTTTTTGTTTAAAAATCCAACAGTTTATGGTATAATGCGTTTCTCAATATTTTTGGAGGTGTTGGATGAAAAGAAGATTTGTCGCAGGGGCGGTTTTGCTGTTGTGCTTTACCTCGTATTTATTTGCCGGCGGTATCTACGGTGATTTCACAAATGACTATAAGGTAGATATAAATGATCTGCCTTACTTTTTAGACTATTGGTTAATGGCTGATTGCAATCAGACTGCCGGGGTTGATTTAAATAGCGATTGCACAGTTGACAACTATGAGTTGTCTTTCTTTGCTGACAACTGGAGGCAGGAATATACACCAACTCCTTCAGAACCTCAATATCTTATGGTTCCGCCGGAAGGTTTTGATGATTCGAGTATTACGTTGATATGGCACAAGCCTGATGATTATAATGTTGCCAGCTATAATGTTTATCAGGGTGATTCACTTATCGGCAATACGACCGGTCTTTTCTATTATGCCACTGGACTGAGTCCTGACTCAGCGTATTCGTTTACTGTAAAATCGGTTAATGGTATTGGTACTGAGCTGGGCCAAAGCAATACGTGCTATGCAACGACAGCCGGTTTGCCTGCGGTCTTTTATCCTGAAGATTACGGTGCTGCAGGCGATGGTGTTACGCTGGATACTGTTGCTATACAGGCGGCCATTAATGCCTGTTCTGCAGGCGGAAAAGTCCATCTGCGATCAGGATACACGTTTTTAAGCGGGGCGATTTTCCTCAAGAGTGATATGACACTCCAGATCGACGGCATATTGAAGGGCACTTCGAATCCGGCCGATTATCCGCAGGAAATGACACGCTTCGAAGGAACCGAACAATTGGGCTATGCATCACTTATAAACGTCGGCAATACGCTTAACCATACTTACGGCGGCGAAATAGCCAATGTCAGGATATGCGGCTCAGGAACCGTAAACGGCGGTGGTCAGGCTCTCGGAGATGCCCAGGGCGGCGGCAAAATGCGAGGTAGATTGATTTACATCGTCAATGCATCCCATGTAAACCTGCGGGACCTTACACTGACAAACCCGCCTGCGTGGACCGTGCACCCGGTTTACAGCACATATATCACTGTCAACGGCATAACCGCAAATACTGTCGGCATTCACAACGGCGACGGCTGTAATCCTGATTCGTCAACCAATGTTTATATATTCGATAACGTTTTTAATACTGGCGATGATTGTATCGCGATCAAATCAGGCAAAAATCTGGAAGGTTTTCTGATTGGCATGCCATCCAGCAATATCCGAGTTACGAATTGTCTTTTCAATCAGGGTCATGGCGGTGTTGTTATCGGCAGTGAATCCTCAGGCGGCGTAAATAACGTCTTCGCGCAGGATTGTGTGGCACAAGGAAATGAAAGAGCCTTTCGTATGAAAACTAATCAGGACCGAGGCGGTGTTGTCGAAAATATCACGATAAAAGACTGGACAATTATAGGCAATACATCCGCAGGAATCCATATTGTTACAAACTATGCAAGCAATCCGGGCGGTGAGCCGGCACCGGAACTGCCGATTTGTAGAAATTTAACTTTCGTCAATTTGAATGTTGATGCAACTACGACCCAGGGATTTTACATTTATGGACAGTATAATATCCATATAACTGACCTGCAATTTACCAACTGTGCCTTTAATGGTACGCTGTCGAACAGACTGAATTATGTGGATAATGCGACTTTCACCGGCTGTACGATTGTTGGCGGTATTACTCAGAGCAATTGCACTAATATCGTTATAAACTGATTAGAATTGTATTAAAACAATTCATAAAATAAGGCATTTTCAAATTTACTTTGAATTTTTTGGGGACTAATTGTGTCTATATTTTGCAGGCCTAAGAAAACGGTTAAGTTCTTTTATTTAGCACTTTAAATCAGGCGGCACCTGTGGTATAATAATGCTCTGAGGCATTATGGAGAGGTACCCATCTAAAAAGTTTTATTTTTTATGAAACTTTTCGCTGAATCCTGCGACTAACAGATAAAATTACAATTGTTATCTCAAGATAAAGGAGGAATAAGTCATGAAGACATGCAGACTTTCACGGTTTCTTATTTTAGCATTATCAGTATTTATCGCATTTGGCCTTGCCGGGGCGCCCGAAGCGCAGGCAGCGGATGACCCTAATCAAATACGGTTTATTGTCGGTCATGCCGATTGCGGGGGGATCGCGACGTTCGAGTTTTTTGTCAATGATGTATCAGTTGGGGTTTATCCGAGCACACAAGGCTGTGTCTGCAATACCGACCCGCTTGTAGTGACAGTGAATGACCCTAATATACTCAATTTAATCGAACAGGTAGGCTGTACACCCATCAGTATGACTTTAACGGATCCTTCAGGGGGTAATGTAGCTTTAGGTTATGTGCGAGCGGAGATCGATCGCACCGAAAGCGGCACCGAAACTTTCTGCCTCATCGATTTTATGACCGGCGGAAGCTGTGAGGATCGTGATGTTTGTGAGGGATACGGGTATCTCGGAACATCTTCGTATTCGAACACCCTTAACTGCCCGGACACGATAGAAATAACACCTGCCGATGGACTGGCCTGCAGCGGTTATGAAGGAGGGCCATTCGAGCCTTTAGCCAAAGATTATCTCATCAGCAATGCAGATACTAACTCGGTCAGCTGGACAGTTGCAGAAGCAAATGATATGCCCTGGCTGGATGTCTCGCCGAGCGGAGGCACATTAGACCCGAACGAAAGTACTGTGGTTTCTGTTTCTATCGATCCTAATGTCGAGGCTCTTGCTGTCGGTACTTACGGCACGGACCTGATATTTGCAAATTTGACCTCCGGCCGAAACCATATCCGGCCTGTTAATCTTGCGGTTAAGCAGATGCCTCCGGACGGCTGGGCCTCTATGAACGGTGGCACTACAGGCGGGGCATCAGGAGCAGTCGTTGAAGTCGATAATGCCGAAGATTTTAAAACATATGTAGAAGCAACTGAGCCTTATGTCGTAGAAGTGACGCGTACTATAGACCTCAGTGCTGTTGGCGGAACAGTGTCGATTACCTCAAACAAAACGATCAGGGGAAAAGGTATAGGTACGAAGCCGGTTATCCTCGGCAGCCTGCTGTTTGTAAGTGATGCTGCTAACATAATCATAAAAGGTCTGAATATTACTAATCCTGTCGGTTATGGTGATGGCGATGGTATAACCGCAACGGAAAGAATAACCAATCTCTTTATCACAAAGTGCAGTATCTATGACTGTCCCGATGGTTGTATTGATATAACCAGAGAATGTGACTATATCACTGTCTCCTGGTGCAAATTCTATTATACGAACCCATCTGCTGACCATAGATTTGTAAATCTTATCGGCCATGATGATGTCCACACTGCTGACCGCGGCCATCTCCGAATCAGCTTCCATCACAACTGGTGGGCAGAGAACTGCGACCAGAGAATGCCTCGTGTACGTTTCGGCCAGGTGCATGTTTATAATAATTACTATAGTTGCCAGGGCAATTATTATTGCGCCGGTGCTGCCCTCGAATCGCAATTACTTATCGAGAATAACTATTACGACACTGTCAATTCTCCTTATACTTTCTTTAGTTATTCAGACCCCAATATAATATGGGGGAAAATAAATGCTTCCGGAAATGTTTTCGTCAATTGTTTCGGAATGGATAGTAACGATGTTGTTTTTACCCCGCCATATTCCTATGGGCTTGATTATGCTGCCGATATTAAAGATATGGTAATGGCTAATGCCGGCGCCCCGGTCTGCTATGGTGATTTTGACCGTAATGAGGTAATCGATTTTAACGACATTGCAAAACTGGCTGACTACTGGTTGAAAAACATTGTTGATGAGGACTATTACATTGACGGTATGGTCAATGTACGTGAGTTAGCTTTGTTGACACGGAATTGGAGAAATGATGATTTTATGGCTCCGGCAGCACCGCAAAACCTGACGGCGACCGGCGGTGACGGACATATCCTGCTGGACTGGTCTGACAATAATGAACCTGATTTGGCGGGATACAATATATACCGCTCGATGACATGGGATAATCATACTAAGATAAACAGTTCACTTGTGACTGATTCAAACTACACGGATAGTAATGTTGTGAATGCAACGGCCTATTTCTATATCATCAAGGCGATAGATACATCAGGTAATGATTCAGTCTCTTCGGATATGACATCGGGTATACCGCTTGGTGCAGGCAGCATTATCATACAGGAAAACGAGACAGGCTACTGCGGCTTCTCCGGTTTTGGAAGTGTCAGTTTGATATATGACGGCTATACCGGCACGGGCTTTTGCAATACGAATAATATGGTCGGCAACGGTATTATCTGGAGCATAGAAGTACCTACAACAGGTGTATATACCTTTACGTGGAGACATGCCAATGGTACTACTGATTCACCTGCAAATCTGCTCGTGGATGATGTTATAGAAGTTTCAGCGATAAGCTTCCCCAACACCGGCGGCTGGGAGAACTGGGAGACGGTTTCTCAGGATGTAACTTTGACCGCAGGTGTAAGGACTATAAAACTTCTGGCAACGACCAGCAAAGGCCTTTCAAGCATCGATTACATAATGGTAACAGGCGATAATCCTCAGCCGGCGGCCTGTCCGTAATACAGAAAGGAATAAACGAGTAAAGGGCTGGTCGTTTGTGGCCAGCCCTTTTTGTTGCATAAGGCAGGACTTTTTGGTATAATAGGGGATTAGGGCAATTTATGCTAAGTCGCATTCATCTGTAGAAAAAAAGTTTATTTTTTTTGAGACTTTTTGCCGGTTCTTGCCACTATATAGATAAAACTGCAACTATTATCACAAAGTAAAGGAGGAATAAGTGATGAATATGGATAGATTTTCGCAATTTTTATTCCTGGTATTATTGGCGTTTGGAACCCTTTTCGTAATGAATGTCCAGGCTGCGGAGGTATTATTCTCGGAAGATTTTGAAGGCGGGCCTGTGCTCGGTCCTTGTTGGGAAGTTACAGGAACAAACGAATACAGGACCGAAGTTACAACATCTAACGGGCCTCATGGTGGTTCCTATCATCTTGTAGTGGATGATTATAACGCCGGCGGTTTATTCTCCCGTAACGAGGTTACCCTGACGGTTGACCTTGCTGATTATGAAGAAATACAGTTGGCATTCTGGGCAAAAAGTTTCAGTGATGAGCCTCATGGGCCTCCGCCTATTCCATTTACCGGCGGGTATGATTTTGATGGCGTCGCGGTCAGTCAGGATGGCAACAACTGGTACGAGGTGCAGGATTTGCGAAGTTTATCCGGCAGCTATTCGCAAATCATTGTTGATCTCGATTCTGCCGTTGCTCCATACGGACTCAATTACAACAGCACTTTTAAAATCCGTTTTAATCAATATGACAATTACCCCGTCACATCAGACGGTATCAGCATTGATGATATAGAGATAACAGGCCTGCCGAGAGATGATTTATCTATTACGCCGTTTTTGAAGTTTGTTTCATCCGGTTACGAAGGAGGAATATTCGAGCCTGAGGTCAATCATTATACTCTTACCAATACAGGACCTAATTCAATTAGCTGGATAGTTGCAGAAGTAAACGATATACCCTGGCTGGATGTTTCACCGAGCGGCGGCACATTAGACCCGAATGAAAGTATTGTAGTTTCCGCTTTAATTAACGCCAGTGCCGATAGTCTCACTACCGGTCTCTATGAAGGGGCGATAAGATTTACAAATTCAACATCTGGTGCCCAAAAGACAAGGTCTATCGAACTGTTAGTTAAACAAATGCCTCCGGACGGCTGGGCCTCTATGAACGGCGGCACAACAGGCGGGGCGGGAGGAACTGTCGTTGAAGTTGATAGTGCCCAGGATTTTAAAACATACGTCGAAGCGAATGAGCCTTATATCGTAGAGGTAACACGTGCTATAGATCTTGCTTCTGTCGGTGGAACGGTTTCGATTACCTCGAATAAAACGATCAGGGGTAAAGGTCTGGGTATGAAACCGACCATAAGAGGGAGCCTGTTATTCGTGCCCAGCTCTACCAATATAATTATAAAGGGACTGGCTGTTACTAATCCTGACGGTTACGGTGATGGGGACGGTATGACCGTAATGTGGCAGATAACCAATCTCTTTATAACTCAATGTGACGTCTATAACTGTCCTGACGGCGGTATCGATATAACCAGAGGCTCTGACTTTGTTACAGTTTCCTGGTGTAAGTTCTACTACACAAATCCGGCTATTGAGCATCGTTTTGTAAATCTTATCGGAAACAGTGATGACAGCGGTGGTGATGACCAGGGCCACTTGCGTGTTACTTTCCATCATAACTGGTGGAGTACCATGTGCCATGAAAGAATGCCTCGCGTACGTTTCGGCCAGGTTCATGTATATAACAATTACTACGGCTGCAGCGGCAATAATTATTGTATCGGTGTCGGTGTTGAATCACAGCTCAGGGTAGAAAATAATTATTTTGATGATGTGGACGACCCCTGGGAAGACTACGGTACCAGCGGCTATACGCCGGGAAAGATCGGCTGGAACAATGGAAATGTATTTTATAGTACCGCAGTTCCAACCTGGGCTGCAAATGAATATGACACTATTTTTGTGCCTCCATATCCCTATGTCCTTGACCCTGGTGAGGATGTCAAGGAAATGGTAACCGCCGGTGCCGGTGCACCGAATTGCTACGGTGATTTCGACCGTGATAACTTAATAGACTATAATGACCTTGCGATAATGGCTGACTACTGGCTCGATAGTGTTGTTAAGATGGAGTACTATATCGATGGCACGCTCAACTTCCGCGAGTATTCCCTGATGATGCAGAATTGGGGCAACACTGATTTTACGCCGCCTTCAGCTCCGCAGGGTTTGACAGCGGTTGGCGGTGATGGACAGATATTGCTGGACTGGTCCGACAATAGCGAGCCTGATCTGGCCGGCTACGATGTATATCGCTCTTTGACATGGGACAACCATACTAAGATAAACAGCTCGCTTGTAACTGATTCAAATTACACGGACAGTAATGTCGTAAATGCCGCAGCATACTTCTATTTTATCAAAGCGATAGATACCTCGGGCAATGATTCATCATCGTCAGAGCAGGTATCAGGCATACCTCTTCCTGCAGGCAGTATTATCATTCAGGAAAACGAGACAGGCTATTGCGGCTTCTCCGGTTTTGGAAGTGTCAGTTTGATATATGACGGCTATACCGGCACGGGTTTCTGCAATACAAATAATATGGTCGGTAACGGTATTATCTGGAGCATAGAAGTACCTACAACAGGTGTATATACCTTTACGTGGAGACATTCCAACGGTACTACTGATTCACCTGCAAATCTGCTCGTAGATGATGTTATAGAAGTCTCAGCGATAAGCTTCCCCAACACCGGCGACTGGGAGAGTTGGGAGACGGTTTCTCAGGATGTAACCTTGACTGCGGGTGTAAGGAATATAAAGCTTCTGGCAACGACCAGCAAAGGTCTTTCAAGCATCGATTATATAATGGTAACAGGCGATAATCCTCAGCCGGCAGCTTGTCCGTAATAAAACTGAGAACAGATATAGGAGGTTTGAGTAATGAAAAGAACGTTTCTGACGGCCGGGGCGGCCATGCTTTTATTACTCTCTTTCACATCGGATATTTTTGCTGTGGACGGCTGGGCCAGCGAGAACGGCGGCACTACAGGCGGGGCGGGCGGAACTGTTGTTACCGTTGATAACGGTACGGACTTTCGAAAGTATGCTGAGGCAAATGAACCGCATATTATTCGAGTTTTAGGTGATATATACGGAGACTTTTCAATCCTGTCGGACAAGACAATTGTAGGCATAGGAAAAAGACCGAGAATTATAGGAAAACTTGCGTTTATAGAATATGGTCACAATATAATTATCAAGAACCTGAACATTACCAATCCTTATTCCGGCGACCCATACGATGGTATCTCTGTCAAACCCAAAGTGTCGAATGTTTTCATTACTAAATGTACTATCTATGACTGCGGCGACGGATGTCTGGATATAACCAACGCATCTGACTATGTTACGATTTCCTGGTGCAAGTTTTACTATACCGGCTCTGCTGAGCATCAGTTCGTAAATCTTATTGGAGCTGACGACAGTCATACAGACGATGCAGGCAAACTTCATGTTACGATGCACCACAACTGGTGGTCATCACGCTGCGACCAGAGAATGCCCCGCGTTCGTTACGGCAGGGTGCATGTTTATAATAATTACTACGGCTGTCCCGGCAACAGCTATTGTATAGGTGTAGGTGTTGTAAGTCAGATACGTGTTGAAAATAACTATTTTGATAACGTAAATTCTGCCTGGAGCAGTTTTAATACCGGTGGTTATACGCCCGGCAGGATCGGCTGGAACAGCGGCAATATCTTCTACAGCACATCAATTCCAACCTGGGCGCCGAACTACTATGCCAGCATTTTTACGCCGCCTTACTCATATACTCTTGATGCCGGTGCAGATGTCAAAGCGATAGTGATGGCCTACGCCGGTGCTCCTGCTGCATACGGTGATTTCACCGATATCGGCATAGTAAATGCGAAAGACCTGGAAGAGTTTATTAACGAATACTGGCTGGCGACTGCAGATATTGATGATGCAGACTATAATCTCGACGGTATAGTCAATTTAAGTGAGCTTAATCTGCTGGCAGAAAACTGGGAAAAGATCGACCTTATTGCTCCGTTCAAGCTGAATAATCTGACGGTAACGAGCGGTGATTCGACAGCTTTGCTTGACTGGGACAACAGTGATGCATCTGACCTGGCAGGCTATAATGTGTATCGTTCAACAATATGGGCAGGTAATTATATCAAATTGAACAGCCTGCCTTTGAGTAATTCAAATTATATTGATAATACTGTTGTCAATGGCACGGTTTATTACTATGTCGTTACAGCCGAAGACAGTTCGGAAAATGAATCAGCTTATTCGGACCAGGCATCAGCAATACCGCTGGGACCGGGCAGTATTATCATACAGGAAAGCGAGACAGGATTCTGTGGCTTTTCCGGTTTTGGAAGTCTCAGCGTGATATATGACGGCTATACCGGTACAGGTTTTTGTAATACAATTAATATGATCGACAGCGGTGTTATCTGGAGTATAGATGTGCCCACAACAGGTGTATATACCCTTACATGGAGACATTCCAACGGTACTATTGATTCACCTGCAAGACTGCTCGTAGATGATGTCGAAGAAATTTCAAGTATCAGCTTCCATAACACCGGTGACTGGGAGATATGGGAGACAGTGTCTCAGGATGTAACTTTAACTGCGGGTGTGAGGAATATAAAGCTTCTGGCAACGACAAGCAAAGGCCTTTCAAGCATCGACTATATGATGGTAGCAGGTAACAATCCTGCCCCTGCAGGCTGCCCGTAAGATTTGCCTTTAAGTTTATTGCAGGCTGTGTATCTGACGATACTGTTTCGGAAGCATACCGGTTAGCTGTATAAAAGCTCTTCTCATATTAGGGGTGTTAACAAAGCCGGACTGAACAGCTATCTTGTCGATAGAAAGATTTGTCTCGATAAGCATGGTTTTTGCATTCTCAAAATGAGCGTTTATTATCTCGTCGTGTATTGACCTGCCGAGGATTTTACGAAACTTAAGCTGCAAAGACCGCTTGCTGATATAGACATTATTGGCGATCTCATCTACCTGCATGGGCTTGTTGCTGTTTTGCCGGATATAACTTAGAACCTGTATAATATCAGGGTCGTTGATGGCAAAAATCTCTGTTGAACCGCGGCTTTCAATGTGTATCGGTTGAATCTCTATGTGCTGACCGTCCATACTCTGTTCACCCAGGATCAGTTCATCAAGCAGTTTGGCCGCATCGTAGCCGGCTTTTCTGAAATTAAGCGAAATGCTCGACAATGGCGGATCACAGATACTGCAGATTGTATGGTCGTCATTAATTCCAAGGATAGCGACCTCGTTCGGGATTTGCAGGTCGACATCTTTTGCTATATCAGTCAAATGACAGGCAAGTATATCGCAACTGGCCAGTATAGCGACAGGTTTCGGCAATTGCCTGAGCCATTCGGCAAGCTGAAAATGATGTTTTTTCTTTAAAGTGGTATCGGTCCATAAAGTCGTAAAGGCAAGAAAATTATCTGTGGCTAATATCTCATCTTCCTTAAAGATGTTAACTTTGTGCCCGGCCTTGGCAAGATAACTTGAAAACAACTCCATTCTTTCCAGGGACCATTTTGCCTCGGTCAGTCCGAAGAATGCGAAATTTTCAAATTTTCTGTTCAGAAAATATTCACAGGCCAGTTTGGCAATTTCTCCGGAATTAGCGCTTATATACGGAAGGTTAAAGGTCTCCTGCATTGCCACCATTGCGATGATGGGCATCCCTACTTTCAAAAGCTGCTGTGCTTTTGAACTTGTCGCGGTGCTTACAAAAGCGCCCTTACAGCCTCTTTGCTTGAGGAATGACAGGGATTGAGCCGAGCTCTCCGGCCAGATGATTAATTGCCAGCTGTCTTCGTTTTGGATATATTCATTTATCCCCGCCATTATCCCGAGAGTATTTTGGTTGATGTTGTCGTGTGCAAAGACGATTTTAGGTTTTTCTTTCATCGTAGATCATTTAAATGAACGCTAAAGGCCCCCGGTTTCTCAGAAATGTCAATATCACCGCAGTGAACCAAAGGTAAATAGTAATTCTACCATTTTCTTCAGGGATGTCAATATTCCGTATATCTGCCGAGTTGATTTATGGTTTCAAAGCCACTCGTCGATAATTTAATTTGTGTTTGAAGTTTGATAGTCTTAAACTGACAGGCAGTTTGCCGATAGAACCAAATATGCATTCGGATATCTATGGATAGAAGCTTGAATAAAACTCGGCCGGTCTTAATTTGTCTTGTACTGACAGTTATTGTTTCGGCGGTTTATTATCAGGTCTGTAATTTTGAGTTCCTTGATTATGACGACCCTGAATATGTCCATGAAAATTCGAATGTTCACAACGGCATTACGCCTGAAACAATAAAGTGGGCTTTTAATGCAGGTTATGCCTCCAACTGGCATCCGGTAACCTGGCTTTCACACGCCCTGGACTGGCAGTTTTTCGGCAGCGACCCGGCCGGCCATCGCATCACCAACCTCGTACTTCACATTGCCAATACACTGCTGCTGTTTATTGTTTTAAATCAAATGACCGCCGCCGTTTGGCCAAGCGCTTTCGTTGCAGCTTTGTTTGCCCTTCATCCGCTGCACGTTGAGTCTGTCGCCTGGATAGCTGAGCGCAAAGATGTCCTGAGCACCTTTTTCTTGATGCTTACAATTTGGGCTTATATACGTTTTGTCCGGCGTAAAAATATACTTCGATATATACTGATAATTGTATTCTTTGCTTTGGGCCTGATGTCAAAACCTATGCTTGTTACACTTCCATTTGTGCTCCTGCTTTTGGACTATTGGCCGCTGGGAAGAATCGGCTCAAAGCGTTCATTTGGCTGTTTGTTCGTTGAAAAAATCCCGCTGTTTGTGATGACTATAGCATCAAGTGTAATTACTTTTGTCGCTCAGCAAAAAGGCGGGGCGATGCAGCCTGCAGAACATCTGGATTTTATTACCCGTCTTGCTAACGCCTCTATTTCTTATCTGCGTTATATTCTTAAAATGTTCTGGCCGAGCAGGCTGGCAATATTTTATCCGCACTCAGGCGAGGAAACTTCACTTGTTTTTGCAGGGATATCCGCTGCTTTGCTGTTGGCGATAACGGTTATCGTGCTTTTCTTTGCTAAAAAACATCGATATCTCTTTACAGGCTGGTTCTGGTATCTCGGCACCCTTGTGCCTGTCATCGGCATCGTTCAGGTCGGTTACCAGGCCCTGGCTGATAGATATACGTATATACCGTTGACAGGTTTGTTTATTATTATTGCCTGGGCTGCAGATGAGCTGCTAGCAAAATGGCGGTATCGCAAAGATGTACTTAGGTTTTCTGCGTTGGTAATTTTATCTGTATTAGCTGTAGTAACACATATGCAGGTAAGGTACTGGAAAGATACTATAACGCTTAGTGAGCATGCCCTTGAAGTAACCGGGAACAACTTCAAAATACATTTCGGTATGGCCCTGACTTATCTGAAACAGGGACGTATGGACAAGGCGATATATCACGACAGGCAGGCCCTGAAAATTATACCCAGGAGCATTACAGTGTGGAATAATCTCGGGACAGCTCTTATCAGTACAGGCAGGATCGACCAGGCGGTTGACTGTTTCGAAAAAGCAGTTGCAATAGACCCATGTGACAGCGAAGCCTATCTCAATCTCTGCTATCTCCTGACAGACAAAGGCGAAATTGACCAGGCCGTTTCACTTTGCAAGAAAGCTTTGCAGGCAAACCCTGAGCTTAACGAGATACGTGTTTTTCTCGCACTTACCCTTGTCGAGGCCGGCAGGTTTGACCAGGCAGTCAAAGAGTATGAAGATTTTCTGAGCAGACAGCCCCAAAATGCCGTTTCTCATAATGATTTTGGTGTCGTACTTTACCAGCAGGGTCAGTTCGATAAGGCTTTGGAACATTTTAGACGGGCTGTTCAAATCGACCCGAAATATGATCTCGCCAAAAAACATCTCGAACTTACTCTGACGAACATTCAGCACCAGCCGAATAAAAACACAGAAAACAGCGTCAAATAATTTCGTTTGTCTTTGCCCTGTTTCGCCCTTAAACTGTGTGAGCGTAGTCTCAAGGATGGATTTGAATTTCTATGGATAGAAACCCGGATAAAACCTTATTTTTTATTATTTGCCTTGCCCTGACGATTGTCATTATAGCGGTTTATTATCAAATCTGGACTTATGATTTTGTCAGTTTAGACGATTTTAAATATGTCCGCAGTAATCCTGATATCCACAGCGGCATAACGTTTGAAGCCGTCAAATGGGTCTTTACCACGGGTTATATGGCTAACTGGCATCCTGTAACATGGCTGTCGCACATGCTTGACTGGCGGCTTTTCGGCTCGAATCCCGGCGCCCACCACATTACTAATCTCATCTTTCACATTGCAAATACACTGCTGCTTTTTGTCGTTCTAAAGCAGATGACCTCTGCGCTTTGGCCCAGCGCATTTGCAGCTGCTTTATTTGCCCTGCATCCTCTGCACGTCGAATCAGTCGCCTGGATATCTGAACGTAAAGATGTCCTCAGTACTTTCTTCTGGCTGCTTACAATGTGGGCTTATGTCCGTTTTGTTCATCGCCCCAAAATACTCCGATATTTACTGGTAGTTGTGTTTTTCGCTCTCGGGCTTATGTCGAAACCTATGCTGGTAACGCTCCCCTTTGTGCTTTTGCTGCTGGATTACTGGCCTCTCAGGCGTTGTCAGAATAACCGCCTTGGACGGCTTGTTCTTGAAAAGATCCCTTTGTTTATTCTCTCGGCAGCTTCAGTTGTCGTTACGTTTTTTGTTCAGCGAAACTGGGGCGCGGTGGCAACCGCAGCTTCAGTTCCTTTAAAATTCCGCGTTTTTAATGCCCTTATCTCTTACACCGGCTATATAGGCAAAATGTTCTGGCCGAGCAGACTGGCTCCCTTTTATCCGCATCCGGGCAGAGACATCTCACTTTTGCATACAGCAGTATCAACTGTTCTGCTGCTGGCGATAACGATTGTCGTACTTCGGTTTGCAAAGAGCCGCAGATATCTTTTTACAGGCTGGTTCTGGTATCTCGGCACTCTCGTGCCTGTCATTGGTCTTGTACAGGTCGGCTCGCAGGCAATGGCTGACCGTTACAGTTATATTACTTTGACAGGACTGTTTATTATGATCGCCTGGGGCATGCCGGATATGTTCGCAAATTGGCACAAGCGCAAAACGATTCTCTGGACAGCTTCATTGATAGTTTTGGCTATGTTGGCTATGAGTACCTATGTCCAGAAAACATACTGGAAAAACAGCTTAACGCTTGGTCGGCGCAGCGTTACTGTAACGCAGGATAATTACGTGGCACACTTTTGCCTTTCCGGCGATCTGCATGAAAGGCAAATGCTGGACGAGGCTATGTATCATTGTTTAGAGGCCCTCAGGATAAGACCTGACAGCATCGAGGCGATAAGAAGACAAGGCGATATCTTGCAGTCTGCAGGCAGATTCGCCCAAGCTGTAGAAGCGTATCAAAAGTGCCTTAAGGCAGAACCGAATGATATAAAACTGCTTAATAACATCGGTGTCGCCCTGAGCCTTAACGGCAAAACTGACCAGGCCGTCGAGAATTTTAATAAGGCCCTGAAAATAGATCCTGATTTTGCTGCCTGTCACGCCAATTTAGGCTATGCACTTCAGGCTCAGGGCAAAAAGGCCGAAGCTATGAAGCATTTCGAAAGGGCCTTTCAAATTGACCCGAACTACACGATACCCTAAAACATGGAGAAATGATTTCTTTTCTGTTAAAAGATTTGATATTCTTAAACTGGTTAAGGTTTAACCACAGCGTTGTATATGGATAGAAACTCAGAGAAAAACCGGACTCTTTTTGTTTGCCTTGCTCTGGTAATTGTTACCGCAGCAGTTTACGCCCAGGTTTGCAGTTTTGATTTTCTCAAATATGACGACCATCCTTACATTACAGGTAATGAGAATGTAAAGGCCGGTATAACGCTTAAAACCGTCAAATGGGCCTTTACCGCTGATAATCTTGTCGGCAACTGGCATCCTTTGACCTGGCTTTCGCATGCCCTGGATTGGCAGCTCTTCGGCGACGATGCGGCCGCTCATCATATCAATAATCTGCTTTTTCATATTGCAAATACACTTCTGCTGTTTGTCGTTTTAAAGCAGATGACCTCTATGCTTTGGCCAAGCGCATTTGCAGCTGTTCTATTTGCTCTGCACCCGCTGCATGTAGAATCCGTTGCCTGGATAGCTGAACGTAAAGATGTCCTGAGCACCTTTTTCTGGCTGCTTACGATGTGGGCCTATGTTCGTTTTGTCAGGCAGCCGAAAGCTTGGCGGTATTTGCTTGTGGTTGTGTTTTTTGCCCTCGGCCTTATGTCAAAACCTATGCTGGTAACACTGCCCTTTGTGCTTTTGCTTTTGGATTATTGGCCTTTGGAGAGAATTACTGCAAAGCGTTCATTGGTTTATTTAGTTATCGAAAAAATACCGCTGTTTGCGATGGTTGCTGCTTCAAGTGTAGTTACTTTTATTGTGCAAAATGCCGGAAGAACAGCACCTTCGGACGAAGGCTGCGGCCTTGTCGTTCGCCTTGCCAATGCCCCCATCTCTTATTTGAAATATATTGCTAAAATGTTTTGGCCGAGCCGGCTGGCAGTATTTTATCCGCATCCGGGCGAAAATATATCGTTCTTGTTCGCGGCCATATCAGCCTTTTTACTACTGATAATTACGGTCGCTGTCCTTTTATTTGCTAAAAAGCATAAGTATCTCTTCACAGGCTGGTTTTGGTATGTAGGAACGCTTGTGCCGGTTATTGGTATCGTTCAGGTCGGTTACCAGGCAATGGCTGACCGTTATACCTATGTTCCCCTGACCGGGCTTTTTATTATTATTGCCTTCGGCGCAAATGAATTATTTGCAAAGTGGATATCAGCCTGTCCATCAAGGCAGGCCCGCAGACATCCGGCCGAGCTGCGAAGTAAAAAAACCGTGATTACTGTACTGATATTGCTGATTATCCTGGCTATGTCTGTATGCACCTCTGTTCAGCTCCGTTACTGGCAAAATGACCTGGCCCTGTTCCAGCATGCAATTGATGTGACAGAGAATAATCACATCGCTCACTTCAGTGTGGCAAATGTTATGTACCTTCAGCGAAAGTTTGATGAAGCTGTTGCAGAATATCGAAAGGGCCTTGAGATAGACCCTGTAAATTCCGAAGGCCTGCAGATCCTTTGTGATATACTCATTCAGCAGGGAAAGTTTTCTCAGGCCGTCAAGTACCTTACCGATGCTCTCCGGACAAAGCCTGATCTTCACGAAGTACGCTTCTTTTTCGCCTCTGTGCTGGTTAATACAGGCGATTCCGGCCTGGCAAATGCCGAATATGAGCAGTTTCTAAAGGATAATCCTGAATCTGCCATTGCTCATAATGACTATGCCATAATACTTTTTCGACAGGGCAGATCCGCCGAGGCCGTCGAACATTTCAATCAGGCCATTCAGATAGACCCGGACTTCGAACTGGCAAAAGAAAATCTCGCAAGTGTCTTGGCACAAATGCAGAAAAAAAATGCCGACAGTACCAAAGAATAATTTCATTTGTTTTTGAACTTTAGCGCCTTTAAACTTAATGCCGGTTTTAATATCTGGATAGTAATATTGTTTTTAGGACAGCATGGTTAAAAACACAGATAAGAGACGGACTTTTTTAATTTGCCTGGCCCTGACAGTCATTACCGCAGCAGTTTATTATCAGGTCTATACGTTTGAATTCATTGATTATGACGACTCCGGCTACGTTCTTGAGAACGAGAACATCCACAACGGCATTACGCCTGAAACCGTCAAATGGGCCTTAACTGCCCAGTATTTCAGCTACTGGCATCCTTTGACCTGGCTCTCACACGCACTTGACTGGCAGCTTTACGGCTCTAATCCCGCCGGCCATCACATTACCAGTCTCATCTTTCACCTTGCAAATACACTGCTGTTTTTCCTTGTCCTCAAACAAATGACTGCTGCCCTTTGGCCAAGCGCATTTGTCGCTGTTCTGTTTGCCCTGCACCCTCTGCACGTCGAATCCGTGGCGTGGATAGCCGAACGAAAAGATGTTCTGAGCACGTTCTTTTGGCTGCTGACAATTTGGGCTTATGTCCGTTTTGTCCGTTGGCCGAAAATATCCCGTTATTTAATTGTGGTCGTATTTTTTGCCTTTGCGGTGATGTCAAAACCGATGGTAGTTACTCTGCCTTTTGTGCTCTTGCTCCTGGATTATTGGCCTTTAAACAGGCTCGACTTATCAAGAGATCCGAAACGCAGAAAAGCCGGCCCGAAACGCTCAATCACTTATTTAGTCGTTGAGAAGCTCCCGTTGTTTGTAATGGTTATCGGGTTATGTACGGTTACTTTCATCGTTCAGAGAAAACTTGGAGCCATGCGATTGTCCGGGGAATATACTTTGTTTGTTCGCATCGCTAATGCCCTGATTTCTTATCTGCAGTATATTGCCAAAATGTTCTGGCCCGTTCGGCTGGCAGTTTTCTATCCGTATCCGGGCCAGGATGTATCATTGCCTTTGGCCGGAATATCGGCCGTAATTCTGCTGGCCCTGACAGGTATTGTGCTTCGTTTTGCCGAAAAGTACAAATATCTGGTTACGGGCTGGTTCTGGTATTTGGGCACATTAGTACCCGTCATAGGCCTTGTACAGGTTGGCGTCCAGGCAAGAGCCGACCGGTATACTTATGTAACTTTGACCGGCTTGTTTATCATTATTGCCTGGTCTCTGCCGCAATTACTGGCAAAGTGGAAGTATAAAAAACAGGTACTCACTGCCGCGGCCGTGTCAGTTCTTTTAGTTATGTCAATATATACTCATTTCCATCTTCGCTATTGGCGAAATACCACAAGCTTGTTTCAGCATGCCCTTGATGTAACGCAGGATAATTACATAGCACACCTTTGTATGGCAACATATACGCGTAAGCATCATGATTACGATGGCACTATTTATCACTGCAGACAGGTTCAGAAAATTAAACCTGATGATATCAACGTACACAGCCGGCTGGCAGATACCTATTTCGATGCGGGCAGATTCGAGGAAGCTGTCGAAGAATATAGAATATATCTTCAAAAACAGCCAAACGACCCCAATGCGATGATTGCTCTGGGTATAACCCTTGGCCAGCTGAACAAGCCTGATCAGGCCGTCGAATGCTTTATGCAGGCAATAACGATAAAGCCTGATTTAGAAGCTGCACATACCAATTTAGGTTTCGTCCTGGCAAGAAAAGGACATCTTGAACAGGCCGCTGAGCGTCTTGCTGAGGCGATACGGATCAATCCGGACTCTGTCAAAGCACACTATCATTTTTCTCATGTTCTGATTAGACAGGGAAAAATCAATACTGCTGTGATACATCTTGAAAAGGCACTTCAATTGGACCCTGACTGGCCGCAGGTACTCAACGACCTGGCATGGATACTGTCGGCAAATAAAAACCACGCAATTCGTAATCCGCAAAAAGCAGTTAGACTTGCCGCCCGGGCTTGCGAACTTGCAAACTATCAAAAACCCGAATTGCTGGATACACTCTCAGTTGCTTATGCTGCGGCAGGTGACTTTGACAAGGCCGTAGAAACAGCACAAAAAGCTTTGCAGCTATGCCGATCTGCCGAATACGAAATGTTCAAAGAGGAAATTGAAAAACGATTGATTCTGTTTAAAGAAAGCAAACCTTACTTTGAAACAAAATAAGGTTTTTTAAGCACCTTTTTTATATTTCATGCTTTATTTCTACTATTTTAACAGATAGGTATAAAACACGTTTTTTTTGTTGCTGTTTATGCGCGAAACCGCTTTTTTGGGCCATTATCAGGTATAAAACAGATTTTTTTTATTTTTATTTATGCGCAAGATGAGCTTGTTATTTTGGGCTATTTTGTGGCATAATGCCCATAGGTGAAGTTAGTAAAATCAGGATGTCTGAGTGGACAGGTGCGTGACCTGAAAACATTCAGAACCTCTTGGTATGACGGTTACAATTAGTGTTTAGTTTAATTTAACGAAGAAGATGAGTTCTTTTTGTTAAGGAGCGAGAAGATGAAGTTAAGAAGTTTAATTGTTGTTTTA
>JAFGGI010000051.1 GCA_016930635.1 Sedimentisphaerales bacterium | reverse complement strand
GCGAGCGGAGGGAGTCGAACCCACAAGTCCCGAAGGACACAAGGACCTAAACCTTGCGCGTCTGCCAGTTCCGCCACGCTCGCATAATTAAAATTCGTATTTTGTTCATCGGTTACGCGGCTCGTTACGGTTATGTTGAACGTCTTACGAATGACGAAACGAGTCTCGCAATGCCGTAAGGCATCCCTAACGGGACCGCAACCGTTTGACGTTACTCCTCCTTCTTTTTTGAGATCTGCTCGATTTTCTTTTCGGCTTTCTGCAATATACCCCGGCAGTGTTTTATAAGTTCGGTTCCCTGTTCATACTGGTCGAGGCTTTGTTCGAGCGAGATTCGGCCATCTTCTACCTTGCCTACTATATCGGTAAGTTTTTTGATCGCCTGCTCAAAGGAAAGCTTACTTATATCGATGTTTTCTTTCTTTGCCATTGGTATATTCCTACTTCACAAAACCGAGCTTATCGGGCAGCCACATTGATATTTGAGGCAGGAAGGTACATAGCAGAAGCGTAACTACCATAGCGGCAAAGAAAGGCAGAATATGCTTCATTACCTTTGTTACAGAGGTTTCAGCTATGCCGCAGCCGAGGAACAGAGCTGTTCCGACCGGCGGGGTACACAGGCCGATGCACAGATTCATTATGATGATGATACCGAAGTGTAGCGGATGTATGCCGAGCTGCTCGACTATAGGCAGGAAGATCGGCGTAAATATCAGAACCGCAGGGGTCATATCCATAAACGTTCCGACGACCAGCAGGATTGCGTTGATTATAAGCAGGAGAAAAACTTTATTGCTTGTAGTGCTCATTAAGGCAGCGCTGATATTTTGCGGCACGTTTTCAGAGGCAAGCACCCAGGACATTGCCATACTTGTTCCAATGAGCAGAAAGACTACCGAGGTAGTAACGCCGCACTGGAGAAGGATTCTCGGGATATCTTTGATCTTGACTTCCCTGTACACAACAACGGCCAGTATGAAAGCGTAAAGAACGGCAACTGCCGATGCCTCTGTAGGAGTAAACCACCCGGCAAGAATACCGCCGATGACGATAACCACCAGCAGCAGGGGAGGAATAGCACTGATGAAACGTATGAATCCTTCTTTAATCGCAAAAGTTTCTCCCTTGCCGTAGTTATGGATAACGGAGATAACACCGCTGACAACCATAAGCGCCAGACCCATCAGAAATCCCGGCAGAAATCCTGCCATGAACATAGCGGCGATGGAGACGAATCCACCGGTAGCCAGTGAATAGACGATCATAACATTGCTCGGCGGAATCAGCAGGCCTGTAGTTGCCGCGGTTATAGTTACCGATGCGTTGAAGTCCCGGTCATATCCCATTTTATTCATCAGCGGGATCATAAAGCCGCCGACGGCTGATACTGCCGCCGTTGCCGAACCTGATATAGCGCCGAAGAGCATACAGGTCAGCACATTGACGAAAGACAGTCCGCCGCGGAATCGACCTACGAGCACGTTGGCAAAATCGATAAGTCTTCGCGCAATGCCGCCATGTCCCATCAAAAGACCCGACAGGATAAAGAACGGTATCGCCAGCAGGGCGAAACTATCGATGCCCGTAGCTATCTTGTGTGCGACAGCTACGAATGACGGCAGATCTCCCATAGCCAGAAATGCCAGCACTGTGGAGATACCCATACAGAACGCTACCGGAACATTTAAAAGAAGCAATATAACGAAACTTACAACCAGGACTAATACAGGAAAGCTCACTACATGTATCCTTTCAAATTTTTTATTCGGTATATTTACCGCTTAATATTTTCAGCCGTTAGTCGACTCCTTCTTCTACACCTGTTACGTGCTCCTGCTCAGCAAGAGGCGTACCCTTGGCCAGCGCAGTTACTCTTTCTACAAGTCCGATCGCAGAGTAGAGCACTAAGAAAAATCCGCTTATTGGTACCGCGAGATATACATATCCGATTTTAACACCCAGAGCGGGTGATACCTGCTCCAGGTGCAGCGTAGTTACAACAAGGTCCATCCCGCCGAGGATCATAACACAGAATGAAAAGAGTAGTATGCACAGAAACACAAAAACTTCTGTGTAAAGCCTTTTAATTGGCGATAATTTTCCCACGAAGTAGTCAATACCGAGATGTGCGCCGCGGCTTAGTGCGACAGCGCCTCCGAGCAGTGAGACCCAGATAAGCATAAATACTGCCAGTTCCTCGGACCATGTGCTTGGGTCTTTGAGAATAAAACGTGTAAAGACCTGCCATAATACGTCCACTACGAGTATCGCTACAACTACCATAATCAGCAGTTCAAGCGAACGGTCTAATATTTTCTTTACCGATTTTAACACTGTTATTTTACCTCCTGTATCCGTTGGATTAGTTCACCGATTTCGGTGCCTTCAAATTCGTCCCATACACTTTTGACAGCATCCTGGAACGGTTTTTTGTCCGGATATATAACTTTAACTCCAGCCTCCTGGACTGTTTTCATATCTTTTTCAACAGCTTCTGCCCAGATTTTGCGCTGATACTCGACCGATTCATCGACAGCTTCCTGCAGTATCTGCTTAAATTCAGGCGAAAGCTTTTCCCATACCCTTGTACTGATAACGAGCATATCGGGCGGCATTGTGTGTTGGTCAAGCGTATAAAATTTGCAAACTTCATAGTGCCGGGACGTGCGGAACGACGGCGGATTGTTTTCCGCTGCATCTACGACGCCCTGGTCGAGCGAGGTATAAAGTTCACCCCAGGCGATAGGTGTAGGTGAGCCGCCCATAGCCTCGACCATTTTCATTGACATAATGCTGTTTTGTACGCGGACTTTTAATCCTTTCAGATCGGCAGGGGTGTGAACTTCCTTTTTGGTATAAAAGCTTCTCGAGCCTGCGTCATAATAGCAAAGACCTCTTAGCCCTTTATTTTCGCCGGCGATTAGAAGTTCCTTACCAATAGGTCCGTTTAAAACGTTCCATGCGTGTTCGGTACTTCTGAACAGGTATGGAATACCGAAGACCTTCATCCGCGGTACGAATCCTTCCATCGGTGCTGTGGAGGTTTTGGTCATTGCCAGGTAACCTAACTGCAGCGCTTCGATGCTTTCTTTTTCATTACCGAGCTGTTCATTCGGGAAGATCTCAACCTTTATCCGGCCACCTGACTTTTCAGCGGCTCTTTCGCCCATATACACCATCGCCTTGTGTACGGGATGGGTGATGTCAAGACTATGAGCCAGTTTTAATATTGTTTGGGGTGAGGTGGAACTTTCTTTTTTGCAGCCTGGCAAAATTATCACAGCCAGACACACGCACAGCCAAAGCAGTTTAGCCTTATTCTTCATTACAATTCGTCCTTGTATTTTTAAAGCTTCTGTAATATTTCTTTCTTCTCGATCTTCAAATCAGCCGTGGAAACTGATTTGCCGTTTATTTTTACATCCTCCAGAATCAGGTTTTCGACGTTCACAATTATATTAGGATTTTGATTATTATCAAGTACGCAATTTTTCAGCCGGACATCCCGTATCGGAGCATTATAAAGACCTCTGAGCCACAATGCATGCTTACTTTTCTGGCTGGTAATATTCTCTAAATTAACATTTCTGACTTTAGGCTTATAATGAGCTTTTTCGATATCCTGATAGTAGAAATCGATTTTCAGCACAGCTTCTTTTACCTGGCCTACTTCGATATTCCTCACATAAACATTTTCTATAAAGCCGCCTCGAACCGCGTTTGTTTTGAGTCTTACTGCCCGGTCCAGGTTCGGGCTGTCCATTATACAATCTTCGGCGAAAACATTGCGTACACCTCCTGTCATTTCACTGCCGATTACTACTCCGCCATGCCCGTCTTTCATATGGCATCCCTGGATGATAATATTTTCAGTGGGAATATTTACACGTCTGGCATCGTTGTTTCTGCCCGCCTTTATAGCGATGCAGTCGTCTCCGGTGTTAAAGGAACATTCCTTAATAAGGACATCTTTACAGCATTCAGGGTCGAGACCGTCATTGTTCGGGCCCGGGCCTTCTACTGTTACGCCTTTTATGGTGATATTCTGTGAGAGCACAGGATGGATATGCCAGAAAGGGCCATCCTTAATAGTTACTCCTTCGATAAGAATGTTTTTACATCTGTAAGGCTCGATCATATTGGGTCTTAATTTTCCGCCGCCGAAAAGTCTTTTCTTGACCGGCACTCCTTTTGCACCGTACTCGAATAATCTTTCGCGGTCATCTCTTTGGCTGCCGGGTCCTCTTTTCCATGTCCACCATCTTCTGCCTTGCCCGTCGAGAGTACCTTCACCTGTAATGGCGATATTCTTTTGTTTATAGGCATAGACCAGAGGTGAATAATTCATGCACTCGACACCCTCCCATCGTGTATATACCGCAGGCAGATAATTATTTGGGTCGTCTGAAAACTTAATGGTAGCGCCTTTTGAAACATAGAGATTAACATTGCTTTTGAGATGTATCGCGCCGGTTAAAAACGAACCAGCCGGTACTACTACCCGTCCGCCGCCTGTTTTGTTAGCAGCTTTTATTGCTTTTATGAAAGCTGCGGTGCAGTCTGTTTTACCGTCGCCGACTGCGCCGTAATCTGTTATGTTAAAATCCCTGTCAGGAAATTTGGGCGGGACTATTCTTTTTAAGATTTTCGGGACTTCTTCCCACCCGGCGTTTGCATCGCTGACAAAACCCGCCAGAAGGATGAGACAGATTATTGCTGACAGGATTTTTAAATAACTTGAGGACTTTTCTTCCATTTAGTTGCTCCTAAAATTAGTTAGGTACGGTTGATTTTAACGGCAGATATTCTACTTTTTTGTGACCTTACTTTCAATCGTTTTCTCATTTGCCAGCTCTGTAGCCACTAAATCGCCGATATTGACATCTGAGGGGTCTGTTATGACTTTTCCTGTAGCGGCATTTTTTGTGATACTGTAACCGCGATTGAGTACGCTTTTTGGACTGCAGGCGAATAGTTTGCCTGCCTGTGTTTCAAACTGCAGTTTTGCATTTGATAAAATCCGGTTGATTTTCTCGGCTATTTTATTGTGTACATTATTTAATGCAATCTTCTTATCTGCTAAAAGCCGGTGCGGCTCTATTCGCAAAATCTTTTCGAGAAATTCGCTTAATGTATTTTTAGCGGCAGAAAAAATATCTTTCATTAAATCAGAAAGTGTAAAACTCAGTTCATCGACGTTTTGCTGGCCGAGCTGTATCATCCAGCGGAGTTTATCCGTTAAGTTCTCGCAGAGGTAATCTATATTGGCCTGTACTTCTTTAATGTCCGGCACAGCTATCATTCCTGCCTTTGTCGGTGTTGACGCTCTCGCATCGGCAACAAGGTCGGCAATGGTAATATCGATTTCATGACCGACCGCACTAATAACAGGAATATTCGAAGCAAAAATTTCCCTGGCAAGAATCTCTTCGTTGAATGCCCACAAATCTTCGGCGGACCCGCCGCCGCGGCCGATGATAATAGCGTCGAGTTTCAAAGTTGTATTTCTCTTGTTTATATCTTTTATAGCCTTTGCGATTTTTTCCGCAGCGCCTTCGCCCTGAACAGGAATATCATAGAGCAAAAGTTTGGCAACAGGCCAGCGGTTATAAATACTGTCAACTATATCGCCCAATGCCGCACCTGATTTGCTTGTGAGTATGCCTATTCGCATGGGGTATTTGGGCAGCGGTTTTTTATGTTTTTCGTCGAATAATCCCTCGGCAGCGAGCTTGTTTTTCATCTGCTCGAATGCAAGCTGAAGTGCCCCGAGCCCGGCCGGTGTCATTGAGTCGACATAGAACTGATATTTGCCCTGAGGCGGATATACATTGACATATCCTGTTGCCAAAACTGCCAGTCCGTTTTCAGGCTCGAATTTCAACTTGCCGAACGCGCTTTTCCACATCACCATCGGCAACACAGTGTTCTCATCCTTGAGATCGAAATAACAATGCCCGCTTGAATGTCTCTTAAAGCCGCTTATTTCGCCTGTAACGGTCAGACGGGCGGGCAGTTTTTCTTCCAGAGCAGTCTTTATTAATGTGTTTACCTGTCTGACAGTGTAGATTCTGGCCTTTGGCTGACTCGTTTTTTTCTTCGGCTGGTCAAATAAACTTTCTTCCATAACGGCAATTATAAATGCATAGCTTGTCTGTTTCAATTGGATAAAAAAAGAGGCAGGTATAATTACCTGCCTCTTTAAATTCAACGAACGAAAACCGTTACTGTGCACAAGGTCCAACTATCAGGAACCAATTGCTCTTAAGTATGCCCAGATCGACGGTGTCAACTCTGCCCGACAGATTGTAATCAGCACATGGGTCATATCCAGGCTGAGTATATGTTCTGAACCATGACAGTTTCAATGATGCAAGGTCCAGTGTATCTACACGGCTAGCGCTTGAACCGAGATAATTACCATTACCGAGTTTCTGAGCTTCACAGCACCAGCAGATAGGCTTGCCGAGCGTGTTCCATATATTCATCATAGTTGCCGTAACTGTCAGGCCGTTGTTGAATATCCTTCCCAGCCACAGGCAGTTCGGGTCAGGTGCGAAGAAATAATCTTCTGTTTCGCCAATAGCGTAACCGCCGGCAGGACCGCTGCCGCCTTCACCGGCAATGCCGCCACTGCTTACCCATGGCAGCTCTGAGAGGGTTATTCTCATCCAGATGTCCTGGGCATAAAGTGTTGGATGCCACGGCATAAATGGAGGCGTGCTAACAGTATTTAAACCGACAGTCAAAGAACCGGCGGGCCATAGCTGGTTTTGAACTGCCCATTCAGGTGCGGCTGTGCCCGCACAAGTTGAAGTACCATCCCAGTCAGCGTTGCGATCCCAGTCGAACCATACGTTTACATAGAGGTCAATATTGGGATTGACCACATTGATCTGATAATTAAATTGAGTCTGCGGATAACATTTCGGCAGTGCTAAAGGCATATTTACTACACCATCATCAGCGGCATCCTGATCAGGTACATCTAACAACGGGTCTATATTGTTTAAGCCGTCCTGGTCAGGTCCAATATCAGCCTCATTTTCCAAACTTACATTCGGACCCAGCCATGCTACAGCCATTGGCTGCCAGTGAATCGGGCCGAAAGGCGGAGAGCCCATAACATATACTGTTGGGAATATAGCCGGAAGTGCCAGCGGAGGATATGCTGTCATAACAGGTCCCCAGCTGTTGCTGCTGTCCGGCGCATCGCCAAGATCACTTTCCGGTTCCGGCTCACAAGGTGTATTGCCGTCAATTGCAAATGCAAGGTCGATTGATTGACCGTACATTTCGTGTTGAGGCGGATATATTAGTTCATTCCACGGACCCGGATATGGTTCAAATCCTTCGCCCCAGACGGCGTCGTCATTCCAGTGCTCCAGAGAAGTTTTCCAGCCGAAGATGGCTTCCATACCTGTCGGCTCGTTAGGTTTAGCTTGAACATCAAGCCAGTAAACTTTCGGGTCAGTTAGTGTACCTTGCTGACAAAACGCCACACTTTCAGGTATCTGGAAGGTATATTTCCAGCAAACAGTATCGCCCGGGAAAATATAACTGAATGGATCTCTCGGATCCCACCAGCCTTCTTCAATGTTCCTTCTTTCAGGTTTAACGAGGAAGCTGCCAGGCTGGAAATCCTGAACCCATAAAACATTACCCGGCATACTGTAATCATCCGGATTTTGTGGGTCAGGATCAGGAATATCATCGTGAATGCTCAAAGTGAATTTTACATTATTAGCATCACCTTCAGGAAGTTCATCGTATCTCCATGACCCCCAGACAGTGATCTCTGTAATGAGTGTAGTTTCATTACATTCAAAATCATCGGCCAGTATCAATGGCTCGGAGTCGTAGACATCAATGCCGGTAGGAGTCAGGTCAGGTTTTTGCAGCCATTTTTTATCAGGCTCATTAGGTTCGTGGTCATCATTAGTAATCACAAACGCCTGATCGACCATCATATCACCCCAGACCAGCACCGGCATCCAGGCAGCAGCACCGCCGGCTGACCAGAGAGAGTAGCTTCCGAAATGGTTCAGGGATGTCTTCCAGCCCACAGCTGGCGGCCATTCAATCTTATCTGCCTTGAGTACCAGCCAGTAAATTTGTCCCTGTTCCTGGATAAACGGCTCGACTATCTGTGTTATGTTGATTTGCCAGTACAGATTGTGGTCAGGATATATGGTTTGATAATTAGATGGGCAATGCCAGCCCTGCTGGCCGGTATAGGGAGGCTGGCGAACAACGAAGTTACCCAGGCCGTTCCATTGCCATAACATTGTGCCGGGCATTCCGCCGCCTGCAGGACCACCTGGGATGTTGTCCCATATCTCGACTTTAAACGTGGTATTGGCCCAGTCTTCGATATCTTGGTGCCATGATACCCAGAAGTGGATATCTGTTATGGGCCCGCTCTCTGTACAGCGGAAATCATCGGCGACCATCTGCTCGTGAAGGCATATATCCCAGCCCATAGGGTCAGGCAATTGCGGGAAATGCATCTTGTAAGGATCGCCGTCATCCCAGTCTCCAAAAGCAGCATATGTTACAAATAGAATTGAAATAACTACTAAAAAAACCTTTTTTAATTCTCTCATTTTTCATTCTCCTAAAATAATTTTTTCTATATTAAAAAGCATATTTTAAACCGCCTGCTGTTATAGCTGCATCTGTACGCAGACGCAGAGACAGACGGGGAAATTTAACTGAATAATAGACTTACCTCTGAGATATCCTCGTAATATCGAAACCAGCATTTCTTCATCCTCACCAACTCCCTCCCCCATGATTTTCCATAATTTTACAGTTTATACATCCAATAATTATGATACACCATTTTTGATAAAAGTCAAGGCAAAAAGAGGATTTGACAGAGTCTTAACAATTGCTATAAAGGTTTGTGTTTAAAGCGGTTACGCCAATTCCTCGGCAGGATTTTTATTCAAAGCCGTTGTTGTATTCAGGCTTGCCGTCATCGCTGTCATAGCTGATAGAGTCGGCATTTTGGTCTTTAACCTCGAGTCGGCTGATTTTTTCAGCTTTTTTTGTACTGTCCTCAATGGTTACTATAATTCCGTTGAGCCTTAAGTCATCGGTAGCGATTTCGAATGGACAGGGCATTCGTGTCCTGAAATTCTTCAAAACTGATTCTACTCTTCTGCCGAGTACCGAATGATGTGCACCGGTCATTCCGATGTCTGTTATATATGCGGTGCCGTTGGGCAGGATTTTTTCGTCTGCTGTAACGACATGTGTATGTGTGCCGAATACACAACTTACCCTGCCGTCGAGATAGTAACCCATAGAGATTTTTTCGCTCGTAGCTTCTGCGTGCACATCCACGAAAATGATATCCGCTTCGTTTTTAAGTTTGCCTAATACTGAATCGATACAATCGTAAGGATTGTCGGCAGGTTTCATAAAGATTCTGCCGATAAGCGTTACAACGGCGACAACGGGTCCTTTTTCGGTTTTGTATAAAGCTATCCCTCTGCCGGCAGCATGTGCTGAGTAGTTTGCCGGCCTTGAGACATTATTATTCTCTTCGAGAATTGGGACTATACCTTTCTTTTTAAAAACGTGGTCGCCGAGCGTAATAAGATTAACACCGTATTTTATGAGTTTGTTATAGATTTGCGGTGTAAGGCCTGAGCCGCCCGCCGCATTTTCCGCATTGGCAATAACGCAGTCGATATTATGCTCTTTTACGATCGCAGCGAGATTATCGGCCACGACTCGTTTGCCCGGCCTTCCGACTATGTCGCCGATACATAGTATATTCAGTTTCATTTTTTACCTTGCGTATTCTATGCAGCGAACTTCCCGCAGCAGTGTAACTTTTATTTCGCCCGGATAGGTTAGTTCTTCTTCGATTTTCTTTGCGATATCACGGGCGGTTTTCATGGCGGTATCGTCATCTACATTTTTGGCATTGACAATAACGCGTATTTCCCTGCCGGCCTGAATAGCATAGCAGTTTTCAACGCCCTGCGACTGGTTCGCTATCTCTTCGAGTTTTTCGAGTCTCTTGATATATCGTTCAAGAGTTTCCCTTCTTGCTCCCGGCCTCGATGCACTTATCGCATCTGCCGCGGCAACGAGAGGTGTATACGGATTGTCGGCTGGCATGTCGCCGTGGTGCGCAGCAACCGCATTTAATATGATAGGCGACTCGTTAAACCTCTTGAGGAAGTTTGCACCGATAGCCGGATGGCCGCCTTCTATTTCATGGTCCATAGCCTTGCCGATATCGTGCAGAAAACCGGCCCTTCTTGCAATAGAACCGTTGAGTCCCAGTTCATCTGCCATTACCTGGGCCAGGTATGCAACTTCTATACTGTGCCTGAGAACATTTTGGCCGTAGCTGGTCCTGAAATTCAGTGTGCCTATCTCCATAAGTACTTTATTGTTGAGGCCCCTTATATCCGCTTCGACTGCAGCTTCTTTTCCTATCTGCATAGCTTTTTGATGAACATCTTTTTTGGTTTGTGCCACAAGCTCTTCGATCCTGCTCGGGTGTATTCTGCCGTCCTGTATGAGCCTTTCCATAGACAAACGGGCAACTTCCCTTCTTATCGGATTGAAGCTGCTGATGACAATAACGCCGGGTGTATCGTCGACGATAACATCTACCCCTGTTGCCTTTTCAAACGAACGGATGTTTCTTCCTTCCCTGCCGATTATCCTGCCCTTCATGTCGTCGCTTGGTATGTCAATTGTCGAAACGGTTACTTCACAGGTCTGCTCGGCGGCATATCTCTGTATCGCTGAGCTTATGATCTCCCTGCTCTTTTCCTCGCAGGCTTCCTGGGTTTCTTCTGTTTTACGCTGAATAATTGAGTTCATTTCGTGTTCACATTCGTCTTCGAGCTTTTTGAGAAGAAGTTGTTTTGCCTCTTCAGCGTTCATTGCGGAAATCTTTAAGAGCTGATTTTTCTGCTGGGCGATAATGCCGTTGATTTCCTTTTCTCTGTTATCGAGCTGAGTTGCCCGGCTTTTTAAGTTCTGCTCGGTATGCTGCAGGGCTTTTTCCCGCTGGCCGAGCAGCTCGTTTTGCTTGTCAATAGCATCTTCGTGTTTGCTCAGTCGTTTTTCAGCCTCACGGATCTGTGCCTTTGCCTGGTTTGTCTCAGCTACGAGTTCTTCTTTTTTCTTTAATGCTTCGGCGGTGGCCTCGAGCTGGGCGGATTTGAGGATATTTTCCGCCTCCCTCTTTGCTTCCTTCATCTGTTTGGCAAGGTTATATTTAAGGCTGTCTGTTCTTATTATGGATACAACTTTGTTTATAATAATCGCTACAGAAGCCCCGAAGATAACGGAAAATCCGATAATGATGGCCGCCCAGGTATTCGCTAGTGCCAGAATAAACATTTTTCAAACCTTTCCTGTACGTCGTCCTATAATTTATTTATAAACGGATAACGCAGGTAAGGCAGCACAAGCTACAAAAGAAATGATAAAAGCCGAAATCCTTTTCAAAAACTCAGAGTTTACATCTTCCCGCTAAACAGGTTCCTTTAGAACCTCGCAAAACAATTGCTTTCTTTCTAAAAAGTCCGACAAATTAGCTTTCAATGTAAGACAAACCATGATTTTTGAAAAACTTCTTTTCTCTTTTTATTCACTGGTCCACGAGTTAAACCGACTTGAGAACATTCTCTATCGCCGATCGGCCCGCTCTCAGTGCTTTTGTAACTTAATAAATCATTTAAGGGGCATTGCCCCGTCCTTTGCGATTATCCGTCGCAAACTACCACAGTCTGCAAATCGCTTAGCACTTCTATATTACGTTAATCGGCTATGCGATTCAAGTCTAAATAAATTATTCCTGAATACCGTTAATTTTTTTTAACATCTTTATTTTCAAGGGCTTATATCGGCACAATGGGGTTGTTTTTATCGGGCCTTTTGCTCATAAATTTTTACTCAGACAGTACATCGGGCCGTACTATGCTTATAATCGTTAAAGTTTGCGCATATTAACGACAAAGACTAATCTAAATTTAATTGAAATCCAGACGATTTTCAGGTATAATGTCCCTCAGGAGTCGGGGTGATAGGTGCATCGTTTCTGCAGTTTTACCCTCGCAATTATAATTATTGCTTTTATTTAAGGAGATATTTATGAGGCTCGGTGCATTAATTTCTTTCGTTTTCGTATTAATTTTCGTTTTATTTCCACACACAGCCAAAGCGTATGACCCTGCTTATGCGATCGTTGTTGACCATACCTGTGTTGACATCACAGCGATACCGCAGTCAGCTATCGAGCAGGCAAAAGAAAATCTTCATATCGCCTACGGTCATACATCGCACGGCTCACAGCTTATCACCGGAATGAACGGCCTGATCGGCTTTGCTAACAACGGCGGTCTGGGTTTGTCACTGCCTACTGACATTTTTGCCTGGAGCCATGGCGGCGACCCCAATGAGCTCGACCTGCATGACGGCGCAATGGGCGGCGATGTCGGTTATTATCCTCAATGGGTGGATAATACTTTAACTTACCTTGGTCCTCCTGATGCCAATACCGGCAGAGGACAGACTCATCCTGAAACAAATGTTATTATATGGTCATGGTGCGGCCAGGCTTCGTCACGAACAGAACAGACTATGATTGATACTTATCTTGCTCCTATGAGTCAGTTGGAAGCCAATTATCCGAATATTGCTTTTGTCTATATGACAGGCCATCTTGATGGAACAGGCGAAACGGGCAATCTCAATCTTCGCAATCAGCAGATACGTGACTACTGCATAGCTAATAATAAAATTTTATATGATTTCGCCGATATCGAAAGCTACGACCCTGACCAGCTGGTAAATTATATGCCGCTATTGTGTAATGACAATTGTGCTTATGACAGCGACGACAACGGTTCACTTGACCGCAACTGGGCGCTGGATTGGCAGGGCAGTCATACCGAAGGTGTTGACTGGTTTAACTGCACCCCGGCTCACAGTCAGGCTTTAAACGGCAACCAGAAAGGCTATGCCGCCTGGTGGCTCTGGGCGCATCTCGGCGGGTGGAACACTTCACCCTGTCTGCCGGCCCCGAGCGGCCTTACTGCTGATGCAAACCTGGTTACTCAGGAAATAGTCCTTAACTGGACAGATAATTCACACGACCCGAATAATGAAGATTACTTCATCGTACACCGCAGCGTCGACGGCGGGGCGTGGGACAGTAATTATGCTGTCGTATCAGCCGATGTAACGACCTTTACCGATACTTCACTTGCCTACGGCACATATCGCTACAGAGTTTCTGCCCGCGACCTGGGCGAGTGTGATTCGCAGCCTTCCAATATCGCCACCGGAGTTATCACTTCACAACTGCCGGCCGCACCGTCGGCTCTGGCCTCTGTCATCAGCAGCGCCGATTCGATAGACCTTAGCTGGACAGATAACAGCGATAATGAAGAAACATTTGTGCTCGAACGTGCAGTTGATGCCAATGCCTTTGAAGTACTCGATGATACGATCGGCGCCGATACCGAATCCTACCAGGATTCAGGTCTGGCTATGTATCACACATATACTTACCGCATAAAAGCTCACAACGGCTACGGCGATTCCGATTATTCCAATGAGACCTCAGAATATGTTGCTCCTTCAGTTCCGGATGCACCGTCAGGACTTGGTTCGACCATAATCGGCACGACGATAAGTCTGTCCTGGACGGATAACAGCAATAACGAAGATAACTTTGTTCTCGAACGTGAAATCGACTCCAACGGCTTTGACGTTCTTGATGATGCGATCCCTGCGAATACCACGACCTATCAGGACAGCGATACCGAGCTTTACCATACATATACTTATCGTGTCTTTGCCCGCAACGGCACCGGGGATTCGGCCTATTCTAATGAAACTTCGCAGTATCTGGCCGGTTCAACTACAACCATAACACTGCAATCCACTTCAGAAGTTGAAGATTCCTTTTTGCTGGAGTCAAATCCGACTACCAATTACGGCTCAACTGCTTATCTGAGCGGTCCGATCGACAATTATATCGTAAAGTTCAATTTCCCGCCGGAATTGACAGCAGCCAGGATTGTAAATGCTGAAATCGCATTTTACGGCTGGCAGCAGGTCAACTGGCAGGCGGACCAGTTTATGGACCTGTATCGGGTTACTCACGACTGGGTTGAAATGACCACTACATGGAACATCGCCGATACAGATGACCCCTGGACTACACCCGGCGGAGATGCTGCCGAACTGCTCGGCCAGGTAGAATTGATACAAGGTGACCATATATATTATCCTTCAGTCGATGTTACTGACATTGTGCAAAAGTGGGTCAACGGCACAGCGGATAATTACGGTATGCTGCTTGTAAACGATTCATTAACAGGAACTAATCTCAAAGCAAGTGAGTACGGCAGTGCCCATACTTACCTGGAAATTACTTACACCGTCGGCTGTCCCTGTATAATAGCGAGCGATATTAATTACGACTGCACAGTCGATGGACACGACTATGCTATACTGGCAGGTAACTGGCAAACGGAAACCGTAATGGGTGATACTGCACCTGCCCCGACAGGCGACGGCTTTGTCGATATGGATGATCTGGCCACATTCTGTGACGAATGGCTGACTGAATGTCCGTAGTAATTTAAAACTAAAATGTAAAACAAAACCCCCCGCACTTTCTTGCGAAAGCAAGAGCGGGGGGTTTTTTATTTTGCAACTGTCTTATTGCAATAAATTTTTAGTGCAGGGAGGATTTAAGTATTGAAATTTTTTATTTCGAGGTTAGAATCCCGAATAACTAAGTTTTGAACTCAAGAGAAAAATGGAGGTACAGATGAAATACGAACGATTCGAGGATTTACCTGTCTGGAAAGACGCTATTGAACTGGCCAAAAGTGTTTATGAACTGACGAAAGATGAATTTTTCGACCAGGCCGGCGACTTGCGCAGCCAGATAAGACTCTCTTCGTTATCGGTTTCTAATAATATCGCCGCCGGCTTCGAGCAGGGTACAACTCCCCAATTGCTTAACTTCTTATATGTTTCACGCGGCTCTTGCGGCCAGATGCGCTCAATGCTGCTATTTGCAGAACAGCTGCCGCAAGCGGCGCATCTGCAATCTCAAATTTCAGATATCAAACTGCAGGCAGAATCGTGTTCGAGACAGATTCGCGGCTGGATCAACAGCCTGCAAAACAGCAATACAAAACCTCAGCGGCGTTTAAATGAAAATACGCCCGGCATATATGATGTAAAAAAACAAGACGGTGCATTTGAACAGCAGCTTGAGGGTATTTTAGCAAGAGCCCGCACAAGGAGAGAAAATCTAAAATCCGGAATTCCAAACAGCCAGGTTACGGATTTGAAATCTCAGGAATGAAGTTTTAGAGATTGATTTGATTGCTATTTTGATTTTGCTTCATTGACTTTTACTGTAAATCCGCCGCAGTTTTTCCCATCCAGAGCTTTTATTGCGTTCTGTGCTTCTTCATCGGTGCTCATCACGACAAATCCGAAACCTTTACTCTTACCGGTTTCGCGGTCCGTGACTATATAGGCCTTTTCAACGGTCCCGAATACTGAAAACAGTGCCTCTAAACTTGCCTGATCAGCCTTAGGTCCCATATTTCCGACGTATATCTTTTTACCCAATGTCAGCCTCCATTTAACTGGTTACCATATATTATAAGGAATATTCTGTCCGAAATCCAATAAAAACCGGACAGGTAAAATCTGAATTAAAAATCGGTGCAATCCGTGGTTTAAAAGCTTTGCTTCTCTGTGCCTTTGTGGCTAAGTTTTGTCCGTTATGGGTCGAAAACGCGCAGGAAAAAACCTGCGCGCTTTGAAAAAATGAAAAAATTTTTCTCCCTTTCACACAAGCACTTAGAATTCCGGACAAAATTTTCTTTTGCACTTTTTTTAAAAAAGCGCGCAAGTTTTTCCCTATATATAGAGGCGCTATGTATAAGAAAAT
>JAFGGI010000050.1 GCA_016930635.1 Sedimentisphaerales bacterium | reverse complement strand
TCCGGCAGGCGGCGGCTCCGGCGGATCTATCAAGTTTGTTACCGGTCCTGCAGGCAGCTTTACCAACAGCGGCGTTATCGAAGCAGAAGGAGGCAATGGCGGCGATGGTAATGAAAAAGGTAATAACACCGGCGGCGGCGGTGCCGGCGGCCGTATAGCTGTCTTCCACGGCAGCGGCGGCTATACCAATACTGGTACTATGTCAGTCGCAGGCGGCGAGCACGGCATTATCGTACAGAGCGGAACATATCCAAATCATAATGGTTTGGGTCTTGCCTTTGATGGTGATGAGGGTACTATCCATATCGAGCAGTATACTGCTTCAACCAATGAGACCATCAGAAGGGCATCAGCTCCGACACCAAAGGATGGCGATACAATGGTCTATGCACCAAGCTATCCAACAAGCATCAATCTGAAATGGTACTCAGGCCTTAACCAGACAGCAGCTACAGATACGATTTACTGTGATACATCTAATCCTCCGACAACTTCACAAGGCACAGCAGATGGTACAGTTCGCTCTGAGCATAGTGTCAGCATGGACGTTATGCCGAGTACGACTTATTACATGCAGGTTAAGACTACCGGGTCTTTCACTACAGTTGAAACTCCTGTATGGTCATTTACAACAGTTCCATGGGAATGTCTTGAGCCGGATTTTGGAGGTTATACCTGGGATCCTGGCGATCCTATACCGGATGATGATACTGCCCTGCATGCAGGTTGGCCGGCATGGGACCAGAATTATGACTGTATAGTTAACAATGAAGATATCTGGTACTTCGCCCAGTATTACCAAATAGACAGAGGCGGCGATTCCTATATCACCAACAGGGGTGAGTTAATCCATATCCTATACCAGTGGATGTCCTGTCGCGGCAGAAGTGACTATGGCTGTGAAAATGAAGGCTGGCCGATTACTGGAAACTTTGATCCTGATGCATATAACTGATGAAATTTAAATCAAAGTTAAAGGTTTTTTAATATTGCATATTACGGCCCTGAGAAATCAGGGCCGTTTTTTTTAAAGCTGCTTATCGACAACCAGATGTTTTTTAGCCCATTCTTTATATTTCTGCGGTAATTCACTGGGCCAATAGCCATACCAGGCATATTTTCTGCGGCGTTCTTCTTCGATCTGGCTCATTTTATATTTTTTTATTCCGTCCCTGCCGCAGAAAAATGGACGGTTAGTGCCGATTTCATAAAACCTTGCCCAGATGAATGGAGCATCAGAGTCTTTTACGAGAACACGGTCGCTTTTTTTACGTTCGACACGTATGCCGGAGAGTCTAACTAAATCAAACCACTCAACACCTGCTTTTACGGCACGGATAATTTCATCCGAGGGGTTTTCAATTGTCATCAGAAGTTCAAGTATGCCAACACTTTCGGAACCGCTTATAGAAACAAGCTCATAAGAACGGGCCGGTCGAGGAGAATAGTCTATTTCATCATGCTGAGCGCACCAGGCGGTTAATTTGCCATCAACTTTTATCTGACATTTAAGAATGCAATTGATGCCTCGGTTGAAATTTTCCTGTGCAGCTTTTCGTATGTCAACCCTGAGGAAATCAAAATCCGGTGAGACAGCAACCTCTCGCAGAAGTACCATCAGACGAGTCATACAGTTATCGTTAAATGTGATATAACGTGAATACCCTCCGCCAGGCGGATAAGTCTGGGGCCAGCCGCCGGTCGGATATTGTGCCTGAAGAATATGTTTGACAGCTTTTTCAACAGCATTGTGACAACGGTCGTTTCCGGTTGCACGAAAGGCCCGGGCCAGGAACCGAATTTCACAGGTTGTCGCAGCATTGTCGAAAGTACCTTCTAAAGTATTGGGGTCGCTGGTGAACGGCTCAGAAAAAGTCTCAATATTTTTCGGCCAGGAGCCCTGAGCGCTTTGCCATGAGAGGACGTTGTTAGTTATTCTAACCCCCTCCTTACTTTGATACCAGGAGTCCGGTTTAGCAGTGAAATCGTCCCAATATCTTCCAAACCTGTCCCCCGGCCTGTACGATTGGGGAACAGCCAGGACAGAAGACAATGTGGATATAAGTGTAAAAGTAACAATCGCAATAAATATATATTTCATAGCAACCCTCAATATAATATCTTCTTTTCCGTATTTTTTTGGAGAGATATTATAATATTAAAACAAGATAAACGCAAAAAGGAAAAGGATAGGCAAAAAAGGTAAAATTGTCTTGTTTTTTTAAGGTGATTCTGAGAAAATGGCCGGCTAATGTAACAAGTTGTTTAATTTAATTTTAGGAGTAACAAGATGAAGCTTAAATGGGTAATTATAGCTGTTCTATTGACAGTCTTTATCAGCAGTAATGGATTTTCAGCAACTATCGCGAGATGGAAAGGCGCACCTGCAGAAGACGCCAATAAGACCCCTGGAACCGGTTCATGGAAAGATGCATACTGGCTTCCCGGGCCAAGTATACCACCTGCACCGGCTAATGCGGATGGGGAAATAAAAATTGTGGAGCAAAATGCAGTATGCACGGTAGACAGCGACATCGGTGAGTATATCTGCAAAATGAGTATTGCCGGCGGAAACGATATGAATAATATGCCAAAGCTGGAAATAGTGGAAGGCGGCCAACTCGGCATAGGTGAGTTTCGCGTAGGTGCCGGGGGCAGTGCTAACAGCGGACCAATGGGTTGTGTCAATCAAACAGGAGGCACTTTGATCCTGGCTAATGATCTCAAGATAGGACGTTCCAGTACCAGTCAAAAGAATCCTAATGACGGTAAAGGATTTTATACTATCAGCGGCGGTACTATTAAATATAAAGCTAATACTTCCAAGGGAAGGATCCTTGTAGGTGGAAACGGCACAGGAGATGATTTGGCTGAAGGGACACTTACAATCGTCGGAAGCAACGGCAGAATCACGATAAAACAGCTCTTCGTAGGAAATGACGGCAGAAAAAAGCCGGGCCGGGGCACTCTCGAATTCCAGCTTGACAGCAAAGGTGTGAGTCCGATTCAGACAGATCTTATCTATCTCGATATGGGTGAGGACGATGTTGAAACAAATTTAGCCGTCAGTGCGATTGCAGTACCTCCTCAAGCTGATATCGTTCTTGTAGAAAATCAAGGAGTCAGCCGAGCCAACGGACGTTTTGATAAGGTTAACGGTCAAACAGCATCGGAAGGCGCTAATGTAACCGTAAATTTTGACGGGACCGACTACAAATACAGTCTGACCTATCAAGGCGGCGACAACCGTAAAAGCATTGCGCTTAAATTTAAGACAGCCGTACCAGCCGTAAAGGCTGAAACAGAAGCTAAAAAATAAGTGAAGCAGGTTAAAAGCAACCTCCCGTATTTGAAACAATCATCTACGGGAGGTTTTGTTTTTTAAGATTATTTATCCATTTATAATAGTTCTTTTGACAATCAGTAACCTGCTGCTATAATTATGTTTTAGATAAATAAAAGCATTCAACTAATGTTTTAGAGGTATAAATGCGACGATCGTCGCGGATGCGAAAGAAAATATGGCATATTTTCCCTGCTGACAGCACAGCTGCTGAGCTTGCCGGCGAGTTAAAGGTCTCTGTTTTGCTTGCCCAGGCAATGATAAACAGAGGTATCAAAAGCGCTGATGAAGCAAGAAGTTTTCTTGATCCGAAATTGAATGAGCTTATCGAGCCGGAGCGTATGCCCGGCATATCCGGGGCAGTAGACCGTATCGAAAAAGCCATAAAAGACAGAGAAAAGATTGTCATTTATGGTGATTATGATGTTGATGGAATCACAGCAGTTACAATTCTGCTCAGGCTTTTTACGCTGATCGGGGCCAACGTTGATTATTATATTCCTCACAGGATAGAGGAAGGTTACGGGTTAAATATAGAAGCGATCGAGCAAATCGTCCAAACCGGAGCAAAGGTTCTTATCAGTGTTGACTGCGGCATAACAGCTTTCGAATCCGCACTGGCTGCGAAGGATAATAATATTGACCTGATCATAACGGATCATCACAGGCCGGCGTCTGACGGTTCTGTTCCACAGGCAGTTGCGATTGTACATCCTAATCTCAATGAAGATTATCCATCGCAGGAAAATGCAGGCGCTACAGTCGCTTTTAAGCTGGCATGGGCAGTTGTTAACCGCATTAAGGGCGGTGAAGCTACGCCTGAACATCTGAAACAGTTTCTCGTGAATGCCACAATTTTAGCGGCCATGGGCACTATCGCAGATGTTATCAATATACGCGGCGAAAACAGGATTATCAGCAGTTTCGGGCTGCGTGCCTTTGGTGAATCCAGGCTGCCTGGAATCAGAGCTCTTATCGATGCAGCAAACGTAACAAGTGATACGATAGACAGTTTTCATATAGGTTACTGTCTGGCCCCTATGCTCAACGCAGCAGGCAGAATGGGACACGCCCGGCTGGCAGTGGAACTTTTGACAAGCGATAATGAAATAAAGGCAATGCGCATAGCCGAGTATCTCAAGGAACAGAATAAACAACGACAGCAACTCGAAAAAAAGATTTTCAAACACGCCAGTGCAATGATGAGCGGTACAGGAATGGATAAGCCTGAAAGAAAGACCATTGTCCTTGCCAGTGAGGACTGGCATACCGGAGTGATTGGAATTGTTGCCTCAAGACTTGTTGACAGATATTGTAAGCCGGCTATTTTGTTCAATATCTCAGACGGCAAGGCTCAGGGTTCAGCCCGTTCAATCGAGGGTTTCGACCTGTTGGCAGCCATCACGGCCTGCAGCGATGAATTAAACTCTTTCGGCGGACATGCTATGGCGGCAGGACTGACAATAGACGCTGATAAAATCGACAAGTTTACCGAAACTCTGGAAAATTATGCTGTTAATAACTGGAGCATTGATGAGGTTGTCGGCAAACTCGAGATAGACGCGGTTTGCAGTTTAAAAGATCTAACTATACCTTTTGTGAAATCACTTGCAACGTTAGGTCCATTCGGGAGAGGAAATCCGACGCCGATATTCGCGGCAAAAGGTGTCAGACTGGTCGCATCACCAAGAAGGGTCGGCCGAAGCGGGGAACATCTGCAGATAGCAATCTGTGACAATAGCGGGCAGATGCGATGTATTGGTTTCGGCATGGCGAACATAGAAAAGCAGCTTCTGGAAAATGAATTTTTCAATGTCGCATTCGAGCCGCAGATAGACAATTTTTACGGCAAGCCCACGATACAGCTTGTCCTCAGCGATATTCAGTTCGAGAAATAAAGAATATTAGTATTCTTTTAACCAGTGAAGAGCAAATTCAGCAAAGTCACCAAAGTTAACTATACAGTCTCTGTTAATATCGGCTGGGTTAGCCTGTGGTTCGGCCATTGGGAGCTGAGGAAACTCACTCCATTCCATCGTGAGTTCATCGAATACATGTAACATACACCCACCTTGAGGCAGACATTCTTCAGTCGTCAGGGATATATCAAATTTTTCTTCAGCAGCAATGCCATCACCAGCTACACAAGTCCATAACCAGCCGCCTTGCGGAAGAGGGTCACCGTCTTCATCGTGTGTAATATATGCATCTACCCAAATCTCACCAGGATCGGAGACGGTTAAAGTCGGCGGAACCCCTGGATTAGTATTGGCGGATGTGTGAGCAAAAAGTATTTGTGTAATCTGAGCGGGATGGTCGGAATGACCCAGCGAACATTCGTTAAGCTCTGAGCGATTTTCCACGTTACTGCTGCCATAGCAAGTGTACCAAATGTTAATATCGCTTATGTGATTATTGTTAGAATCATTATTAACGATTTTAATCGCTTCCCATGCCGGTTGTATCGGGTAATAAAAACTGAAGAACCACGTGTATTTACCGCTGTCAAAATGGCCGTTTACCGAAGTAGATCCTGTAACCGTTGTGCCGTTCGGCTCATAGCCGACTACTGAATTAGCATCAAGGTTGCCAGGAAAACCCTTCATGCGAACAGAAACGCTTTTAGACCTGTTCGGGTCGTACTTGTTATACGCACCAACCCAGATGTGGTCGCCTGGCTGTAATGTAACCAATCCAACATTTTGAGAATAATCCCACGGCGGATCGTTAGGCGGCGGTACAGTCGGCTGAGGGGCATTAACATCGGTCACATAGGCCGGCACACGCACGGCTAAAGCAATATTTGCATTTAAAATAAATACAAAAGACAGAACAAAAATAATTGAAAGTTTATGTAACATAATTGGTACCTCCTTTAATTTTGCGTAATTCGCACAAGCATTATCTCTTTAAATACCCATCTAAAAAATGAATAAACCTCTATGATGCAATCTTCCTTATTGTACTGGAATCACCCTTAAAAATCAAGAATTTACCGTCCTGGCGGCGATTTTATAGGAGCTATGGCCGATTTTTGAGGGGAAATAAAGGATTTTAAAAACCCTCTATTTCGTCCTGCGGCAGAGGAATAACCGATAGGTTTTGTAATAGGCAAAGTCTTCGCCTGTTCGGTTGCTGTGGAGATATTTCTGTTCGGCCTTGGCAATCTTCTTACGGTACTTCCATTTGATAAGTTTCAAAACCAATGGGTGCCGGCTATGAACTAATTTCTCAACAGCACCTATAACGGGAAACATCACATCCTGTGTGATATGATTCAGGATATCTATATTCGGAGCGGTCTGCTCGGTAATATCAACGTCTTCAATTATCTCAAAAGGAGATGTTTCAAGGGTTGCTTCAAATTTATCGAGTTTGTGCCCTCCTCTTACGCAGCATAAGTCCGGGGAATACTTTTTGAAGAAATCACAGATAAGCATATATCCGCCCGGCTTGACTAAAGAGACAGCCTTATCAATTACATATTCAAGCTTTATATACTGAAAACTTTCACAGAACATTACCATGTCATATTTCTTGTCTGTCTGGACATCCTCGAATTTACACTTGAAAACTTCGCTCGAATCGCCGAGAAGCTCTTCGACGATCTTGTTCTGGTACTCAGTAGGACAGACACAGTCAACGTTATAACCCAAATCAACCAGTTTTTTTGAAAATGCTCCGGCACCGCAGCCGACGTCAATAATCGACTTCACCTCGGCAGGAATATGGGCAATAATAAACTTGCAGTATTCTTCCTGGGCGATATGAAGATTGAGAACATCAGGCTCGAGGCCCTTTTTCCACAGGCCATAATGCAAATGGTCAAGTCTGAACAGGCCTTTGCCGAGAAGATGACCGATTTCAAGACCTACTTCACGGGATACATGTCTTTTGCTCTGTTTCAAGTTGTACTCCTTTCTTATTGTGAGATGGCAACCGGCGGTGATTCGGATTCTTCGACAGCATTTTTATGGGCAAGACGGCGGCCGTAGAGCCATTTTACAACACCGCTGGAAGCAAAAGCGAAGAAGATTATCGCTGATGCGATCTCGAAACTGTAAATGATAAGATAGATAGCAGCTATCGTCCACAGGAAAGACGAAAAAGGTTTTTGGCCGCGGAGATAGATATTTACGAGGTGCGGATAGCGAATCCTGCTGATCATTAAAACAGCAAGGCCGACGGTAATAAAAGGTAACGTTACCGTTATAGTACGGCTGACAGCGACACTCAATAAAGTTTGTGCGCCATCGGGCCTTATCAGGTACTGATGAAGTATTATAAAACTTGCAACAACGGCAGCGGCAGCAGGAGACGGCAGACCGAGGAAGCTGTTGTGGCTTGATTCATCTTCTTCATTTTCAACATTGAATCTTGCCAGCCGGATAGCCGCACAGCCCAGATATATAGCACCTGCAAGCCAGAAGAAACGATATACAAAAACGTTAAAGGCGGGATTGAAATTTATTTTTCCTTCCATAAACTTCAGCATTAGAAATGCCGGCGCCATACCGAAACTTACCACATCGCACATGCTGTCGAGCTGGCCGCCGAAGCTGGAGGTGCTTTTGCTTATTCGCGCGATTCGGCCGTCGAGCATGTCAGCAAGCATTGCCAGGAAAATCATATAACAGGCAGCGGTAAAATAAGGGAAGGGTTTTCCATAAATATCCGCACTGACAATGTCCGCCCTGCCGGCATGGGCAGCAAAAACTACCGCGGCAAAACCACAAATTCCGTTCATAAGCGTTACAATGGAAGGCAGGATGCTGATATATTTCAGCCTTCGCTTACGAACGGCCTGTAAGAGTCCGCCTTGACCATTTTCGTGATTTTCATTAAGTTCGGTCATATTCTGCAAGTATTGTAAGTCCCGCTTTTACCTTGTCGCCAATCTTGACGATTATTCTCGCATTACTTTGTGCGGGCAGGTAAAGCTCCGTTCTTGAGCCGAATTTTATCATACCGAAAACCGCCCCGCCAGCAAATTCCTGACCCTCTTTTGCATCGCAAACGATCCTGCGGGCTATTGCCCCGCTTATCTGGCGAACTAAAAGCTTATCTTTCGGCTCTGCCAGACGGGTCATTGCTATATCATTAGATTCGTTGACTCTGCCGCTTTCGGGATGCATAGCATTGGTAAAACGGCCCTTATGATAAGTGATTTTCTCAAATTTTACCGCACAGGGTGTGCGATTGATATGGACATCAAAAATACTCAGGAATATGCCGATGCGTTTTGCCTTGCCGCCGATGAAGTCCGGCTCGTCAACCTCTTCTATATCGGTGATTTTACCGTCGGCAGGCGAGACGAGTAAATGGTCCCCTGCCGGGACTTTTCTGTCAGGATCGCGAAAAAAGGACAAAATCCACAATATAATAATTACTAAGATGGCTTCCATTATCCAGAGAACCACAGCAATCGCTTTTGCACCAGGCAAGGCAAGGACATAAAAGAAATCGAGTATTATCATCGCAACAATGCACAGGCCGGGGTAAATAACAACCTGTGGCAAACCGTATTTTGTTATAGGAATCTTCATAGATTTATTTTAACCGCAGATTACGCTGATTTCACGGTTTTTTTAAAACGAAATTTGCCTTGATTTTAGACTAATAGCGATGTTTTATATAGATTAACAAAAACATTAAGTAGAGAAACTTATGGAATTTATATTTATACTTACAGGCGTTATAGTCGGGATAATGGTCGGTCAGGCATACGGTATGGGCTGGGGAGTTGCTGCCTTAATAGCCGGGGTGCTTATTGGAATATTTCTTGTCAAAATCATCAAAAGAGGAAATCGAAAGAAGAATGAGGAAGGTTAAACGAGATTGCCGCGCTGCGCCCCTAAGGGGCAAGCTCGCAATGACGAAAACCCCGCCATACAAGATGGCGGGGCTAAACGATTTTATAAACCTCCGGTAAAACCGGGGGCTAAATATTTTCTCTGTTTTTCGTTCCTATACCCTAAACCCTACCCCCTATACCCTATCTAAAGTTTAATCCTTGACTTAAGGGGGTATTGCAGTTATGCTTTTCGGCCTAAATATCCTTGCCGCAGTGGCGAGGTATAAAGAGATGAATTTCAGTAAGACAAGGAAAAGACAATGCTTACGACAATTGTTGATATCACAGCAAGAGAAATACTCGATTCACGGGGCAACCCGACGGTAGAAGTTGATGTACTGCTCGATGACGGCTCGTTCGGCAGAGCGGCTGTGCCTTCCGGGGCAAGTACAGGTGCTTATGAGGCGGTTGAGCTTCGCGATACCAGGGAAAAACGATACCTGGGTAAAGGTGTTCTCGGTGCTGTGACTAACGTTAACGAAAAAATCGCACCGGAACTGCTCGGCGCCGATGCTATGTGCCAGGAAGAAATAGACCAGTTTATGATAAAACTCGACGGCACAAAGAACAAAGCTAATCTCGGTGCAAATGCGATACTGGGTGTATCTTTGGCGGTGGCCAAGGCAGCGGCCAATTCGGTAGGTCTGCCGCTTTACAGATACTTAGGCGGATGTAACGCAAATGTACTGCCTGTGCCGATGATGAACATTCTCAATGGCGGAAAACACGCAGACAATAATGTCGATTTTCAGGAATTTATGGCTATGCCTATCGGAGCGGAGAACTTCCCGCAGGCACTGCAGATGGGAGCCGAGATATTCCATACGCTAAAAGGCGTTTTGAAGAAAAAAGGTTATAATACCTCTGTCGGCGACGAAGGCGGATTTGCTCCATCACTGAAAACAAACGATGAGGCAATCGAAGTTATACTCGATGCTATTGAAAAAGCAGGATACAAGGCAGGTGAACAGGTCGCTATTGCCCTTGACCCGGCCTCGACGGAAATGTGGGATAACGGGAAATATAAATTCTTCAAGTCCGACCCGGATAATAAGGTAACATCCGATGATATGATCAAGCATTGGGCATCCTGGGCTGATAAATATCCTATCGTAAGCATTGAAGACGGCCTGGCTGAGGATGATTGGGATGGATGGAAGAAGATGACAGAACAGATGGGCGGAAAATGCCAACTGGTAGGTGATGACTTATTTGTCACCAATACAGAAAGACTGGCAAAGGGAATTGAGATAGGTGCGGCAAATTCAATACTTATCAAGGTAAACCAGATCGGAACACTGACAGAAACTATCGAAGCAATTAATCTGGCAGGCAGAAACGGATATACCGCAGTTATAAGCCATCGCAGCGGCGAGACAGAAGATTCAACTATCGCTGATTTGGCAGTTGCTACAGGTGTCGGACAGATAAAGACTGGCTCGGCATGCAGGACCGACAGAATCTGCAAGTACAACCAGCTTTTAAGAATTCACGAAGAGCTTGGCAGCGCTGCACAATACGGCTCATTTCTGTTCAAATAAAAATGAATAAAAAGTGACACACAAAACCGGCTGAGTTAATCGGCCGGTTTTTTTGTGAGCAGACCTAAAATATCAAATCATATTTTGTCCACTATTGTAAAGATAGGCAAAGCATTTTTCCTTGAAAGGCCTATAATAATCGCGATTTTGCTCTGCAAACCTATTTGCAACTTGACATAAGTATAAAACAGCAATATAATTTTTGCTGTACGGCAAATGAGGAGCCTCAGTGAGAGTTCCTTTATAAATAACGTGTGCTCTTTGGGCATTTGAGGAAATTTAATTGGAGAATTAGGAGGCAAAAAAAATGAAAGTACCAAATTTAAAATCTTGTTTTCTGCGCTGGTTTTCTGCGATGATCGTTTTAGCAGTCTTTGGTCAGATAACATTTGCTGTCACCCAGGAATGGGTAGCAACGTACAACATCGGAGGAGGCACCTCTGATTACTCGGAGGATATTGCCGTTGATTCAGCAGGCAATATCTATGTAACAGGCTACAGTGGTTCAGACGGCTGGTGTGTTACGACAGTAAAGTACAACTCGGCAGGTGTTCAGCAATGGGTAAGAAATTACAATTACAATCCAGGAAGTAACTTCGGTGATATTGGAAATGCTATAGCTGTTGATGCATCAGGTAATGTTTATGTAACAGGCTATACAGATAACGGCCTAAACAACGAAGATATTCTTACACTTAAATATCTCACAGACGGCACATTTCAATGGGCCGCTACCTACAACGGCGGAGCAAACGGCTACGATGAAGGACATGATATCGCTGTTAACAGTCTTACCGGCGATGTTTACGTAACCGGCCGAAGCGGTGGAAATCTCATTATGATCAGATATAGTTCTGCAGGTGCACAACTGTTTACAAGAACTTATGGTGGGGGTGGCGGTTACGGAATCGCATTAAGCGGTTCAGGTCATGTCTATGCAACCGGCACAAACGGGGCACAATACATGACCATTAAATGCACTGCTGACTTAGCAACCGAACTATGGTATCAATATTACGGCAGCGGCACCGCATGGGATATCGCAGTCGACAGCAGCGGCGATGCCTATGTTACAGGAAATTCAAGCGGCACATGCACGACTGTCAAATATGACAATGCATTTGGAACACAACTCTGGGCAAGATCATATCTCGGAGTTTCCAGCAGCGGCGAAGCTATTGTCGTTGACAGTAGCGGTAATGCCTATGTTGCAGGAAGTGCAAATAATGGAAGCAACGATGATTATCTTACTATTATGTACAATACTACCGGTGTGCAGCAATGGGCAAATACTTATGACGGTGACAACGATGATGACAAGGCTCATGGGATAGCAATTGATACGAATTCACCTCCTAACGTTTATGTAACCGGTGAAAGCGACCATTCAATGAGTCAGTGGGATTTTGCTACGATTATGTACGACAATTCCGGCACCCAGCAATGGGTCATGCGGTATAACGGGACAGGAAACAGCTTCGATCACGGACAGGCTATTGCCGTTTATGATAAGGATAATATTTATGTGACCGGCGAAGCTACAAATTACAGTTATGATTTCGCAACGGTAAAATACTCACAGGCAACAACCAGGATAGTCAAATGGATGCAGCCGCCCGATCTAAGAACACATCATGGCATCGATGTAAATGCTGTTAATCCATACATCCTTGCTGATGATTTCAACTGCACAGACCGGGGAGCAATTACCGAAATAACTGTTTGGGGTTCATGGATAAATGACCAGCTGCCTTTCGAAGGAGACCCAACAGCAATATCATTTACGCTGAGTATTCATAAAGACATCCCGGCAGATGACCCTCAAAATCCGGACGATTACAGCAAGCCGGGCGAGATGCTCTGGATGAAGGATTTCGGCCAGGGTGATTTTACGGCTGAGAAACAGGCTGAATATATCGAGGAAGGCTGGATGGATCCGGGCATACCGGAGCCTCATTATATCTACCAGGCAGATACCGTCTGCTGGAAATATACTTTTACGATCGACCCAAATGAGGCCTTCATACAAAAAGGCGAGCCAAACGCCCCTATAGTGTACTGGCTTGATGTTCAGGCTCAACCATTTGACACTATGGCCAACTTCGGCTGGAAGACTTCATACAAGCACTGGAACGATGATGCGGTATGGGGAACCGGTTCAGAACCTTATACCGGTCCATGGTACGAGCTTACATATCCGGTAGGACATCCGAATAGTCCTGATTCAATAGACCTTGCATTCAGAATAATAACTACAGGCGAGGAACCTAATGAACCCAATGAGCCGGATGTAAAATGGCTGCAAAGACCTGATTTGACCACTAATGGTGTGGATGTCTTCGCATCAGATCCATTGATACTGGCAGATGATTTCAACTGCAGTGAAACAACCCTGATAACAGACATCACTATCTGGGGTTCATGGAAAGATGATATACTGCCGGATGGAGATGCAAACAATGTAACATTTACATTGAGTCTCCATTCGGACATTCCTGCCAGCCAGAGTTCAACCGGCTATAGCATGCCCGGTGAAACCTTATGGTTTATGGACATTAACCCGGCAGAGGTTTCTATAGAAAAGGACAATATCGAGGAAGGCTGGTATAATCCTGAAACCTATGAATATATTTTCCCGGGTGATACTGTCTGCTGGAAATATGTCTTCCGTATTCCCGAAGCTGATGCTTATTGTCAGCAGGGAACGGATACTGATCCGATAATTTACTGGCTTGATGTCCAGGCACATCCAACCGGTGCTACTGCTGATGCGACATTCGGCTGGAAGAGCTCCATCGATCACTGGAACGATGACGCTGTCTGGGGTAACGGGATAGAACCGCATCCTGGTCCATGGGACGAGTTGATATATCCGGATGGACACGAGCTTCATCCGAATTCCATCGACCTTGCCTTTATCATCGACGGTAATATACCGTGCAGTCCTAATGAGCCGGTAAGTGATCTTGGCGATGCACCTGACAGCACCAACAGTTCTGTGATAAGTCCGATGACAGCATATCCCGGAATTGGTGCGAACTTCCCCACGGTATTTGTTGTAGGTTCTCCGCCTTTCGGACCGATTCACCTGCAGCCGACACTCGTAGCCTGGCTGGGCAATAATGTAACACTCGAAAATGAGGCTGATATCGGGCCTGACCAGGATCCGACAAACAACATCATCCCTGCAAGTGATACATCTGACCTGGATGGCGCTGATGACGGCGTACCGAATATACCTCTGCATCTGCCGAAATGCTATCCGCAGACTACAATTGACTATCAGATAAATGTGGTCAATCCGAATGTTGACCTTTATGTAAATGTCTGGTGCGACTGGGATAGAGATGGCGACTGGGATGACACTGCCGATTGTGCGGGCACATCTGCACCGGAATGGGCAGTCCAGAATGATATGTATCCTGCAGGTTCTCTGGCCGTGGGTCTAAACACTGTTACTTCGCCTCCATTAGTACCTTGGCATCCTACACTCGATCCAGAAGATATGTGGATGCGAATAACACTTTCAGGACAACCATGGACAGACCCAGGTTATGTAAATTCCGGCGGTTGCGGACCTGCTGGAGGTTATGCTATCGGCGAAACAGAAGATTATCTGTTTACACCCGATCCGAATTGCCTGTGGGTTGGAAGAATATTCAACAACGGTCTGACAGTTACTGCCAATATGATGAATATGTGGAACACTCTCGGCAAGCCGATTTGCTGGTGCTGTGAAGCTCAGAAACTCGGCAATGGTGCTTACGGCGGCCCAAGTGCTTCTCGTGTAGATACTATGGACCTGGCAGCTTTGAAACTGTCGTGGTTCAGAACATATACTCAGCCCGGATATGATCCATGTGCTGATTATAATCTTTCCGGCAGAGTAGATACCGTTGATCTGGCTATACTAAAAACCAACTGGTTCAGGAACGTTGGACCTTGTCCGCAGTAACAGTTATCTTTACGATGTTTTTAAAACCGCCGATTCTCAAATCGGCGGTTTTTTTATATAATCAGCGTATCTTTAAGGTAACTAAGGCAAGTGCGGCAAAGGCAGCAGCCAGGAGCCAGAACCTTACAACGACCTGCGGCTCAGACCAGCCTGCCAGATGGAAATGATGATGAATGGGGGCACAGCGAAACAACCTTTTTCCGCCGGTATAGCGGAAATAAAGTATCTGCAGAATTACACTGAAAAGTTCGACCACAAATACGCCGCCGATTATAAGAAGCAGTATTTCATTTCTCGTAACCAGGGCGCCGTATCCCATGGCGGCACCGAGGGGCAGTGAGCCGATATCACCCATAAAGGCCTGGGCAGGATGGCAGTTGAACCATAAGAAGCCAAGTGTGGCGCCGAGAATAGCTGAGAAAAATATGCTAAGTTCCCCTGTCTGCGGTATGTGCGGTAAGAGAAGATAGCCAGCCCATGTCATAGTTGAGGTACGGGTCATTGACTCGGATGCGACATAACAAAGAATAGCCAGGGTTACACTTGCTATTGCGATACAGCCGGTTGCCAGGCCGTCCATGCCATCGGTAAGATTGACCGCATTACTGGTGGCAGAGATGTAAAGTATCGCAATTACTATAAAAAGCCAGCCGGTAATGGGAATACCATATTTGTAGAACGGCACCCAGAACCTGGTGGCATCCGGGACGTTGGCGACATCAAAATATAAAAAAACTGCAATGAGAACCGCCCCGCCGAACTGGAAGGCAAGTTTTTCCCAGGGTTTTAGGCCGTTGCGGCTGCGGTGACGAATTTTACTGGTGAGTTTCAGCCAATCGTCGGCGGCGCCTATCCCGCCGAACCACAAAACCAGAAAAACTGCCTTCTGGACAAATGGATTATTGAGCTTTGCCCAAAGCAGTGTGCCGGCTAATACCGAAAGAAGAATTATCATTCCTCCCATTGTCGGAGTATTGGCCTTTTCCTTGTTAAGCTCGTTGAGGGTTTCATGATGAAATTCAGGACGGTCGCCTATCTTTTTTCTCATCAGCCAGCGAATAATTTTCGGACCTGAGACCCAGGCTATTACAAGACTGGTCAAGGCAGCCATTATGCAGCGAAAGGCCACCTCCTGCCAGGCATAAAAGCCCAGTGAGCGTGTTATGAACTCCTGCAATAATGAAAACAGATGATATATCATAAGCTACAATTGCAAATTTAGTTACTGTTCGGTTAAAAGGGCCTTTAATTTATCTACAACCGATTCAAAATGTTCACTGCGGGAAGCTTTGACTAGTATTATATCGTCAGGTTGAATAAATTTGTACAGATTATCACAAAGCTGGGGGACATTTTCAAAAATTTCGATTGAAATATCAAAATCAGCATACTTTTCTGCTGTTCGGGCAGCAATTGCGCTGTCGCCTTTGGTTGTCAGCAGTACAGAAATTCTGTTTTCGGCAATTTGACGACCTAGGATGGTATGGAATTCTTCACTCCGGCTGCCAAGTTCACCCATCAGGCCGAAGATAAAAACCGGTCTGGTTTTTCTCCGTTTGGCCATTAGAGAAAGCGTTTCTATTGCATTTTTCATTGAACCCGGATTGGCGTTATAGCAGTCATTAAGAACCGTTACAAGGCCAAACTTCAGAATCTCCATTCGCATATCAACCGGTTTTATATCTGCCATTGAGCGGGCAAACTGTTCGGGTAAGATACCGATAGATTTACATATTGCCCAGGCGGCAGATGCATTTTCCACATTTGCCCTGGACGCCAGCGGAAGGGTCACCAGGGTATCTTCGATAAAAAAGGTACTTTTATCGCCAAACAGATCTATATCTTTTGCGCGAATATCACAATCCTTATCCGTGCCGAAAGTCGTGAAGTCAATTTTTTCACCCCGACAATAATCAACAAGTTCCTTGCAGGTTCCGTTAATGAAAAATTTTCCGTCCGGCTTTAAGCCGGCCGTTATTGAGACTTTTTCTTTTATTATCTGGTCAATCGATTTTAGCCCTGCCAAATGTGCGGGACATATTGTAGTTATCAAAGCTATGTCGGGACAGGCAATTTGTGAAAGATATTGGATTTCGCCGAGATGGTTACTGCCAAGCTCGGCTATGACAAATTCGCAATTTTCAGGAGCATCGAAAATCGTCAAAGGCACACCGATATTGTTGTTATAGCTTTTAGGAGCAGTAAAGCACCTGAATTGGCCGCTTAGAACGTGAAAAACAAGGCTCCTGACGGTAGTTTTTCCTGCTGAGCCGGTAATCGCGATAACTTTATAATCATTATTATTTCTTATGAACTTAGCCAGGTCGCCAAGGGCAGCAACCGTGCTGTTAACAAGAAGGATTTTTTTATCATCGATGCCGGTGATTTTCTTTTCTACGACTGCACAGGCGGCGCCGTTTTCGAGAGCCTGTTTGACAAAATCGTGGCCGTCAAAGTTTTCGCCTTTAATTGCAAAAAAGACACTGCCTTTAGAAAGAGTCCGTGAGTCGATACCTGCGCCGGTTATATTTTCTGCCGAGCCAGGGATTGTTTTGGCGTTTATAATCTCGGCAAGTTTTTTTATGCTTAAGGGATTCATCTTAAAAATTCCATGGCAGTATCAATATCACTGAAGGGTTTTCTTTCAGTGCCGATGATCTGATAATTTTCATGCCCTTTGCCGGCTATAACAATTATATCATCAGTTTGGGCAGAATTGACAGCGGTTTGGATAGCTTTTTTCCTGTCCGGCTGGACAACAATCTTATCATCAGAAGGGTTTGAAAATCCTTTGAGAATATCATTTATTATTGCTGACGGATCTTCAGTCCTTGGATTGTCGCTGGTAACAAAAATACGGTCGGCAAGCTGGCTGGCAACATATGCCATTCGGGGCCGCTTGGTTTTGTCCCTGTCTCCGCCGCATCCAAAGACCACTGTTAGACGTCCTTTACAGAGGGGTCTCAGGGCATTAAGGACATTTTTTAAGGCATCATCGGTATGGGCATAATCGACAAGAACGGTGAAATCACCTGAAAAAGGTACTTTTTGGAGCCTGCCGGGCACGACTGCAAATTTTGAAAGTCCTTCAGCTATCATCTCAGGGCTAAAACCACAGATATATGCAAGAGAAGCTGCGGCAAGGTGATTGCTGATATTATGAGAGCCTATCAGAGGCGTATCTACACGAACTTTTTTGCCGGGCAGATTCAAATCAAAAACCGTACCTGTAATATCCATTGATATGATATCAGCAGTAATGTCAGCCTTTTCTCCAAGAGAATAGAAAATACTTTTCGCTTTGGTTACAGCGGCCACTTTCCGGCAAACAGGATCGTCGGCATTTATTATCGCTGCAGAATCAGATGAAAGTTTTTCAAATAATTTAAGCTTTGCAGCTAAATAGGCTTCCATTGTTTTATGATAATCCAGATGGTCGCCTGTGAGGTTTGTAAACGCAGCAGCAGAAAAATTTATACCGGCCAGACGATTCTGTTCGATGGCGTGACTGCTTGCCTCGGCTATCATATATTCGGCGCCAGTATCGACCATTTGACTGGCTAAAGAAGCAAAGTCAAACGCATCGGGTGTAGTTAAAGCAGACTCGATGATTCTTTGGCCGTCACCGAAATCAACTTCTACAGTTCCTACAAGAGCACATTTTTTACCTGCATTGGCAGCTATGGAACGGAATAGATATGTAGTTGTCGTTTTGCCGTTAGTACCGGTAACCGCAAGATTGGTAAGCTTGTCATTGGGGTTATCAAAATATGCCTGGCAAAGCTGACCAAATGTGTGGGTGGTATCTATGGTGAGTATAACCTGAGCTGAAGAGGTAACTGGTTTCTGTGAAACAATATATTTGGCGCCTTTTTTAACCGCCCTGTCGATAAAATCATGGCCGTCAACCTGTGTACCCTTGATTGCTACGAATATGCTGCCGGGATGTATATTTCTCGAGTCGGCCGATACCCGAGGCCTTTGGGCAGGAGGTTTTTCCATAAGTTTTAGTAACTGCTCCAGTGTCATAATCTTATCCGCAAGTTCAAACGATAAAATAACACAGGTTCGAATTTTATCCAACGATTTTATTCAACATCGCCGGCAAAAACAGTATAATTAGAGCCATGCCGGACAAAAGAAAACATAGAGGCCCTCATCCGCAGGACAGTAACCTGTTCTGTACAGAAAACATAGGTGATTTAAGATGTGCGGCGGCGGATTACTCGCTGCTTTTGACAAAAGGATACCCGGAAAATGCCAGTTTAAAACTGGTGGGCGATAAATTCGCGCTTACAGAAAGGCAGCGGCTCGCAGTTATGCGGAGCAGCTGCTCGGATGCTCATCTTGCCAACAGACTTGAACGCCGAATCGACACTGTCGAATTAACAAACAAGGACATTTTAATCGACGGATATAATATATTAATAACCATAGAAGCAGCACTGAGCGGTGCCTTCATATTCATCGGGCGAGACGGGTGTATGCGTGATCTGGCAGGTATGCATGGAACGTACAGAAAGGTCAATGAAACGATACCTGCTATTGAACTGATCAACAAAGCCCTGGGGGAATTAAAGACAAACAGTGTACACTGGCTGCTCGATAAGCCCGTATCAAACAGCGGAAAACTTAAAAAAATCATAGAATCACAGACAACCGACTCTCAACCGGAGGTGACACTTATCAATAATCCTGATGATGCACTTGTAAAAAGCGAAAAGATAATCGCCACAAGCGACAGTATTGTACTGGACAAGGCAAAATCGTGGGCCAACCTGACCAAATTTGTTATCGAAAAATTCATAGACAATCCCTCTATAATCGACCTGCGAAGTTAAGAGTAAATTTCTATACCAGAGGCTCGGAGCCAGCAGTCATTAATCTGTCGTATTCCAACTCGAATCTGATTTTATGACGAGCCTCTTCTTCGGCAAGTTCGATAAGAACCTCACGGCAGCGGGCATCTTGTACCTTCGGCAGAAAATCGATGTAAAATCTGAAAGCAATTTTTTCTTTTTTCATCGCAAAGAGCAAAAGCTGAGGCAAATCCATCTGCATAACCTTGACCATATTCAGCATACAATCAAGCGGCTTAGGAAGAAATTCTTCATCCTTATCGCTGGAGATAAACTGTTTGGCAACTTTGCCGAGCTTCATTATCTCAAGTTCAAGACGAGCTTTGTGTCTGAGCTCTTCAAGTGCCAAATCGGCGCAGATAGCCTGTATCTGAGGATCATCAACGTATTGAGAAAGAAGATTATAAAATACATTGGCCTCGACCTCCCTGCCGATCGCGTAATACAAAATGCCTTCGACACTTTCTGTATCCAGCATTTCTTTACTCCTCAATAAATACTAACGTATATTATATTCCTAAAGCATAAGTTATGCAAGGATGTTTTAAGCTATGCCTGAAACATATGATATTTTTCTTTCTCTATAAGTAGCTTTAAGAGTATAATAATGGTTTTATAATTGAAAACCGGAGTATTTATATGAAAATCCATTTGTCCCGCCCTGACATTACAGAAAAAGAGATACAGGCGGTAACTGAGGTTCTTAAAAGCCCAAATCTGGCACTTGGGCCTAAAATGGCCGAATTTGAGGAAAAAACCGCTAAGTATGCCGGCGTCAAACGCGGCGTAAGTGTCAACTCCGGTACAAGTGCATTATTTTTATGTATGAAAGCTTTGGGGATAGGCAAAGACGACGAAGTAATTACCACACCTTTTACTTTTATTGCCTCGACAACCTGTATCATGATGGTCGATGCAAAGCCGGTTTTCGCGGATATCAATACTGATAACCTTAATATCGACCCTGGAAAAATCGAAGAAAAGATCACAAAAAAAACAAAGGCTATTCTGCCGGTTGCCGTATTTGGAAATCCTGCAGGTATGGACAGGGTTTGTGAAATTGCGAAAAAGCACAATTTGCCTGTTATCGAGGACAGCTGTGAAGCACTCGGCTCAGAACTGAACGGTAAAAAAGCCGGCAGTTTCGGAACAGTCGGAGCCTTTGCATATTATCCAAACAAACAAACCACTACCGGCGAAGGCGGCATGATCCTAACCAATGACGATGATATAGCTGATATGTGTATATCAATGAGAAATCAGGGACGGGGAAAAGGCGGAGGCTGGCTCGCCCACGAAAGACTGGGGTATAATTTCCGGCTGAGTGATATTAATGCTGCCTTGGGAATCGCACAGCTGGAAAGGATTGAGGAATTTATACAAAAAAGAGCACAGGTTGTCAGCTGGTACCAGGAAATTCTCGGCAATGATGAAAGGGTTATTGTGCCTAAAGCCGAGGCAAACTGCAAAATGAGCTGGTTTGTCTTTGTCATAAGGCTTAAAGACCAATTTATCCCAAAAAGAAATGATATCCTAAATGCTATGCTGGCAGAAGGAATCCAGGTAAGCAACTATTTCCCGCCTGTGACGCTTCAGCCTTTTATAGCTGAAAAATTCGGATACAAAGATGGTGATTTTCCTGTTGCAGATAAAGTGTGCAAAAGCACTATCGCCCTGCCGTTTTACAACAACCTCAGCAAAGATGAAATTGCACTGGTTTGCCAGACGCTGAAAAAGTGCCTGGATAATGCATAAAAAACCCCCGCGTCCCTTAGGGACAAGAGCGGGGGTTAAATATCTCTGAATTCGTATTTACTCTTTGAATTTTACTACAACATATTTTTCAACTTCGCCATATTTGGCATAAAACAACACTGAGTCATCTGCTTCCTTTATAAGCCTCCAGAAATCTTTGGTATTGCTGACTTTTTCACGATTAACTTCTATAATCAAAGTGCCGGGGGTAATACCTTTCATCGCTGCATCAGACGTTGGATCGACGCTGTCAACAACAACGCCGGTCTGGTCCTCATCAAAACCAAAACGCTGAGCAAATTCACTGGTCAGGTCCCGGACTGTTATTCCGATCTGTTTAGCCTCTTTACTGTCTTCGGTCGGCACATCTGCAAGTGATTCTCTCGTTTCAAGTTCGACGGCAACATCCTTTTCTTTTCCATCTCTTATAACGGTAAGATTAACCTTGGTACCCGGGGCTATCCGGGCGATTAACCTTTTAAAGCTATCCCAGTTTTCAAGCGGTTTACCTTCCAGTTTTACGATAATATCACCCCTTTTTAGACCATCTTTTTCGGCAGGACTGTCTTCTATAACTTTATCTATAACAACGCCTTTAGTATCTTTTGCTCCGAGAAGTTTGGCCATTTCGGGGCTAAGATCGTCGCCGTAAATACCCAGATAACCTCTCGTTACCTTACCTTTAGCTATAAGCTGTTCATGAACATATTTAGCCATATTTATCGGTATTGCAAAACCTATCCCCATATATCCGCCGCTGCGGCTGAAAATTGCCGTATTAATACCGACGACTTTGCCGTCAATATCAAGCAGAGGACCACCTGAATTGCCGAAATTTATCGCAGCATCTGTCTGTATGAAATCCTCGTACTGAGTCAGGCCTATTCTGTTTCTACCCTTAGCTGAGACAATGCCCGCGGTTACGGTGTGACTTAGGCCAAATGGATTGCCTATCGCAATAACCCACTGACCTACTTTCAATTCGTCCGAATCACCAAGTTCAGCATAGGGCAGGTCATTTGCATCTATCTTTATTACTGCGACATCGGTTTCAGGATCGGTACCGATTAATTTGGCGGTAAACTCCCTTTCATCCGCAAGCTTTACAGTAATTTTATCCGCATCTGCAACAACATGATTATTTGTCAAAATGAAGCCGTCGTCTGAGATTATAAAACCTGAGCCCTGGCCGCGGCGCATCTGTTTTCTCTCTTTAGGCTGTTGTCCCCGGCGTCTTAAAGGCTTGCCGAAAAAGCGTTCGAAAAACTCATCGTTAAACTCCTCAAACGGGTCGTTAAAAAACATATTAGGTGCCTGCTGAACAACCTCCTGCTCAATACTGACAAATACCACTGCAGGAGTAACTTTGGCAGCGATTTCAGCAAAGACCTCGCCTGTGCCGCGAAGTGCCTCAATTTTCTCTTTGGCAGCCGGTGAGGCAAAGGAAAATGAATTCAGAAATAAAATAAATACAAGACATGATACGATCATAAACAATTTTTTACTCTTCATAAGTACTTTCCTTATAATAACTTACAAAAATTAAACTCTGTTTTGCCCGTTAAAAAAGTGTTCCTGAAACCCCTGAGGAACAAATGAAAATACCGTAATATTACGTTATTTCAAGCCTTATTGTTCAATCTTACCAGCGAAAAAAGAAAAATAAGGAAAAAGATAAACGAGCCGGTAAAATAAGGGACAAATAAGCCGAGATTTTCAGGAAAGCTAATTAATGTCGAAAAACAAGATAGAAATTATTTACGAAGACGAGCGGATTATCGCAGTTAACAAACCCGTCGGTATAAATGTTACAAATGACCGATTCGGAAAAGATAATTTAATCGATAATGTGCGCAGGCAAAGAAAAGATTTAGACGAACTGAAAATTATCCATCGGCTTGAAAAACAAGTAAGCGGAATAATAATTCTGGCAAAAAACAGTGATGTACAGAGAAGGCTTTTAAGCGATTTCAAAAAAGGTCTTATTAGAAAAATATATCTGGCAATAATCACAGGTTCGCCCGGCGAAAAAAGCGGTATAATTGATGTACCTTTGGCACAGAATAAGAAAGACTTCGAAAAAATAGAGGTTAATCACAAACACGGCAAGGAAGCTAAGACCCAGTGGCAGCTTCTGGCGGATTTCGGAGGCCTGGCTCTGTTGGCGGTTATGCCCTGGACCGACAGAATGGGGCAGATTCAGGTACATCTGAAACATAACAATATGCCGCTTGTTATCGATAATCCTGATGGAAAAAATCATGCTATCATGCTGTCAAGTTTTAAGGCTGATTATAAGCTGGGCAAATACGAAGAAGAAAAACCTCTAATAGACAGGCTAACCCTGTGTGCGTATGAGGTTAAAATTGAAAATTTCGCGGATTCCGGGCCGCTGCATCTGGTCAGTCCAATAGAGAAAAAGTTTAAAGCAACGGTCAAAATGCTGACCAAATACAATTCTAACGGTCCCGGGGCCTTTATTAACGAAGCCAATTTCAGCCGGCTGATGGAGGCAAAACCATTAATACTGGATATATAGCCAAAGGGCGATTTTTACTTGCAGATTCGATTTCATTTCGGTAAACTGCTGGTTCTAAATAACTTGGGATGGGTATGTTATGGCTGAAAAAACTGTAAAAGTAGCGGTAATAGGTTTTGGAACCGTCGGAAGCGGTGTGGCAGAACTATTGCTCGAGGACGTAGATTATATCGAGGCAAGAACCGGTATAAAATTCGAGCTTGCACGAATCGTCGATATCGATACTGAAAGAGAAAGACATATCGTTTTATCTGATGGTCTTTTGACCGACGACCTCAACAGTGTGCTTGAAGATAACAGTATTGATATAGCTGTCGAACTTGTCGGCGGAACAACTGTTGCAAGGGATATTCAGTTAAAACTACTCGCGGCCGGTAAAAATGTCGTCACCGCCAATAAGGCACTGCTGGCAGAGCACGGCAATGAGCTCTACGCAGCCGCACACAAAGCCGACAAGTGCATTGCATTCGAGGCAAGCTGCGCGGGCGGAATACCTATAATTTCTGCAATAAGGACCGGCCTGGCCGCAAATAAAATCAAGGCTATATACGGCATCGTCAATGGAACCTGCAATTACATTCTTTCCAATATGACAGAAAAGAACATGCCTTTTTCCGATGCATTGGAACAGGCACAGGAAAAAGGGTATGCTGAAGCCGATCCGACACTTGATATAAACGGTTCAGACAGTGCGCATAAACTTGCGATACTGGCTTCTATAGCTTTCGGCTGTGAGATAACGCTCAAAGACATTCTTATCGAAGGCATTGAAAGTATCGATATTTCTGACATCCGCTACGGCAGGGAGATGGGCTATACCCTGAAACTGCTGGCTATCGGCGAAAAACTCGATGACGGCAGGATATTTTTGCGTGTACGTCCATGCTTTATTTCCAGCGACAGTACTCTTGCACGAGTCGGCGGACCGTTTAACGCGGTAAGTATATTCGGTCATGCTGTCGGCCAGACGATGTTTTACGGCCGAGGCGCAGGAATGATGCCCACAGCTTCTGCTGTTGTGGCTGATATTATCGAAGTTGCGATGGGAAATTCAATCAAGCTTTTTAAACATGTTAAACTCGAGACGAGAGATGAGGCAAACGACCCCATCGGCAATATCGATGATCTTGTAAGCAGATTTTATATAAGACTTAAAGTTCTCGACAAACCCGGCGGTTTTGCAAAAATCTGCACTATACTTGCAGACAAAGATATAAGTATTTCAGGCGTTCTTCAGCACGAAGAGCATAATGAAAATAATGTTGTGCCAGCAGTCGTGATAACACATCCGACCGAACAGAAAAAAATCAATTCTGCTATCGAAGATCTCGGCAGACTCGATATAGTCAGAGATAAGCCTGTTTGTCTAAGTATAGTTGATATACCGGAGGATAGCGATGAGTAAGTATGTCATTGTAATTCCGGATGGCGCTGCCGACGAGCCTATTGAACAGTTCGGCGGCAAGACTATATTCGAAGCTGCCAACATACCGAATATCGACAGGATAAGTCAAACCGGCAGACAGGGTCTTGTGCGAACGGTCGGCAAAGATATGACTCCCGGCAGTGATGTGGCGATGATGAGTCTGCTCGGATATGACCCGCATCGGTTCTATACAGGCAGAGCACCAATCGAAGCTGTAGCTATGGATATTGAACTCGAGCCGACCGACTGGGTATTCAGATGCAATTTGGTGACTATAGCCGACGAGAAAATGGCAGACCATAGCGCAGGACACATTTCAACCAAGGAAGGGACAAAGCTTATAGAAGATCTGAACAAGGTCCTGGGCAGCAGCAATGTCAAATTCTATCCGGGCGTAAGCTACAGACATCTTTGCGTAATAAAAGGAACCGATTTTGATGTTTATACCGAGCCGCCTCACGATATCATCGGACAGGAGGTCTCAAAAAATCTGCCCAGAGGTAAAAACGCTGAGATATTGCTGGACTTGATGGCAAATGCAAGACAACTGCTGGCAGACCACGAGATAAACAAGGTCAGGCGGGATTTGGGTGAAAATCAGGTCAGCTCGATATGGTTCTGGGGACATGGTAAAAAGGCCGCTATGGACAGTTTCGAAAAGAAATTCGGCCTTAAAGGCACAGCTATTACCGCTGTAGATCTGGTAAGAGGGCTTGCAAAGCTGATCGGATTTGATCTCATAAAAGTCGAAGGAGCAACAGGATTTGTAGATACGAATTACAAGGGAAAAGCCCAGGCCGCTATAGAGGCACTAAAAAAATATGATATCGTGCTGGTACATGTTGAAGGTCCCGATGAGGCTGGGCACGCAGGAAACGCCGATATGAAGAAAACGGCTGTCGAAAAAATTGACAAATATATCGTCGGGCCCGTTTATCAGGCACTGCAGGGATATGACAACTGGCGGATACTCGTTATGCCGGACCATCCGACGCCGGTAGGCTCAAGGTCGCATTGCGGCGAGCCTGTACCGTTCGCAATGGCAGGGTCGGGCGTTACGGCTGTATTGAAACAGCCTTTCAGTGAAGAAAATGCCGCACAGTCCGGCTTAAAAATAAATAACGGATATGAATTAATGGAGTATTTCATTAAAAATTAATCAAGGTTTGTTTTAGAGAGTTCGAAGATGGGAGTTATCGTACAAAAATTCGGCGGAACATCTGTAGCCAACGCTGAAAAGATCAAGAGAGCCGCCCAAAGAGCGATCGATACGGCTGAAAAGGGAAACCAAGTCGTCGTTGTCGCCTCTGCCAGAGGTAAACAGACAGATACCCTGATTGCCGATGCACTTGAACTGAATCCCAATCCGCCAAAGCGGGAAATGGACCAGCTTCTAAGTACTGGTGAGCAACAGACCGTTTCACTTCTTGCAATGGCAATTGACGGGATGGGATACAAGGCCATAAGTATGACAGGCGCTCAGATAAAAATGATAACCGACAGCGTGCACACCAAGGCAAGGATCAAGAGCATCGATGCAAAGGCAATAAAGAAGCATCTTGATGCCGGCAATATCGTTATCGTGGCGGGTTTTCAGGGTATCGATGAAAATGAAAATATAACAACCCTCGGCAGAGGCGGTTCGGATACCAGTGCGGTGGCACTGGCGGCAGCTGTCAAGGCTGATGCCTGCGAGATATATACCGATGTTGACGGAATATATACGACAGACCCGAGGATATTTCCTGAAGCGGTCAAGATGGACCAGATAAGCTATGACGAGATGCTCGAAATGGCCAGTCTCGGCGCAGGTGTGATGCACGGCCGAAGTATTGAGTTCGGCAAAAAATATGACGTTACCATACATGTTAGAAGCAGTATGTCAGATAAAAAAGGAACTTTAATTACTCATGAGGTACCCCAAATGGAAGGTATACTTGTATCAGGCGCGACAATTGAAAAGAATTTAGCCAAAATAAGCATGACAGGCGTGGACAATCATCCGGGAAACGCTGCGAAAATATTCGCTCATCTTGCCCAGGCAAAAGTCAGTGTAAACGATATTATCCAGACAGAAGTCAGCAGTGAAAAGGCAAATGTCTCGTTTACGGTCAGTAAAAGTGATTTTAACGATGCCAAAAAGGCTGTTGAAGGTATCAAGGAAACAGTCAACTGCGATGAGATCTTCTGCAGAGACGATATCGCTGAAGTTTCCGTAGTCGGCGTCGGTATGCGTACACACTATGGCGTTGCGAATATGATGTTTACCGCACTGGCAAATGCGAAAGTAAATATAGATTCTATTACCACAAGCGAGATCAGGATCAGCTGTATCGTTGATAAGGACCAGGGAGATTTGGCACTGAAAAGTGTATGTAAGACTTTCGAGCTCGACAAGCCTGTCGAAAAACGCAGTTACGTGAAATAAAAACAGCCACAAAGACACTAAATTTCTAATATATAATTATTTTTCTTCGTGCCTTGGTGTCCTGGTGGCGAAAATAAATTGAAAAATAAAAAACCAAAATATGCACAAAGCCGACTACAGAGAAATGTTCTTCTGCTGTCGGCTTTTTTACTGTTTACTGCCGTAGTCTGGTTCGACAGGACTTTTCACCCCTACTGTAAAAACCGTTTTTCGCCTCAAACCATACAGGATGTCAATGACTGGAACAAATACCAAGGAAAAACTTTTACCGTAATAAAGGTAGTTGACGGCGACACTATCGATATAAGTATCCCCGACGGCAAATACAACCAGACACGGATTAGACTGTGGGGTATAGATACACCTGAAACTAAAGACACCAAAACCGGCATTATGTATTTTGGCCCTGAAGCGACTGAATTTACAAAAAATTTGTGCTTTGAAAAACAGGTTACTGTTTATCTCGATGAAGGAAATAACACAAGATGCAAATACGGCCGATTATTAGCTTATGTTAAACTACCTGACGATAGGTTCTTAAATGAAGAATTATTAAGCGAAGGTTTTGCATATGCTGATACGCGTTTTGAGCACAGCCGGATGGAAAAATACATCCAGTTGGAGAAAGAGGCTAAAGAGCAAAAAAAGGGATTGTGGAAAGAGGTTACGCCAGACCAAATGCCCAAATGGAAGAGGCGATAAATTACAGGTCATTGAATTCCATATTCTTTTATTTTTCGGTACAGCGTTCTTTCGCCTATACCGAGGAGTTTGGCGGCCTGTTCGCGGTTGTTGCCTACCTTTGCAAGGGTATCGATAATGGCCTGTTTTTCGAGTTCATTTAATGAGACGCCGCCGAGGTCGCCGGAACTTTGGCCGGAAAGTTGTCTTATCTGATGAATCTCGGGAGGAATATCGCCGATGTCAAGTGTGTCCGCATCGCTCATAACAACCATCGTACGGATACAGTTTTGCAGTTGTCTTATGTTGCCGGGCCAGTTATATTTTTTTAATATATCAAGCGCACCTTCGGAAATGGTTTTTTTATCTTTACCCAATTCGCTGCAGGACTGGGCAAGAAAATAATCAACCAATTCGCCAATATCTTCGGGTCTGCTCCTCAAAGCCGGGACAGAAACAGAGACACCTTTTATCCTGAAATACAGATCCTGTCTGAATTTTCCCTTAGCGACAAGGTCGGCAAGGTCGTGATTAGTTGCGCTGATAACACGGACATCAACAGTAGTTGATTTATTCGAACCGACCGGCAGGACAACACCATCTTCGAGCACCCGTAAAAGTTTTGCCTGCATATTAAGGGGCATATCGCCTATTTCATCAAGGAACAAGGTACCCTTGTCGGCGACTTCAAATAATCCCTTTCGAGCTTCCGTTGCGCCTGTAAAGGCTCCTTTAGCATGGCCGAAAAGTTCACTTTCCAACAGTGACTCAGTAAGGCCTGCACAGTTTATCGGTTTAAACGCGTTATTTTTCCGCTGGGAGTTATCGTGTATAGCCTGGGCGAGCAGTTCTTTGCCTGTACCGCTTTCACCTTCGATAAGGACCGTTATATTCGTCGGTGAAACCCGCTTCAGAACCGCCAGTACCGACTGCATTGCATCGCTTTTTCCTATGACACCCTGAAAATCGAAATCGCCTGATTCTGTCACAGAGGCTGTGGGGGCTTTTTTCAGTGCCCTTTCGACCATTGCACGAAGATGGTCGATATCTATCGGCTTAACGAGATAATCGAAAGCACCCTGACGGATAGCCTCTTTACAGGTATCTATAGTTGCATAAGCGGTAATAAGAATAACCTGACTGTGCGGCGTGCGCTGCTTGGCAGCCTTTAATATATCAATGCCGTTGATCTTATTGTCATTTAAATTCAGGTCCGTTACAACGATATCGATATGTCTGTTTGTTACCAGTTCAAGTGCGTTTTTAGCATTATAGACAGCCATAGTATCGGCGCCGCTTTGCTGCAGAGCTTCTGCTACTACATCAGCATGAGCAGTTTCATCATCAATAATCAAAATTACCGGTTTTTCCGCCACTATCCGTTTTCCAAAGGCAATTGAATAGTAAAAGATGTTCCTTTACCGGGGATACTATCAACCTTTATCGAGCCGTTATGCGCTTCGATTATTTTCTTTGAAGTTGAAAGCCCCAGGCCGCTTCCGCCGGGACGTGTCGAATAATACGCATCAAATATTTTGTCCAAATTGTCTGCCTCAATACCCTTGCCGGTGTCACTGATAATAACCACCGCATTGGGGCCGTTTTTCTGCGTTCTCAACATCAACTCTCCGCCTTCAGGCATAGCCTGCTGAGCATTTAACAACAGATTCAGCAAAACCTGTTTTAACATATCGCTGTCAGCTTTGCAAATCAAAGATTCATCTGTCAGGCTGTTGCGAACGGTAATTGAATGACTGAAAGCCTGAGGCGAATAGAAATCGATCATTTCATTTACTATCTCGTTTATATCAACCCGGGCCAGTTGTGGTTCCGCTTTTTTTACGAAGCTGAGAAAATCATCGAGTATCTGTTCAACACGGTCTGTTTCTTTGCGAACAACCTCGATTTTTTTTGCTGCTCTCGTGCTGTTTTCATCCTTGCCGCTGAGAGATTCGCTGATAAGTTTCAGATTGACTTTGATAATGGAAAGCGGATTTTTTATTTCGTGGGCAAGTCCGCCGGTGAGCCGGCTTAACTGTTCGAGTTCAGATGTCTGGCCGGACTGGTCTTTGGGGCTCTTTTTTCGGTTGGAAAAATAGCAGAAGACCGCTGTTATAATCATCGCAGCGACAAATCCGAGAAAAAAGTTTGTCTGGAAAGGACACAATAAACTATCTCCTTACAAATTTCGATACTGCCGAAATAAAAGGATTTTATTTATCAGCCTCGGCCTTACCCTCATTCTTCATATCAGCTAACGCGGCCTTGCGTGACAGCTTAAATCTGCCCTGGTCGTCAATCGCAAGAAGCTTTACCGGAATTTCATCTCCGATCTTGCAGACATCATCGACGTTTTTAACGAAACCGTCGCTGAGTTCGCTTATATGGCAAAGACCTTCAACGCCAGGCAGAATTTCGACAAAGGCTCCGAAATCTTTTATAGAGACAACTTTTGAATTTGAATAAATTCGGCCAACCGTAGGCGGCTCGGTCATAGACTGTATGATCTTTTTAGCCTCAAGATGACCATCTCCATCGACACAGCTTATATAAACAGTGCCGTCTTCTTCTATCTCTATCTTGGTGCCGGTATCTTCCTGGATTTTCTTAATAACCTTTCCGCCCGGACCGATTATCTTGCCGATAAGCTCAGGGTCAATTTCCACACTTATCAGTTTCGGCGCGTGTTTGCTAAGTTCCGGCCTTGGCTGGCTTATTGTCTGCGTCATTATATCAAGCAGTTTAAGGCGAGCCTCTTTGGCCCTTTGGAGAGTTTCGACTAATATCTCGTGCGATAAAGACGAAACCTTTATATCAAGCTGGATAGCCGTGACACCTTCTGTAGTACCTGCCACCTTGAAATCCATATCTCCGAAATGGTCCTCATCTCCTATGATATCTGTCAGAAGGACATGCTTACCATTTTCCTGTACCATACCGATTGATATGCCTGCTACTGGTTTGTTGATAGGAACGCCTGCATCCATAAGAGCAAGTGTTCCGCCGCAGACCGTCGCCATCGAACTGGAACCATTCGACTCAGTTATATCGGAGACTATTTTTATAGTATATGCGAAGTTATCAATTTCAGGCTTGACCTGTTCAAGAGCTTTTTCAGCCAGAGCTCCATGGCCTATCTCCCGTCTGCCCGGGCCGCGGATAAACCTGACCTCACCGACACAATAAGGCGGGAAATTATAGTGGAGCATAAACTTCTGGCCGTATTCTTCATGAAGACCATCTACAATCTGCTCATCTCTGCCGGTACCGAGAGTAACTGAAATAAGTGCCTGCGTTTCACCTCTTGTGAAAAGTGCCGAGCCGTGGGCACGAGGCAGCAAAGCTACTTCACACTCTATAGGTCTGATATCCGTATATCCCCTGCCGTCAAGCCGTTTGCCGTCGAGTATCATCTGTCTTACTATCTTTTTCTGTATCTGATCCAGAATTCTGTTCAAAAGACCACTTGAGCAGCGAGCCTCAGTTGCACCTTCAGGAACAGTACAATAAATTTCTGTGATCTTTTCTGCTACAGCCTTTACAGCTTCGCTTCTTTCGGCCTTTACAGAAAGTTCAAAAGCCTTTTTAAATTCATCTGTATATTTCGTTTCTACTTCATCCGCAAGTTCCTGGTCCCATTCAATTTCGGGGACCTGTTTTTCTTTGCCACATTTTGCGGCCAATTCATTGATCAAATCACAGACTTCCTTAATAGACTGATGAGCAAATTTAATACCCTCAGCAACCACATCTTCAGGTATCTGCTTGGCATCCACTTCAATCATATTCAGCGCATCGGCTTTGCCGGCCAATACAAGATTATAATCGCTTTTTTCACGCTGCTCTTGTGTAGGATTGATCACAAACTCTCCGTCTACCCGGCCCAATCTTACTGCACCTATCGGACCTTCGAACGGGACTGAGCTAATCGCCAGCGCCGTACTTGCACCAACCATCGCTAAAATATCCGGGTCATTATCTCTGTCGGCACTGATAACCGTGACTAAAATCTGAACTTCGTCAAAATAACCTTCAGGAAACAAAGGCCGGATGGGCCTGTCGATCATCCTGGCTGTAAGTATTTCCTTTGTGCTGGGACGTCCTTCCCTTTTCATAAAACCGCCCGGGAATTTCCCGGCTGCGGACAATTTCTCACGATAATCAACACTTAAAGGGAAATAATCTATTTCCTCACGCGGCGGTGCCGAAGTTACCGCAACCAGCACCATAGTTTCACCATAAGTTGCAACAATAGCAGCACCTGCCTGCTTTGCAATTTTGCCTGTTTCTAAAATAAGTTTCTGTCCACCAATCTGTTTTTCAACTTTAAAGACATTTGCCATTAGTTACCTCTAATATAAAGCTATATAAACCTAAGTTTTAAGTCTCAAGTTCTGAGTTCTTAATCCTGATTCAAAACTAAAGACTCTTATTTGCGGAGTCCGAGACGATTGATAATGTCCCTGTAGCGTTTTACATCTTTTTTGCTGATGTATTTAAGCAGGGCTGACCTGTTACCGACCATTTTCAGCAATCCTCTCCTGGAAGAATGGTCTTTAGGATGGGCCTTGAAATGCTCCGTCAATTCGTTGATTCTTGATGTAAGAATTGCAATTTGAACCTCCGGCGAACCTGTATCGCCTTTGGCTGTTTGGTACTCTTCAATTACTTTCGTCTTTTTTTCCTTCGTCAACATCTAACAATACTACCTTTCCACAAAACATCTTTCTAACTATCTTTCATTTCTCACTTTACAAGTTCGACAATTATAACAACAAAACTCGTCCTTGCAATAAGTTTTATTTCAGGAAAACTGCGGCAACATAACTGCTTTTGACCAATAGAGTTATCGGTGCAGCCTGTTCAACGTCCCACAAGTGTAGAAATCTTGAATATGGGCAGCAGCAGGGCTATCGTGATAGTACCTATAATAATTCCCATGATAATAATCATTAAAGGTTCGATCAGATTTACTACGGATTTGATAGAACCTTTGAGTTTTTCATCATAAAAATTGCTGATTCTTTCGCATACTGAGCCGAGATTGCCGCTTTTTTCACCCGCCTGAATCATCTGTATAACAACATGAGGAATAAGCTGGCTATACGAAGCCAGATTCATTGCTTCTGAAAACTGAAAACCTGCTTCTACCCTGTCTCTGGTTTCAGCCCAGAATTGGCTAAAGTACTCATTATCACAGGCGTTTTCGACGGTATACAAGGTCTCAAGAAGCGTTACACCGGTCTTGAGCATTGTAGCCATTATTCTCGTACTCCGGGTCATTACAGTATCAACAAACATAGTGCCAAAGACAGGTGTGTGGATTTTAAGATAATCTAAAACTCTTTTGCCCCACGGGGTATTGAGGAAATAAAAGACTGCTCCGCCAATAATTATCAAAACAGTAAAAATCACGGAAACAGATCTCAAGCTGCTTACCAATTTACCGAATCCCACAAGAATCTGCGTAAGCATCGGCAGTGCCTGGCCTCTGGCTTCGTAAATCTTCGTGAATTTCGGCAGAACAAAAAACAAAAGCGTAGTTGTTGCAACAATTGCCATTATCATCATAATTACAGGGTATATCAATGCTCCCTTTATCTGCTTTTTAGTATTAACCTCATCCTCAATATACTTTTGAAGTATAGTGAGAACCTCCGGCATTCGGCCGGAAGCCTCTGACGCCGCAATCATACCAATAAACATCGGATTAAAGACCTTCGGAAAAGCTGAAAGAGCCGATGAAAAGCTCTCGCCATTCTGAAGTCCGTCGGATATACCAAAAAGTACGCCTCTGAACACTCCGGGTTTAGTCTGGAGAACGATAGCTTCAACAGCCTCATTTAGAACAACACCGCTTGAGAGCATTACAGATAACTGACTTGAGAAAAACAACAATTCAGACTGTTTTACCTTGACGTCTTTTTCTGTCGTCTCGGCCAAAAGACCTGAAAAAATCTTTCCTGAAAGTAATGAGTCAAGTAATTCAGCCATTTTTTATCCTCATAAGCAAATCCAAAAGCTGATCTGCTTTCCATATCTTATTTTAATCTTCCGACGTCGTTACACGTAAAATTTCATCAATTGTCGTTATGCCGGCACTTACCTTCTGCAGGCCGTCAATACGAAGCGACTTCATACCGCCTTTAATTGCAAGTTCTCTTATTTTCCTAAGACTTGCATGTTCCGATATAAGTCCCTGGACTTCCAGAGTGGGAACAAGAAATTCGTGTATAGCGATCCTGCCGATATAGCCGGTATTTCTGCATTTTTTGCAACCTATCCCGCGATAAAATTTTGCTTCTGCTCCCAGAGTTCTTTCCACCATCTTCCTGATAGATATGGCAGGTTCATATTCTTCCTTGCAGTTGGAACATATCTTCCTCACAAGTCTCTGAGCGAGAACTCCAACAAGAGAAGCACCGGCCAGATAAGGGGCAACACCAAGATCAATAAGTCTGTTAATAGCCCCCGGGGCATTGTTGGTATGCAGTGTGGAAAGTACCAAATGTCCTGTGAGAGCAGCCTGTACTGCAATATTGGCTGTCTCATTGTCCCGGATTTCACCTATCATAACAACATCCGGATCCTGACGCAGAAGACTTCTCAAGGCAGAAGCAAAGGTAAAACCGGCAGCTTCGTTAACGCCGAACTGATTTATGCCGAGTATATTGGCTTCTACCGGATCTTCAACAGTACATATATTCACTTCCTCATCATTCAACTCCGACAAAATCGCATAAAGAGTCGTATTTTTACCGGAGCCTGTCGGACCTGTAACAAGAATAATACCGTTTGGTGAATGAATTTTTTCCTTGAGTATTTTAAGGTTTTCATAACTAAAGCCGAGGGTTTCAAGATTAAACAGAACCCTTTTGGCATCAAGAATTCTTATAACAACTTTTTCGCCGTGATTACCCGGCATTACCGAGACTCTCAGATCAATAGGTCTGCCGTTGACCATAACATGAATGCCGCCGTCCTGAGGTATTCTGCGCTGCGCGATATCAAGGTCAGCCATAATCTTTATACGCGAAACGATAGCTGAAAGCATCTGGTGAGGAGGTCTTATTTTTTCATATAATCTGCCGTCAACACGATATCTGATACGAAGTTTCTTATTGTCCGGCTCTATATGAATATCACTGGCATTCTCGTTAACAGCACTGTAAATAAGATAATTAACAAGCTTTACAACAGGTGACTGGCCGGCAACTTCCTCAAGATTGGTTATGTCCTCAGAAATATTCTCAACCAGTGAAAAATCTTCCAGGCCTGTTTCATCAATTATGTCATCGATAACAAATACGTTAGATGCAGGCATATACGCCTGGAGTGTGGCCCTGATATCCTTGGCAGTTGCACAGACAACCTGAACTTTACAGCCGCTGAGTCTTTCAATTTCATCTATCAAAAATACATTAGTAGGTTCACTTACCGCTACAGTTATAACATCATCTACCCTGAACAAAGGCAGAACACAATGTTCTTCAAGAAAATCACGGGGCAGAACCTCTATCATATTCGGGTCGCATATTTTTGGGCTTACCTGGGCATAAGGAACACCATAAGCCTCTGCAAGGGCTGAGGCAATATCATTCTCAAGACAGTAACCCTTCTCAACCAGCAACTCACCAAGAAGTTTTTGATGGCCGCTGCCGCCCTGCTGAGAAATTACTTCCTCAATCTGATGGGCGGTTACTATACCTCTTTTCTGAAGTATTTCACCAAGCTGACGTCTAATTTTAAGTGTCGATTCCCGCATATTTCTGAATTAACCTTTTATGTAAAACTCTTAACTGCCTCACTTAAATCCTCGTAACGATCCAGTTTGGTATCAAGCCGGGTAATTTCGAGAATTTTCTTGATATTACTATCAAGACCTGCGAGTTTGAGCTGGCTTTTTTTCTCATGACAGTAATCTCTGAGCCAAAGCAGCATCCCCAGGCCGCTACTGTCAATAAAAGGGGAATTGCTCATATCCAGAACTATGCCGACTACTTTCTCTTTGAGCAATTCATTCATAGTGTCCTGGAAAAGCCTGCAGTATTCTTCCAGAAATTCACCATGTATTTCCACAACAACAACATTATTATAACTCTGATGGGTTATCTTCATCTTAAAAGTGCTCCTACTGCTACAGTGCCGTAATCACTGAAACGGCTGCTGGAATAATTCTCAACACTTCCTCCCTGTATTATTTCCCACAATTTGCGAATATCACTATTGATGAATATTGCACCGATTTCAGGGTCGAACTGGATACCGAGACTCTTTTCGATCTCATCTATTGCATTAGTAAGACCTAATGCACCCCTATAAGTTCTTTTAGAAGTCATCGCATCAAAAGCATCGGCTATCATTACAATTTTCCCTGCCAGAGGAATCTCATCTTTAGCAAGACCTCTGGGATAACCCTGGCCGTTATACCATTCATGATGGCAAAGTACGCCCGGTATTATGTCGTTCATCTGACGGATCTCAGACAGTATGCCCGCACCCAGGGTAGGATGTATCTTCATCTGTTCGTATTCAATATTAGTAAGCTCGCCTTCCTTGCGTAAAACTTCTTCGGACACACCTATCTTTCCGATATCATGCAGCAGACCGGCAAGATATATTTTCTGTATATCCTCGACTGTCAGACCACCTTTATTATAAGAATAATGTTCAGCTATCCATTTTGAAATAAATGCCACACGCTCCGAATGACCTCTGGTATACTGGTCTTTTGCATCGATACTGTTTGTAAGAGCCTTTAATGAACCTATGAAAAGTTCCTTAAGTTCGCGGAACAGGGTCTCGTTTTCAATAAAGACAGCGCATTCATTTGCTACTGAGCTGAAAAGTTTTACGCTTGTGCTGTCAAAGTCCGGCTTATCAAGTCTGTTAGTAGCAACCATCATTCCGATTATCTTGTCCTTGCCGCGAAGAGGGACAGCTATGATACTTTTTATCCTGCCGTACCATTCATAATCCAAAGGCGAGTCTACTTCACTGTCAAGCAGGGCTTCATCGCCAAGTTCCAGCCTGGCAAGGAGTCTTTCAAAAAGAATTTCATGCATATTAGACTGTTTATGCTCAATGGCAATAAGACCTGTCCCGGCAGTAAGCACAAGCTGTTTCATATCATCAATCTGTCTCTCCAGAAAAATCGCAATACCTTCAACATTTATAAGTTCTGTCAGACTGTCACATGCCATCTGAAGATAATTCGAATCGGACTGTGTTACCTTCATATTAGTGCTCATTTTATACAGCAGCACAAGTTCTTCATAAGTCTGGGCAAGTTCATTGCTGACTAATTCTATCTCCCGCTGATTCTTATGTATTTCTTCAAAAGAAATCATAAACATTTTGAATATCTGGTTTATATAGCCTGAGATAGCTGTCCTGCTTTCATTATCTGACGACAGTGAAGGCTGCCCGCAGTCCATAACTACAACACCAAGGGTCTCATCTTTAACCATAAGGCTGGCAGAGAGTATCTGGTCGAATTCACCAAAAGTCTGCATACGATTCGATCCGGAAACCAGAACCTTCCTGGCGTAGGCTGATATCGATTCATAATCGCTCGTAAACCTGCCGCCTTCAAAGTTAAAGAGCAGATTCAGCTGAGAATCATAGACAACAAGATTGATCCCGAAAGAATTCATATCCGACCCAAAATCTCTGAGAACCTTGGATTGCAAAAAACTTAACCGATTGTCTACTGTATTAAGCATGACTTTTTATCCTTTTCTTAACTTACTGCAGAACTTTTTAATATATTTTCAACGTGACTTAAAAGCTCCTTAGGACTAAAGGGTTTGCTCAGATACTCGGCAATATTCAAATCTTCCTGCTGGTCCTGCTCTATCGCAAAACCTCTCGCCGTGAGTATTATCACGGGAATATCTTCAAATCCCTCCGTACTACGAAGCTTTTCCACAAGTTCAATCCCGGTCATACCGGGCATCTGATAATCGGTTACTACAATATCCGGCTTTTCCACACAACATCTGTCGTAAGCATCTATACCGTTGTCGGCAGTTATAACCTCAAAACCATTGTTGCGAAGCTTCATTGCAACTACCTGGACTATGTGGATTTCATCATCCGCCACAAGAACTTTTCTGGTTTCCATTTATTTACTCCTTATAACAAGGTCACTTTCAACAGTTTCTTCTGCTACTATCAAAGGCAGCTCGAATCCGAAACAGCTGCCTTTGCCAACCTGACTTCTTACAAAGACCCGGCCCTGATGAACTTTTTCTACAATCTGCTTTACCAGATTGAGCCCCAGGCCGGTGCCCTTGGCTATGCCTGCGTTTTTCTTGACTCTGTAGAATTTTTCAAATATGTGAGGCAGATTCTCAGGCGGAATACCGACACCTGTATCAGTTATACTAACCCTTACGACATCTTCTGATTCATCAATTTCACTGTTTACAGTTATTTTGCCCCCTTTATGCGTATACTTTACCGCGTTGCTTAACAAATTAATTATCACTTGAGAAATCATTTCTTTATCTGCATTAACCTGATCAAAAACTATCGCTGTCTGCTCTTCTATTGTCACACCTTTTTCTGCAGCATGACTCTTGATCATCTGAACAGCATCGTGGATAAGAAGTGCCGTACTAACAGGTTCTTTATTAATCTTTATCATGCCCGATTCGATACGTGAAACATTTAAAATATCCTCTATAAGACAGTTAAGCCTTTGAGCCTGTGTTTGTATAATCGAATAAAACTCTTCCCGCATCTTTTCATCTGCCGCTTCGCCGTCAACAAGCATTTCCGAATATGCTGTAATCGAAGCAAGCGGAGTCTTGAGTTCATGCGAAACATGACTTACAAAATCATTCTTCATCTGCGAAATTTCCTTTTCCTTGGTCATGTCGTGAAGAACCGCAATTGCTCCGCAGACCTCATTATTTTCATCATAAATACAGGAAATAATACAATTGTAGGTATATATGTTATCTTCAGATTCAAATTGAAGTTCATGCTTGACATGTCTTGCCCTGCTGTTTCTTGTTTTGACAATGAGTGATATAAGTTCTTTCTTGCCTATCAGTTCATCAAGAGGCTTGTATACCGACTTTTTAAGGTCGAATCCAAACAGCCGGCCCGCAGCTTCATTTGCCATAAGAAGATGCTCATTAGCATCAGTAACAATTACAGCTTCTGATATACTGTAAACGATGGCTTCGGTATTACGTTTCTGCCTTTGCAAAAGTTTAACCTGAAGCTTGGAATCTTTAGCATCTTTACTGCACTGTGAAGCCTTGTCCCGCTGCTCCTTATAATCAAGTTTTAGACTTTCTATTTGAACAAGGAACATCTTTGTTTTCAGCAAAAACTGCTGTCCCAGCCATATTACAACACCAATGGCGGCAAGAGACACTATTGATTCCATTATGCTCGTGCCACCCAGAGGGATCACAAGTATAACGAATAAAACAATAAGGCTCATCCCTAAGATAAGTGGATAATATTGCTTATTAAACATCATCATTTTCGCTTCCACATAACATCCTGATTCTTACGAGCATTATCGAGCATAATACGGTCCTGTCTGCGATACTCATCCGGCCGGATCTTAGCAAGGATTCTGTCTCTAAGCTGAACCGCTTCAACGGTATTCGGTCTGTAAGCTATGATCCAGTCTAACTCAACCAGCGCCTTGTTATATTCCTTATCTGCATAATATTTGACCGCTTTGGCATACTTGTCTTCATAAATACGCATTCTCGAAACCGAGCTGAGCCTCTTCCTTGAACCATCAACAATTACATCTATGTCATTTTCTCTCTGGCTGGATGCCTGAGTCAGCTCTTCAGGGTCTTCGATAAGATGAGGTGTTATCAGGATAACAAGTTCACTGCGAACGTTTGTATTCTTGGTTCTTTTGAAAATTGGACCAACGACAGGCAAGTCGCCTAAAATCGGGACCTGTCCATCAGTATTTGTAAGATCTTCCTTAAACAAACCACCAATTATAATTGTCCTGCCGTCCTTAACCATTATATTGGTCTTGACCTGCGTAATAGTTTTCGATGGTATAACAATAGCGCCATCATCAGATGTAGATGTGCTGGCAGTACTTTCCTCAGGATTGATTTCCATCCGAATATAACCATTATCACATATAAAGGGCCTGAACTTCAAAAGTGTACCGCTTTCGAGGAATGCTACCGAAGTTGTTGTGCCGGTCGAACTTTGTGTCGTACTTTCAGTATATCCGGTTTCGCTGCCAATGTTTATATGACCCGCCTGTTTGTTCAATGCCATAATCTTCGGGTTAGCTAATACTGTTACATCGGATATAGTTTCAAGCGCTGTAAGATGCGCAACGATCCAGTTATGAGTAAAACCAACCGTAAGTCCAGCCCCTGCTGATATTCCGCTCGGAAGTCCTACTGATATCTGGTGGTCATAGTGAGAAAGATTAAGGCCTCCGATATTATCCCACTCTATGCCGAATTCTGTTGTTTCGGTAAGTGTTGCCTTTAGAACTGTAACTTCCACCAGTATCTGCTGAGGTTTTACATCAATTTCCCTTATCATTTTTTCTATTTCATTAAGTCTTTCCGGAAAATCAAAAACAACTATCGTATCTCTGATAGTAGCTGTATCGCCACCCTGGCCGGCTTCGGTATCAACCGACGCCGCTGTGGTTGAGGCGATTTCCCCTGACTCGCTTAGAATAGGAGTTATAAGCGCTTTTATCTCGGCCGCATTTACATAATAAAGCTCAAAAACCCTGCTGGTCATCCTCGTTTCATCTTCCATAAATTTGGCATATTCTTCTGCTGTGTAAATCCTGATAAAGTTTCCATCAATTTCATAGCGGTAATCATGGCCAAGAATAGCATTAAGAGCTTCTTCGAAGGTAACCTCATATAAATTCGTCACATTCAGCTTTCCGCTGACCTGTGATGACGGAATTATATTCTTGCGATATTTCGCAGCGAGAAAACGCAGGGCGTCTTTTATCGACATATCCTTCATGAAACTTATGGACTGCACTGAGTCCTGCGAAAGAGGTTCTTTGCTTTTAGACAAATGGCTCGTGTCGATTACTACATCGACACTGCTGTCTTCGAGAAGGATGGTTTCGACATCATCCCCCGGCTCAGCCAAAGCTGTCACGTACACACCAGTCGTTATAATCATACACAGCAATAGAAAACAGCCGCCGTTTATCTTTACTTCTCTTTTCATCTGTTTATGTCTCATTTGATATTCCTTTGCTATTCAGCCTGCATAAAAGGCTCAGGAATCTTTTTAGTGACCGTTACGCCGTCACATTCGAGTTCAACACCATTGTCCATAATTTTTACTACTTTGAATTCATATATTTTTCCGAAAGAATTAAATTCAAAACTTTGCCCTTCTTCAAGAAGCTTACCTTCAATAAACACTTGCGCCCTTTCATCATTTACAATTGCAAGCAGTTTCATATCTTTTGCTGCAACTTGCAGTCCATCTGAATGCTGACTGTCAGAAACATCTGTCAAATCAGTTTCACCAACCTCCTTTGATTCGCCCCGCTTTCTGAATCGGCTGAAGTTGTCAGCAGAGAAAAAATCGTTGCCGAGGACCTTGTGCCTTGGACTTACAAAAGGCAGTTCGGTATAAACCACTCTCAATCCCCCGGTCTCGACGACATCACTGAGCAGGCCGGGATCAACAGCTGCCGCGACACTTTGAGGCCTGGCTCTATTCACAAAAACTTTCACCCATAAAGCAACCATAACAACAGATAAAACAAGTGCTATTACAACTTTTCTGCGATGAGTTGTATTTCTCAGCACTTCATCTCTCCGCCTCTGATTGTTTTTACCGGTTACTTGTTTCACTTATACTGTCCTGTAAAATATATTCATGTTCGACTGCATTTCTACATTACCATCAGCTTCACTGCTGTTCGTTAATGAAATTTCTTCTATCTGAATAACCCTCTCAAAAGTTTCCAGAACTTTGAAGAAATCAAATATTTGTCCAAGCGTTCCTTTGCATTTAACCTTCACAGGTATTTGGAATTTATCATTAATTTCCACTTCCACGCCTGGCTGTACCATAAACTCAGTAAGACCCTGCTGCTCCATCGCCAGTGTAAGTTTCTCGAGAAACGATCCATATGACCTGTCAACAGGGATCTTCATATCAAAATTTCCTATTTCTTCTTCCGTACGCTCAATCTCCCTGTGAATCTTAGGCAAAGCCTTTTGCTTCTCCAGCACTGCACGATTGGCGGCTATCAGATTGACGTTAGCAGCTTTAAGAATCTTTGCTTTCCTGCTCAGAGGTATAAACTGAAACAACACAAAAGCTATTGTCAGAACTACAACTGCTATAGACATAACAAATTGTTTTTTATCTACACTGATCATCTATTCAACTTTCAAGCCTGTAATTAGACAAATAGCACATTATTTCAAACTCACTGGCATGGTATTGCCCTGTCGTCGTATTTCTTGAATAGCCCGGAACAACCTGAAAAAAGTAATCAGATTGTTCAAGCTTATTGACCATTTTTGCCACTTCAGACGCATCAGAGGCAAGACCGTTAATTGTTATCTTAAATCTTATGCTCTTGTTTGACTCTTCTGCCTGGTCTGCAAAAGAAACCGCTTCAACTTCAGATTCATTATTCGGAGCGGAAAACTCTTCAGCCTTTATCGACAGCTTTTTCATAACAACCCCGCTGTCAAGCAGGTGTGTCAGTTCAGCAATCACATTTGAAACAGTTATACGCGACTTAACCGAATCAAGCATCTTCTGCTCAATTTCTAACTGCTGATATTTCCTTTCAGCTGAGTCGTATTCAGCTTCACTAAGTACCTTCTCAATCCTGGCCTTTTGGAGCGCTTCATTTCTTGCCTTTACTATTGCAACTCTGCCGTTGGCATAAACACTCCATATACCCATAAAGAAAATAACAAGGCTCATCGTAATATAAAATTCACGATGCTTAACCCGGGCTATGCGTCCCTGCTTATACCATTCAGGAAGAAAATCAATTTCTTTCATAAAGACCTCCCCGAACTGAATCCATACCCTTCAGGCAAAGCCCGGATGCTACAGCCCATTCACAAAGCGTGGTTTTCCTGTCTGTCATACTGTCAATTCCTGAAAGGTCGAAATCCCTCAAAGGCTCAGTCACTTCCACCTCAATGCCCAGATTCTGTTCAAGGGCATTTACAAGTGTTTGTTCATAAGCTTCCCCGCCGGCAAACATAATCCGCTCAGGCTGCTGACCGCGAAATGTTACAGCATAATATCTAAAACAAAGCGATATCTCTTTGGCCAGTTCGTCAATAACCGAATACATACTGTCAATTACTATCTGAACCATTCCCGATTCCATTTCAACCGCATCAGTTTTATTTCTAAGCTTGCTTCTTAAATGAACAGCCTCATCAAAACCGATACCGAGTCTCGATGCGATCCGCTGATTGATCTGCGACCCTGCAATGTTTATCTGCTTTGCAAAAATTATCTCGCCTGCCCTGCTGATTATCACTGTTGTATGACTGGAACCGATGTCAACAAAAACATTCACTTTATCCTGGTCATCAAACCTGCGAAGAGACCTGTGCAGAGATCTGAACAAGGCAAAAGGAACCGTATCGATTGCAACCGGAACCAGGCCTGTCTCTTCCAGCATCTTGATATGATCTTTCAGTGATTCTTTATCGATAGCAAAAAGTATGATTTCATTCTTAACTCCGCTGCTCTGCCGCACATCGCCGGCAGAAATATATCTGATCTCATGAGTTTCCATATCAAGGCCGAAACGTTCCAACACGCCGGACTTAATGGTCTTTTCCACTTCAACCTCATCGAAAGTGTCCAGCCTAAGGCTCCTTATGATCAGCTTTGAACTGGGCAGACAGGTAATAACTTCATTGTTCTGAAAATACTCTTTAGCAAGCATTCTTGTTATCGCATTTATTACTGCCTCTCTGCCTGCCTGCGGGTCATCAAAAATCTCAGAGGAAAGCTGTATTTCATCCGCCCCGGCCACAGTTATCCTGCCGCCTTTTCTTTCAAGCTGCAGCATCTTCACCGAGTTGCAGCCAATGTCCAATCCGATCGGACTTATCTTTGTCTTTAGAAATTCAAGCATATTAATCTACTACTCAATTTTTACATATCCTGTTACAGGTTCAATTCTGACAGTCATAGTTTCATTCTCGGCACCCAATCTGATTAAAGCATTATTCAAACTGACACCTGCTCCGCTGAAAGGTGCCCCAAGACTATCAAACCCAATCGTATTCATATTCAAGGTTGTGTTTATAATATCAACCTTATCCAATCTGAAATCTCCTGCAAAATCCACAACGTAATTGGCGCCTATGTGTACAGGATGAGATACTGTTGTCCCTGCAAAATCATTTATCCTGTAACTCTCAGCAGCAGGATCAAAAACAACTGAATAACTTCTGCCTGTGCTTACCGCCATGCTTTTTGCATATTCAATATCAGATGCGATCATATTCGCTGCCGTTTTTAATTGCGATGTAGCTGCTGAGCTGTACAAAGGTACAGCAGCAGCGGCTACGATCCCGAGAATGATCAGCACAATAAGCAGTTCTACCAGCGTAAATGCCGTTAGAGACAAACCAGCTTTGGTAGCCATCAGGTATCTGTGATACCTTGTCTCTAACGGGATAAATGCCCGCAAAATCTCTTTTCTGCTACTTTTCATTTTCTACCCTTTAAATGCAGAGAAACTGCAATACTTCATTATGTTGTTTCGACCTGTCAGAACTTCAGCTTAACCGCCTAAAATCCGCTTTTTTTCGGCAGGAATGTACTTTCAATTTTTCTTATCGGGCCTTCGGACAGCAAAAAAACATCATTTACACTATGGCCTTTTTTGGGCATTGGACGCACTTATTTACCGCCAAAAATCGTTAAATTCCGCACAGTCATCAAAGGTCGCAAAACGATTTTTTAACGGAAAAACTTTTTACAACACCTGACTAAGAAATGATTTGAGAATGTTTTTTAGAAATGTCCGATAACAAAAGAAATTAAAACCTAAAACTGAAAGCCAAAAGCTATGGAATCTGTCTGAGACAGAATCTGGTTTTAATTTTTAAATTTTGGTTTTGGATTTTTAGCTTTAACTTTTAAGCTTTTATGGATTTCGTGTTATCGATTTATAAAAAGCCCCTGCCGCAGGTGACCATCTGTCTTTTACTCCGCTCGGCCAGTCATAAATAGCCGCCTTTACCGGAGCAGCGTTTATCGTTATTGTACCGCACTCCATATTCCAGTAGCCCACAAGGTCGCCAGCGGCCGGTTCACCGCCGGCCATAACACTCAAAATATCACTTTGTGACAATGCTGTCTTATAAACACGCACCTCGTCCATAATGCCGTCAAAGTTAAAGTCTTCACTTCCATTCCCATGGCAGCCGATATTGGTAGTCGAGCCCTGACCTGAATAACTGATGGCGCTGGTGTATGTAGTCGAAGCAAGCGCCTCACCATCAACGTAAATTCTCTGGATACCATTCCCAACGACATAAGCGATATGATGCCATCCCTGACCTTTATAGGTTCGGTTTAAAGTCGTAACATTCCAGCGAGAGCTTCCGCGATAATAAAAACCGTTAGTGGTCTTTTCATCCTGGTCCACTCTCAATCCTACACAATCTCCAAGGGATATTATCTCCGAACCGTGTTTATCATTTGAACGCAGGCTAACCCATGCACATATTGTGATCCTCGCAGGTTGTCCAAGCAGGCCGCCAACTTGAATGTAATCATCTTCACCGTCAAGGTCCATTGCGCTACCGAGACCGTCTTTGCTCGGCACCAAAACACAACCATAGATCGGAGTTCCGTTATAACCATTGCCGCTGCTGTCAGCAACAATTCTTCTATACGCATTAAATCCGTTAGTAAAAAATGAACCTGTTATTGTCATTACGTTCGCATATGTGCTGGTACTGGGCAATTCAACGGCCCCGTTTACAAACACCAGTCCGCTGCAATTCAATTCAGCATTTTCCTGTATTATAAAATCGCCGTTTACAAAAATTGCAGGAGTACCCTTTTTGGCAGTTATATTATTGGAGTTCCCGGCAACTGTCAGATTACCGTTCACCGCAAGACAGCCATTAATTGAGATATTATTGTTGATTGTCAGATTGCCGTTTCTGTAATAAACCTGCGCCGTCGGGCTGATTAGATCAGCGTTATCAAGACTGCTGCTGGCTATTGTCTGCGTTGTAAAATGTGAGGTAAGCAGGCCGAGGCTAATCGTCGGCTTGACGAGCTGCAAACTGTTTTTAGCATTAGCTGAACCGCTTGCCGCATTACCCGTCAGCGAATCCGCAAAATAATCGCCGTCTATCGAACCCTGATTAGTTATAACACCATTGCAGTAAACATCACCGTTTATAACCAGCGCAGGACTCAGCAAAACACTTGCCTCCGACCAGCATGCCACAGAAGGGTCAAGTCTCATTTCAGCGGTCAGGCTGCTTACCGAAGCCCTGCTGCCGTCAATTTGTCTGTATCCCGTCGATGTTATCTGCCAATCGCATTCTGAAAGTTCGGATACGCTTACATCATAATAATCATTTGAGCCGGCCTTTATCTGCTGCCCTGGGGTCCCTGCCCAGTAATCTGCCGATACATCCTGAGGATTTAAAATAAGTCCCCGCCCATGCTCAAGACCGGATTCGGCCATGTAATCCATATTGGCTTTCATCTCCATATTCTGTCCGCAGGCAAGCTCTGTATCGCCGCGTACGATAAAACGAAGACCGACGACCATTACCACTGCCACGAACATCAGAATAACGATTAAAGCCATTCCTTTTCTGCAAATTTTTCTTTTAAAATATTTCATTACAAATCATCATCTGCCACAAAAGTCGCTCCGTTGTCAGCAAGCATATAATCAGAATTGCAGCGTAACACGGAAACTATCTGATAGTCCCTGTCAACACATCCCTCTGAAACACCGAAAAAGATATTAAGCCTTTTCGCGAACGGCGGCAGCACATCAGTAGTAAAATAAACATAATTGCAATTATCAATAAGAGTAATAGAGGTAGGCGCAATACCCTGCGAGTTAAGCCAACTCTTATAAATGCCTGTCTTTATAATTCCAGGTGTCACCGACACATCGGCATGTGCCAAGTCCGGTTGAAAAGTAATTAAATTTATATCGCCGCTTAAAGCATCAATTTCAAGACTGACTATTTCGGCGGGATTTATCAAATTGTCGCCATTATCATCTGCCCGCCAAAACACCACATTACCGGCACCATTTCTGCATATCATCTTGCAGTTTCTTACAAGCTCGACTATATACATCGTCGTAAAGCGGATCCTGCTTTGCATCTCAGCGGTTTCATCTACAAAATCTCCAGCGGAACCAAGTGCAAAAGCCATCGCCGCCACAGCCGTAAGGATTATACTCATCACCCATACCGCCATAAGCAGTTCAACAATAGTAAACCCTTTATGTTTAGTATTCGAAAGTTTCATCTGCTTTTGAGCCTTGAAATTTCTGCAAGTTTAAGTTCATTTTGATACACCCGGACAGTTATTCTAATGAAATTTGGCGCTCCCATATTAACCTGCGGCGGCATATAAACATATTCACATACTGCTTCTCTGCTGAAATCTGCATAGACCGGGTCACTAAAAACTGCACCGGAAGCAGTTCGAATCTGTCCTTTCTCTTCGGAATAACCATTATAGCCGGCTACTATCTGATCAAAATCAGTATTAACTATTTCCTCTAAAAGGTCGCAGGCAAGTTTAACCGCCAGCGTCTGGTCGCATCCCTGCTGCTGAATCATCGCACTGGAGGCAAACGGAAGAATAAACCCCGTTACTGCTATTGAAAAAATCACAAGCGCTATCATAGCTTCAATGAGGGTAAACCCCGTTAGAGAAACCTGTCCCTCAATTATCAATTTATGTACTGCTTTCAGGTTCATCTCTTTCTCTAACGGGATAAAAGCTTGTTTCTTCGCAGGCCTTATCATTTCATTCCCGATTGCTGTGAACATAAAAATGGCTGGCCGTCCCACACCAGACCGACCAGCCTATATTTTATCTCCGGGTTAAAACCCGAAGCTCCGCCGTCATTTTGTCTTACAGATCACGATGAGCTGCACTGTCATTTGCGTTGAAGGCGCCCGTGTTGACATTGTAATACCAGCCGCTGCTGTCGTCTCCGGGTGCTGGAGATGCCACGCCTGAAGATATTTCACTGCTCTCGTTAAACTGGTTCTTCGGTACTTTTTGTATATAAGGACCAAAAACACCGTCAGCAGGAGCCTGTACTGCCGCAAGCGCACCGTTTGCAGTCGTAAACTTCGTCATCGCATCAATAAAATTAGGTGTTGCCGACATCCCGGGTGGTAACTTTCCCTTATGCTGCAACTTGTAAAGCTGGATTTGCGAACGAACAGTTTGCAGATCGCTGACAAGGGTAGAATATTTAGCGTCCTCACTTGCATCACTAAACTGAGGAATCACTATAGCGGCAAGGATACCCAGAATGACCACGACAATTAAGATTTCAACTAATGTAAAACCACTTCTTTTTTTCATTTTCTTCTCCTTAGTTCCAAGGAAAATCTTTCTTCTTATTTCGCTTACCGCCCACTCTTTTGCTGTCTTCGCCATCGACCAATTATCATAACGACTTAACGTAAATAACTTTGTACAGCGATGTTTCAGCTCAAAAGCACGGCTTTAACGCCCTATAAAACTTTCGATCTTACGCGTTTAGCAACTGCATAGAGACCGCACCTGTTAAACTATAAGAAATAAAAATGATATGATTAGGGTAAGTTTCTGTTAAAAGCTTAGATTTTTCATATTTTTCAGACCTGTGATCTTTATTGCCCGGCTGTTTGCCCCCTTATGCTGCATCTCTATACGGACATAGTCAAGCCCGTCAAGTTTAGAAGCAACTTTATCGGCCCATTCAATAAGAACCACCGAATCAGGTCCCAGGATATCCTCAAATCCCAGTGATTCAAACTCAGCTTCCGTGTTTATCCTGTAAGCATCTATATGAAATATGTTAAACCTCCCCTGATACTCATTTATTATAACATAACTCGGACTGTTGACAAGATTCGGCTTTTGTGAACCCGCCCCCGCTGCAATACCTTTTACCAGGGTTGTCTTGCCGCTGCCCAATGGACCGACCAGACAGACAATATCCCCCGGCAAAAGAGCCTCGCCTATCTTACTGCCGATTTCAAAAGTCCTCTCGACTGAATCCGAAATAATTTCTATTTTTTGCATATCCATTATATTTGCTGTTTTAGATTTTGGTCATTTGTATTTTGAATTTGTTTAGGATTTAGATATTAGGATTTCGAATTTACCCTTAGATGATCGTAACCGCCAGGTATTAATTTAACCGTTTTACCATCCGGCCTTTTTATTTTCACCAAAGACTCTCTCGTAATTTTACCTACTGCAGTAAGTTTAACTTTAAAACACCATCGCCTCTTCAGACTCTCAAATTTTTTCTTCGGTATCGTAAACAGCAGCTCAAAATCCTCTCCGTCATTCAGTGCCGAATCTAAAGGATTTTTGCTTTTCTTTGCATCTTTGGATATTGGAATCTTTTCAGCCTCTATCACAGCCCCTTTCTTGCTCATCCTGCATATATGATTCAGATCTGTGCTCAGCCCATCGCTTATATCTATCATCGCATTAGCACCGGCCTTTGCAATTAGCAGAGCCTCTTTAATACGAGGCTGAAATCCGAGATGTCTTCTTATAATCGACCCGCCAAGAGCTCCTGTTACACAAACAATATCATCCACCTTAGCAGTATCTCTCCGGACCGGCTTAGTTCTCCCCGGTCTGCTCATCATCGCAACATTTACAACAAGACGGCCGGACCAGCGGGCCATATCACCGCCTATCAGATCGCAGTCATACTGTTTTGCCGCTTTAAGTATACCACTGTGAAGTTTTTTAAGTTTTCCAGGACCAAAATCCCGCGGCAAAGCAACTGAAACAACCGCTCCAATCGGCACCGTCGCCATCGCCGCACAGTCACTTAAACTGCACAACATCGCTTTATAACCGATCTGTTCAGGCCTCGCTTTTTTGCTGTCAAAATGAACCCCGTCAAGAAGAATGTCCGTTGTAATAAGTGCCGAAGATTTTCCGGATAATTTAACCTGGGCCATGTCGTCACCAATACCGATAGGAAATTTTGCGGGGCTGAGTTTTCCTCTGGCCGCAAAGTATTCAACAAGCTTACTCTCGGCCGTGTTCATCGTTCTGAGAATTGTTTTTTCCAGTAACTGATCTGCTCAAGGCTCTGTGACGATCCTGCCGCAGCATCACTTTTATAAGCAGCCGCTACATTTTCAGTGCCAAGATGCTGATAAACATCCTCATCAATCGCCTTGGAATGCTTCTTAAACTCTTCAATATCAATTTCAGCAAGAGTTTTTCCCTGCTTTTCACACTCAGCTACCAATGAGCCGACTATGCCGTGAGCTGTCCGGAAAGGTACACCTTTTGTCACAAGATATTCCGCAAGAGATGTAGCATCAAGGAAACCCTTTTCAATATCAGCAGATATCTTATCCTTATTAAAGGCAGTATTTCCAACTATCGCACAGGTCATATCGATACATGCCTCTATCGTATCAGCGGCACCGAAGGTATGCACCTTGTCTTCCTGCAGATCACGGTTATAACCGCTCGGCTGAGCCTTTAATATAGTAAGTATGGCCATAAGCGAACCATAAACCGCTCCGCTCCTTCCGCGAATAAGCTCGAGCATATCAGGATTGCGCTTTTGAGGCATCATGCTCGACGAAGTACAAAACGCATCATCAACCCGTATAAAGCCAAACTCTGTTGTCGAGAAAATGATCCAGTCTTCAGCCAGCTTGGACAAATGCGCTGCGATAAGACAGCAGTCAAAAATAAACTCTGCACAAAAATCCCTGTCGGAAACCGAATCTATCGTATTATAGGTAATATCTGAAAAGCCCAAAAGGCCGCAGCTTTTCTTTCTATCCAAAGGCAGTGAAGAACCCGCAATTGCCCCGCTGCCCAAAGGCGAAACATTCGCACTGGCTCGGCGATTCTTTAATCGGAGATAATCACGATTAAGCTGCTCGACAAAACTCAGTAAATAAGCCGCGATAGAAACAGGCTGCGCCCGCTGTAAATGAGTGTAGCCGGGCATAATACCCGATGCATATTTTTCGGCAAGCTTTACCAGGGCCTTCTGCAGAAGCGTAATTTTAGTATTAATTATCTCTATTTCATCGCGCATCCAGAGACGCATATCCGTCGCGACCTGGTCATTTCGGCTTCGGCCGGTATGAAGCTTCTTACCCGCATCGCCTATTCTTTTTATTAATGCCGCCTCAATAGCCATATGAATATCTTCATAGGTCTTGTCAAATTTGAATTTACCTTCTTCTATCTGGCGTGAAATATCTATCAGAGCCTCTTTTATCTGCTTAAACTCTTCCTTTGTCAGCAGCTTCTGCTCACAGAGCATCTCCGCATGGGCAATCGAACCGACAATGTCATATTTATACAGCCGTTTGTCTACCGAAAGTGATTCAACAAAATCAACAGCCAATGAATCGGTAGTCTTGTCCAGCCGTTTTTCCCAGCTTTTCTGTGCCTCAGCCATAATTATTCTCCGTTAAATCAATACGAGATTATAAACCACGAATGAACACGGATAAACAAAAAAAATTAAATCAAAACTAAAAACTCATAACTCAACACTTCTACTGTCTTTCTTCCCTTGGCCTGGTCTTCCATCTCCGGTGAATCCACCAATATTGGGCCGGGTCCCTGCGAATTCCTTCTTCAAAGGCCCTCGTATATTCCTGAGTTATCCACAGCAATGGGTCGTCCTTATCCTTCCATTCTTCAGGCATAATTTGCCTTACTATCTCGACATTAAAGAAAAACTTATTATCCACCCGCCAGCTCATCCCGACCCCTATCGGCAGGTTATATTCGATTGCCAATAGGCCAATACTTTTATACGTGCTGGCCTTTCTGCCGAAGAAATCGACAAACACCCCCTTCTTGCCTGCGTTCTGGTCCGCTATAAAGCAAAGCGCCCCGCCTTCTTTGATGATCTGTTCCATCGATTCGGTCGCACCTTTTTTGTCGATTATCTTCTGATTGCTCTTCTGACGCAGGCCGTAAAGATACTTAGTAAGGAATTTGTTATCGAAAGGCCTTGCGATACTGTAAATATCAAAACCTGCCTGGGCCAGTACATAGCTCATTATCTCGAAATTGCTGTAATGAGCCGCCACGAACAGTACAGGTTTTTTTTCTGCCATTATCCACTTCAATGGCTCAGCGTTTTTATATGTCGAATACTTCTCCCAGTTATCCCTCGTCAGCAGCCTGGAAATGAAAATCACATCGACCGCCAGCATCACCAGGTGCTCGAAACTCCGCTTACCGGTCTTTCTTATCCATTCATCATCCTTGCCCGGAAAGCTTGCCCGCAGATTATCAATTGCTCTTTGCCTGCCCCGATGATAGTGCCTCCACAACCCCCTGCCCAAAAAGCATGCGAACTTCAAAACCATTTCTACCGGAAACAGGGAAACAATAAATATAAGTGCACGGATAAGAACATAGTTTACCCAATGCTCTACAGCTGTCTTTTTTCGCTTATTCCGTTTTCGCTTTCGTATTTCTTCTGCCATAATTCCGTTTAGGAATCCAAAAATATTTAGCCCCGGCATTTATGCCGGGGTTTGGTTAGCCCCGCCATTTCACGACGGGTTTGCTTAGCCCCCACCCCTGCGGTGGGGGGTCGTGCTTGCCCCGCATCAAATAGGCTGCTGCCGTAATTTGGTGCGGGGTTATTGCGAGGCGGTTGAAAACCGCCGCGGCAATCCAATATTTAGCCCCTTGATTTATCAAGGGGTTATCCAACAATCATTCTTTTGCCAATTGAATTATCATCGACTCAATTGCCGTTTGTGCTGTCGCCCTGCCGGTCTTAATTGCATAATCTATCTCAGCAAGCTGTTTTAAGCAATCGCCTAACTTTTCCAGCGTCATTTTTTTCAGTGTACTAAAAAACGCATCCTTGTTCCAGAAAATACGAAGCTTTTTCGCCACCGTCGCAGGCGAATCGCCGTTCTTCAGCATTGCAGAAGCGCTGAACATCCTGCGAAAATGCCACGCAAAAGCCCCCACAACCGTGTACTCAGCATCCCTGTCGAAACTGAACATTATCCGCAATTTCTCAATAGCCTTTGCAGTATCACCTGCCGTCATGGAATCAATAACCTCAAACGCCCCGAATATACGGTTATGCCCGCAAAGTTCCGATATATCTTTTTCCGTAATGGCCTTGGCCGTTGTATACGTGGCAAGTTTATCTACCTCCCTGCACAATATCCCGGGCTCATCGCCGACAACCTCGACAAGCATCTGGGCCGCGTTAAAGGAAAGACTCTTGCTATGCTCGGCATTTGCGTAATTGCGCACATAACTGACAAGCGATGCTTGTTTCAGTTCCGCTACTTCTATCAATTGGCCAACCTTGGGCAGTGCCTTGGCAAGTTTGGTATTGCCCGGCCAGCTTCCCACCACAAGAACAAGTACCCCGCTCGAAGCAGGACTTTCAAAATATTTCTCAAGAAGTCCCCTGTTTTCGGAAACGAACTTTTCCGCATCTGTCAGAACCACAACCCGCCTGTCACCCAGAAATGGCAGCGTTCTCAATTCATCAAATACTTCTGCCGCTGTAACATCTGCCCCGTCACTTTGCCTCAGACACATCTGCCTCTGTTCAGGCTCAAGGAGCCTGGCCAACAGAGAGTTTAACTGCTCAGCTAATAGGAATTCATCCTTCCCGGCCAGAACATATACAGGTTTTATCTCTTGTTTTTTCACGAAATTATCTTACCCGATTCTACCCCAAATTGCGAGAAGTGTTTGCTTAGCCCCGTTGCTCACAACGGGGAAATATTTAGCCCCACGACGTGTCGTGGGGTTGCTTTTATATGGTTAGCCCCGCCATCCCCGCATGGCGGGGTTTATATGTTTAGCCCCCAAGTTTATCCTGGGGGTTTCCTACAAATAATCCGTGCACACAAAACGCGTTTAACCCCACGACGTGTCGTGGGGTTGCTTTTATATGGTTAGCCCCGCCATCCCCGCATGGCGGGGTTTATATATTTAGCCCCCGGTTTCACCCGAGGGTTCTTTTATGCCGTCCCAATCATTCATAGCGCAACAGAGCCCAAGTGTTTACATGCCATAGGTGCGACAGCGCAGGGAGGATATTTAGCCCCACGACGTGTCGTGGGGTTGCTTTTATATGGTTAGCCCCGCCATCCCCGCATGGCGGGGTTCGTGTCATCAAATGGTCACGGTCATTCCCAACTCGATTGGGAATCCATAGTCGTTTAGCCCCCGGACCTGTGCCGGGGGGCCCTGTCATTCTGAACGAAGTGAAGAATCTCGTTTAGCCCCCGCATCACCATGCGGGGGTTTGTGTTATCGCATGGCTCGGTTCGTTGTCTACGAAATCCATAGCTTAGCTGCCCAAACTGGAACCCAACTGAAAGGCGTTCGCAGAATAAAAATATTATACCCTGCTGCACTTACATCACCTTCATAATAGAACCCATGGCAGATAACAAGCCCCATAGACCACCTCCTGACATTACCAGCCCCAAAGAGAAGCCCGTGCCTGCCGGTTTTATCAGCAATATAACCAACATTTGCATCTTCCGCCGAAGAAGGAAATACCGGTATAGGAAAGTCTGAAAAACGTGCGACAAATTCTTCGGTCGGATCGTGCCAGGAAAAATCTTCCTCGGTATCAAAATCTGTCCCAATGCCAATAAAACAAACCTCCAGTTCATCCTGTTGTGCCGAGTGATTATGACAAAGCAGCCAGCGAATAGCTGATTCCTGAATATCTGTGCGATTGGCATCCTTCAAAAATGGGAATGGAACAACAAAATAGACAAGAACAATAGTCGCAATAATCAGGATAATACGTTTATGATTGATTTTTATCTTATTCATAGCCAATTAAAAATCAATAAAATCAGCAATTAAAAAAACTTTGCACCTCTGTCCCTTTGTCTCTTTGCACCTTAGTATCTGTTCGTTTTAAACATTTGCATTTATAATTTTGAATTTGTTTAGAATTTCGATATTCGGATTTCGGTTTTATTCTTCCGCCGCCTGTTCCTCTTCAGCAGCTTCACCCTCCGGCTGTTCTTCGCCGTTCTCTATCGGCTCGTCCGCCTCTTCTGCGCCCTCTTCCTGGCCCTCTTGTCCACCCTCGTCTTTTCCTTCCTTTACGACCCGTTCGACAGCAACGACTTTGTCGCCTGACTCGAGTTTTATTAATCTAACGCCCTGCGTATTCCTGCCGATCTCGCGTATCTCCTCCAGCCCTGTGCGGATAATAATACCGTTGGCCGTCATTATCATAATATCATCTTCATCTTTTACCGCCTTAAGCGCGACGACATTGCCGTTTCTATCCGACGTCTTGATATTGATAAGGCCGATTCCGCCCCTGCCCTGTGCTCTATAATCTTCGAGTATAGTCCTCTTGCCGAATCCGTTCTCGCAAACCGTCAAAAGTGTCGCCGACTCTTCTGCGATAATCATATCAACTACTGCATCTCCCTTGCGAAGCTTGATACCTCTTACACCCCTGGCCGCTCTGCCCATAGGCCTGGCTTGTGACTCATCGAATCGAATAGCCATACCGTCTTTGGTGCCGAGAATTATATGGTCCTTGCCGCTGGTCAAAGCCGCACCGATCAAAGCATCGCTCGGGTCGACCTTTATCGCGATAATACCGCTGGCCCGCGGATTCGAATAAAGTTCAAGAGCTGATTTCTTTATCGTTCCGCTGCCGGTCGCCATCACGATATTGCGGTCGTCGAATTTATCAACGTTTATGATAGAGGTTATCTTCTGGTCGCCAAGGTTAAGCAGATTCGCGATACTCCTGCCTTTGCTTTGACGTGAAAGCTGCGGAATATTATAGACCTTCAGCCAGTAGCATTTGCCCCTGTTGGTAAATATAAGCAGATAATCATGCGTCGAGGCCGTAAACAGCGATTCGATAAAATCACCCTCGCGCGTATCCGAGCCGATTATACCCCTGCCGCCTCTGCCTTGTTTCCTGTATGTATCGACCGGCATACGTTTGATATATCCGCTGTGACTTACGGTAACAAGCACTTCCTCCTCGGCGATAAAGTCTTCCATATTAAATTCTTCAGCCGCCTCGGTAATAAGAGTCTTGCGCTTGTTGGCGTATTTATCTTTAAGCTCATAAAGGTCCTCGGTAATGATATCGAGCACAAGCTTTTCACTGGCAAGAATAGCTTCATAACCTTCTATCTCTTCGACAAGCGCTGCGTATTCTTTTCCGAGTTTTTCAATTTCAAGCCCGGTCAGCCTGCTAAGCTGCATACTTAAGATCGCATCTGCCTGAGGCCCTGTTAAAAACTGATCTTCTGCACTCGTCCGTTTTACAAACTCTTCAGGTAGTAGTTTTCTAAGCGTCGCCGATTCATCCAGCCGCAAAGGCTTTTTCATAAGGTTAAGTTTAGCTGTCGGTGCATCGGGCGACTTTTTTATCAGCTCGATTATCTCATCGATATCACTTACTGCGAGAATAAGACCTTCAAGGATATGCGCCCTGTTTCGACATCTCGTAAGCAGGTACTTGCTCCGCCTGCGGATAACTTCTTTGCGATGTCCAATAAACGACTGAAGTATTTGTTTTATATTGAGCGTTTCAGGCCTGTTATTAACTAATGCTACATTGGAAATCGCAAAAGTCGATTGCAATGGCGTATATTTATATAGCTTATTAAGAACGATCTGTTCTTCAGCATCTTTTTTCAGCTCAACAACAACACGCATGCCCTTACGATCCGATTCATCCCTGACATCCGCCACTTCAGGCAATGTATTATTGCGTACAAGATCGGCAATTTTGGAGACAATCCCTGTTTTAACGACCATATAGGGTATTTCGGTGATAACTATAGACTTTTTACCCTTTTTGTTTTCTTCGATATCTACTCTGCCTCGGACTGTCAGGTGTCCTTTTCCGGTCGAATAAGCCTGGCGAATCCCTTTTCTGCCGCAAATTATTCCGCCGGTTGGAAAGTCCGGCCCCGGCATCACCTTCATTATATCTTTAAACCCGCAGTCCGGATCCTTTATCACCAAAAGCAGCGCCTCACACACCTCGCCCAAATTATGCGGCGGCAAATTCGTCGCCATACCAACCGCGATGCCCGTTGACCCGTTCACTAAAAGATTGGGAAACCTCGAAGGCAGGACTGTCGGCTCAGTTCGCGTCTCGTCATAATTGGGAATAAAGTCAACGGTATCCCGCTTAAGGTCCTCGAGCATTTCCATCGCTTCGGCCGACATTCGAGCTTCAGTATATCTCATAGCGGCAGGCGGGTCGTTGTCTATGCTGCCAAAGTTGCCCTGAGGATCGACCAAACAATGACGCATGTTCCAGCCCTGACCGAGACGAACCAACGTACCGTAAGTTGCCTGGTCGCCATGCGGATGATAATTACCAGATGTGTCACCGACGATTTTCGCACACTTTCTGTGCTTGCTGCGCGGGCCCAAATTAAGGTCGTTCATAGCAACAAGAATACGCCTTTGAGATGGCTTCAAACCGTCACGAACGTCCGGCAAAGCACGCGCAACTATTACGCTCATAGCGTAATTCATATACGAATTCTTCATCTCATCGAGAATTCGC
>JAFGGI010000009.1 GCA_016930635.1 Sedimentisphaerales bacterium | reverse complement strand
GCGAACGAAGTGAAGCAATCTAAAACATTTATGATTTTTAGTGCCCTGAGATTGCTTCGTCGCTTTGCTCCTCGCAATGACAGGATTCATAAGGACTTACTCTGTTTGACGCAAAATGTTGCTATGCCGGGGGAACAGAGCCCCGACCGTAAGGGAGGGGTAATAAAAATCGGTTAGCACCGCCATCACTATGGCGGGGTTCGTGTCATCGAAAGGTCATTGCCTGTCCTGCCCCTTATGCGCTGTGGAATCCCTCTGTGGCTAATTAAAAATTATAAAAATCAGTGCAATCAGTGATTAAAAAAACTTTGCGCCTTTGCTTGTCCCGCCAAAGCTTTGGTATCGGCGGATGCCTTCATGGCTACTTTATTAACTTCTCTGCCAAAAACTCGCCAAAATACTGGCCGTGATTATACAAACAAAAACGAACACTGCCGCCGGCGCCGCTGCGGTAGGCCCGAAATGTTTCAAAGCCAAAACCACACCCAGTCCCGCATTTTGCATTCCTATTTCGATCGCCAGCGTTCGCCGCCTCGGGACTGTCATCCGCCAAACAGTCCCTAAAGCATAACCCGCTCCCGTACCATAAAGATTCAAAACAAGAACCGCTGCGAATATCGGCAAGGTCAGCATAAGCAGACTATCTTTATTGAGTGCTATTACAAGCGAACAGATAAAAACTATAAAGGTGGTAGATATCGCTGGAAAGACTTCGATTATTTTTTCGATTCGTTCTTTTAAAATAAACCTCACACCAAAACCTGCCAACAATGGCAGCACAACCATTTTTATTACACTAAGGAACATCGCCAGGAAAGGCACATCCATCTGTGCTTTTGCCAGCAGAAATGTAAGCCCCGGCGTAAGTAACGGACAAAGTAGCGTCGCCACTGTGGTAAGCGAAACGGAGTAAGCCGCATCTGCCTTTGCGATATAGCACATCACATTACTCGTCATCGCCCCCGGAGCACATCCGGTCAGGATAAGTCCGACAGCAACTTCAGGTGGAAGATGAAAAAGTTTGGCAATAGCAAATGCTCCGAAAGGCATAATCAAAAATTGCCCGCAAACACCTACAAGAACGATTAGAGGCTTAAGTGCGATCTGCTTAAAATCCTCTATTCTCAATACCACACCGATACCGAACATTGTCAGACCGAAGAACCATTCCATCCCCGGTTTTGCCCAGATGAAAGGCCCAGGCCAAAAGTAAGCAACAACCCCCATAGCCAGAACCCAGACAGCCAGGTATTTCGTATAGAATCTCAAGGCCTTATTGATCATACGGTTAGTATAAGTGATTTGCAGACCAAAAAAAAGCCCCGATTATACGAGGCCTTTTGAAATTCCTTAGAAAACCGGCTTACATATATTGCTTACTGCTCTTGACGGTCCTCGGATCGATACCGCCCTCGATAGCCTCTATTTTTTCAACACGCCTCTGATGTCTGCCGCCGGCGAATTTCGTCGTCAGCCAGACCTCGACGATTTTGCGAAGCACCTGTGAGCCGAGCAGATCGCCGCTGAGACACAGCACATTAGCGTTATTATGTTCTCTGCTGACACGGGCATTGAGTTCATCATAGCAAAGTGCCGCCCGAACGCCATGCACCTTATTAGCCGCTATACACATCCCGATTCCCGTTCCGCATATTAAAATGCCCATATCAACTTCTCTTTTTGATACGGCAGTCGCTGTCAAATAAGCAAGATCAGGATAGTCAGCAGGTCCTTCGGCACTTATCCCGAAATCGATACATTTATGTCCCATCTCGGTAATTATAGCCTTTACCTGCTCTTTTGCTTCCATACCTCTATGGTCGTTACCTACCGCTACTTTCATCCAGACACCTTCTGTTTACTCAAATCAATTTCCCAAAATTGATAAATCCAGCTTCAACTTTACTCTCACCTTCCATATGCTCCGGGAAGGTGCGGGATTCATTTAAACAGCTCACTTATCCTTTTCTTAACAGCTTTTTCTATCGTCATACCGCAGGTTTTATAAACTTCATAACCTGCTCCTATCGGGTCACTTATCCCGCCTTGCGCCTCCAGTAGCACACACCTTTCTGCGGCCTCTGGGCAGATTCTTATTATATCATTTTTATGGCCTAAAGACATAGCAAAAATGTAATCTGCCTCTTGGAGCATCTCAGCATCAAGCCTTCGACTTTTATGACCGGCTATATCAACGCCTTTTGTACTGCAAAACATTATGGATTCAGCACTTGCGCCAATTCCGTTCATTGCCATAACGCCGCTCGAGGCTATCTTATACCCCATTTGCTCAAGTTGGTCAATATTACAGCCAAGTTTTTGGGCCAGCTGCTTTTTGGCAAATCCCTCGGCCATAGGGCTCCTGCAGGTATTGCCTGTGCAGACGAAAATGATGTTTACCGTGAGCATTTTACGGATTTGCTCAGCCGAGTACACCCCTTGGCGGAGAACCTCTATCCGGCCAGACGAGATTTTCACTACGCTGCTGGACTTTTCATACTTACAAGGCCCGGCATCGAGAACCATATCGACCAGGCCGTCGAGCTGCTTTACCGCTTGCAAGCCGTCAGAAGCAGGCTCTTTGCCGGCCAGATTCGCACTTGGTGCAACAACAGGAAAACTGCAAAGGTCCAAAAGTTCGCATCCAACCGCATTTTCCGGACAGCGGATACCTATTGTCTTGTCTTTATAAAGAAGTTTGACCGTCTCGAGGCCAAGCTTTTTCTCAAGTTGGCCGATATCTTCGTCACTTATCTCAAAAACAATGGTAACAGGACCGGGCCAGGCATTTTTCACCAGCTTTTTCGTCGGCGGGCTTAATCTCGGCACAAAATCCTGCAATTTATCCTTGCTGCCAATATGAAGACTGTATCTTTTGTCCGCATCCCTTTGTTTCAGCTCATCAAGCCTCGCCAGGCTGTCCTTCTCAACCCTGCAGGCTATCCCATAGACCGTTTCAGTTGGAAAGACCACCAAACCGCCTGCGTCAATGCACTTAGCAGATTCTTTGATCTGCTCAATATCCTTTGCAGCATCAGTTATTTTCAAAACTACTGTTTTCATCACACATTACGATACAAAATCAATCGACAAAGCACAAGTTTCGAAAATTCTGTTTGACAATAACGCCATTTTGCTTAAATTTGGCATTATTCATCCGGTATTCAAAGCAAAAAGGCATTTTTCCCAGCAATGGCTGATGTAAAAAAGACAGTTCTGTTCAACAGGCACGCCGCTCTTGCCGGCAAGAACCAGTTAGTACCCTTTGCAGGCTGGATGATGCCGCTGTGGTACAAGTCCATAAGCACCGAGCACCACGCCGTCAGGAACACTGCCGGTCTTTTCGACTGCTCCCACATGGCAGTATTGAAAATTGCCGGCAAAAACGCTGTTGATTTTCTCAATATCCTCACAACTAATGATGTCACAAGATTAAAGCCCGAAAAAGCTCAGTATTCATATATCTTAAATTCCACCGGCGATGTTATCGACGACTGCATCGTATATTGCATCACCGAAAACAACTTTATGCTGGTCGCCAACGCAGCTAATGAACAAAAAGTCAAAGACTGGATCCAGACCGTCCGTTCGGAAAATATTCAGTTCGACAGTGCCTGGCAGTTTGAAGTTACAGACCTCAAGGATGATTCTCTGCCCGATGCCAGAGTTGATATAGCGCTCCAGGGCCCGGCCGCAGCAAAATGTCTAATGGAGATTTTCGATGCAGATGTAGACGACATCAGGCCGCTAAACTTTATTACAGTCAAAAAAGATCATATCGATGTAATTGTCTCTGCAACAGGATACACCGGCGCCAAACTCAGCTTCGAACTCTTTGTTCACCCCCTACATGCAATGCTGCTTTGGGATACGATACTTGAAAAAGGCAAACAGTTCGGCGTTGTTCCCTGCGGCCTCGGTGCAAGAGACAGCCTGAGAATAGAAGCAGGCCTGCCGCTCTACGGCCACGAACTTGCCGGAAAATTCGATATCTCACCTTTCCAGGCAGGATACGCATGGGCAGTTAAACTGCAGAAAGAAAACTTCATCGGCAAAAAAGCTGTTAACGAAAAATCTGTCGATTTCGATAAGGAAGTCGCAAGGCTGCAATTCGCCGGCGGCAAAGGCGTAAGACCCATCAGGCAGTTCGATGGAATACTCAACAGCGACAACTGCTGCATTGGATATTGTCTTAGCTGTGCTGGAATAGACGACAAACAAATCGCACTGGCACTGATAAAAAAAGAATATAATGTCCCTGGAAAATTGGCCGGCGTTTATTATCTCGCCAGAAACCAGAGTCATCTTACACAGGGCAGAAAAGAAAAAATAAACATCGGCGATATGGTAGATGCCGATATCGATGGAAAAGTAATTGAAAGATTTGAAAAATTTTAGATAAATGTTAAACGGTTGCAGTTGCGAGACTCGTATCGGTTACGTTTAACGTAATACGACAGACGAAACAAGCATCGCAACCGATAAACGATTTACTTTAAAATGGAGTCGTATTATGGCATCAAAAAATCTTTTGTTTACAAAGGATCACGAATGGATCGAGATCAACGGCGAAACAGCAACCATCGGCATAACCGATTATGCTCAGCATTCGCTCGGCGAAATTACCTTTGTCGAACTTCCTGCCGCTCAAAAACAATTAGCCCCGCATGACGTCCTGGCAGTTGTGGAAAGCTCCAAGGCCGCCAGCGATGTATATAGCCCGCTCGCAGGACAGGTAACAGAAGTTAACAATGAGCTCGAATCAGAACCTGAACTTATAAATCAGGATTGCTATAAAGCAGGCTGGATATGCAAACTCAAAATTTCTAAGCCGGACACAAAAGATTTAATGGACTCGGCGCAATACGAAGAGTATCTTAAAACTATCTAAATTGTAAAGGCAACGGATGGCTTTTATCGCAAATACACCGCAGCAGCAAAAACAAATGCTCGATGAGATCGGTCTTTCGATGGACCAGCTCTTCGCTGATATCCCAAAAGAGCTTTTGGGCAGAGACTTCGACCTGCCCGCCGGCAAAAGCGAATTCGAAGTTCGTAACATATTAGCTGAGCTTGCCGGAAAGAATCATATCGATCTGACCTGCTTCCTCGGCGGCGGCTTCTATGACCACTTCATACCTGCTGCTGTTTATTCTACTGTCAGCAGAAGCGAATTTTATACCGCCTACACTCCCTACCAGCCGGAAATCTCGCAGGGTACACTGCAGGCGATCTTCGAATACCAATCCGCAATATGCCGGCTCACTCAAATGGAAGCCGCTAACGCATCACTCTACGACGGCGGAACTGCTTTATACGAAGCGATGATGATGGCAATGCGCATCACCGGCCGGGGAAAGATAATCATCGATGACAGCGTAAATCCCATCTACCGCGTTATGATCCATTCTTATACGAAAAATCTGAACATCGAACTCGATGAAACAAAAAACAACGAAGGACTGGCCAATAAAGAACAGATACTCGATGCACTCGATGACAATACCGCCGCTGTAATAGTTCAGAACCCCAATTTCTTCGGATGTATCGAAGATTTTGCCGACCTTGCCCAGGCAGCACACAGTAAAGGCGTCCTGCTTATCGTCTCATGCTATCCCATTTCTTTGGGCATACTAAAAACCCCCGGCGAAATGGACGCCGATATCGTTACAGGTGAAGGCCAGTGTCTCGGAATGCCTATGAGTTTCGGAGGCCCTTATCTGGGCTTCATGGCAACAAAGAAAAAATACGTTCGAAAAATGCCGGGCAGAATAGTCGGAAGAACAAAAGATGACCAAAACAGAGACGGTTTTGTCCTCACTCTCCAGGCTCGCGAACAGCACATCCGCCGTGACAAGGCAACCTCGAATATCTGCTCGAACGAAGCGCTTTGTGCCCTGACCGCCCTCGTATATATGTCTCTGCTCGGCAAAGAAGGACTTAAAGAAACCGCCCAGCTGTGCGCCGACAAAGCCAGCTACGCCTGGAAAAAACTAACGGCTGTAAAAGGTGTAAAGCCCCGCTTCAACGCCAAGTGGTTCTTCAATGAATTCGTACTCGACTTACCTGCAAACGCCGCAGATGTGGCAGGCAAACTTATCGAAAGAGGTTTCGCCGCAGGCTTCCCGCTGAGCAGGTATTATGAAGGTATGGAAAACGCCCTGCTCGTCGCTGTAACCGAAAAAAGAACAAAGCAGCAGATCGGAATGCTCGCCGAATCCCTGGAGGCTGTGCTATGAGTACCGCAACTACTTCGAAACATGCAAATTCAAATTTAGACTTTCCGGCAAGGGCAATGAAATTGATCTTCGACAAATCCGTTCCGCACCGCAGAGGCTGCGTTCCCCCCAAAAGCGATGTACCCGCCTCTATAAATATAAGAAAAGGGTTGCTCAGAAAAACCCCTGCCGAGCTTCCGCAGTTAAGCGAGCTTGACGTCATAAGACACTTTACTCAATTGGCCCGCAGGAATTTCGGCGTCGATACCAACTTCTATCCGCTCGGCTCATGCACGATGAAATATAATCCCAAAGTCGCCGAGCGAATCGCTTCATATCCGGGCTTTGCGCATCTGCATCCGCTTATGCCGCAGTTGAGAATGGGCGGTTTCCTGACACAAGGCGCTCTCGAAGTCCTCTACGATACGGATAAATTCCTCAGCGAAATAACCGGCATGGCAGGCTTTACAATGCAGCCAATGGCAGGCGCCCACGGCGAACTTTGCGGCATAATGATAATGGCCGCCTATCACAAAGACAAAGGCAACAAAAAAACAACCGTTCTTATCCCCGACAGCGCCCACGGCACAAACCCCGCCAGCGCAGCTATCGCAGGCTACAAAGTCCTCGCCGTCCCTTCAGACAATACAGGTGTGATGGACGTAAACGCCTTAAAAGAAATGGTAAACGACGAAACGGCCGGCGTTATGCTCACCTGTCCTAATACTCTCGGCATTTTCAATCCGCGCATACAGGAAATTTGCGAGATAATTCATTCGGTTGACGGCCTTGCCTATTACGACGGCGCAAATCTAAACGCCATCGTCGGAAAGGCTCGCCCCGGCGACTTCGGCTTCGACATCGTCCACCTGAACCTTCACAAAACCTTCGGCACTCCCCACGGCGGAGGCGGCCCGGGTTCTGGTCCCGTCGGGGTAGTTGAAAAACTGCTCGACTACCTGCCCGTCTCGTTAGTTATAAAAAGAAACGATGGCACCTTCGCGCTCGAATACGACAGGCCCAAATCCATCGGCTACATCGCCCCGTTCTACGGCAACTTCGCAATAATACTGCGGGCTTATGTCTATATTCTTATGCTCGGAAAAGAAGGCCTGCAAAGAGTAGCGGAAAATGCCGTATTAAACGCCAACTATATTCGCCACAAATTAAAAGATTATTACGATTTGCCTTACCCGCAGGTTTGCAAACACGAATGCGTCTTCAGTGCCTCGGCGCAAATGGAAAATGATGTCCACGCAATTGACATTGCCAAAAGTCTCATCGATGCAGGCTTTCATCCGCCTACGGTTTATTTCCCGACGATAGTCAAAGAATCGATAATGATCGAACCCACCGAGACGGAGAGCAAGGAAACTCTTGACGCTTTTATTGAGGTGATGATAGCTATCGCCGAAACCGCAAAGAAAGACCCTGCCAAACTCAAAGCCGCCCCGGTATCTACCCCCATAGGCCGGCTCGACGAAACCGCCGCCGCCAAAAACATCGACATCGCAGAACTGTAAAAATATCCCGGCTCCCTCGTCATCCTGAATAATGTGAAAAATCGCCCCTGTGTCATTCCCGTGAAACTTGTCCTAAACTTGATTGGGAACCCATTTTTTTGTCATTGCGAGCGCAGCGCGGCAATCTCGTTTAGCCCCCGGACCTGCCTGTCCTCCGTAGTCTTGACGAAGGACGGATGCCGGGGGGCATTGTCATTCTGAACGACTTGTCCGCCACAGCACGAATGTGCGACGGCGGAACGTGAAGAATCTCGGTTAGCCCTGCCATCACTATGGCAGGGTTTGTGCTCTCTATGCCATTCTTCCCGACAAAAACCACCCAAATTCCACCCTTGCCTACCCCAAAAAATAACGGTAGAATGGGAATAGACTAAACACCGAGGACTGAAACAAGGAAGGGAAAATGACGCTTAAAAATTTTGTTGATATAGCTGTTATTGCCGGATGTATAGTTACCATCATTACTCTTATAAAAGGTTTACTAGAATACTCCCGTCAAGGTGCGCAGAAGCGCGCCGAACATTTCTCAGAATTACGCAGAGGATTCCGAGAAAACAAACTTTTTAAAGAGCTATTGCAAGAACTAGATGAAGATGCACAGGGCCTAGCCAAAAGACCCTTCAAAGAAAAAAGAGAACTCTTAGGTTTCTTCGAGGATATTGTCCTTATGGCCAATTCAAAGCTTATTAAGAAGCATGTGGTACATTATATGTTTGGTTACTATATGATTCGATGCTGGGAAAGCGACAATTTTTGGAACGGCCTTAATCGTCAGAGTAATTATTGGGCCTTATTTCGTCATTTTGTTCAAGAGATGAAGAAATTTGAGGATTCTTTCTCTTTCAAGATTAGGAAATATCGTCTGTAGATTTATAGTTGGTTGATTCCCCCAAAAAATAACGGTAAAATCAATAAGGACGAACCGCAGAGAGTTCAGTACAAGGGGATGAAATGGCAAAATCATTTTCCAATAAATCAAAAAAAGGACAAAAACAAAAGGCTGCTTTAAAAGCTTATAAAAAGAGGAAACAAAGAGCAGTATTAAAGACACTAAATATACCTAGAGTTAACCCTAAAGATGTCAGAATATCAAATCACTATGTCCCTCAGTGGTACCAAAAAAAATTCTTAAAATCAGGGCACTTCCATTTTTTCTATGTAGATCTTGATCCTGAAATAGGAATTAAACCAAATGGTGAAAAATACAAAAAAAGGGAGTGTCTTCGTTTAGGTCCCGCAAGTTGTTTCAAGCAGGAACACCTTTATACAATAGAGCTTTTTGGGAAGAAAAACGATGTGATTGAAAAACAGCTATTTGGTAGTATTGATGCTAGAGGAAGCGGATCTTTTGATATTTTTCTTGGGCCAAATGCTTGGAAACAAGAAAAAATAAATGATAAATTTAATAGTTTTATCGAATTTATGGATGCCCAGAAACTTAGAACGCCAAAAGGTCTAAATTTTATAAAATCGTTATGTATAGCGAACAGGCAAACTCCTAATAACATGTTGGCTTTAAGTCTGATGCAAAAATATAGAACTATGCATTGTGTAATGTGGATTGAATCTGTTTGGGAGGTAGTTTCCGCAGAAAAAAGTAAGGTTAAATTTATAATCAACGATCATCCAGTTGTAACTTATAATAATAAATTACCGCCACCATTAAAGCCGTATAATATGAATATTGACCCGGCCATTAGTTTATTAGGAACGCACACAATTTATCCGCTTAATTTAAATCATTGTTTAATATTAACACATCGACAATTTGCTTTAAATGCTGAGGATTGTGACCCTCTAAAAGAAAGAATAAATGTTAGATATCATGACAAGACAATCTTTAAATATGACAATGTAATATATGGCCGCAATCTTTCTGCAAAAGAAGTATCAGGAATTAACTTTATCATCAAGAAATCTGCAAATCGTTATATTGCAGCATATGAAAAAGAGTGGCTTTATCCTGAGGATATAATTGGTGATGCTAACTGGGGAGAACTTAACAAAATTCTTTTCCCTCCAAAATCTAAAATTGTACTTACTCAAGGTATTGCCATAGGCCACAAAGATGGATCAATTGAAAGTCAAGATCAATTTGGGCGAGTAAGTTCCGAAAAAGAAATCTGGGCTTTTCGAAAAACTAGACGATTGGCTACTCTTGGTAAAGAGCTATCAGATATTTTAGAAAAGTCTTCAATGAGTGATCTGCATAGCCAGAATATCACTCTTCTTGACTCGATTCATGAAATTTTTGGAGTTAATAAAGGGAAAACAATTTCTGATATACGAAAAGAGATTAATGGAAGACATGTTAGATTGGTTTATGAGATTATAGCAGAAATATGGCCATATATTATCAAATACACCAATTTGCTCCCTCAAAAAGATTCGAAATTCAGAGGACTTTACTTAGGCGATATTAGGCCAAGAATAATATTAAGAGAGATAGTAACTATGTTGCAATTTTTCGAAGAAGTTTTAATTATAAATCCATTTTGGAATCCGAATTATATTCGTACAGAACATAGCCCTGTATGTAAACCTGATAACTATAGACGAGAGGTTTATAAACTGGTTTTATCTTTGCTTTTAATTGAGCCTTTTATTCGCCAAGGTATAGTAAAAATTATTCCCGCACCAGATGAATTTAACTTTGAGTTAAAGATAAAATTGTTGCGTATTGCAGAAGAAAGAAAAAATAAAGTGCAAATAGATCTAGAAAATTCTCAAGAATTTATTGAACAATGCGAACAGGTATCCCGAGTCATGCCAGACGAATACTTAAAACGATTACTAATGGAGGCAAAGCCTGAATTAACGGAGGAGAGTATTAGTAAAGTTTTAGAATATCGCCGCAAAAAAGCTGAAAATGACTTGTCCGATTTATATGAAACTCTAGAAAAAAGCGGTCCCCAGTTTCTCATTTCCAGAAGTGGTTTAAGTTTAGAGGGGACGCTCTTGTTTTGTATGTTAACGGGCACTATTCCTTTTACTAGCATTTTATACAAGTACAAGGAGTTGTTTTCGATAGCAAATAACGGCTCAGGATGTAGAAAATGGAACCCATTAATAAAAATATTACAACAACATAACTTTTTGTTTGATAACATAGGCTTAGGTGAGTTTGCAGATATTATAAGACATGAAGAAATTTTACATAATTTCCAAAATTATTTAAAAGAAATTAAGAAAGCTATTATTGGAAATGCTAAAAGAGATACCATTCAATCATTTTGTGAACGCTTTTTAAATGAACAACAACAACAATATATGCAGGATTGGAACTTAATCAAAAAAATATTCGATGAATGGAAAAAAAGACAAGATAATCAATACAAATTTGAAAATGTTTTTAGTAATGGAAAAGTTAATTTAATTCTAGGTGATTTAAATATGCCTCGTGTTAGATATATAGCTAAAACGTATTTTCCACAAACTAGTTTATACAATCAAATACCAATGGCTATTTATGTAGATTACCAGGCTAATAAACCAAAATAAAATTCTTTGTGCCTTAGTGCCTTAGTGGCTAAATAACCCGTGCCCGTTTACCTGTTAAAAAAAACCGCCTGCCCGGCGGCTTCTTTTGTTCCCTGCTTCCTGCCTCTTTACATCCTTACTTCCCTAACCCTTATGACTTTTGCTCCTACGCTCTTTGCTTTAAGGCAAATAAGAAGATAGATCCTTTGTTTCAACAACAGCGCAGCGGAGAATTCAAAATAACAGGCCGGCCGTCAAGTTTACTTGTAAGCAAGGCCTGTTTTTGAATTCAGGGCAATTATAAATTGCCGTTGAAACAAATAATCCGAGTAAATCTGTAAAATTTATGCCATAGGTATCTGTGGTTAAATTAATTCGTGTTTTTCGTGTTCATTCGTGGTTAAATAAATTCGTGCCCTCTGCCTGTCCCGCCATAGCTTTAGCGTCGGCGGATGCCTTAGTGGCTAAGTTAATTCATGGTAAAAAAACACGTGAAATCTCCCCTGTCAGCGGTTACAATACCGCCTTACCGATAACTGAATACTGATAACTGAATTATAACTGCTATTTTCGGAGCTATTATGGCAAGACAAATAATAAAGATAAACGTCAAAACCACGCAAACAACCCTCGAAAAGGCAAAGGCCGATATCCTCGCAATAGGCCTCTACAGCAAAGGGGCCAAACAGGCCCTTATAAACAAACTGGACACAGCCCTTGCCGGCGAGATAACCCGGCTCAAAAAAATAGGAGATTTTAAAGGCGAAAAAGGAACCTGCGCGATCCTGTACACCCGCAAAAAAATTGCCGCTGAAAGAGTGCTTCTTCTGGGCCTGGGCGAAAAACAAAACGCAACCGCCGATACATTCCGATGCGCTGCCTCTAAAGCCGCCCTCGAAGCAGTTAAGATAAACGCAAAAACACTTGCCGTTTATCTGCACGATGAAGCAAAAATCGATTTGGAAAACCTTGCTCAGGCAGTCGCCGAGGGTATTCACTTCGGCGGATACAAATATGATGAATTTGTAACGCAGCAGGAAGACAAAAGAGCTGCAAATCTTTCCGCTGCGGTTATCGACAGCAACCAAAGAGCAATGAAGAAACTCACCGCCGGCGTTAAAGTCGGCCAGATCGTCGGCCAGGCGCAGAACTTTGCAAGGACACTTTGCAATCGGCCGGGAAATGTTTTATATCCCGCCAAACTTGCCGCCATCGCAAAGAAAATCGCATCTTCTGTACCATCGCTCAACTGTACGGTACTCGATGAAAAGAAAATGGCTGCTAAGAAAATGAATGCGTTTCTCGCCGTCGCCGCAGGAGCAATGAACAAACCGAGAATGATAATCTTAAAATACACCCCGCGAAGCGCTAAGAACAAAACCCCCGTCGCGCTCGTCGGAAAAGCCATTACATTTGACTCCGGGGGAATAAGCCTGAAACCTTCCGCCGATATGCACGAAATGAAAATGGATATGACCGGCGGCGCAGCGGTTTTGATGACGATGGAAGTCATCGCAAAACTGAAACTGCCTGTCTGTGTTTACGGAATAATCTGTGCCGCTGAGAACAAACCCGACGGCGCTTCAACATTGCCGGGCGATATCGTCACAACCTACAGTGGAAAAACCGTCGAGATATTGAACACAGACGCCGAAGGAAGACTTGTCCTGGCGGATGGAATACATCACGCAAAAGTTTTAAAGTGCAAAACTATTGTCGACATCGCCACTCTTACCGGCGCATGTATCGGCGCCCTGGGCAAACACAAAGCAGGCCTTCTGACTAACAATGAAAAACTCGCCGGCAGTCTTGAAAAAGCCTCGGCTCAAAGCGGCGAGCCCCTCTGGCGATTGCCCTGCACCGAAGAATATGCCGACGAGATAAAAGGAAAGATCTCGGACCTGAAAAACATCGGCTCCAAATATGGCGGCGCCTCCACCGGTGCGGCTTTTCTTGAGCAGTTCGCAAAACCGGTTACCTGGGCACATCTCGACATCGCTCCGAAAATGAACGCCTCACAGCCAATGACAAAATACACCCAGCCAGGCTCCGTCGGCTTCGGCGTCAGGCTGCTGAGCAGTTTTATTATGAATCTCTCTTAAAGGTATCTAAATGAACATAGACTCGAAAAAAATTGAAAACGCTGTAAGCCAAATCCTCCAGGCCCTCGGCGAAGACGTATCCAGGGAAGGGCTCAAACGTACCCCTAAACGCGTCGCTAATATGTACGCAGAACTGCTGGCAGGCAAAACCGAAGACCCCGCCGACCATATCAAAACCCTCTTCAACGAAAAATGCGACGAGATAGTCCTCCTCCGCAACATCCCATTCTACAGCATCTGCGAGCACCACTTGCTTCCTTTCATCGGAACAGCGCACGTGGCGTATCTGCCGGACCAATATGTCCTCGGGGTAAGTAAGCTGGCGCGAGTAGTTGACTGTTTTGCCAGGAGACTGCAGGTCCAGGAACGCCTGACCGCGCAAATCGCCGACTTCCTTAAAGAAAATCTAAAACCCCAGGGCGTCGCCGTTGTGCTCGAAGCATCTCATAGCTGTATGACAATAAGAGGGATCAAAAAGCCGGGCTCAGTTATGGTCACAAGCGCACTGCGCGGAATATTCAAAAAAGACCCAAGAAGCAGAGCCGAAGTGCTCAGCCTTATGCATAATGGAAGAGATTAAAAATTCTGATGCATAAACTTGCCAGACAAGTAAGATTCGCAGTTGACCCCTTCGCCGAAATTGTCTCCACAGGTGCAAACTCATACTGTGCAAAACCAACCGCAGACGCGATGGCGATCTTCTTCGCACTCTGGGTAGAACTTACCGGCAAAGCAGATAAAGACACTGGCTTTGTAATAAACGTCTCCGATATAGACAAGATCGTCCGCGACAAGGCGGTCGTACTTTTTTGCGATTGTATAAAACAAAACTTTGAACAAAAAAAACAGGTCAGTTTCGAACAACTCGGCCAGGTACTTGCCGGGGCCTGGCAAACAATCGAAAAAGACTTTACTGGCGCAAAAATAGAAGCCCTGACACTTGAATTTGCTCCCGCCAGAAAACTTACCATAAAAGAAAATGGAGGCAATATGCTTTACTTCAGCGAAAAATTCGAATTCGCAGCAAGTCATACGCTCTGGAACGATAAATTCAGTAACGATGAAAATATGAAAACCTTCGGCAAATGCGCCAACCCTACAGGCCATGGCCACAATTACATCGTCGAAGTTACAATTAAAAAATCAACCGCCGATGCACCCCTGCACGCTGGTAATTTCGAACAAATCGTAAGCGACAATTTTATTACCCTCGTCGACCATAAAAATCTCAATACCGATATCGATCATTTCAAAAAAATTAATCCCACCGTTGAAAATATCGCTGAATTTGCATTCAATCGCTTAGCAGATAAATTCAAACCGTTCGAGCTCGACTGCATTACCGTCTGGGAAAATGACAGAACCTTCTGCAGCTATAGAGCAGGATAAACTTTCAGTCTTCAGACCGGTTCGGATCGTTAGAGTCTTCCAGGGCGGAAGAAATCTTATCATCCATATGTTTTCTTAATGCACGCAAAGGCCTGGATTCCTTTGTTCTTAATATATAACTCTTCCAGTGTCTTTCAAAACGTTCGAGCCCGCCTTCATAGTTTTCATTTATTATTTTAACAGAATCTACTTTTCCCTGGCGTCCGCTTTTTTTTATGTCCTGCAAAATCTCTTTGAAAATATTCTCTGTTGCATTGCTGGACATCATAAAATACACAAGCGAATAACCTATCGTATACCCCTGGCTATTCTTGCCTTTACTATCAAATTGGTAGAATTGATGATAGTCCAGATTCAGGAATTCCTCCAGTTCTATAGGGAAACCATTTTTTGCCCACCATTTGCACCAGGACTGTCTGTTTTTCTGCAAAAAGATGCGCTTATTCTTTCCAATAACGCTAAGTCCCTCAAAATACTCTGCCAATCCTTCATCTATCCAGAGCGGAGGGTTGTGAATGTGATAGTCGAACATCATATGGCTTGACTCATGAAACACTACCCCAATGACCCTGTTGAGTTCTTTGATTTTTTCCTCATTTTCCTTATGCAGCACTACCGCTTCACGGTACCCTCGGGAATAAAAACCGATACAGGGGGCAACTTTCCCCCTGAGTTTTTGCTGGTATTCATCAAAATTTTCTTTGCCGCTTATAATGGTTACCTTTACCTTGTAGTCATCGGGGAATTCGAGTCCAAACGTATTGTGATATGTATCCATAATCAATGATATGCCGAAGACTATTGCTTTTTCCGCCGGCTTTGCAAGTTCGATATTACAGAGATTAAACGTGCATTTGTCGGTCTCATAAGTTACAAACTTGCTTTCATCAGCAACGGCCGGGGCTGTAAAAAGAAAAAGAATCAGAAGTATTTTTTTACTCAGCAGATTTTTCAATAATATCCTCTGTAAATTCTCGAAGAACTCAAAATCGCCCTCCTGATTTTGTATAAAAAGTTTTATCAACATCTTTATAATACACAAATTTCCTTCGAATTACAACTTTAATTATTTTCAAAAAAACCAGATATACGATCTATCAGTTGTTCTGAGGGTGAGGCAAGGATCTGACAGTACAGGTTCTGATATTTTTTCGTAGCATCTGTTTGGGGGAGATTCGGCCTGGCAAACGAGCCATAGTATTTTTTTGCGGCGGCGTCATAAGCTCTGGCGGCATCGATTTCGTTTAGAAAATGGCCGAGGAACTTTCTTTTGCCGGGAAGTTTGATATCGGCGCGGAATTTTTTTCTTTGTTTGTCGTAACAGACGCCCTTGTATTTCGAGGTAGTTTTTTTCAGTTGTTTTTTGCAGTTACGGTTGTTCTGCAGCGGAGTTGCGAGGCGGAGATTTTGTTTTGTGTTATTCAGGCCTGTGCCATCTTTATGATCAACGAAACAGTTTGGCGGAGCGTTCATAATAAAACGGTGCATTAAAACGAAGGTTCTTTTTCCATGAGTGCGTCCGGCGTGCCGGACGGCATAGAAAGTGTTATTGTAGCTGTGTGTTGCATGCCACTTACAGGCATTCAGTCTTTCGAAATCGTCAGGGTCAACAATGGCGAATTGATTTTGTGTAAGCCTTATTTTTCTAAAGGCCAGTCCAAAACGCATTTTTCGCAAGCGGAGCAGAAGAAAGACGAATATCTTTTCAATAATAGCTGGAATTTGAATAATTATTTTAGTCATAATAATGCCTTCGTGTTTCGTTTATCGGTTGCGAGGCTCGCCGATAAGGCTATCAGGCCAACAGTTTATCAGGCAGTGGACATCAGGCTAACAGGGCATCAGGTTGGGCTTCCTTATATTCT
>JAFGGI010000049.1 GCA_016930635.1 Sedimentisphaerales bacterium | reverse complement strand
GCTGCCAGTTCCATCAATGGAAAGGTCCAGTGCGAAAGCACGAGGCAGATTACACGGATCAGCGTTAGAATACTCAATGTTGATAGTAGGGTCACCATTATTAACGATTGAAAGATCAAGGGCGAAAGCAGGGACAGCAATAAGGATTGTTAGGATTAAGATAAGTCTCTTCATGATTTTACCCTCTCCATATTTAGAGATATAATACACCCGTATTATGGCACAAAATACCATTAAAATCAAGGAAAAACCCGGCCAAAACACCCCCGGCCGGACCTATTTTCAGGCCTGTACAAGCCCTCTTACCCTCAGAACCCTATTCATTACTTTTATTACGACAAACATGGAAAAAGCCACGATAAAGAAGTCTATCACGGTGTTGATAAACAGGCCGTATCGAATGGCGACGGCAGGTATATTTTCTCCTCCCGCCCCGACGGCAGCTTCTTTGAGTACGATTTCGAGGTCTTTAAAATCAACACCGCCCAGCATTACCCCTATCGGCGGCATGATTATGTCATTGACAAGTGATGTGACGATTTTATTAAAGGCCGTGCCGATGATAATAGCAACAGCCATATCGATCGCGTTTCCCTTTACAGCGAACTGTTTAAACTCATTCCATACTTTCATATCAACTCTCTAAGACTTTATGCCTTTAAGAAGTACCTCGTGATACCGCCCGGCAAAGCCGAACAGAATTGCCGATCTCTACTCTATTGTAGCAAAAAATCCAAGCCCGCTGAGTATAGCGCCGAGAACAAGAACAACTACTGCCCAGAACTTCATAAGTTTCTCTGTTTCTTTGAAAAAGTTGGTTACCTTGAGCAGTGCCTTCGGTGCCACAATAAGGAAGATACCTTTTATCATCGCGGCCCAGCCGAAAAGCGTAATTATAACGCTCCAGTCTCTGACCCAGACATTGTGAAAAGTTATCACGATGAATCCGGTACCCAGTGCCACCAGGCCTCCTAAGTAAAGGGCCAGTGAATCCCTGGTGCAGTCTGCAAGTAACTGTCTGTAAAAATCTGAACTGACGAGCATACCGATACCAACCGCAAAGTAAATGATTCCCAAGAGCTGAAAGATTTGACTGTCTGTCATTTCCGTTTCTCCCTAAACATTTGTCTTTTTGACGTTTCCATTCAGACGGTTGTTGCTGCTTTGATTGTCGCACAGATTTTCGGTTATAACAGCACCAAAACCTGATTGCCTAACCTATAAGTATCGGCAAAAACACCAACAATTTTGTAATTTTTTACTGTCAGAAAACCGTGATTTCTGTATAATCCGACAAATTTGTTGCTTTTTATAACTTTAGGGAGGTAACCATGCCAAGAAGGGACGATGTAAGCAAAGTTATGATAATAGGTTCTGGGCCTATCGTTATAGGCCAGGCCTGCGAATTCGATTATTCCGGCACTCAAGCCTGCAAAGCTCTCCGCAAGCTGGGTTACAAGATAATACTTGCCAATTCCAACCCGGCCACAATTATGACCGACCCCGGTATGGCGGACATAACGTATATTGAGCCGCTGACACTTGAATCTATGACGGAGATCATCAAAAAGGAACGGCCGGATGGTCTTTTACCGAATCTCGGCGGCCAGAGCGGTCTTAACCTTGTTTCCGAACTGCACAAAGCAGGCGTACTGGAAAAGTACGGCGTAAATGTAATAGGCGTCAATGTCGATGCTATCGAACGCGGCGAGGACAGAATAGCATTCAAGAACACAATGAACAAACTCGGCATCGAAATGCCGAAAAGCTCTCCCGCATATTCTGTCGAAGAAGCTGAAAAGATCGCAGAAGAACTTGGCTATCCGGTCGTGGTTCGTCCTGCCTATACTATGGGCGGTACAGGCGGCGGGCTCGTTTACAATGTCGAAGAACTAAGAGTCGTAGCCGCACGTGGTATCGCCGCAAGTCTGGTAGGCCAAATACTTATCGAAGAATCCGTCCTCGGCTGGGAAGAGCTCGAACTCGAAGTCGTCCGTGACGCAAAAAATCAAATGATTACCGTTTGTTTTATCGAGAACGTCGATGCTATGGGAGTCCATACTGGCGATTCATATTGTACTGCCCCGATGCTGACGATCGATCCGAAACTCCAGCAGAAACTGCAGAAATATTCATACGATATCGTCGAGGCCATTCAGGTCATCGGCGGAACAAATATCCAGTTTGCTCACGACCCAAAAACCGGCAGAGTAGTAGTAATCGAAATAAACCCGAGAACCAGCCGGTCAAGCGCACTTGCCTCGAAGGCAACCGGTTTTCCTATAGCACTGGTCTCGGCCATGCTGGCAGGAGGACTGGCCCTTGATGAGATTCCTTACTGGCGAGATGGAACATTAGAGAAATATACGCCAAGCGGCGATTATGTCGTGGTTAAATTTGCACGCTGGGCGTTTGAAAAATTCAAAGGCGTAGAAGATAAGCTTGGCACACAGATGAGAGCGGTCGGCGAAGCAATGAGCCTTGGCAAGACATATAAAGAATCATTCCAGAAATCTATTCGTTCGCTGGAAACCGGCAGAAGCGGTCTGGGCTTTGCAAAAGATTTTAACACCAAACCGCTTGCCGAACTGATGGAAATGCTTAATGAGCCGACAAGTGAACGCCAATTCGTTATGTACGAGGCCCTGCGAAAAGGTGCTGATATACAGGAGCTTTATGAAAAGACATATATCAAGCCTTACTTTATCGAGCAAATGAAAGAGCTTGTTGAACTTGAAGAAGAAGTATTAAAGTACAAAGGCAAAAAACTGCCGGATAAGCTTTTAACCCAGGCCAAGAAAGACGGCTTCTCCGATAAATATCTTGCTCAAATACTCGACGTCGATGAAACAAGTATTAGAAAACAGCGAATATCAATCGGCGTTGTCGAAGGCTGGCACGCAGTTCCTGTAAGCGGTGTCGAAAATGCTGCATATTATTACTCAAGTTATAATGCCCCGGACACTGTGCCAGTAAGCAACAAAAAGAAAATAATGGTGCTGGGCGGCGGACCCAACCGTATCGGCCAGGGTATCGAATTCGATTATTGCTGTGTGCACGCCGCATTTGCCCTTCATGATGAAGGCTTTGAAACTATAATGGTCAACTGCAATCCTGAGACCGTTTCAACCGATTATGATACTTCTGACAAACTTTATTTCGAGCCTTTAACAGTCGAAGATGTTCTCAGTATCTATGAGAAGGAAAAACCTGAAGGTGTTATATGCCAGTTTGGAGGCCAGACACCTTTGAATATCGCGGCTCAGCTTCAGGATGCAGGTGTAAAAATACTCGGCACGAGCGTCGAAACAATCGACCTTGCAGAGGACCGCGACAGATTCAGAGAGAAAATGCAAAAGCTCGGCATACCGATGTCGCCATCGGGTATGGCAAGCACATTCGCCCAGGCCGCAAAAATCGCTGAAAAAATCGGATACCCGCTGATGGTTAGGCCTTCTTATGTACTCGGCGGGCGGGGAATGGAAGTCGTCCACGATGTCGAAATGCTCAGGCAGTATGTCGATGCTGCTGTCGGTGTAACGCCCGAGAGACCTATACTTATCGATAAATTCCTCGAAAATGCTATCGAATGTGAAGCTGATGCCCTGGCAGACGGAACAGATGCATTTGTACCTGCTGTTATGGAGCATATCGAACTTGCAGGAATCCACAGCGGCGATTCAGCCTGTGTAATCCCTCCGATTAGTATTGAACAGAAACACCTCGACACCATTTACGAATACACACGCAAGATCGCGATGGAAATGAATGTAGTGGGCCTGATGAATATGCAGTATGCCATTGCCAATGATACAGTTTATGTGCTTGAAGCAAATCCGCGTGCGTCCAGAACTGTTCCTCTGGTCTCAAAGGTCTGCGGAATACAAATGGCAAGACTGGCTACACAATTAATGCTTAGTAAAAAAATAGCTGATTTGGGTCTGAAGCCCAAAAAGTTCCCGCACTTTGGCGTCAAAGAAGCGGTATTCCCGTTCAATATGTTCCAGGAAGTTGACCCAGTGCTTGGCCCTGAGATGCGCTCAACAGGAGAGGTGCTTGGTATGGCTGATTCGTTTGGCCTGTCTTTCTATAAGGCACAGGATGCCGCAAAGCAAACCCTGCCGTCAAAAGGAACTGTTTTGATTACCGTAAATGATGCTGATAAAGAAACAGCTCTTGATGTCGCAAAACGCTTTGAAAAACTAAACTTTAAGATTATTGCTACTGCCGGGACAAGCAAATATCTTAACGATAATAATATTAAGTCTGAGACAATTAAGAAAATGCAGGAAGGCAGACCGAATATTGTCGACGCCATAAAAAACGGCGAAATCCAGATTGTAGTAAATACACCGGCCGGCAAAACAAGCCAGTATGACGATTCATATATCAGAAAATCTGCGATCAAGTATAAACTTCCCTATATTACAACTATTGCAGCGGCCATCGCAACAGCAAAAGGCATAGAAGCTATACAAAAAGGCAAAAGTAAACTTAAATCTCTGCAGGAGTACCACGCAGATATTAAATAATTTTAAATTTTGAATTGATTTTGAGCCGGACTATTGGCATATTTACCTATTATGCTGTATTTCTGGCTCATGTTATTGATGCTGTTAAACGGCTTTTGGCTGATACTCTCATTCTTCGCGCTGCCCGGTAACTGGTTGATGATCGTCACAACAGTCTTATTTTCCATCTGGCAAAAGGACAGCTTCAGTATTTATGTCATCATAATTGCCATCATCCTTGCCGTAATCGGAGAAATAATTGAATTTCTCGCCGGTGCCGGCGGAGCAAAATTAGCAGGGGGCGGAAAAAAAGCTATACTGGCTGCAATCGCCGGAGCAATAGTAGGTGCTGTCTTAGGTACGGTACTTATCCCCGTTCCACTCTTTGGTACGCTTTTAGGTTCCGCAATAGGAACCGGTATGGCTGTTCTGATCGTAGAAGAAAAAGCGGGCAAGGAATTCAAGGATTCTGTCAAAACCGCAACAACCGCAGGAATAGCACAAATGCTTGGAACAAGTGCAAAAGTTATTGTAGGCCTTGTTATCTGGCTTGTCTTTGCAATAACCGCTTTTGTATAAGATCAGTCATCCTGATTAAATAAGGCTTTATCACCTTGTTCTTTTGCAAATTTCCTTTCAAAATGTGTAAGCAGCCTTAATGCGATCAATGCCAGAACAGTGGCAGAAATAGCCAGAAAATAAAATTTTGCACCACAGGCCATTCCGATACCGGCCACTATCCATATCCCCGCAGCACTTGTCAGACCCTGAATACTGCCGCGGGATTGAATTATAGCACCGGCACCAAGAAAACCTATGCCGCTTACAATATTGGCAGCTATCCTGGCTGGTTCACCTCCGGCAAAATTCAGTGAGATAATTGTGAATACGCAGGATCCAAGACTTATCAAGAGATTGGTCCGCAAACCGGCAGGTTTATTGTGCACCTCTCGCTCAAATCCTATTGCTCCGCCTAAAATAGTGGCAACAACAAGTGAAATGATATCTGGCCAGTTAATATCCATATTAAAAACCCCTTAAATTCCCTTTTTGGCCCATTATAGTACAAAATATGCCAAAAACAAGAAATCGTTAAAAATGACTATTTTTTAAAAGTCCTTTATTGATAGTAACTTGGGATATTTGCAGCCAGTTTTTCATTGACAAAATTGCAAAAAACACTTATAATATAAGTACTTAGGAAACCTGTGCGCTGACAGACCGATTTTAGTTCTGAACAGCCTTGGCAGGGGTGGTGTATGTATATATAGAGTATAATTTCATTGGATGAAAAGATTAGCAGGAGTAATAAGGACGACAGTGAAAAAAACGTTTGCCATTTTATCTATCTTATTTTTACTTTCTCTTGTCGCCAGTACTTGTAGTACAGCGATGGCTGACTGTCCGTCCTGGAACACGATTCTTGACAGGGTTGGTACTGACGGTGGAAACCTGATTGTTAAAATCGACTCATGTGTGGTTTACGACTATACCGTTTATACCAGAGCCCAGGATGGTGCAACAGGGTATGTGGCTGACTTGGAAGTTGGCGATGTATTTATCCAGTGGGATGAAGACCCTACTCATGAATATCTGCCTCATTTTAGTTTTACCGGCCAATATATTAAAAACATCCCTGCATATATTAATGTGTCTGGTGACGGAAATACCTACTGGGCCGTCTATGAAGTTACAGGCGATGGAATGCTGACAAGGACAAATAGTGTTAACAATGAGCTTGAAGCTTTTACTTTCGACCTGAGTCCGGTCCAGATGACAAAAGTTGATAGTGTTGGCGAAAGTTGTACGAGTCCCGGTGAAACAATAACATACACAATTGACTATAATTATCCTGACGGGTTAACTCTTCCGGATATAAATGATGTAAATCTTATTGATTATTTGCCGTATACAGTAGATTTTAATCTTGCTACAAATGGCGGAGTTTATGATCCCAATACCCATACGGTTAAATGGTATATAGGAACAATTGAACCGGGAGACTTTGAATCTTTCACGGTGGTCGTTGATGTAAATTCACCTGAACCGGGAAGTACGGTCACAAATTATTGTGAATTAAAAAGCGGCGATACTATTACAAGCTGGGCGTCCGAAGATACAGATGTGTGTTGTTGGCAGGGAAATGTAGTTTACGTAGATGTAAATGCCATCGGCAATAATGACGGAACCTCATGGGAAAATGCCAAAAACTACCTGCAGGATGCACTGGCAGATGCGAATTCATCATGCTGTTATGAAGAAATACGAGTAGCCGCCGGCAGATATAAGCCTGATTGTAATTCTGTCAACCCAGCCGGCACCGGCAGCCGTAATGCAACATTTCGAATGCTTAATAATATTGCTGTCTATGGAGGATTTCCACCCGGCGGCGGAACATGGCAGGATCGAGATCCAAATGCACATGAGACCATTCTAAGTGGTGATATCGGAACTATAGGCGATAGCAATGATAACTGTTATCATGTGGTCACAGGCAGTGGAGCCGATGAAACTGCCATCCTGGAAGGTTTTACCATTACTGGAGGACGACGAACAGCAGGTTTTGGTGCAGGGATGTATAATATCTCAGGCAGTCCTACGGTTATCGACTGTACGTTTAAAAACAATATCGCTGTCTCAGGTGGCGGTATATATAATAGTTCATTCAGTAGTCCGACTTTAATTAACTGTGTATTCAGCGGAAATTCGGCAACTGATAAAGGAGGCGCAATATATAATGTCTCATACTCCAGCCCAACAATTATCAACTGTACCTTGAGTGGAAACAGTGCAACCAATTCCGGCGGAGGAATATATAATACCTCTGTCAGCAACCCGACTGTAACCAATTGTATTCTGTGGAGTAATACCGCGCCAAGCAGTTCGCAGATATATAAAAGCTCCAATAGCTATCCTACTGTTATTTACAGCAATGTGTATGGCGGCTGGTCATCGCCGGGATGGGATCCTAATGCAGATCCTAATATGGAGTTCAACCTGAACTTCGAAAATAATAATGCTGCTTTGCTGGAAACATATCCTCTTACATATCCGGGAACTTTCACCGGAACGATAGAAGATTATAACGAGAACTTATCCTGGGACCACAATAGTTTCTGGGAACCAAATGGCATACGTGGTATCAGCGGAAACTTCGGTTACGCAAATGATTATCAACCCCATGGTATTGTGCCAAACGATTGTAATGTATCTCTGAATGGAAATTCCATCTTCGAAATAGGTACTCCGTCAAAGAGGCATACGTGGGCATTCTGGTTCAATGATACTGACTATAATGATTCTAATATCCCGCAAAGCACTCTCGGATCCAGCAGCTTTATCAGATATAAGCAGCAGAATGTATTTCCATATTATGACAACTGGTGGTGGGAAATACGTATCAAAGACGGAAAACTAGAATTTTGTCAGGGACAGGGACATTTGACTGTAACAACAGAATCTTTGCTGGAAGACCTGGGGGTTTTCCCGGGCCAGTGGCATCATGGGGTCATTGTTATTGACAGACGGACAGAAACAGGAAGCAGGATTTTCATAGACGGTCTTGAAGTACCTGTAGTTATCAGTGAATATGACGGCGTAACTGATTCTACTATCGACTATGGCAGTAATTCTCCCATACGATTCGGGACCGGTCAGTATGAGTTCGATGGTCTGCTTGATGAGGTACGGCTTTACAGTCGAACATTATCTGATGCTGAGATAAAAATACTTTACCAATATCCGGATACTATACCGCCCGGAACCGGCAATATAAACAGTTACCCATATTTTTTCGGAACTGGCAATTACAGACTGGAACCGAGTTCGCCGTGTATCGATACTGGTGACAACAACTCCGTTCCAATGGATTTTACTGATATGGATGATGACGGGGATGTAAATGAGCCTATGTCATTGGATATTGATTTTTCCCCGCGATTTATAGATGGAGACAACAACGGCAGCAATACTGTGGATATGGGGGCTTTTGAACATGTTATACCTCGTAATATTAGTGCTACCGCCGGCACAGGCGGCAATATTGACCCCTCAGGCGCATTTAAAGTCAGATTTTATAATGATGAAATAGTATTTACGGCCAGCCCTGACTATTGTTATATGGTTGATACCTGGTACTTGGATGGTAATAGTATACAAACAGGTGATACTATATATACGCTCTCTGATATCATGGCGGACCATAATGTTCACGTAACATTCAGCGAGTTGCCGTTGTACACTGTCACTGCTTCGGCAGGTGCTAATGGCAGTATCGAACCTTCAGGACCAAATATCATATGTTACAATGACTATATAGAATACACCGCTGTCCCGGATGCAAACTATGTTGTTGATACATGGTATGTAGATGGAAATAGTGTTCAAACAGGATCAACTGAGTATATGTTAGCTAATCCTACTGCTGACCATAACGTGCTTGTAACATTTATAAATGCTGTCTTCGTTGATGTCAATTCCCCCAATGACCCTGGAACGGGAATAAGGAATGATCCTTACAGACGGTTGCAGGATGGTATTAACGCCGCCCAGGCAAATAATCTTGAAGTTTGGGTGGTAGCGGGAAGATATTATCCCACAACAACTGCAAATCGTACGGTTTCTTTTAATATGACCCCGGGTGTATCCATATATGGCGGCTTTAATGGGACTGAAACACAGCGAAGTCAGCGCAACTGGAATACAAACCAAACTATTCTTTCAGGGGATATCGGCACACAGGGCAGCAGTTCGGATAATTCCTATCATGTGGTTAAAGGGGCAACAGGCTCTGTGCTGGACGGCTTTACAATAACTGATGGCCGTGCCAATGGTCTTACCCCTGATGGATATGGTGGTGGAATGTATAATGATGCCAATAGTCCTGTGGTAAATAATTGTATATTCTACAACAACTATGCAGATGCCGGCGGGGGAATTTACAATAATATTAGCAGCCCGGTTGTAACTAACTGTACATTCAGCCAGAATTCGTCCTATGAAGGCGGCGGAATGTACAACTATCAGGGAACTCCAAGTGTGACCAACTGCACATTTACTGAAAATTCGACATCATATACCGGTGCAGGATTATACAATTACGAAAGCAATGCAATTATCACCAATTGTATTTTATGGAATAATACTGCCATTGACAATTCACAGATTGATGAGTATGCCGGCTCTCCTTCGGTTACCTTCAATAATGTTCAATACGGATGGACAGGAACAGGTAACATTGATGCTGACCCGGTTTTTGTAAATCCTGCTGCAAATGATTATCATTTGACCTTGTGTTCGCCCTGTATCAATGCCGGCGATTCAGGCCAGGATTATACCGGCCTGACAGATAGTGATGGTGACCTGCGCGTTATGTACGGCAGAGTTGATATGGGCATGGATGAGTTATCTCCGATAGGAGGAGATTTTGAACCTGACGGGGACATAGATATATTCGACCTTGCTGCCATCGCAGAGAATTGGGTTGATAGCTGTACTGAGCCTGATTGGTGCCAGAACTGTGATATTAACAAGAGCGGCAGGGTTGATTTCTCCGATTTTGCCTGCTTTGCCGACCACTGGCTGATAAACAGCACTCCCTGACTTTTATAACAATTCTGCTTGAACATCGCCTCTAAAGGCAGATTCCGCGACGAGTTAAAATACTTGACCAGTCCATTTGTTTGTGTTCTAATACCCGCCCGGGTAGAATTTTAAGTGTTTTATAGGAAAGGGTATTATGAAAACAAGCAAAAGGGCACAGTCTGTGCCGCCGTCAGCAACAATGGCGGTAGCTACAAGAGCAAAAGAACTCAAGGCACAGGGTGTTGATGTTGTCAGTTACGGAGCCGGCGAACCTGATTTCGACACACCTGATTATATCAAAAATGCTGCTATTGAGGCAATGAAGGCCGGCAAAACCGGCTATACAGCAACACCCGGTATTCCGGAACTTCGCAAAGCTATCTCTGATAAACTGCTCAGGGATAACGGCCTGAAATATACTCCCGAACAGATTATTGTTAACATCGGAGCCAAACATTCGGTATATGAAAGTATGCAGGCTGTCCTCGACGAAGGTGACGAAGTTATCCTGCCCAGACCGTACTGGGTTACATATCCCGAAACTATTAAACTGGCGGGAGGAATCGCTAAGGTTGTAGAAACTGACCCTGAAAACAGCTATAAGTTGACTCCGGATTTGTTGAAAAAAGCAATAACAAAAAAAACAGCTATGCTGCTGATAAACAGCCCGAATAATCCGGGCGGATTTGCATATACGCCTGATGAATTAGAAGCCATCGCACAGGCTCTCGAAGGTACGGATATCATGGTGCTCAGTGACGAGATCTATGAAAGGCTCGTCTATGGAGATACAGAATTCGTGAGCTTTGCTTCCCTAAGCGATGATGCATATAATCGCACTATTACCATCAACGGATTCAGCAAGGCTTATGCAATGACCGGCTGGCGCCTCGGATACACCGCAGGACCGCTGGAAGTTATAAAAGCAATGGGACGCCTTCAGTCACATATGACACAAAACCCCGTAAGTTTCGCACAGGCTGCGGCAGTGGCTGCTTTTGCTGAGCCGAATGATGAAGTCGAAAAAATGAGACTCGAATTCGAAAAAAGAGGTAACTATATGGCCGAAAGGCTAAATGCTGTCGATGGAATAAAATGCCGGAAACCTACCGGAGCTTTTTACTGCTTCCCGGATGTCTCGGCCCATTACGGCAGGACTATTGATGGAGTAAAAATTGAAAATAGTATGGATTTTGCATCGACTCTCCTGGACAAGGCAAATGTAGCCCTCGTACCGGGAGGACCTTTCGGATGTGATAATAATGTTCGTCTTAGTTTTGCATGTTCAATGGAGCAGATAACTAAAGGACTTGACAGAATAGAAAAATGGCTCAAGAGCTGATGACAAAGAATAAGCCCGCTCTCAGCGGATGGGCGATGCTCATTTTCTGGTGGGCAATGATTCTTTTTGCTCTCCACGCCTCGACGCATATGGTCGGAGCTGGTGATACGTGGGTGGCAATGGCCTGCGGAAGACACTTTCTAAATCACGGTGTCGATACTGTTGAGCCTTTCAGCTTCAATTCACACAAACCAGGACCGACCGAAGAAGAGGTCCAGACCTGGCCCGCATGGGCGCAATGGATTACTGAAAAAGTCGGAATCGATACGGTCAAATTCTGGCATCCGACCGGATGGGTAAATCAGAACTGGCTGACACATGTCTTTTTCTACTGGCTGACGCACGAATCACCTTTTGCTGATGCCGAAACATATGATAAGCCTATCGAAGGACAGAATATAAGTTATAACAGTCTGGTTTACTGGAAATATGTGCTGTATATCGCTACGATAATAGCAGTTTATTACACGGGCAGAATATTAGGAGTAAATCCAGCACTTTCAGCGGTCTTTTCATGCTTTGCACTTTATATCAGCAGAACTTTTTTAGATGTCAGACCGGCCGGCTTCTCGAATATGCTGACTGCCATTCTGCTGCTTATATTCGTTCTGACTGTTTATAAAAATTATCTCTACATCTGGCTGATTGTGCCTGTTACAGCTTTATGGTGCAACCTGCATGGCGGGTATGTTTACATGTTTATCGTACTTGTCCCGTTTATCGGATTGCATCTGGTAACATTACTGCCGAAAAAAACTGCAATGTGTGTGTATTATTCTGCCGGCTGGCTGCTGATAATCGCTCTTGCCGTTAAGTTCCGCTCGCATATATATCTCAGGAATATAGAATTTTCGTCATCAGGACTGATACTCTTTGCTTCTGTTATGGTTGGGGTAAATATTGTTCTTGTGGCTGTGAAAAATGTAAAAGAAGCTATGGCCCGCCTGTATCATATATTTGGCACACTCATTGTTTTTTTTACGGCTTTGATCGCGTTCTATCCGGAAGGTATGAGAATGATGATGAGACAGCCGTTTTTCAATACCTTTGTAACTGATGCAAGAAGTTCTTTCTTCATTGTCTTTATGGGTTTTGTAATCGTAGCAGTACTTCTGGAGACGCTTAAAACCAGGCTCAAAACGATAAGTTTGAGAGGATGGATTCATACCGTTGCCGCGGCAATTACTGCGTTTATAGTTATGATTATTGCCAACCCCTTTAGACTGACAAACCTGACGCATACATTTGTTGTTAGTGTAAGTGAAGATGCCAAACTGTGGAAAACAGTTAATGAGTGGCATCCCGCCTTTGAATGGGCAAATCCGGTTGGAGATGAAATACCTTTCCTGATTATGTATATCCTCGGCTGGATATTGGTCATTTTCTGGTTTATCTGTCTTATACTCAAACCGTCAGGTGCCTACACGAAACAAGCTAAAAAAGCCCCCGCTCAGGAGGATATCTCTCAGTATGAAAAACCGAAGATAGATTTGCCGATGATAGTGATTGCTGCCCTTACTATTTATATGGCTATAGGCTCGAGAAGATTTATACCGATTGCCGCTATAGCGGCCTGTCCGCTTATAGCAATGTTTCTTGACAGCGGTATTAAAATGATGGTTGACTCCCGCAGGTTTATACCAATTGCTGTAATTACAGCTGTAATTATGACTATCAGTATTATTCAACTGGCTGTTTACAAAATTATTATATTAACATCTATGCAAATTGCTGTAATTACGACTTGTCTGATTATGACGATAGTGATTGTCGACCTCGGCGCTAAAATGCTCATTATGTCACGTAAGCAGCAGGGAACCTCCGGGCCAATTGTTATGCCTCAGTCTCTACAGCAGGGCCTTATCGTGATGGCGGCTCTGGCGGCGCTGTATTTTACAGGCAGATGGGGTAAACAGTACAAAGAAGTTTATCTCGATCCCTGGCCGGATAGTCCATATCTGACAAGTGAATTTATGCGTATGACGGCCTCTTATGCAAAGCCGTTCAGGGCATGTCAGTTTCTCAGAGATAACAATATTAAAGGAAAGGTCTTTAATTACTGGACCGAAGGCGGCTTCCTTGCCTATGGCCAGTTTCCTGACCCCAATACCGGTAAAACACCTCTGCAGCTTTTTATGGACGGCAGGGCTCAGGCTGCCTATAACACAGAAGCTTACCGGCACTGGATGTATATAATGAGCGGCGGAGATGTCGCAAGAACGGTAAAACGAGAAGGCAGAATGTTCACTTCTTCCGACTATATAGATGCGGGCGAATGGATCAGCCAGGCTCTTCAGAACGAAGATATTGATGTAATCATTATGCCTGCCGCAGAGTTCAACAAGGAATTTGTCAAATCACTTGACACTAATGTAAACTGGAGAACAGTATTATCAACAGATATGCAGCGGATATATGTTGATGTAAGAAAGCAGCAGGGAAGAGAATTATATATAGGCGTCTTCCAAGGACAAACAAAGTTTCCTGATGAGCATTCGAAAAGATTGACTCTCGGATATAATGTATTAAGGCTGCAGGATGAATCAGAGGCTACAAAAGGTTTTGAGCTTCTTGTGCAGGCTCTTGCGATACAGCCGTCTCAAGTCGCTGCGCTGGAGCTGGTTCGTACCGTCAGAAGATACCCGCAATTGGCGGACCTGCTCAAAGATATCTTTACTCAATACTTTGATGATTTTCTCGAAAATCAGCAGGACTATATGAAAAAGGACGGATATCGTCATAGAATAATAGTGTCAACGATTGTAGCTGACTACCTTATAAAGGCAAACCGCACAAATGCTGCTTTAGTAAAGAAATATAACAATTATTTAGAAGAATCTAATAATGAACAGCTGAAAATTAATGAAACAACGCGATGGTAATTTTCAAAGGCTTCTATGGATACAGGCCCTGTTACATCATTATCCGTTTTCTTTCCGTGTTATAATGAACAGGATAACGTGGAAAAGACTGTACAGTCAGCTCTCGACTGTTTATCACCCTTATCAATAGATTTTGAGCTTATTATTGTTAACGATGGCAGCAAAGACGATACCGCTCAAATCGCAGATAATATCGCAACAAAAAATGATCGCATAAAAGTCGTACATCACGGTACAAATAAAGGTTATGGCGCCGCGCTGCAAAGCGGATTCGCCGCCGCATCGAAAGAATATGTCTTTTACACGGACGGCGACGGACAATTCGACATCAGAGAATTACCCCAGCTCTTTAAATATATGGCCGATTATGATATCGTAAGCTGTTACCGCATAAAAAGACAGGACAGTTTCATAAGAAAGCTCAACGCCTTTGGCTGGACGACGCTTGGCCGACTGCTGTTCAGAATGAAAATAAAAGATGTGGATTGCGCCTTCAAACTTTATAAGCGAAAAATCTTCGATGATATAAAACTTCAAAGCTCTGGCGCCTTGATCGACACAGAAATACTGGCAAGAGCAACACGTAAAGGCTATAAAATATTTCAGGTAGGTGTTCATCATTATCCGCGGACGGCAGGGCAGCAGACCGGTGCAAAATTAAGCGTTATACTGCGGGCATTTAAAGAATTGTTTGTACTATACAGACAGATTAAGAACGATAAATAATTATGCAGTTTGAAACAAACACTCAGTTCATAAGAGAAGACCAGAAAGTTTATATCTCCTCGCAGAATATGCTGGACAATCTCAAAGCTCTCAGGAGTATATGCAAACCTGAAACAAAATTCTGTGCGGTCGTCAAAGCCGACGGCTACGGCCACGGAATAAGGGAAATTGTCAGCATACTCAAAAAAGGAAGGGTCGATTTCTTTGCTGTAGCTAATATCCGTGAGGCAGATTTTATCGCTTGTCTTGTCGAGCAGTCGAAAATCCTGATACTCGAACCTTTACACACTGCTTGCAGCCCCCGGGCAGTGCAAGTTTGTGCAGAAAAAGGTTTCCATTGCGCCATAGTTGATGCCGAAACACTCCAATTCGCCCATGACGCCCTCCAGTCATCAGATAATGTGTTAAATGTTCATATAAAAGTTGAGACCGGAATGGGGCGATGCGGCGTAGATGCCGAAATAGCCGCCGATTTGATCAAAAAGATACGAAAATTCGATAATATCAGACTGGCTGGAATATACACTCATTTTTCAACAGCAGCAGAAAAAAGTATGTCTTTCGCCCAGCAGCAGCTGGAAACATTCAAAAAGTTTCTTTCCACTCAGTCGCTGCTTGCCTGTAAAGATATTATTATCCACGCCGCCAACAGTGCCGCAATGCTCAATATGCCCCAGGCTCATTTTGATATGGTGCGCTGCGGCCTGGCACTTTTCGGCTGGTCCCAATGCCCCGATTCACTTGATATAGAACTAAAACCTGTAACTAAATTCGAAGTCCCCATCGTCCAGCTTAATCACTACAAAAAAGGTCAGACCGTAGGCTACGGCAGAACATTTACCGCCCAGCGTGATACAACCGCAGCCATAGTTCCCGTCGGTTATGCGGATAATTATTGGCGTCTGTATTCGAACAGGGCGGTAATGAGGATTGCCGATGCCTTTGCGCCGGTCATCGGCAGGGTCAGCATGGACAAAACCATACTCGATGTAACTGATATTGATGATGTAAAAACAGGTCAGTCTGTAACGGTGATTGATAACGACCCTGACAGTCAATGCAGTGTTTATAAATTAGCTGAATTAGCCGATACGATCTGCCACGAAGTCCTCGCATCGCTCCCTCCAAAAGCACGAAGAATTATTAGCTAATAAACTGACGAAAATCGAGAACTATTGGCAATTATATGCCCAACATAATAAGACAACGCATTGCCTATTGCTGCGCTTATAAACGCTGCTCTCCACGACAGTCTCTTGAAATCCGGCATTTGTAAAGCATCGATCCAGCTTATCATTTTTATATAAATACCATCTACTACAAATATAATTGATTCAGCAATCACCAGGCTCTGGATTACTCTAAGAATTGGTAAAAATATTGCAATATATATTCCTGCATTTCCTATGAGCAGAGCAACAAGTGTTGGAAATACTTCCATATCACAGAAGAATAAAATTATGGTTGTTACCATAGCCTCGAGCATAAACGCTATAGCAATAACAATAACTATTCTAAGATCGCTGCTTGGAAAAATTATAACTGGATTAGCAAATACTATTGTGGGAAAAACCAGTACAATGAAAAATATCCATTTTTTCATAATTTAGCCCTCTTATTATTAATACTCGATATTTCTCAGTTTTGTTCGAAGAGAGCCGATTTTATTTCATCATTTCCTCAAGTTTTTCTATTGCCATAGCGGCCACTTCATTATGGTCGAACCCCATTTTAGGCAGATCATCTATATCGAACCAGCGGGCTTCTGCCGCGTCATCTCCGCCTTTGATTTCGCTGTTTTTTGTTGTCCCGATGAATACGATAGTTATATTTCTTCCGCGAGGGTCTCTGCCGCACTTGCCGAAAGTGTGTAACTGTTTAAGTTCAACCCCGACAAGCCCCGTTTCTTCCTCAAGCTCTCTTACCACCGCATCTTCCAGCTCCTCGTCCATCTCTACAAACCCGCCCGGAAAGGCCCACTGACCTTTAAAAGGCTTGTTACCACGTTTTATAAGCAGTATCACAGGTTTATCACCGCTGATATTAAAAACCACAGCATCAACTGTAACCATCGGCCTGGGCCAGTTATAAACATATTTTCGTTCTTTAGCCATACTGGAATTTTAACATATTACCAATAAAAATAAAGACAAAAGACATTTGATAATAATCGATATTCGATTAAAATAATGTGCTTATGAATCCTTCTGCAATACCAATAATTGAAAAATTAAAACTGCCTGGCCTCTTCAAAGGTGTTGCCGTTGAAAAATGGTCCAGCTTTAACTTCGAACCGGATAAGCTGACCTGCGACCTGGATAAAGTATTCAAAGCAGAAAACGATGATTTTACAGCGTTAAAGAAAGTCACCGCCGGCGGCAGGGAAGTCTCATTTGTCATAAAAAAAACTGCCCGGCCCAAAGGCGCCAAAGCAGCTGCAGATTTGCTGCGGGCACCTAAATCACTCAGAAATTTCTATCTTGCTATTCTCCTGAAGCAAAAAGGTATTGAAGTTGCCGAACCTGTCGCAGCCCTGTGGAACAAAAAAGAAAATATCTATATAACCGAATATATCCCCGACAGCTTGAACCTCTATGATATAGCGTTCGGCAAAAGTAAAGAAATCCTTACTGATTTCTCGGCAAGAAAAACTGTAATAAGACAGGTCGCCGAAATAGTTGCAAGGCTCCATAAGGCCGATTTCCGCCACAGGGACCCGAAAGCAGGAAATTTTATTATATATAAGGATAGCGGTATTTACCGGGTCAAACTTATCGATCTCGACGGCATAAAACAGAATTCAGCCGGCCAGCAGGAAAATAACATACGAACCCTTGCAAAACTTGCCGAGACTCTCATACGCTTCAAAACAGTTAATTTCACCGACCTTTACAGGGGCTATCGATATTACTGCAGCGCAATGGAAACCGATAAAGACCAGGCAAAAAAACTTTTTGCTAAAATTGAACGTACAACCGTTGCTATGCGCCTGTTGACTGCAGCTTCCGATTCTTACAAATTAAATGACATAAGAAAAATTCTCATAATAAAACCAAGTGCCCTCGGCGATATCATCCAGGCAATGCCCACCGTATGTGCCCTGGCATGCAGTTTTCCCAACGCACAGATAGACTGGTTTGTCAGACCCGAATACGCACCTCTCGTTGAAAATCATAAATGTATTCATAAAACAATTATCTTCGAACGCAGAAAACTCGGCAAATGGTGGTGCAAATCAGCCGCCTTTGCAGAACTGAAAAAACTTGTCAAACAGTTGAAAAAAGAAAAGTACGACATTGTCTTCGACTTCCAGGGCAGATTCAGAAGCGCCTTATTTGCCAGGCTCACAGGCTGTAAAAAAAGAATAGGAACCAGACCAACCCAGGAACTTACCGGCATATTTTATACAGACAGGATAACACAATCTGCCCAGTCAATACACCTCGTCGACCAATTCCTTGATATGGCCTGTGCAGCAGGGGCCCAAAAAGGTCAAATAGAATTCGGCCTCAGGCCCAAACAGCAACCAGCAGACCAGATACAGAAAATGCTCGCTGAAAGCCAGATCGACAAAGACAATTTCGCCGTTTTTGTCCCCAGCGCAACGGTTCAGGCAAAATGCTGGCCCGTAGAGAATTTCGCTGCTCTCGCAGATAAAGTATATGAAAAATATAAATGCAGTATCATCGTTGTCGGTCTCGAAATTGAAAAGGCAATTGGAGAAAAATTAAAAACTCTTTCTAAATCGCCGATAACCAACTTCGCCGGCAGGACAGACATAGATCAGCTCATAGCTCTCTTTGCCGCAGCAAGATTTGTAGTTGGAAATGACACAGGACCTTCCCACATAGCAGCAGCTCTCGGTGTACCGATGGTCCTTATCTTCGGCCTGACAAATCCGTTAAGAGTAGGTCCCTATGGCAGGATCGAAACGGCCGCAGCCGTTGATGCAGAAAAAAGAAATAATGAAGTGGAAAGCAAAAACCCTGAACACGATATAAAAAATGTTACTGTCGATACAGTCTTCGAAAAAATCAGTAAACAACTGGATTAAAATCTGACTAAAGCTTATGGATGAGCCGATAACATTAAAGAGGAAAAATCATAAACTTCTGCGTTTTTTCGAATATAGAATTCTCCACATTGATGACTCACCACACAAAATAGCACTCGGGTTCGCAATCGGTATATTTGTCGCCTGGACCCCAATCTTCGGCACACGTTTACTACTCGTTGCCTTCCTGAGTATACTCCTGCGGGCAAATAAAGTCGTAGGCTTTATCAGCACCTGTATTTCGAATGTCTTTACCTATATCTTCTTTTGTTACGCCAGTTATTTCCTCGGCAGGGCAGTATTCAGTATATTCGCCCCCGGCACAAGGTTGAGTAAAGAACAGCTTGAAGAATGCTTAAATGACATTTTTGCTCCTGCCAATATCACCGCAGGTTTTTTCACTAAAGATTACTGGCACGAGATTTGGGCTCTGACAAAGAATATCGGAATTGAATTATGGTTGGGAAGTATTATCCTCGGCCTGTTAACCGCCGTTGTTTCTTACTTCATCTGCTATAAAATCATCAAAAACCACCGCGCAAAAATCGCCCCTCAAGTAGATGCTGGTCTTTGAAGTTCTACATCCAGATCTTCCCATTTGTGCCCGCAGTCTCTGCAGATATATTTCTTGGGTGGTAACTTTAAAAGTGGTCGACAAAAAAACAATACCAAAACTACACATGCCCAGCGAAAAAAGTTTTTGCAATAAATATTAGTACTTTTGCATTCTGGACACTGTAAATCAGAACTTCTCTGCGAATATGATTTCTCCACCTCTCCCATACCTTGAAGAATTTCCAGGGCTTTTTGTTTGTCAGATTCCAGGATACAAAGTTCTACCCCGCCAACCGCATTGGAATATAACCCGTAAGTCGCAACAAAATTATCACCGCCAACAAAGCACTTGATCCCCTCTGATTCGAGTGCCGTCTTTACCATTTCGGCTTTCAAGTAGTCATTAAATCTTGCGACAGTTATTATCTTCTCGTTATTATCCATCTATTTATATTACCACAAATTGGAAAAATATTCCATCAATATCCGTTTAGCCCCCCTCATCCCCGCATGACGGGGTCCCTGTCATGCTCAACTCGATTGGGAATCCATTTTTATATTTAGCCCGCCGTTTTACGGCGGGTTTGTATTATTCGGTTAGCCCCGTCATCCCCGCATGGCAGGGCCAGAGCCGCGACAGTAATAGAGCGGTCCTCTTTAGTTAAAACAAATAATCAACAAAATCAGCATAACTTGTGCCTTAGGTGTCAGCGATTAGAAATAACGTCGCGACATCTTCCGCAAAGCTCTGTATTCTCCGCATCCTCGCCAACGCTTGGCCAGTAGTTCCAGCACCTTTGGCATTTTTGATGTGCACTTTTTTGAGCAGAGACTAATTTCTCACCCTTTTCCTTTTTCAGATTAACTTCACTTACAATACAAAGCGCTGCGAAGTTCTCAATACCTAACTGCTCAACCAGACCCGTCAATTCACTATCATCTGTCGATATCGTTACAGAGGCCTCCTGGTTACTGGCGATTACTTCATTTTTCCTCAGGCCTTCAAGTTCCTTTAGAACCTCATCACGAAGCGAAAGCAGTTTACTCCATTTTCTATCTTCCTTCTTCCAGTCAATCGATTTGTCAACTTTTGCCATAGTTAATAAATGAACGCTTTCTGCCGACTCTGTCTTAGCGTCCATTGCCGCGTAAATCTCTTCTGCCGTATGTGCAAGTACTGGTGCAAGCATCCTGACCAGAGCATCGAGTATTTTATACATCGCCGTCTGACTGCTCTGCCTTGAAACCGAATCCTTACCGTCACAGTAAAGCCTGTCTTTGAGTACATCCATATAGATACTGCTCATCTCTACAACGCAGAAGTTATAGATAAGCCCGTAAACTCTATGGAACAGGAAATTCTCATAAGCATTTGTTACCTCGCTTATAAGTTTTTGCAGCCTTTGAACTGCCCAGCGGTCTATCTCGAACATCTTATCGTAAGGCACACTATTCTTTGCAGGGTCAAAATCAGAAATATTACCCAGCAGGTAACGCACGGTATTTCTCATTTTTCTGTAGGCATCCTGCAGTCTGCCGATAAGCGCATCACTGCACCGCATATCTTCCTGGTAATTAACACTTGCAACCCACAGCCTCAAAATATCTGAGCCGTATTTATTAACTTCATCCTGGGCATTGACGTAATTGCCGAGCGATTTGGATTGTTTCCTGCCTTCCTCATCAACGGTGAATCCGTGAGTAAGTACGGTTTTGAAAGGTTCACTTCCGATAGCGCCTAAGGCCGGTAGCAGTGAAAGCTGGAACCAGCCGCGATGCTGGTCTGAGCCTTCCAGGTATAGGTCGACTGGTATTGCCCAGCCCGCCTGTTTTGCCACACTGTACCACGAGCAACCGGACTCGAACCAGACATCGAAGATATTCTCTTCCTTTTGCAGGTCGTCAAAGCTGAATCCTTCCGGCAGTTTAAAGTCTTTACCGAGTATTTCTTTTGGCGAATCGATAAACCAGCTATCCGAGCCTTTTTGTCTCATATGTTCAGCGACAGCCAATACGGATTCTTTTGTCAAAAGCGTCTGTCCCTGCGAATTGTAGAATACTGGTATCGGCATACCCCAGCATCGCTGTCTTGATATACACCAGTCGGGCCTTGATTCAAGCATCCCTGAAATTCTTTTTTCACCCCAGGCTGGTATCCACTTAACCTCAGGTACTCGCTCAATCGCCAGCTCCCTCAAACTCTTCCCTTTTTCCATCGGCTTATCTACCGAAATATGCCATTGCTCGGTAGCACGGAAGATGACGGGCATTCGGCTTCGCCAGCAGTGGGGGTAACTGTGGGTGATTTCGCCCTCGGCGAAAAGTAAACCCTTATCGCTTAAGAATCCATTAACTTCCTTATCTACCTCCAGGACATTTTTACCACAAAGCCAGTCCGGAACAGTGTCATCATAACAGCCATCGTCCTTGACAGGGGAATAAACAGCCAGGTTATTCTGCTGGCCGGCTATATAGTCCTCAAGACCATGGCCGGGGGCAGTATGGACCAAACCCGTGCCATCCTCAGTCGTTACGAAATTGGCACCGATAACCACCCAGGCATCCTTGTCCGTAGGATTATTCTCAATATATGGATGCCTATACCTCAGGCCCACAAGGTCCTTGCCCTTGACGCTCTTGGCACTAACCGTATGGCCCTCGAGCTTTCCGGCAGCGACAACAGCCTCCAGTCTTGCCTGGGCAATAATAGAGGTAAATTTTTGACCATTTTGTGAATAACTTACGGCTTTATATTCCAGGTCCGGATGAGCAGCTACAGCTAAATTGGCAGCCAGCGTCCACGGCGTTGTCGTCCATATCATAAAACATACACTGCTATCATCATCTTCAACTAACCCGAGTGATTTCAACTTTTTAGCAGAATCCTCATCGGCAGGGAAATTAACAAAAATACTCGGCGAAGTTACATCTTCATATTCAAGTTCAGCATCGGCCAGGGCCGTCTGACAGCCAACTGACCAATGAATCGGTTTTAACTGCTTATAAACAAGTCCCTTTTCCACGAGCTCGGCAAAGACTTCACAAATGCCGGCCTCGTACTGAGGCTTGAGTGTCAAATACGGATTTTTGAAATCGCCAAAGACGCCCAGGTCCTTGAACTGCTTTGTCTGAAGCTTGACATATTTGCTTGCATACTTCTGGCAGAGCTTGCGGATCTCGAGCTTGCTTAAAGTCTTGGCCTTTTCGCCCAGCTCGGCAAAGACCTTGGCCTCGATGGGCAGGCCATGGCAGTCCCAGCCTGGTACGTATGGAGCCTTGAAGCCTGACATCGTTTTGTATTTGACGACTATATCTTTTAAGACCTTGTTGATGACGTGACCCATGTGGATGTCGCCATTGGCGTAGGGCGGGCCATCGTGAAGGGTATATTGAGGCGAATCGACTCTGGCATCCATTATCTTTTCATAAATGGCCATCTTGTCCCAGGCCTTGCGCTGGGCAGGCTCACGCTGAGTTAAATTAGCCTTCATGCCAAAGCTGGTACTGGGCAAATTAAGCGTCGGTCGATAGTTCTTTTTTTCGTTAGTCATAAAATTCCTAATAAATTAAACCAAACATCATAATTTTAACTTCTTTATCTGTCAAGCAGTTATAACAAAAAAGCCTTTCAAGGTTTTGTCCTGAAAGGCTTTTAAATCATCGTTTTAAAGAACCTTTCAGCCGGGACCACCTATGATAATAGCGATAATAATAGCAATGCCAGTGATGGCTTTTGAAAGGCCTGGAACGAATTGTCTCGAAACATTAGTCATTAGTATCCTTATACCAGTTATTTCGGCATAAGTCAAGCAGAACTTAACAATTCAGTTGACAGTTATCAGAACTCGGTTATCAGTTATCATACAGTTATCAGTATTCAGTTATCGGTTATCAGAATCGCAGATACCTATGGCATAAATTTTTATGATTGTTAAGGTATCTGGTATTTGGTATTTAGTATATAGTATTTAGCGAGGAAAAAATGGAAGATAAAAGGCTAATAATTCATTAGATTTACAATGAAGCAATTGAGAATTATTATAGCTCTAGTCATTGTTATATGCCTGATCATATATGGGTTGTATTATTTTGGAATCCATAAATACGATGGGATGTATATTTCAAACAAAGATCAAACTATAAGTTACCTTAAAGAAAATAATGTCTTATCAGGAGAAAGGCTTGATAAAGTATCAGAAATACTTGGCACTACCAAAGTGGAACTTGATGGGAAGAGATGTACTTTAATATCAGATGACTATGTAGAAACGGATGAAGTCAGAATACTTTCACGTGACAGAAATACTCTTGTTGTAGAGATTTTTAGCGATGTCTGGAATAAAACTATTAAGGGAAAACTTGTTTTTGATGATGGTGGATATTGGGTATATCAGGATTTTCCCATTCCAGGCTATGGTGAACGTTTTGACAAAATAGATTAGAGAAAAAGACGGCGTATAAGAGAGAAAAAGTTTTGAGTAAAAAATACAGTAAAATTAAGACATTATATATGGCGGTGTGGTTCGTTGTAATGTATTCGGTGCTTTGGTGTGCCGGGAGTATGTTATTTCTCGTTATAGGCGGTTGGTATCCTAAAAATGCGAAAGTTTGGCCGGCCTTTTTAATCATGGGTTCAATTATAGCGGCATCATCACTGCTTGGTATAATGCTGAAAGGCTGGTTATGCGAAATAAGGGATAAAGCAGAGGAAAAAACGGAATAGTCTGTTTTTTTGTTTTATATAAACCTTGTAAGAATTATTAGGTAAAAAAGAAGAATGTCAAATAAGAATGCCTTTCTTAAGCAAGTCTTTCGCTCAACATCTGAGAGTGCTGTAAAAAAGTATCTTGGCGAGGATTGGACTCTTCGTGACGCCTCTTCTGATTCGTGGTCGGTTTGCTTTCAGCGCAACTGCAGCTCGTATATTCACGTATTTCATCTGCACTTGCGCACAAAACCTAATTCTGTAGATATAACGCTAGCGGTATCAAATGATCCGAAAGTACCTCTTCCTAAAGTCTGGTGGGATGACCGTTCAAAACATTCCAACACAGTTGGTTACTCGACAGTTCTATGGTCAGGCAAAGCTAAGTATTTAATCGAAGAATGTGTTTCTCTGCCTAATGAATCGTGGTCATCAGATTTTTCCAAAGAGATTACAGCTTTTATCAAAAGAGCCGTGTTACCTGCCCACTCATGGTATCGTGTTGCGCAAGAATACTTGGAGCAGACACGTGATGCCTAAAACCGTTTTGTACATATGTTGGGTTTTATTAGGGTCAAATGACAAAAGACTTGCCGTGAAGCGACGGGTTAAACGGATTTTATGACCCCGGCAAGGTATTGCCGGGGCTAAATATTAAAAGGAAAATAAAACCCCTCGGCACAGAAAATCCCCCGGCACAGGTCCGGGGGCTAATTATTTTATTATAAACCTATTTCTTTGGCGATACCGTCGCCATAGTCTTTATCCGCCTTGCGGAAATGGGCGACCATCTTTTCCTGCAAATCCTTAGAGACCTGTTTCAAGCTCGCTGAAATATTCTGTATCAGCCGCTTCTTTTCATCATCAGGCATCAGTCTGAACAAATTGCCCGGCTGGACATAGTCGTCATCAACACCACGCTTCTGGTCGTATCTGTCAGCATTGCCTGAAATTTTTAAAGGAGGTTCGGCAAATGCAGGGTCGGCTTCGGGGCCGTTGAAACTGTTGGGCTCGTAATTTACAGATGCGCCGCCGTTGCCGTCGAAGCGCATAGCACCGTCTCGCTGATAGTTATTGACGGGACATTGCGGCCGATTGATGGGCAGGTGCTCATAATTTGCGCCTAAACGATAACGATGGGCATCGGCATAAGAGAAGATACGGGCCTGGAGCATTTTGCAAGGTGAAAATGATATGCCGGGCACAACGTTGGCAGGTGAAAAGGCGGACTGCTCGACCTCGGCGAAATAGTTTTCAGGGTTCTTGTTCAGCTCCATTTCGCCGACTTCGATAAGCGGATAGTCGGCGTGCGGCCAAACCTTTGTCAAATCGAAGGGGTTCCAGCGGTAATTTTCGGCTTCGAGCTCGGGCATTACCTGTACGTAGAGGGTCCACTTGGGGTATTCGCCTTTTTCTATCATATTGAACAGTTGTTCGGTATGGTAGTCGGGGTTTTGGCCTGCGAGCTCGTCGGCCTGGGCCTGGGGCATGCACTGGATACCCTGTTGGGTTTTGAAGTGGAACTTTACCCAGAAGCGTTCGTTCCTGGCGTTGATGAAACTGTATGTGTGTGAGCTGTAGCCGTTCATATATGGGATGCCTTTGGGGATGCCGCGGTCTGAAAAGAGTATTGTAACCTGGTGCAGTGCCTCGGGGACCTGGGACCAGAAGTCCCACCACATTGTGTGGGAGCGTAAATTTGTCTGTGCCATCCGCTTTTGCGTGTGTATGAAGTCGGGGAACTTTATCGCGTCACGTATGAAGAAGACGGGAGTGTTGTTGCCTACCATGTCCCAGTTGCCCTGGTCGGTGTAGAACTTCAGTGCGAAGCCCCTGACGTCGCGGACGGTGTCGGCGGAACCTTTTTCGCCTGCGACGGTGGAGAATCGGCCGAACATCGGGGTTTTCTTGCCGACTTTTGCGAAGATGCTGGCCTTTGTGTATTGCGTTACGTCTTTGGTTACGGTAAATGTGCCGTGGGCTCCTGCGGCTTTGGCGTGGACGACCCGTTCGGGGATGCGTTCACGATTGAAATGTGCCAGTTTGTTGAGCAGGACATGGTCCTGGAGTAATGTCGGGCCCCGCTCACCGGCGGTGAGAGAATTTTGATTGTCGCTTACGGGCGCCCCTGCCGATGTGGTGAGTTTTTTCTTTTTCATCCTAATCCACCTTTACCCCTTTCTGGTTTAGTTATATTTAACTAATTCGGATCGTTCCCTGGATGATACTAATCTCTTGGCAGAGGCTATTATAAGGCTGGCAGCGAACCACAGGCAAGAGAAAATAAAAATAGCGTAGAGCGTTTAGCGTATAGGGGTTAGGACATAGAATATCAAATTTAGGAGCCGCCGGGGGCGGGATTTTTTGTTGAGAGGTGTTGGAAAGAGATGTATATTTATTGTCAAGTATATAAACCGGAGTTGAACTAAACGAATGGTAAAATTGAATCGAAAAAGCAAAATAAGAATTATGGCAATAAATGTATTTCTATTTGGCCTTTTATTCGGATTAGTTACTTTAAATAAAGAAGTTTTAAGGCCTATGTTCAGTCATATACCATTTGCAGGAATTCTGGCCGGGAGTTTTCCTAATTTTATTGCTGCATACATTATCAGCCTTGCTTTTGTAAATCCAGTTGTGACGGCAGAGCCAAAATATGGACGTCATATTGTTTATATAAGTTCGGTATTGGTATTTGTAATATTGACTGTTGAAGAATTAAAACCAATGTGGGGAGCGAGTACATACTGTGACTTATTCGATATTTTAGGAAGCGGATTAGGCTCTTTATTGTCAATTATGACTTTTGAATTAATTATTTTAAAGCGTAAATCCGGGCATTTTACCAGTGAAAAACATGACTGCGCTCGCAATGACGGAAAAAGGTGCGAAAAGTAGGAAAGGCGGGAAGGGATACCGGGTTATCAGGAGATCAGGACGCAGGAAATCAGGGTAACAGGATATCAGGATGAGATTGCCGCGGCCTTCGGCCTCGCAATGACAGGTTTTCAGGGATTGGGACTCATTAAGATATAACAGGTAGAAAAGTATAGGAAGTTCGATATAATAGTAATTCAAACCGGCTGGCAGCCGGTTTGAGAATTAAAAATCTAAAATTAAAAGTGAAAAATTGATGAATTGCGACTTCGTCGCAATGGTTATTTTCTAACAGGTTGTCTGCCTTAAACAGTGAATAAAGTAACAGAACAAAATCTGACTTTTTGTATTATCGCAGCATTGGTGTTGGCTACTGTGGCGGTTTTTTATGAGGTTTACAGCTACGATTTCGTCAACTATGACGACCCGGGGTATGTGCTTGAGAATACCGAGATACAGAAGGGGGTTACGCCTGAGACTATTAAATGGGCATTGACGACGGATTATTTCAGCTACTGGCATCCATTGACGTGGCTGTCGCACGCGCTGGACTGGCAGCTTTATAAAGATAATCCGGCAGGTCATCATATAACGAGCCTTTTATTTCATATAGCGAACGCGATACTTTTATTTATTGTTTTAAAGCAGATGACAGGGGCGATTTGGCCAAGCGCATTTGTAGCTGGTTTATTCGCGGTTCACCCTCTGCATGTCGAATCGGTGGCGTGGGTTACTGAACGAAAAGATGTGCTGAGTCATTTTTTCTGGTTGCTGACTATGTGGGCCTATGTTGGTTATGTCCGCAGGTCTAAAGTTACCAGCTACCTGCTGGTGGTTATGTTCTTTGGATTTGCTGTGATGGCCAAGCCTATGGTGGTTACTCTGCCGTTTGCGCTTTTGCTTTTAGATTACTGGCCTTTGAAGAGATTAAACTCGGGGCGCAGCTTTGTTCGGCTGGTAATAGAGAAGATACCGCTGTTTATAATAATTCTGGGGGTTTGTGTACTTACGGTTGTTATACAGAAAAAGGTTGGTGCGGTGCGTTCGACGGCGGATTTCGGCCTGGTGGTGCGTTTTGCCAATGCTGCTATATCTTATGTGCGGTACATAGGCAAGATGTTCTGGCCTTTTGGGCTGACGATGGCTTATCCACACGCCGGGGAGAATATATCGCTTGGGCTTGCGGCAGCAGCGGGGGCGGGTTTGTTAGTTGTGACGGTTATCATCCTTTTGTTTTCTAAGAATCACAGGTATCTGTTTACGGGGTGGTTCTGGTTTCTTGGGACGCTGGTTCCTGTCATTGGTATTGTTCAGGTCGGTGAGCAGGCGATGGCAGACAGGTACAGCTATATTACTTTGACAGGATTGTTCATTATTATCGCCTGGGGAATACCGGAGCTGCTGGGGAAATGGTCCAGGCGGAAGACTGTGCTGTGGGTTGTCTCGATAGCAGTTTTAGCAGGATTAGCTCTGCGTGCACATTTTCAGCAGAAGTACTGGAAAGATACTATAACGCTTTGCGAGCATGCGCTGGCGGTGACCGATGATAATTATCAGGCGCATTTTTGTATAGTGCCGCCGCTTGTTAAGCAGGGGCGGATGGATGAGGCGATTTGGCACAGCGAAAAGACGGTGCGTATTCAGCCGAATAACCCAAGCGCTCTTAACGGTCACGGAATGATACTGCAGCAGGCAGGCAGGGTAGATGAGGCTATCGGTTATTATAAAAAGGCGATTGAGATAGATCCTGAGCCCGGTTCTGTGCATTCTAATATCGGGCTGGCCCTGGTGAGTAAGGGAAGACTTAAAGAGGCAGCTGAGCATTGCAGAATTGCGGCGGAGAAACTGGATAATATCACGGCACATAATACATATGCTTATGTATTGCTGAACCTGGGCAGGTTTTCGGAGGCTGTTGCGGAGTATCGCAAGGTTTATTCGGCGATGCCTGATAATCCTACGGCTGTCAATGCGTTAGTTTATGCGCTGGTGCGAAATGGACAATATGACGAAGCGATCTCTCTTTGTAACCAGGTTTTGCTAAGAAGGCCCGAGCTTGTCGAGGTGCGTCTTAATCTCGGGTTCGCCCTGGCCAGCGGCGGGAGGTTTGATGAGGCAATTAGAGAATATAAACAGATACTGCTTATTCAGCCTCGGAATGCAGCAGCATATAATGACCTTGGGACGGTCTTTCTGCGGCAAAACAGGTTCGATGATGCGATCGCAAACTTTAATCAGGCTATTCGTATAAACCCGAACTATGCAGATGCTAAAGCCAATTTAGCTTATGCCGTGGCTGAGAAAGAAAAGCTTAAAAAATAAAGAAAAACAGGATGGTTAATAAACGTGTAAATAGAACACAGTCCGCAGGTGATGGTGCCAAACAGTTTTGGATCTGCCTGGTATTGGCAGCTGCTGCTACGGCTGTTTATTACCAGGTTTACAGCTATGAATTTGTCAATTTTGATGATCCTGTTTACGTTTATGCAAATCCTCATATCCGCACAGGTTTGACGGGCGAGACTATCAAATGGGCCCTTACGGCTGGTTATGCAGCTAACTGGCATCCACTGACGTGGCTGTCACATGCGATGGACTGGCAGCTTTACTCTTTCAGGCCTGGCGGTCATCATGTTACCAGCCTTATTTTTCATGTCGCAAATACAGTGCTGCTGTTTATTGTGCTGTATAAAATGACAAAAGCTTTCTGGCCGAGTGCATATGTTGCGGCCTTGTTTGCTCTGCATCCGATGCATGTTGAATCAGTGGCGTGGGTCTCTGAGCGCAAGGATGTTTTGAGTACTTTTTTCTGGATGCTTACGATGCTGGCTTATGCAAGTTATGTATATAAGCCTAAGATCCGGCGGTATCTTCTTATATTATTGTTTTTTGCGCTGGGGCTGATGTCAAAACCGATGCTGGTGACTGTGCCTTTCGTACTTTTGCTTTTGGACTTCTGGCCCTTGGAAAGGATGAGTTTCAAAAGCGAACAGGACGATTCGAGACGTTCGATTCTTTACCTGGTAATCGAAAAAATTCCGCTGTTTCTGATGGTTATTGCATCGAGTGTAGTCACTTTTATTGTCCAGAGAAAAGCCGGGGCAATGACCGTAGGCGAAGAATACGGTCCTGTAGTACGTATTGCAAATGCCGCTATTTCTTACGTGCAGTATATTATCAAGATGCTCTGGCCTGTGAGGCTGGCGATGTTTTATCCGCACCAGGGTAAAAATATATCGTTCGGGCTGGCAGGGGGAGCAGCAGTCTTATTACTGTTAATAACAATTGTTATACTCAGGTTTGGCGTGAAAAGGCGTTACCTTATTACGGGCTGGTTCTGGTATCTTGGGACGCTTGTACCTGTCATCGGGATAGTACAGGTCGGGACGCAGGCGTTTTCCGACAGGTATAGTTATATTACTTTGACAGGTTTGTTCATAATCATTGCCTGGGGCGGGGCCGAGCTGTTTGTAAAATGGCATCGTCACAAATCCGTCGGCTGGACGGCTTCGATAATGATTTTGTTCGTTCTGGCTGTGTGCGCTCATTTACAACAAAGTTACTGGAAGAACTCATTGACGCTTTGTGAGCATGCGCTGTTGGTAACCAGGGATAATTATAAGGCACATTTCAGCATAGGGCCGATACTTATAGAAAATGGCCGATTTGAAGAGGCGATACGGCATAATAAAGAAGCTCTTCGGATTCGTCCAAACAGTCTCGAGGCGCTTAACGGGCTGGCGGTTTCTCTGCACAGCGCCGGAAAGATCGACGAGGCTGTCGATTACTATATACAAATACTCCAGATGGATCCTAATATGGCAGTTACCCGTGCTAATCTTGCTATGGCCCTTACATCCCAGGGTAAAGTTGCTGAGGCTGTAGAACATTACCGGATAGTTGCTGAGGCAACGGATGCGCCTCAGAACTATTTTGATTACGGCAAGGCTTTGCTGCAGCTTGGCCGATATGAAGAAGCAGAGAAGGCATTTCGTAAGGCTTTACCGGCAGACCCTCATAATCCGGATGTTCTTTGCAACCTTGCCTCGTCGCTTTACGGGCAGAAAAAAGTGGATGAGGCTATTGGGCTTTTCAAGCGGGTTCTGGAAATAAATCCTAATCACAGAGCTGCACGGGAGAATCTTTCTGTTATAATGGCTAAGCAGAATAAGAATTAATTTATATGGCGAAAACACTTTACATTATTGACGGTCACGCACATATCTATGCGGCGTATTATGCGCCTATGAGACCGCTTACCAGTCCTTCCGGTGAGCCTACCAAGGCGGTATATATTTTTACCAATATGATCTTAAAGCTGCTTGAGACAAAAAAGCCTGATATGCTTGTAGTGGCGATGGATTCGAAGGAGCCGAGCTTCCGTGCAGAAGTTTACGAAGATTACAAGGCCAACAGGCCGCCGATGCCGGATGAGCTGCCGGGGCAGATAGAGCGTATTGAAGAGATCTTAGAAGCGATGAATATACCTATCATTCGTGAAAGTAAATTCGAGGCGGATGATATAATCGGTACGCTTGCGGCTAAGGGTACAAAGGCAGGTATAGATGTATATATCTGCTCCAAAGATAAAGATATGCTCCAGCTTCTTGATAAAGGTGTTTGTATATATGACGTCAAGACAGATGCTGTAACTACTACAACGTCTTTTAAGAAAGAGACAGGTCTGGGTCCGGAACAATTCATTGATGTTCTTGCGCTTCAGGGTGATACTGCAGATAACGTACCGGGCGTACCTGATGTGGGACCGAAAACGGCGATGGAGTGGATAAAAAAATACGGTTCGCTTGAAAATCTTTATAAACACGCGGATGAAATCGGCGGCAAGCGAGGCGAGAATCTTCGAGAATCCGAAAAACTGGCATGCCTGAGCAAAGAACTTGTTACTATAAATTGTAAAATGCCTGTAAAGCTCGACAAGAAAAATTTTGCAGTAAAGAAATTCAATGAAGAAAGACTTGCCGCTGTTTTTACAGAATTGGGTTTTAAAAAGCTCCTGGTGCAATTGGGGCTGGAACCTGTGGAAGAAGATATTGTCGAAACTGCTGTTGGAGCAGAATTGGGGTCGATAAAAACGGTAAAGCATAATTATGTACTGGTAGATACACCTAAAAAACTTGACGATTTTGCCGCTAAACTTAAAGAACAAAAGCTTTTTGCTGTTGATACCGAGACCACATCGATATCAGCTCATAAATCCGAACTTGTGGGGATGAGTTTTTCCTTCAAGGCACATAACGGCTATTACCTGGCGGTAAAAGCGCCGATGGGAGCAAAATGCCTGGGCAAAGAGGCGGTAAAGAAAAAGCTGGCAGCTATATTGGCGGATGAAAGAGTTAAGAAAATCGCGCAGAATGCAAAATATGATATGATAGTTCTCCATAATGCCGGCATGCCGATCAAGGGTCTTATTTTCGATACGATGATAGCTTCTTATGTGCTTGATGCCGAGCGGAGGAGTCATTCACTTGACAGCATGGCAGAGGATTTTTTAAATTACAGGAACATTCCTATTTCAGACTTAATAGGTAAGGGTAAAAATCAGGCCACTTTTGACATTGTCGATACCGAATCGGCCTGCGACTATGCGTCTGAAGATGCGGATATTACTTTTCAGCTTTATAAATACTTAAACGCCAGGCTGGAAGAAGAACCAAAGCTCAAGCAGCTTTTCGAGGATATTGAGATACCTCTTGTTGAGGTATTATGCGCGATGGAACTGGCCGGCGTAAAGGTCGATGTACATATACTCAAACAAATGTCAATCGAGATAAATAATCAGCTTGAAGAAACTACAAATCAAATTCATGACCTTGCAGGCGGTCCATTTAATATAGATTCTCCCAAACAGCTCGGAGAGATTTTGTTCGAAAGATTAGGACTGGAGCCTGTTCGCAGCGGTAAAACCGGCCCGAGTACCGATGCAGGTGTTCTTGAAGCCCTGGCAGGGGAACATCCTATTATCGAATTGATACTTCAACATCGCCAGTTGAGTAAACTCAGGAATACTTATACCGATAAACTTGGTACGCTTATAAGTCCCCGAACCGGCAGGGTGCATGCGAGCTTCAATCAGACGATAACCGCTACGGGAAGATTGAGCTCGTCGAATCCTAATCTGCAGAATATTCCTATACGGACCGAGATAGGTAAAAATATCCGCTCAGCATTTGTGCCGGCCAGTAAGGACGGTGCAATCATCAGTCTTGACTATTCGCAGATAGAACTTCGCGTGCTGGCGCACCTTTCAGGCGACAAGGCCTTGATACAGGCTTTTGAGCAGGACAAGGATATTCACAGTTTTGTAGCATCGCAAATTTACAATGTGGATATAGATGAGGTGACCAGCGAGATGCGTTCGCGGTGCAAGGCGGTTAATTTCGGCCTGATTTATGGACAGGGGCCTTTCGGCCTGAGCAGGACAACGGGTATGACTATGGCTGAGGCGAGAAAATTTATAGATGATTATTTCGGGCGTTATAAATCCATACAGAAGTTCAAGCAGGATGCAATAGAGAGGGCAAAGAAAACCGGATTTGCCGAGACTATCTGCGGCAGGAGGAGAAAGATCACCGGCCTTAGAAGTAAAAATGGGAATATAAGGTCGCAGGCGGAAAGACTGACGGTAAATACGCTTATCCAGGGTTCTGCTGCCGATTTGATAAAAGTCGCAATGATAAAAATCCATAAAAGAATAGAAAAAGAAAAGCTGCCGGCAAAGATGATTTTACAGATCCATGATGAACTGGTTTTTGAGACGGAAGGAAAAGAGACTGAAAAGCTGGTAAAAATTTTCAGTGACGAAATGACCGGAGCAATAAAACTCAACGTACCTTTAAAGGTTGATGTAACAATTGGTGACAGCTGGTTATCGGAGTAATAACATGAGAAAGTACAGATGGCAGATAATTTTCGGAGCAACTTTAGTTCTTCTATCGGCAGTTTTATATTATATTCACTTCCTTTATTTCCACGATGCGCATCACATTTTCATATATCTTCTGGGTGACATAGCTTTCGTGCCGATGGAGGTACTGCTGGTGACACTAATAATACACAATTTGCTCAGTATTCGTGAAAAGAAGAGTAAGCTGTCTAAAATGAATATGGTTATAGGTGCTTTTTTCAGCGATGTGGGTACTAAACTTGCCGAGAAATTTTATGAACTTGACCGGGATGCTGAAGCTATACGCGACCAGCTTGATGTTGAAGCAGACTGGGGCGACAAGGAATTTGCTTCAGCAGTCAAAATCCTCAGGAGACATGAATATAATCTGCAAATTGACAGGGCGGACCTGGAAGAACTCAGGGCATATCTTATTGGTAAAAGGGAATTTTTAATTCGGCTGCTCGAAAATCCGAATTTGCTCGAACACGACAGATTTACCGGTATGCTCTGGGCGGTGTTACATCTAACAGAGGAATTGATCTACAGAGAAAAGCTGAAAGACCTGCCTCAAACCGATATCACCCATCTGATGGGTGATATGAAAAGAGCCTATCGAGCCATTGTTTTCGAATGGATTGAGTATGCCAAACACCTCAAGAAAGAATATCCGTATCTATTCAGCCTTGCTATGCGGACTAATCCGTTTAATCCGAATGCATCGATATATGTTTATTAGTATGTAGCAATCCGCAGGAAAGTTTATATGAATTCTTTTGGTAATGAACTTGCGAAAATACTTATTTACACCGGTGCAATTCTGCTGGCTGCGGGGGTGATTTTTCTGCTGCTGGGTAAAATCGGTTTTTTCCGTCTGCCGGGCGATGTAGAAATGACCGGTAAAAACTGGCGGATATTCATACCGATTACGAGTTCTGTAATCATTTCAATCGTACTTACATTGATTTTATGGGCAATCAGCTTTCTTAGAAGATAAATTTTTATGCGGCAGCTATTCAAAGACAGGAATTTTATCAAATTATGCCTTGCAACTCTTTTTCTGAGTTCCTGTCTTCAACTGATATGGGTTGTTATGCCGTTTATAGTCAAGTTTATCGGGGGCAGTGATACTGATGTAGGGCTTTGCTTTATGGGTCAGATGGGGGTATATGTCATCTTCTGCACGCTGGCAGGTATAATGATAGACAGATTCAGGCCCAAAAGGATCCTCGTACTTGGCGCTGCGGCGGAGGTTTTCGTAGCAGCAGGTTTACTGGCAACAGTCTTGTATGGCGATAAAGATGTTATGTTCTTAAGCCCCGTGATGCGGCTGGTTTTTCTAATGTCTGCCAACGGTATTATTACAGCATTTTTCTGGCCCGTGATGATGGGATGGATTTCCACAGGTTACGAAGGAGCGGAACTGACGAAAAGGTTCGGGTTTTATAATGTAACCTGGGGAATGGCAAATATGGTTTTCCCGATCATCGGCGGCTATCTTATGGAGATCAACTATTTCCTGCCTCTTGTACTGGCAGGTTCGATGGCTGTTTTATGCCTGGTAACGGTATGCCTGGTAAAATGTATCAGCGAGAGTCTCGAACCGCCAAAAAGAAGCGACAGCACTATCGTTAGTCAGGAGATGTATCGCCAGAGCAGACAGTTTCTATGGATGTCTCGTGCTGCATTGTTCTCGACCTTTATATGTATGGGTGTATTTAGAAGCCACCTTGGGATTTTCTATAAATTCCAGCTTGGTTTTTCTGAATCATCTTACGGGTGGGCGATATCGCTGATGTGTCTTTTTAACGTTACGGTTTTCTGGATGATGGCAAGAAGCCACTACTGGCACCATAACAAATATCTGTTTGCGATAACACAGTCTTCTATTTTAATCTGTATCTTAATGATTATTATGTCTTCAGGCCTTATGTTTCAGCTTTTAGCCGCCGGCATGGTCGGTATTGGTTATGGAGTTGTGTACAGTTCTCATCAGTATTATGGCGTTTCAGGCGGCAGGAGGCGGTCCGGTCTTATGGCTATACATGAAACACTCATAGGAGCGGGCATTTCGATAGGTTCACTCATAGGCGGAATGCTGAGTGACAGATTCGGCAGATATTCACCTTACTGGTTTATTTTCGCTGTTATTATCGCAGGATGGGTTGTTCAGGTAATTTTATGGTTCTGCATCGGCAGGAATAAGAGATTAGAGGTGATTAAAAAACAATGAAAAACACTGAATATCTCGAAGAAATATGCAGGGTAAAGCTCGGCCGGGGAGAAAGGCCGACCGATATAAAAAGACCTGCGACAGGTAAATTCAATGAAAGTCTTTTCTTTTCACTTGCCGGTAAAGATTATGTCTTCAGAATGGCTCCGCCTGATGATGCGGGATTTTTGTTCTATGAAAAGAATATGATGGCTCAGGAGCCATCTCTGCATAAAATCATAAGAGAAAAAACGGATATTCCCGTTGCCCGGATCCTTGTTTACGATGACAGCCGAGAAATTGCGCCAAGGCCGTATCTGATAATGGAAAAACTCGCAGGGGCGCCTCTTTCATATACGACAAGGTTTGGCTTATCCAAGGTGCTTAGGCAGGTAGGCCAATATCTTAAACAACTGCATTCGATAACGGCCCAAAGTTACGGCTATCTGGGCGAACATAAGGTAATGATACCCGCTGACAGCTGGGTCGAGGCTTTCGAGATAATGTGGAATAAACTGCTTGACGATATAGTCGGCTGCGGCGGATATACAAAAGAGGAAGCCGATCGTTTCAGAAGGCTTTTCGATAAGGACAGAGATATTTTCGACAGGCCCGTCAAATCTTCATTGCTTCATATGGATATCTGGCACCAGAACATTCTTGCCGATGAAGAAGGCAGGGTAACGGGGATAGTTGACTGGGACAGAGCACTATGGGGTGATGTTGAAATTGAATTTGCTGTGCTTGATTACTGCGGGATATCGGAAGAAGCTTTCTGGGACGGCTACGGCAGAGTGAGAGATAACAGCCCGATTGTCAAAAGACGCTGGCTATATTATTATTTATATGAACTGCAGAAATATATTGTTATCCGCACATTAAGGACTCAGGATTTGGCGCAGGCAAGGGCCTATAGAGATAATGCTATCGAAATGTCAGTCGCCCTCGAATGAAACTATCTCTCTTTTAACATCGCCGAGGAAAAACCTGCCATCATTATGTATGAAGCTTATGATAGTATCGAGTTGGCTGGCTGTGAAGGTATGATCATTTGATACTACCGCAAAACCGATAATTGCCACTTTTTTGTTGTCGAGTCTGTCAATCTCAGCGGCAGATACATTGAATTTGCTTTTGAGCCTGCCGATGACAGATTTGACTATCTTTCTTTTGTCCTTAAGTGTGCCGATCCCGTGAAGATGCATACAGACTGTCGCAGTTCCTGTGAACATTTACGGCCTCGGATGAAATTTTTTGTGGATATTTCTCAATCTGTCCTGGTCAACGTGTGTATATATCTGTGTGGTGGATATATCAACATGGCCGAGCATTTCCTGCAGGCTTCGCAGGTCGGCCCCGCCGCTTAAAAGATGTGTTGCAAAGCAATGTCGAAGCGTATGTGTGGTCATCTGCCTGGCCAGGCCTGCGCGGTGAGCATATTTTTTGACGAGCCGCCAAATCTCTATTCTACTTAGTGCTCTGCCTGTTCGGCTCAAAAGGAGAAAATCTTTGCTGAATGGTTTAGCAAGATTCGGCCTTAACTGTTCAATATATTCGACTACAGCAGCTATTGCGGTTTTATTAAGAGGGACGATTCTTTCCTTTTTGCCTTTGCCCAGGCATCTTACGTATCCGATCTTCAGATTCACATCACCGATTTTTAATCCTGCGACCTCGCTGGCTCTGGTTCCTGTAGCATAGAGCAACTCAAGCAGGGCACGGTCCCGCAGATAAAAGGCTTCCTTTTCATCGGGACAGGCTAATAGTTTTGCAACCTGGTCCTTACTGCAAATGCTCGGCAATTTCTGCCAGAGTTTGGGGCCTTCGAGAAAAACCGTCAGATCGTCGGCGATATGTCCCGTGAGCCGGCAGAAACGCAGGAACATCTTTAGTGCGACCACGGCGCGGTTTATGGAGGCCTCAGCTTTGCTTTTACGGGCCAGAGTTTTTACATGGCTGAAAAGTACATTGGCATCAATATCGTCAGGCTTTTTGATGCCTTTGGAATGAGCGAAAGCAGCGAAATCCTTCAGGTCCCGGCCGTAGGCGAGAATAGTATTTTCACTGAGGCCGGCCTCGACGTTAAGGTAGTCCAGAAAAGCCTTTATGACCTTGCCCAATCGCTGAGCGGCTATTTTTTGAGTTAAATTTTGCACTTGTGTAGTCATTTTGGCGTTTAGTCCTAAAAAATACTGCCTTTACGCTCAAAACCCGATAGATGTTTCATTGCCATTAGTTTTTTCGTCAAAAAGGCTCTTTTAACCTTAATAAATTCAGCTTGAGAACTGGGGATTTTAAGTTTATAATCTGCGAAAACCGGTACTTTTAAGGGATTGAACAATGACAAAGCAAAAAGTTCTCTGGATGCTGATTACCGTAACTGGTTTATTCTTTGGCTGTTCACAACAACAAATAGAATCCAAACCTGTTTGTTTAGCCCAGGCAGATATTGAATCTGCTATGCAGCAGGCTGAACTGGTTTTATTGAAGATGAATTTCGTTGTCGAAAAGTCTGACAGTGATGTGGGAATAATGCGGACAAGACCATTGGCGGGGAGTCAGTTCTTCGAGTTCTGGAAAAAAGATAATCAGGACGACTACAATGGGGCGATGTCAAATCTCCATACCATACAAAAGACAGTTGAGCTTAGCTTCACCTCGAAAAACGGACAGCTTTGTATCGACTGTGTTGCCAGGGTCGAAAGACTTTCGATACCGGAAAAGGAAATAGACAGTGCTGCAAGAGCATATGGTATGTTTTCGGCAAGCAGCGAAACGTCACAGAGCCTGGAACTGGCAGGTAAACAACTGGCACTTATGGAATGGATAGACCTTGGGCGGGATGCTAAACTTGAAACCGTTATTCTTGATGAGATTAATAAAAAGTTAAATACACAAAGGTAGAATTCTATGAAAGTTTTGGTTTGCGGCGGAGCAGGATATATAGGCAGTAATATGACAGCTATGCTCAGAGAAGCAGGACATGAGCCGGTCGTTTATGATAATTTAAGTTCAGGACATCAAAAGGCAGTCAAGACAGCAGACTTTGTCAAAGGAGATTTGGCTGATTTTGATATGCTTGTCAAGATACTGACTTACAAACAAATAGATGCTGTGATGCATTTTGCCGCTTTTATAGAGGTCAGCGAATCAGTTGAAAATCCTCTCGAGTTTTATCGCAACAATGTATGTAATACTCATACACTATTGGCTGCGATGGAAAAGTGTAATATCGATAAGTTTGTCTTTTCGAGCTCTGCTGCAGTTTACGGGACCCCGGAAAAAACCCCGATAACCGAAGATGCTGCGACAAACCCTATCAATCCTTACGGCCAGACAAAACTGGCGGTCGAGCGGATGTGCCATTGTCAAAGTCAGACCGGCCGACTCAAATATGCAGCTTTACGATACTTCAACGCTGCAGGTGCCGGTGCAGACGGCAGTCTCGGTGAAGATCACAAGCTGGAATCCCATTTGATACCGCTTGCAATTGAGGCAGCACTTGGTAAAAAAGACGAAATCAAAATCTTTGGCGTCGATTATCCAACGGACGACGGCACTTGTATAAGGGACTATATACATATCGAGGATTTGTGCTCGGCTCATCTGTTGGCTCTTGAAAAACTCAATTATGAAAATGAACTGATCTATAATCTCGGCAACGGCAAGGGATATTCGGTTCAGCAGGTCATAGAGACCGTAAAAAAAGTTTCCGGAAAAAATTTCAGAGTCGTCAATGATCTTCGCAGAGCAGGGGACCCGCCCATTCTTACAGCAGATGCAACGAAAGCTATAGAAGGGCTTGGCTGGGAAGTCAAATATCCTGAGCTTGAGGCAATTATTGAGACAGCCTGGAAGTGGCACAGCGAAAATCCCAACGGTTATGCAGATTAAAACCTATGGCGGATAATTTTATAGGAATAGATTTAGGCGGCACAAATATTAAGATCGGCATTATTACAGCTGATTTTAAACTTCTCTGGAAAACTTCAATTCCAACCGATGCCCAAATGGGGCCCGGGGTTGTCATCGACAGGATTGCAGAAGCAGTCAAAGATAAAACAGATACTATCAAGGCAATCGGTATCGGTTCCCCTGGTCCTGCAAAATATTCAGAGGGGGTCCTTATACGGTGTACTAATATGCCGAAGTTTACAAATGTGCCGATAAGCAATATGCTCAAGGAGAAATTCGACAAACCGGTGATTCTTGAAAATGATGCAAATGCTGCATGTTTTGGCGAATTTGTCGCGGGGGCGGGTAAAGATATAAAAAATATGGTATTTTTCACCCTGGGTACCGGTATTGGCGGCGGGATCATATCAGATGGCAAATTGTTGCATGGCAGCGGTGATAATGCTGCTGAATTGGGGCATATAATTGTTAAAATCAATGGCAGATTATGTAACTGCGGCCAGAAGGGTTGCGCTGAGGCATACGCATCAGCCTCGGCCACTGCAAAAAGGACAATGGAAGCGATAGAGGCCGGCGAAAAATCAAGTCTTAAAGAGGTACTCGAGCAAAACGGACAGATTACCTGTAAAGATGTATATGAACATTTGGCCGGCGGCGATGAGCTTGCGAAAAAAATCACTGATGAAACTGCTGAAATTCTGGCGGTTCTCTGTATCAATACTTTACATTGCACCGAACCTGAGAAAATCGTTTTTGCAGGCGGAATGATCGCAGCAGGGGATGTGCTTCTTGAGAGAATCAGGTTTTATTTCAAACAGCACGTCTGGAAAATTAAGCCTGAGGACAGCGTGGAGATCTGCTTTGCAACCCTTGGCGAAGATGCCGGGATAATCGGTGCTGCCGCCCTGGCAGTAAACCTGTAAAAACTATTGGCTGGGTTTGAACGGCAGGCCATAGGCCATATCTGGGTCAGGCCCTTTTTTAGCAGTTGATCTGGCTTTTCTGTATAATAGATGGATTATTAATATTTCGGCTATGGCAATTACAAGAAAGACTATCACGGGTATAATTGCGTAAACTATGATCAAATTCATCCTGACTTCATTGGTTATAACCTTAATGGGGAAATACTCTATGACCAACATATAAAGAAGAGAATACATAAAGGAGATAATAAAATATCTTATTGGTCCCCGCTTCAAATCCAGCCTAAGCAGCTTGGCTGTAACCAGAAATAGTATATTAATGATATAAAATTGCGCAAAGACAACACTTGAGCAATAAGTAAACATAAATTTGTAAGGTACAATTGTGCCTCCTTGCCTGTAAACCGAATATCTTACCGCCAGATATACTCCTGCCAGCAGTCCTGCGTAGATCATAAATAGTTTTGCGATATACTTGAACATACGCACAACCTCAAATCATCCTTGAATTGTTTGTTAAAGCCGATGACGGGACTTGAACCCACAACCCCGGCTTTACGAAAGCCGTGCTCTACCGTTGAGCTACATCGGCGGAAAAAGAAGTAATTTACCGCTCCCTTACGGTCGCGGCTCTGTTGAGAATATAACTTCATCAGCGATTATTGTAAAGCAAAAGGGCTTTTGCGTGCAAATCTGGCCTTTATAATAATGCTTGAAAATGCTTCTCAGTTTTGATATAAAATCTGGTTCTATTATTGTCCCATCTATGGAGTTGCAATATCTTATTTGTAAAGGGTTTATGTAAATAGGTCTATATGCTGCTGTATAAAAAAGGAAATCCTGATGCCGGTTTGAGTGCAGATGACCTCAAAGACGGTCTATATGCTGCACTTGAAAAGCTCGGTCCACGCAAAAAGGTGCTTGTAATCGGGCCTGATATTACCCGTTTTTACTCACGTGCAGGCGAAATTACCTTTATGGCTTGGGAGTATTACGGCGATAAGCTGACAGATATCCTGCCTGCTGTGGGAACACATTTCCCGATGACCGAGGCTGAAATAAAGAAGATGTACGGCCAAACCCCGATAGGTTTATTTAGAAAGCATAACTGGCGGACAGATATTACTACACTTGGCCACGTGCCTGCCGATTTCATCAGCAAGGTCAGCGATGGCAAGATAGAATTTGACTGGCCTGCACAGGTAAATAAGCTACTGGTGGAAGGGAACTTCGATCTGATACTGTCTATCGGTCAGGTTGTTCCGCACGAAGTTGTCGGTATGGCGAATTATAATAAGAATATATTCGTAGGCACAGGCGGGTCGGAAGGTATTAATAAGAGCCATTATCTCGGCGCGGTCTGCAATATGGAAACAATAATGGGCAGGGCAGATACACCCGTGAGAAAAGTGCTGAACTACGCTTCTGATAATTTTGCTAAAGGCCTGCCTATCGTTTATGTCCTGACAGTTTTATCAACGAATGAGCAGAACGAACTTAAAACCAGGGGCCTGTTCATAGGTGATGATTCAGAATGCTTCTACGATGCCTGCAAGCTTTCCTTAAGAGTTAATTTCACCATGCTTGATAAGCCGTTGAAAAAGGCTGTGGTTTATCTTGACCCACAAGAATATAAAAGCACCTGGCTGGGAAATAAAAGCATCTATCGAACAAGAATGGCTATGGCTGACGATGGGGAACTGATAGTACTTGCCCCGGGAGTAAGAGAATTCGGCGAGGATGAACAGATCGATGAGCTTATCCGGGAATACGGGTATGTAGGCACAGAACGAGTGCTGGATCTGGTGGATAAAAACGAGAATTTAAAGGACAATCTAAGTGCTGCTGCACATCTTATTCATGGTTCGAGCGAAGGCAGGTTCAAAATTACGTACTGTCCCGGAAAATTGACACGGAAAGAGGTCGAATCGGTCAATTTCAATTACGCAGACCTTTTGCAGATGATGAAAAGATATAATCCCCAGCATTTAAAAGATGGTGTTAACCGCCTTGGAGACGGTGAGGAAATCTATTACATTTCCAATCCAGGCCTGGGCTTATGGGCTTATAAAGACAGATTTAAATAATTTTTGGAGTAAGATAATGGCTGATAGTAAGAAAAAATATTCTCTGCTCGTCGCAACAAGTATGGGGCTTAGATTAACTCCGGTTAATTCGCAGCCTTTTCATTGCAGTGACATGTTCAAAATGCAGGCGACCAGTGCAGAAAGTAATGTTGCAAGCGTTTCTTCTTTTCTCGGCGAGCCGGTCAAGGTTTTGACGGCGTTTGTTAAAGGCAGTCCGGTTGCGCATTTTATAAAGGACAATCTCGGAAGCCGGAGGATGGATTTCGAAGGGCCTGAAATTGAGCAGGGCGGTCCGTGGGGCTATCGCCACCAGATCAATATGGCTGACAGCGGCTGGGGTTCACGGGGTCCAAGGGTACAGAACGACAGGGCCGGCGAAGTCGGACGTGAGCTTAGTACCGAGCATTTCGATATGGACCGCATTTTTGCAAAAGAAGGAGCTAAGATCGTGCACCTTTCAGGACTTATCGGGGCATTGTCGCCGAAGACCAGCAAGTTCTGTCTGGACGTTGCCCGTATTGCCAAGAAAAACGGTTCGATGATATCGTTCGATTTGAATCACCGTGCCAGTTTCTGGAAGGGCAGAGAAAAAGAACTGTCCGAGGCATTTGCGGAAATTGCGTCTCTTAGTGATATTCTGATCGGCAACGAAGAAGACTTTCAGCTTTGCCTGGGCATTGAGGGTCCCGAAGCCGGTGGACAGGGACTGGACGCGAAAATTGACAGTTTCAAGGAAATGATCGGCAGGGTACAAAAAGCTTATCCCAATGCTAAATATTATGGAACGACGCTGCGCCAGGTCGT
>JAFGGI010000048.1 GCA_016930635.1 Sedimentisphaerales bacterium | reverse complement strand
TGTAAAAAAATTTTTGACTTTCATCACAATGAGTTTGACAATATCCGTCCGCCGGACAAATTGGGACATAAATTTAAAGTCCTCAGGACGACCGTTTATATCGAGGGATTGTGCCAAACATGCCTCGAAGAAGAAAATAAGTTAAATTAGAAAAAAATGGAGGTAAAACTATGGACTTGAAAGGGTCACAAACAGAGAAAAATTTACTTGCTGCCTTTGCAGGTGAATCACAGGCAAGAAACAGATATGCTTACTGGGCATCAGCAGCAAAGAAAGAAGGTTTTGAGCAAATAGCAGCAATTTTCGCTGAAACTGCTGAGCAGGAAAAGGAACACGCCAAGCGCGAATTTAAATTTCTCAAGGGCGGCGAGGTCGAAATACAAGCCGCTTTTCCAGCGGGTGTGATTGGAAAGACGCTTGATAATCTTAAGGCCGCCGCAGAAGGCGAAGATTATGAAACTACAACGATGTATCCTGAATTTGCCGCTGTTGCCGAAAAGGAAGGATTTACAGAAATTGCTGCGGTTTTCAAAAGCATCGCAGTTGCTGAAAAACGCCATCGCGACAGATATCTCGCCCTGGCAGCTAATATTGAAAACGGCAAAGTCTTTAAGAGAGAAAAACCTGTACGCTGGGTCTGTAGAAACTGCGGTTATGTCCACGAGGGGACAGAGCCTCTCGAGACCTGCCCGGCCTGTGCTCACCCGATGGCGTATGCGGAAATAGAAGCTGCTAATTTCTAAAAAACGGATTTGAGGTGCGATATGCACGAGAGAAAAGGTATTGTTACGATGAAGGATGCCCCGCTTACTCTCGTTGGAAAAGAGGTAAGTCTGGGTGACAAGGCGCCGGATTTCGAGGTCGTCGGGTCTGACCTTAAACCTGTCAAATTCTCATCATTTGCAGGCAAGGTCTGTATCATATCCTGCGTACCTTCGCTGGATACGAGCATCTGCGATATAATGACACGCAAATTTAATACCCAGGCAGCCCACCTCGGCAAGGATGTCGTGGTACTGGCTATCAGTATGGATTTGCCTTTCGGGCAAAATCGGTGGTGTATTGCTGCGGATGTAAAAAATGTATTTGTATACAGCGACCACAGGGAAGCCTCTTTCGGCCATGCCTACGGGGTCTTGATAAAAGAATTAAGACTGCTGGCAAGAGCTGTATTCATAGTTGATAAAAACGGCTTTGTCCGCTATGAATATATTGTACCTGAAATTACTCACGAGCCGGATTACGACCATGTTCTTAGAGAGGTCAAAAAACTTTTATGATTTATTCTTCTTTGGAGATTGATTATGACGGAGATTAAGCCGGATATATTTTACGTCGGAGCGATTGATTGGGACAGACGCATGTTCGATGAATTAATACCGCTGCCTGACGGCACGAGCTATAACGCTTATATCGTCAAAGGCTCCAAAAGGACGGCTCTGATCGATACGGTTGACCCTGAGAAAACAGATGTACTTTTGAAGAATATTGTTTCCGCCGGCGTCAAAGATATCGATTATATTATCGCAAATCACGCTGAACAGGACCATTCCGGCTCAATACCTGCCGTGCTTAAAGCCTGGCCGGCTGCAAAAGTTGTTACAAATGAAAAATGCAAACAGATGCTTATAGACCTGCTCGGCATAGATGAAAAGGTATTTGTGCTCGTCGAAGACGGCCAGGAAATCTCGCTCGGCGACAAGACACTTGAGTTCGTTTTCACGCCCTGGACCCATTGGCCCGAGACGATGTCAACATATCTCAAAGAAGAGAAAATCCTCTTTTCCTGCGACTTTTTCGGTTCCCACCTCGCATCCAGCAATCTGTTCGTAAAGGATAAATGCAGGGTATATGAGGCAGCAAAACGGTATTATGCCGAGATAATGATGCCGTTCAGGGGACCTATCAAAAAGAACCTCGAAAAGGTAGATAATTTCGATATCAAAATAATCGCGCCCAGCCACGGCCCATTACACAACGAGCCGAAGTTCATCACTGATGCGTATAGACAATGGACGAGTGATGATGTCGAAAATAAGGTTATCGTTGCCTATGTTTCAATGCACGGCAGTACTAAACAGATGGTCGAATATCTCGTCGATGCCCTTATGAAAAGAAACGTCGGCGTTTGTCAGTTTAATCTGGTCGGAGCCGATATCGGCAAATTGGCTATCGAGCTTGTCGATGCTGCAGGTGTGGTTTTAGCCTCTCCGACAGTACTTACAGGGGCTCACCCGGCCGCGGCCTACGCTGCATTTCTCGTAAATGCGCTCAGGCCAAAAGCGAAATACCTTGCTATAATCGGCTCGTTCGGCTGGGGCGGCAGAAAAGTCGAGCAGCTCCAGGCTATGCTGCCGAATTCAAAGGCCGAAATACTCGATGCCGTACTCACAAAGGGACTGCCAAAGGAAGAAGACTTCCAAAAACTGGACCAGTTAGCTGACCAGATAGCCCAGAGAACCAAAAAATAGAAAGGAATATAAGATGGCAAAGAAACTTGAAATATACAAGTGTATGGCTTGTGGGAATATCGTTGAAGTCCTCCACGGCGGCGCAGGCGAATTGGTCTGCTGCGGTGAACCGATGAAGCTGTTTACAGAAAATACCACTGATGCCGCTAAGGAAAAGCACGTACCTGTCATCGAGAAGATCGACGGCGGATACAAAGTTACCGTCGGCTCAACCCTGCATCCAATGGAGGAAAAGCACTATATTGAGTGGATCGAGCTTATTGCGGACGGCAAAGCTTATAGGGAATTTCTCTCGCCGGGCCAGACGCCTGAGGCGGTTTTCAAGGTAGATGCCGCCAGGGTCAGCGCACGCGAATATTGCAATGTACACGGCTTGTGGAAAGCGTAATAAAAATCAAAGTTTAGCCCCCAGGCCTGTCCTGGGGGGGTTGTTTAGCCGCTGCCCCTGCGGCAGCGGAAAAAGAAAGGTAATATTATGGCAATGAATTTTACAGCGCTTGAGATCGTTGAAATCGCCGAGCAGCTTGAGCGAAACGGTGCAAAGTTTTACCGACTGGCCGCGGAAAAAGCAAAAGACGAATCTGCTAAAAAGCTTTTCAGCGAACTTGCAGAAATGGAAGACGGCCACGAGCAGATCTTCGTTGATATGAAAAAGAGTATTCAGGATGAAACTGAAGATGCGACGGTCTTTGACCCGGACGATGAGATAGTTAGTTATTTAAGCGCGATAGCAAAAAGCGTCGGCTGGGAAGGAAAACTGGCACCGAAAATAGAGCTTACAGGTTCTGAAGGACCCCAGGAGGTCTTGAAATCAGCCATCGAAGCTGAAAAGGCCGCCATAAATTACTATGTTGGTCTGAAGGTGCTGGTTGCCTCAAAGGCCGGCAAAAACAGTGTTGACGAGATAATAAAAGAAGAGATGAGCCATGTTGTTGCACTTCAGGAGCAGCTTGAGGATTTATAAGCCGCTTATTTAAACCCTGTATGGACAATTAAAGACGCCCATGGAAGAATGCAGAATTGACATAGATGCCCTGTTCCAGCTCAACTATGGAATGTACATAGTCAGCTCTGTAAGAGCCGATAAACCCAACGGCTGTATCGCAAATGCCCTGTTCCAGATCACCCCCGAACCGCCTATGATAGCGGTCAGCATCAGCAAGGAAAATCTCACCCACGAATTCATAAGCCAAAGCGGCCTTTTTGCCGCCTCCGTTCTCGCCGAACAAACACCCCTGAAATTTATAGGTTCTTTTGGCTTTCGTTCCGGCAGAGATTTCGATAAATTTGAAAATATAGAATGCAAAAAAGGTGTTACCGGTTGTCCGATAGTGCTCGAAAATACTACAGGATATCTCGAAGCCGAAATTACGGATAAGGCCGATGCGCTAAGCCATACGCTGTTTATAGCGAAAATAGTCGCCTGCGAGCAGTTCAATAACGGCAAAATCCCTATGACTTACAACTATTATCGCGACGTAAAAGGCGGCAGAACGCCAAGAACAGCGGCCACTTATCATAAAGTCAAAGAAACGTAATTAAATCTTATTGAGAAAGGAGCCTCGAATATGAAGAAGTACAAATGTCTTATGTGCGGCTATATCTATGACCCCCAAAAAGGCGACCCTGACAACGGTGTTTCGCCGGGCACCGCTTTTGAAGACCTGCCCGATGACTGGGTTTGTCCCGAATGCGGAGCAGGCAAAGATGAGTTCGAGGCAGTAGATTAAATCGAAATATCGAGATGGAAAAGATCCGTCCATCAGTAAAAGACCAGCAGATGCTTTGTGTCGAATCGCCGCCGCCTGATTGCGGTATTGTTGTCTTCGGTGCCTCCGGCGATTTGAGCAAAAGAAAGCTCATCCCTGCCTTAGGCAATCTGTTTAAAAGGGGACTTCTCTCCAGGGCGTTTTTCTGCCTTGGCTGCGGACGGAAAAAATACAGCGATGACGACTTCAGACAGATAGCAGCACAGGCGATAGAGGATATCTCGCCAGCCCTGTCAGATAGCCAAAAAAGCGATTTTTTAGCCTGTTTTCACTATATAAACGGCGATTACGGTGATGAAAATTTCTATAAAAACCTTAGCCAAACACTTGCCGAACTCGACAAAAAACAAGGCAAAAGTCCCGGCAGGGTCTTCTACCTGTCACTGCCGCCGACGCTCTATTCAACCGTCTCACAAAACCTCGGCAAAGCAGGACTAAATAACAGCAGCAAGGACAGCTTCACCAGGCTCATTGTAGAAAAGCCTTTCGGCAGGGACCTGGCCAGTGCCGTCGAACTGAATGACTGTATCAGCAAATGGTTTACCGAAGAGCAGATATACAGAATAGACCATTATCTCGGCAAAGAGACAGTGCAGAATATCCTGATGTTCCGCTTTGCCAATTCGATCTTTGAGCCGTTATGGAACCGCAATTATATCGACCATATCCAGATAACCATAGCTGAGTCGCTTGGCATCGAATCACGAGGAGGCTATTACGACAAAAGCGGCGCCCTTCGTGATATGTTCGTCAATCACATGCTCAGTATGGTTTGTCTCGTTGCTATGGAACCGCCTGCCTCATTTGCTTCCGAGCACATCCGCAATGAGAAGGTACAGCTCTTACAGAGCATCAGGCCTTTTAAGCTCGAGCCCTGGAACGAGGATATCGTAAAAGGCCAGTATTCCGCCGGCGAAATTAACGGCCAAAAAGTCCCTGCTTATCGACAGGAAGCCGATGTCGCAAATGGTTCAAATACAGAGACATACGTAGCTTCCAGGCTCTGGGTCGATAACTGGCGATGGCAGGGGGTGCCTTTCTACCTAAGAACAGGAAAGAGACTGTCTAAACGCGTCACAGAGATTGCAGTAACCTTTAAAAAAGTCCCTCACGTAATGTTCAAATCCGCAGGGATTGAACAGCTTCCCGCCAATGTTCTTATAATGAAGATCCAGCCGCAGGAAGGTATCAGTCTTTTCTTTGAAGCCAAAAGGCCCGGAGCAAAATTATGCATCGGCACACTCGAAATGGATTTCAATTACGCCGAGGTCTTCTCCGCCGAATCGCACGATGCGTATGAAAGACTCCTGCTTGATTGTATGGTTGGAGACCAGACGTTATTTACAAGGATCGATGATGTAAAACTCACCTGGCAGTTGATCGATAATATACTTTCAGCCTGGCAGCAGGAAGACAGCACGCCTCATTTTTACCCGGCAGGGGCCCAAACCTTTCCACAGGCCGATGGTCTTATACAAAAAGACGGCCGAAGCTGGCGGCCGATATCCCAGATGTAATCAGGCCTGCCCTTAGATAAATTTTTCAGAATATCATACCTTTTTTAGGGAAAAAGGAGTTTAAAGATATATTGCCACCTCTTATGTTTGCCCGATAAAATCATCCCTCCCATTATTATTTTGATGATTTTAGCAGATTTTAAGCCTGAAAAGACTAATCTTGAGTAAAAAAATTTTTGAAAAAATTTATTTTTTAAGAATTTTTCGCCGGTTAAAGGCCGCGTTAACATAGGCAAAAATTCTCACCATTCACCCTCTTGAATCCTTGTTTTTAGTACTGAAAAGGGGATTTTTTTAATTTTTTACTTGATTTTTCAGTAAGCTGATGATAGAATACACTCAGAATTTGTAACCGTCATATAAGCCCTCACGGGCAGAAAGGAGGTGCCGCGAAAGAAGAGTACTTCGAGTTGGACCGTACCTTCCTGGTCCGACTGTCGCGTGAACATCTTTGCTTGGTTGGTTTCTTTCAGGCAGAACTATGAACGGAAGGGAAAAAGAAACCAAAACCGCACTGATTGAGAGAATCAGTGAGGAATGTAAGAAAAAAGAGATTAATTGTGAGGTAAGAATATGAAGAAACTAATTTTTGTTTTAGCGATTTTTATTGCTGTCCCTGCTTTCGCCCTTGATGTTTCAATCGTTAATAATGGTGACAACACTATCAACATTGAGTATTCTAACGCTGATCCGTGTAATCTGCCTCGTGCTTTCGCACTGGACCTTTCCATTGATGGAACTGGCAGC
>JAFGGI010000047.1 GCA_016930635.1 Sedimentisphaerales bacterium | reverse complement strand
TGCCCAGGTGGCGGAACTGGCAGACGCGCCAGCTTGAGGGGCTGGTTCTCTTCGGGGAGTGGAGGTTCGAATCCTCTCCTGGGCATTAATCAGCAAATTCCACTATTACCTTTAATATCTTCTAACAAACCAGCTTCTATGCTTCTATAGCTGAATTATTGAGCCAGTAGATTTTTATTCAATCTCAACAACAACTCGGAATCCGATATGTGCCTGATTAGTCTTCGGTAAACGGTGGTTTCTGTCTGCACTGCGACACTTATAAGCCTTCTCATTCCAGGCCCCGCCTCGTATCACGTGTGCACCCCCCTTCTTTTGCGGACCCTTCGGGTCAACTAATGGAGAGGTCTTGTAGTAATCTTTGTCATAAATATCGCTGCACCATTCCCATACATTGCCGTGCATATCGCACAACCCGAACGCATTGGGCTGATATGTTCCGACATTATTTGTCCTTTTAAGATAATCACCTGCAACACCATCAGCATAAGGAGTTTTGGCTTTATAATTGGCAAGGCTTGAATCAAGCGTCGTTCCTGTATTGAAAGCGGTCGTTGTCCCTGCCCTGCAGGCATATTCCCATTCCGCCTCGGTAGGCAGCCGGAATTTCAACCCAGTCTTATCCGATACTTTCTTTAGGAATTGACGGGCCTGATGCCAATTGACATTTTCGACAGGCAACTTGTCTCCGCCAAATTTGCTCTCGTTTTGGCGCATAATAACCCTGTATTGCAGTTGAGTTACCTCAAACTTGCCAATGTAAAATGCTTTAGTCAGTTTGACACGATGCTGTCCTTCATCATTATCTTTTTTCAGCTCTGTCGGCGGTGAACCCATCTCAAACTCCCCTGCCGGAATATAAACTACCATCATAGTTACTTCATTTTCAAGCTCAATAGTCTTTTCCACCGGCAAATTAGCTGCCCTTGCAGCTCTTCGTTGCTGTTTAGTTGCATCAGGTTCTTCTGTATTCTTAGCCTCCTCTGCTATAACACTGGCGACAAGCAAAATCACAAAAATGGTAATAACCTTTTTCATAACTCGTTCTCCTTTAAAAAATCCCTTTTTAGCTTCTTGCGCTGCGAACGGCCTCCTTGATACGCTGGATATGCCCTCTGCCCAGAGCCTTGACCTCACAACCCATCTCGAAATACCGCCTGATTCGCTCATCGTTGAGTATTCCAAAGCAGTCAATAACCGCCAAAGGCCCGCCGGCAGCTTTAACTATCTTGTCCGGATCCAGGTCAAGATAAGGCTCGTGCGGAACTGCCAGGATAAGCGCTTCTGCTCCTTTTAAAGCCTGGTCCAGATTACTTTGTACCTCAATATCTTTGAGGTGCTCCTGGTTGCGGAAAAATCTCGCCCACGAATGGCCCGGTGCCGGGTAAGTATCCTGCTGTTCCAGTTCATACCAGTGTGTAAGATATGGGTCGTGCACCCGCATATCCGCACCCATTTCAGTAAGCCTGCGTACAACAATTTCCGAACCGCTGTATCGTGTATCGGCTACATCCTGCCGATAACTCGCCCCGCACAGAAGAACCTTCGCCCCTGCGATATACCGCCCCATATTCCGCAGGGCATCTCTTGTCAGTGTTGCTACATGAAGCCCTCTTGTATCATTAATATCGATTGCCGTCGTGGTAATCTTGAAAATATCATCATCAAACCCAAGCAGATGCTTATAAGCCCAGAAGCCCAGTCCGCCGTCCTTAGGCAGACAATATCCGCCGATGCCGGGTCCCGGAAAGATCATATTATTATGCGTCGGCCGCATCTTAATAGCCTTGATAACCTTGATCAAATCAACTCCGTTGCGCTCAGCAAATATAGACCATTCATCAAGAAATGCGAGAATAGTAGCACGATAAGAATTCTCAACTATTTTGGTTGTTTCCGACTCGATCGGCCTGTCCATAACTGTCAGCGGAAATTCAGCCGTATTAAGCACTTCATGCAGAAATTTTTCTACACGCTTGCGAGCCTCTGCGTTACAGCCTGAACAAACCCGCCAGAAATCCCTGATCGAAGAAACATAATTTCTGCCCGGCATAACTCGCTCAAAACTATGCGACAACAACGGCTCAGAATTGATACCGCGATTTTGAAATGCCTTTTTCAGTATCGGCCATGCTACAAACTCTGTCGTCCCCGGTGCTACTGTCGTTTCGATAAGTACAAGACAATTAGGCTGGATTCTTTGGCCGATTGTTTTCATTGTTGCCTCAAGTGCGGCCATGTCAGCTTCGCCTGTACGAAGGTTTCCCAAATCCTGCTTGGCATAATCACACTGCACATCCACAACGACACAGTCAGCCAGCTGCAGACAGTCGCTATTATAAGTACCGATGAGTGTTTTCTTGTCATCCACACATCGTGATATCATAGGATCAACTTCAGGGTCTTCTGCCTTGACCGGAGAGATGCCCTTATTGAGCATCGGGATCTTCCAGTAGCTTCTTGTACTCGGCCGTTGACAACCGATAACGAATTTGCCCGGCTTGCCTGTCTCTTTGTCAACGGTATCTGCTACTATAGCCGCCATGACCGCTCCGACAAAACCTACACCCATAACTACCACGATTTCCTTGCCTTCCTTTCGCGCTGCGTCGGCAAGTTTTGTAACACGTTCCATTTCCGCTGCATATTCGCTTTTCTCTGGAATCGTGAATTTTTCTCCGGATGGACTGATTGAATATTCTGCCATAACCTTTTGCCTCCTTTTGGGGTTAAAAAGTAAAATTTCGGCTATTATACGCAAATCAGCTTAAAAAGGAAGTAAAAAAAACACGTACTGTCGACACCATTTATCTGTAAAATTTTTCCCTTTGCTTAGCAAAATATCCAAAGTTATAATTGTGCAAAGGTTATTTCTATGCGATTAAAAAATATTCATTGGAAAACTGCTTTTACTATAATATATCTGTCTGTTGTTTTTTTCTGCCATTCCTGCGGTACAGCTCTCGGGGCAACCGAAGTCAATGAACCAAATCAAACGAATCTCAATAAACAACCTGACTGGAATCGGCCGCGAAGTAATGAACGGATGAATGATCGCAAAAAAATGGTTGAAGTCATTCGCGATAAATACGGCCTTAAAGACAAAACTGTGCTCGATGCTGTTTTAAACGTACCACGACACTGGTTCGTACCCAGAGCCTTTAGTACAATGGCATATACAGACAGGCCTTTGCCTATCGGTCATAACCAGACTATCTCGCAGCCTTTTATCGTCGCTTATATGACCAGCCTGCTTGAACTGACTTCTAAAATGAAAGTTCTTGAGATCGGTACCGGCTCCGGCTACCAGGCCGCTGTCCTTTCTGAATTCACTCCCAATGTTTACACAATTGAAATAGTCGAACCATTAGCAAAAACAGCTCAACAGCAGTTATCAAAACGAGGCTATAATACGATAAAGGTTAAAATCGGTGACGGCTATAAAGGCTGGCCTGAACATGCCCCATTCGACGCTATTATTGTCACATGTGCACCGGAGCAAATTCCTCAGCCGTTGATAGACCAGTTAAAAACTAACGGCAAAATCGTTATTCCCGTCGGCAAAGCGGGTCTCGTTCAGAAACTGCTGTTGGTTACAAAAAAACCAGACGGCTCGCTCGAAAAAAAACCTATGATGCCGGTACGTTTCGTCCCGCTGACTCGTAAAGAATAGTCTCTCTAAGGCACCAGTTGAACACTCATTCCCTTCTGGATTCTTTCGCCGCCCTCAAGGGCCTTACAATAGGCTATCTTCTCCTTAACTTCGATAATCTCAATCAATCCAACTTTTGTCATTTCCACATCAAGTACTTCACCGGTATCTTCATCGACAAGCTCTTCAATACTTCCAACGCTGAACTTCTGCCCTACTGCAACACCTTCACGCTGGCCGCGGTTAAGAATTATTTTATCACCTTTCACCAAAGCGATACTGCCTTCCCACGGAATACTCTCAAGCTGTTTAACAAGAAAATCAACTGCCTGGCCGACCGCATCTTCGCAGGCTTTGCCGACATTATCTCTTTTATGTCCACTTAATCCGCCGGTTACTCCCTTCAGCCCGGCACCAAAATATCCTAAGCGACCGCCTTTGCGCTCGGACTTCCCAACTACTTTTGTCGTCGCTTTAACCTGGCCTGTTTCCGAATCAACAAGATAGATAGTAATATTGACTTCAGCAGTATCTTTTGCACCGCCTACCTGGATACCCTGAATATTTATTCCACCAGACCCGCCGGTAGTACTTTCCTGAACATGTGTAATAGCACCTTTGACCAGCAGTTGTGCAGGTGTCATCCGTCCAATCTTGGGAGTCTTTTTGCCTTTCGCTGCCCTGCCGCTTTCGCCGAAATCCTGCTCTTGTAATGCCTCATTACGCATCTGCTTATCGCCAAGAACAATAAACCATCCCGATTCCTGCAGAGCATCTGTCATAATTTCCGTAAACCCATCACCGATATCCCACTGGCCGTGCCAGCCCGCTTTATTTTCGAAACTGGAAACTGTAATTGAATATCGCAGATTACCTTTAGCCCTGCAGGTAGTAGCTTCTATTTTATCAATGACCATCGCTACAGGATAATCTTTCCCGCCGATATGATACACTGTCCCGTACACACTGACAGCCCGGTCTTCTTTCCATGTCTTTTGTAACTGCCCGCCCGTGCCGTAATTTTTGTACATATCTAAAGTTGACGAACCTTTAGCAATATACGCATTGAAATTTTCCTCTGTCTTGTCCGGCCGATGCAGATGGACTGCAACATAACTGCCGGCAGTTATGCCCTGTCCTTCGAGTTGAAACATCCCGCTGCCGATTTCACCCAGCCCGGCCTTTAGCACCACAGCCCTGCCGCAGTCTTTTTCTTTGGCTTTCTTAAGCTTTTTAAACTCTATCTCTTCATAGCCCTGTGCTGTAATCGGAAAAAACAGATAAAATGCAACTGTTGCAATCAGAAATAAATGTACCTTTCTCATATGACACCTCCTAAAAATTCAGCTAATCTTTTTGTGAAAATTAAAGCCATAAATAACCAATAACTATAACATCTTAAGTAACAGCCAAAAGGCCCCTACTATTCCTACCGTAAGAGCCGAACTTATAAGAAATCCCCATGTATCCTGCGCGGTCCATTTGCAGAATTCCCAGTTAGTATTCGGGAACAACTTGGTATGGTCCAGCCGTGTCGGGTCGGCATAACCTTTTTCAAGCTCCTCTGCATCTTTTTGACGGTCAGGAATAACAGGTGTCTTCATCTTGACATAGAACCGATTTATATTTTCGTCCAGACCTTTGTCTCTCGTAATTAGACTTACCGGGATAAGGATACAGAACGGAAACAGCGAAGCTACTATATAACGTATCGTCAAAAGCATTGAAGGCTTATAATCTCTGAGATCCATCCTCAGCAGCTTGTTAACCATAATAAGCTCGACATTTATCCTGCCAAGTCCCTTCATAGGTGAATTAGGATCATCCGGATCTCTCCGGGCTACCTTATCATAAAATATACCCTTCGGCGGTATGATTATTTCCTTTTTTATTTCCTGACCCAAAGCAGCAGCTAATCCTATATCAACATCCTCCTGGCTGGCGCGCATAGACTTGACAACCGTCTGTGGATTAGTCTGCGTAGTAAGCCATCTTGATTCTCGGATAGTATCAAATGGAGATAATACCTCCGGCAAAACAGCAAACAGGATCGAACAGATAATTACCTGTACATATACAGATTTTAAAGTCAGTTTCTTCCAGAACAAAAGCAGCATTACCGGCGCACCGAAAATAATATTGATAGAAGGCATGGCCTTTACCAGATGAATAATACCGGTAGCAAATACAGAAATATAAATACCTATAAGCAGAAATCCGACGATAGCAAATCGCGATGCTGTAATAAAATTCTTCTCACCTCTGTCTCCAACAAATGGCTTATAAAGGTGACGAACGAATAATGCCGACAAATACACACAAACGCCGCAAAGCGTTGACATATTAGCAGCCATAATACCTGCTATCATCAAACCTTTCATCCCCACACAAAGCAGATCATTACTCAGCATTCCCCATGCCGTATCAGGGTCGGAAATTTTCCCGCTAAAATGTGCAAATGCAAGCAGCCCGACCAGCCCCCACATAATAGTCAATATACGCTTTGTATAAGCCCCTCCAATATTTCCGATTCTCGCGGTCAGTTCATCTTTAGCCGAACCGTTATTCCCCATATTGCCCTGGTGCCCGGTCATCCCGATGATAAAAGATGCTATCGTAAACCCTGCTATCGAGCTCCAGGAAAATTCATCCACCCCTGTACCGAACATATACAGCATATTTTCAGGGAGCTGAGACGTAAATCCGCCCCAGCCGCCCATACCCACAAGTGCGAGCGGTATCAGCATTATAGAAAATACTATTATCAGCGTCCCCTGTATAACATTTGCCCAAACCGCAGCCTCAAGTCCTCCCATTATCGTATAAGCTGCCACCGAAACCGTATAGATAACATAAAAAGCAGTAGGATTCGTATAGGAAACATAAGAATATATTTCATCCTGCTTATACATACTGTTAAGCACCTTATGCCTTTCAACCTGTTCAGCTGGAAGTTTCTTGGCTCTATAAAGTTTATCCAGACTCACAAACTCATTATACAACGCTATTTTTTCCTGCTGTTCTGGAGTACATTTTTCAAGAGGTTTTATTGTAAGAGCCTCGAATGTCCGCAGTGATGTTCTGTAACCGATACCGATGATAAGCAGACTGAGCCAGATACCGACGCAGGCATAGATGCTCGGCAAAACTTTACTCTTGAATCGCTCCTCGAAAAGCTCTGCCATTGTAATCATACGTGTCCGTCTGAACCACCCCGCCAAAAACCAGTAGTAAGGCCCTGAAAATACCCCCGCCAGCATCAGCCATATACCACCCATTCCCTTTTCATAAGTAAAACTTGCGGTCCGTACTGCGCTGTTGGCATCGACGGTAGTACTCATATTCAGAAAGTACTGAAGGATCTTGCCGACCGATCGGCCGGCCATAAAGAAGTCTTCCTGGGTCTTTATTTTCGCCGAGGTCCGTTTTCCGATGTAGGTGATAACCGCCAGGAAAATCAGGATCATCAGAATATCCAGCGGATGGAAACCAAAAATGGTCAAAACGGTCATATCAGTCCTTTCTTTTATGCTCGCAAAATGGCCATAAAAACAAAAATCCGAAGCACTAAACCCTAAATCCGAAACAAATTCAAAAATCTAATCTTCAAATGTCCAAAACTGTTTTGAAAATTGAGATTTTGGTCATTAGATATTGTTTAGGATTTAGATATTCGAACTTAGTATTTATTTTATCTAACTATATATGATAAATGGTATTATGTCCACCTTAAAAATAACCGATAACAGTGGGTATATTGTATATTTTATATAGAAGGGCCGGCTCTTTTTGGAGGGCTGTAAAATGAAGAAGTTAAAGCGAAAAACCCGTTCAAAATCGGGACATAGAACCCGTAAAGGCTTAGTCTATTTCTGGGTAGCAGTAATCCTATTGCTGCTCATCTCAACTACCGGCCTGGCTCTCGATATAGGCAAAGTAGTTGTAGTAGCTCATCAACTGCAAAACGTCGCTGATGCCGCTGCTCTTGCCGGTGCCCGAATAATTAAGATCAACCAATCTATAGGAATTCAGAACGCCATCGATACTGCTCTTGAAAACTCTGTTGACGGCCAGAGCTTCCAGCTCGATGAAAGTGACATAGTCATCGGCCGTTATCAGTTCGACACAGGCGAATTTATTCCAACAACAACCCAGGGCGTTAACGCGTTGAAAGTTACCGCAAGACGCACCGATGCTTCACCGGATGGACCTATTAATTTGAATTTCGGATCCATCTTCAACATCGACACATACAACGTTAGTCGATCCGCTATTGCTATCGCTGCAGGCGGAACCGGTGCGGGGATGATTTCCCTGGCTCCAGATGGTGTCGGGCTGCTCATCAATGGTGAATTAAGCCTGATCGTCAATGACGGTGCGATCCTCGTAAATTCATACGCTGAAAATGCCGTACGTATTATAGGTCAGCCGGACCTCGGCGCTGCCGAACTCGACGTAACCGGCAGTGTTCTGGCAACCGGCGGATTTGAATTCGACCCGAACTTTGTCGTCAACATGGGTGTCCCGCCTTCTCCCGACCCACTCTGTCCATATCCTCCGGATGAATGTCTGCCCGAACCTACATATGACCCGGTTTATGACCTGGCTCCTTCTCCCGGCGACACTATCACTGTCTCCAGCGGAACTGCGGAATTTGAACCGGGCTACTACTCCGGCGGTTTCCGCATCAACGGCGGAGATGTAACATTCAAGCCCGGAATATATATCCTTGACGGCTCTGCCAACGGCCAGGCTTCAGGACTTGTCATAGGCGGTAACGCTAACGTCTGCGCTAAAGGTGTTATGTTCTATGTCATCAATGATGCTGTTGTCGACATAACAGGCTCAGGTAATGTCGAAATGACCCCGATCATATACGACAGCAACGATTTCTGTGACGACTCTTACGAATATCCGTCAGATGTTGACTATGCATACGAACAAATAGGAATCTTTCAGTCCCGAACCAATTATAATGCCGCCAATATCGTTGGTACAAGCAATCTCGACCTGGACGGCACATTGTACTTTCCTAATAATCATATTGACCTCTCAGGTACAGGTGAAGGTTTCGGCGAACAGCTTATCGCAGATACAATCGGAATATCAGGTACAGGAGATATGACCATTATGTACAACGGCGGAAATCGCGCCCCGGCTAACAGGGCTTATCTCGTTGAATAACAGCAATACTATCTCGTGGGACTATCTAATGAAGAGGACAAGGAAAAAAAGACGTTCAACATCAAAGCATTTCCCACGCAAAGGAATGGTCTGCGTCTGGGCGGTAGTCTTTTTGCTCCTTTTGCTCGCTGCCACCGGGCTGGCTCTTGATGTTGGAAAAGTTACCGTCGTCGCAACTCAACTGCAAAACGCCGCCGATTCTGCTGCCCTGGCCGGTGCCCGTCTGGTAAAAACCAGCCAGACCCAGGCCGCCCAAAAAGCCATCGACACCGCAATCCAAAACTTCGTTGACGGCCAAAGCGTCCAGCTCACCTCCAGTGACATAGTCCCGGGCCGTTACGATTCAGCAAACGGCACTTTTACTCCAATAACTACAGGAACCATGGGTATCAATGCCTTAAAAATTATCGTCAGACGTACAAGCTCCTCACCTAACGGACCGATCAGTCTCCATTTCGGCACTTTATTTAATATGGATACATATGACATCAGTCGTTCAGCCATCGCACTGGCCGCAGGAGGAACGGGAGCAGGCGTAATAGCCCTGGCTCCTGACGGCATCGGTCTGCGGATGAGCGGCAACGCAGAACTTACCGTAAACGGCGGTGCTGTCCACGTAAATTCCGAAGCCGGCAACGCTGTGCGAATGAACGGCAATACAGAACTCGACGCCACCGAACTCAGCGTAGTCGGTGACATTGATCTAAGCGGTAACGTCGAACTCGACCCGGATATGATACTCAACTTAGATGCCTCATACGCACCTGACCCATTATGCCCTGACCCGTATTCAGACTGTCTTCCTGAACCTGCATACGACGACAGCAACGACCTGGGCTCGGTACATATCAGCGCCAATGACAATGCAGTACTCAATCCAGGTTACTATTCCGGCGGCATACAGGCGAGCGGAAACGCAGATGTAACATTAAATCCCGGCATATATATCCTCGACGGTGCGGGAATAGACATAAGCGGAAATGCCGATATTTGTGCAAAAGGTGTTATGCTATATATCATCGGCGACGGTAAAGTCGATATAACAGGCAACGGTGAAGTCAATATAACCCCTATGCAGGAAGATTATGACGACTTCTGCCCCGATTGCACCTATCCCTACTATCCGCCCGGCACCGACATCACCACATATGAAAACATAGCTATCTTCCAGGCTCGTGATAATGATAATGATGCAAAGATTACCGGTAACGGCAGCTTGAACCTGGAGGGAACATTATACTTCTCCGGAAATCAAGTAGACTTGGCAGGTAATGGCGACACCTTTGGTAACCAGCTCATAGCAGATACGATCGAGATCTCCGGCAACGGAGAAATAGTAATCACATATGACGGCAGGAATCCTACCGCCCCGAATAGATCTTACCTCGTAAAATAGAGCAAATGCTGCTTTTTTCTTAGCCCCGGCTTGTCCAACAGCCGGGGTTTTTTATGGTACAAACCCTGTTGTTCTATGCCCTGTACCCTATACCCTACACCCTGTTACTCCATCCTCATTTACTTTACATTTCACTATTGTGCCTTTGTCTATTTTTTTATCAGTTTTTATTGAGATTTCATAATATCTCTCGCATTTTCCGCTATTCCTATCATCATTTTCCACAAGCACCTGGGCGGTTTCGCCAACGAATTGTTTTCTGAACTTTTCAGCCAATCGTTTTTCCAGATCGCGCATAGCTAACACTCTTTGCGTTATGACTTTCTTATCTAAATGGTCGCCCAGCTTTTCTGCTGCTGTTCCAACTCTTTTACTGAACGGGAAAATATGTATTTTTGAAAAGCCCACAAGTTTAGCAACTGACAGGCTTTGAGCAAAATCCTGAACTGTTTCGCCTGGAAAGCCAATTATGATATCAGTAGTAATCGCAGGCCTGTCGAGATCTGTCTTTATTTTTTCAATAGACTTAATGAAATCTTTAATTGTGTACTGCCGATTCATCTTCTTAAGAATTTTATCCGAGCCCGACTGAAGTGATAAATGCAGGTGAGGCATAATGTTACAATTATTTCTCATCACCTCTAATAATCTGTCTGTAACATCGGCTGGCTCTAATGAACTGAGCCTGATTCTTTTAAGATCGCCAATCTTTGCTACTTTTTCTAAAAGTATCGCAAGCTTTTCATTTTCCTCATTTTCCCATTTTTTACGTTTTACGGTATCCTGGCCATAGGCACCGAGAAAAATCCCCGTCAGGACAATTTCCTTATGTCCCGCGTTTACAAGGTTTTGCGCCTCTGCTATAACCTTATCCATCGGCTTGAAAGTGATATTTGGCCTGGTTTTGGGGATGATGCAATATGAGCAGAATCCATCGCAGCCATCCTGGATTTTTAGAAATGCCCGTGTTTGACCGCAGAACCTCTCAATTGTTAATTCCTTGCTATCAATAGACTTACAATCGATTCCGGAATTTATTAATTCCTTTTCTAAAAGTGCCAACAGGCTCTTAAGGTCGCCGGCAAAAATGAGTTTTTCGTCAAGGTTCATAAGTTCTTTATTAGCAGCACTTACGAGACATCCTGATACTATTACCTTTGCATTTGGGCTCAATTTTTGGGCTTTTCTGATGAGTTGCCGGCTTTTTGACGAGGCAATATGTGTCACACAACAGGTATGAATAATTATTATTTGAGCTTTTTGGAAGTCTTTTACGTATAATAAGTTGTGGTTGGAAAGAAACTGGATAATCTGCTGGGATTCGTACTGATTTACCTTACATCCAAGAGTATCTATAGCAAAAGTCTTCATAATATGTTATAATTCAATGTTCTTGATTTTGACTGAACTTTTAAGTAAAATGTTGAGTTCTCAGCCTGTATCAGTATTATAGTCTATCTTGTTAATTTGGAGTAGTTGAAAAATGCCGGCAGCAAAGTCTGTATGGGCTATCGACATTGGAAATAATTCGCTCAAAGCACTGCGTCTAAGACAAAGTGATGAAAAGATCGAAGTGATCGGACTCGATTACATCGAGCACACCCAAAGTATATTCACTGAGACTTCGGAAGAAGAAAAAAATCAAATCATACGTGAGTCTCTGCACATCTTTGCGGAAAGGAACGAATTAGGAAAAGACCTTATTGCTATTTCTGTGCCGGGACAAACAAGCTTTGCAAGATTTATTAAGCTTCCGCCTGTCGAGGAAAAACGTGTACCTGAAATTGTAAAATTCGAAGCGGTCCAGCAAATCCCGTTCGATATTAACGAAGTTGAATGGGACTGGCAGCTTATGCCCAAACTCGACAGCCCTGATACTGAAGTTGGTATCTTCGCTATAAAAAACGAACTCGTCAGCAAATATCTTGAAAATTTTTCTGCTGAAAATATCAGGATATCTATTGTGCAAATGGCTCCTATAGCATTGTACAACTACGCATGGTTTGACAGAACAGATCTTGATGAGGCAGATAAAAATGCGGTAATCCTGCTTGACATGGGGGCAGACAACACAAATCTCGTTGTCTGCACAAAAACATCTGTCTGGCAAAGGTGTATTCCGCTGGGCGGGAATAAATTCACAAGAATCATAGCAGAAGCATTTAAGTTAAATTTTGAAAAGGCTGAGAAACTAAAACGCGGAGCCCCGGTAAGCAAATACGCAAGACAGATTTTTCATGCTATGAAACCGGTCTTCACTGATTTTGGTACAGAAGTGCAGCGTTCTCTGGGATATTACAGCAGCAGTCACAAAGATACGACCTTTAGCAAAATAGTCCTGTTCGGCGGCGGCCTCAGACTTCAAGGCCTGAACAAATACATTCAACAGACAACACAAATACCAGCTGCAAGACCTGACGCTTTTGAAAAACTCATACCGGCACAAAGTATCTCCAGTGCCAAATTACATGAAAACATCTCCGACTTTGCAATTGCTTATGGCCTGGGACTGCAGGCATTAAAAACTGCAAAGATACAAAGCAACCTTTTGCCCAAAAAAATCGCGAGAAGTATGCTGTGGGCACAGAAAAGCAAATATTTTATCATAGCTGCAGCTATACTACTGGTTGTTTCACTGCTGGCTTTGCTTAAAACAAATATTGACTTAAAAACATGCTCCAGCCAGGAATACATGAGTATAGAGAGTAATGTAAAAAGTATTTTACAGAAAGCAAAAAAGATCAAAAGCGATTTCAGCTCCCAAAATACAAGAAGCAACGAATCTCAGAATAAAATTGATGAACAGTTCAAACTTTTCGAATACCGTAATATTATACCTTTACTGCATGAAACAATCCTCAAAACATTACCCAATAAGGAAAACAATCCTTCTCAGGCAGAACTATACGACGCTTACTCCAAAGGAGATATAGCAAAGATTAAACAATTCCCAAGAAATGAGAGAAAGCAGGTTTTCATAACAAGCTTTGGTGTCAAATATACAGATGATCTTGCTGAGACTTCGCTTGATGTTGACAGACCTAAAAATTTCGTAAAAAGCAGTTCAACAATCAGTTATCAAAGCAGCAACCAGGATCGAAGAATATCCACTGAAACTGCTTCAAAAGACGTCCAAAAGAATGCGAAAGGATTTGTTGTGGTTATCGAGGGATTTAGTCCTTACTCAAGGATCGGAGAGCTTATGGATCCAGCAGGTGTCGGGGAGAACAGGCAACAATGGGGAGTTGTTACACGTATGCTCAATCTTGACAAGGTTATTGATGCCAATTGTCCTTTTGAAATATTTCAGAAAAACGATATTAAACATTTCAAGCTTGAAACAGGACATGTAGACCTGGAAGATCGGCAGATGCCCGAAGGTATAGGAATAAGACAACTGAAAATACGAGTTGCTGATGAGGAATTAGACGAGAATGCTGCTATTGCTGCAACCGGCCGTAAATCTTCAAGAGATATTTCACTCGGATTAAAATCGAGCAGTTCTGCTGATATTGTCAAAAGCGAGCTTGTTCTTGTTGATCCGCAAACAAATGAAGAAATAAGTAAAACTGCCAATATCAACAAGGAGGGGAGAAAACAATATGATTCGTTTGGAAAGCCACTTTATATTGAAAGAGATATGTGGTTCATACTCAGGGTTAAGTTCATCTGGAAGGATACATTATAGCAACAATATATAGGTTATATTATATGAAAATAGAAGAAATTCTGTTAATTATGGATTCTAAAATTTTGAATTTTTGAAATTTTATATGAACATAGGCAAGATATTAAAAAAACATGTAGCAATAATACCCGCTTCAATAGCGATTGTGGCAATATTGTTATTTATACCAACTACCATGATGCGGAAAAAGATCAGCCAAAAGCTCGCAGAGACTAAAAAGCTCGGAGCAGACCTTGAATCAACAATCAAATCTGCTATTCCTGTCGAACAGGCTGAAGCAATAAGATCTTATGAGGATATGCATCAAAATGATGCGAATTCTATACAACAATTGGCAGCACAGACAACACAACGGGAGCTCTTAAGCTATAAGATTTTTCCAGACACAAACGAAACTTCAGTTCAGATTTTTCACGAATTCAGAAGGGCATACGAGCAGGGTATCACACAACTGATAAACGACATGAATGCTCTTGATGCTCCTACAGATATCGAAATTTGGCAGGAAGCAGGATCAACACAAACAGGAGGAGGTTCATCATTAGACACAAGCGGCGAAAAAATCTTTGATTTGATGTGTGAAAAAAGAAGTAAAGAAATATCGGTTTATGCAAACCCCACAGCATTCAGCGGCTACGGTTTCTGGAACAATTGGAGATATAGAGGTCCCCAGAATGCCATAGAAGATTGCTGGTACTGTCAATTAGCTTATTGGATACATAAAGACGTTGCTGATACAATAATCTCTATAAATTCCGGCTCAGATTCTGTTGCAAATTCTTCAGTTAAACGACTAATTAGTGTAAAATTTCAAAGTAGCGATGCTATATCAGACGAAACCACCAGCAACTTCAGCAAAATGCCGATTTATGATGCAGGAAGCTCATATCTTTGTAATCCATGGACCGGAAGAAAAACCAATAATCAGATTGATATTATACCATTTAGTATGGCAGTTATTATTAGAGCCGATGACATACTCAAGTTTATGGAACAGCTCTGCAGCGAAAAAGAGCACTATTTTTCGGGTTACAGGAATGACCTGCCAAGACAACTATATAAACATAATCAAATCACAATTCTTAAAAGTAATATTGAGTCAGTCCAGGAAGGAACCCCGGATTCTAAAAGATATTATTATGGACAGGATACTATTGTCTATTTAAATCTCGTTTGCGAGTATATCTTTAATAAGGAAGGTTATGAAATAATAAAGCCGGAATCAGTCAAAAAGGAAATCGATGTAAAAATAAAGGGCAATAAGCCAAAAGAAGTAATAATGTGGGATTAAGAAGTAATAAAGGAATAAATTGTTACCTAACAAAAGAGATAAAATATAAAAAGATAAGTAAATTTAATTTTTAAATTATGAAGTGGAAAATAAGAAAACTGAAGGGTAATTTCATCTTACTTTTCATCGACAAAATTATACTTGCCGGTGTAGCAATAGCGGCATTAGTAATACTCTTTATTTTTGTTGTTGGTAAGCCTAATGCCATTGAACATGTTGGCAAAAAGTTTTCTCCAAATCAGCTTATTGAATACATCAACAACAGATCAGGCAAATTGCAGGAGAAGCTAAAGGAAACACCACAGGATAGTAATTCTTACAAGCCTCAAGAACCGAAATATCTCGATGTTCTCAGGGACAGTATTCAAGGTGTAGATACAAATATTGATTTTCCTCTTCCTCGCTATTTAGCTGAAGCGAAAGAAAAACCTGTATATTCATTACCGGCTATTAACAAAGTTGAAAAACCATCGATAATCGTTGTCCCAATGGCTGCATTTGTTCCCACAGAAAAGCTTTCCGAGACCACCAGCTATGCCAATGCCAAAACAGAGCTCGCTGATGTAGACCTGGTTACAGTAGAATCCAGCATCGATGTAAAAAAGCTTTATGAAGACTTTAAAACTGCCTTTACCGGCAGACATCTTCCAATTGAGTGGAGAATCAAAGATTATGCAAAACCTGTTTTCGCAAAGGTGGAATTACAGCGAAGAACCCTGCAAAAAGATGGTTCGTGGAACCAATGGGAGAAAATTCCTAAAACTAAGCTCTACCATTTAGACAAGGTACTGCAAATTCCAGAAGAACCTGATGAATATAAAATCCAGATTGCTCTGGTACAATTTGAAAAGCCTGAAAGCAGAAAAGAAATCCTTCAGCCTGATGTTTACTTTAATGCTATACCCTCAAAACAGTGGGTAAGCCCATCATTTTACAAAGAAAGAGAACAACAGTTTGCAAGAGAACAGGAAGAGCTGGAAAGAAGACGGATTGAAGCTGAGAGAGCTGAAAGGTTAAGAAGCAGATCTTCCTCCACCCGTACTACTCGTCGGCAACCCGGAGTAAGTGATGAAGCAGAGGAAGAATTAGTCAGGCCGTTACCAGGCAGAACACGAAGACCTGCAGAAGAACTAATAAGACGACCCGGACTCGGTACAACTGAGCCAACAACTGTTACTATTGAAAGTCAATTCAATGCTATAAGATTAACTAAAGAAACTGAACTGGAAAATCTGGAAAAACTAATTTTCTGGGCGCATGACGAAACCACAAAGCCGGGCGATACATATCAATATCGTATTAGATTAGGCGTTTTTAATCCTATTGCAGGTAAAGACTGGTTTAGTGAGGATCAAAAAGACTTGCAGAAACAAGCTGTACTATACAGTGATTTTAGTGAGCCGACCGAGGCTGTTGAAATACCTCATCGCATTCACTTCTTTGCCGTCAGCAGCAGAGATATAAAAAGAAGTAATTTTGTTGACAAAACCGTTGATATAAAAGTAGCCCGATATACTCTCGGGAATTGGGTAACAAAAACTTTTACTGTAAGAAGCGGCGACGAAATCGGCGCGGTTATCGACATAGCGGATACACGTCTTAGGGACACAGATATTCCTGTAGAGTCAATAGATTTATCGACAGGCTTTGTAATGGTTGACACAAGAACAGTCACAAAATGGACAGGTACCAGCTATTTGAGGCCAAGGGAGTTTCATGAACTGCTATATTGCAAATCTGGAGAGCCTATTCAAAATACACCTATCAAGTCAACATTCTGGCCGGAAGAAACCGTGCAAATATACAAAAAAATCGAGGATGCTGAAGCCAGAGAGCTTGTCATTCTTAATACAAAAGGAGGCCCAACAACCACATCAACTGAATTCGGCAGATCGTTAACACCAAATCCTTATGAGTAAAAGCTGACAGGCTTAATCAGATAATCAAAATTTATATGCCGTAAACAGCAATTATCTATCCACTCTTGCCGTACCGCCTGCCATTACCTTTTCAACATCAGGCAGTGATACCGTAGTTGTATCTCCTGGCGTAGTCATTGCCAAAGCACCGTGAGCCGCTCCATATTCAACGGCCTGTTGAGGTGGTTTGCCTTCCATTAGACCATAGATCAGGCCGGAAGCAAAACTATCTCCACCGCCTACACGATCATAAATTTCAAGATTTTCCCGCAATGTTGCTTCATAAAATTCACCGTCAACATACAGCACTGCACCCCAATCGTTTATTCCTGCCGTTTTGGCATTTCTAAGAGTTGTTGCTACTGCTTTAAAATTCGGAAATTGTTTGGCAGCTTCAAGGATCATTTTCTTGAAATTGGAAACATCAAGTTTTGACAAATGTTTATCAAGGCCGGGAACTTCAAGGCCTAAGCAGGCAGTAAAATCTTCTTCATTGCCCATCATAACATCAATATACGGAGCAAGATCGCGATTGACTTGCTGCGCTTTTTTCTGGCCGCCAATAGATTTCCACAAACTTGCACGATAATTAAGGTCGTAAGAAACAATTGTACTGTACTTTTTTGCAGTTGTTACCGCTTCTATGATAACATCTGAAGTAGTCTCTGACAGAGCGGCAAATATCCCTCCGGTATGAAACCAGCGGACACCGTCTTTGCCGAAAATCCTTTCCCAGTCTATGTCTCCTTTTTTCAACTGTGATGCCGCCGAAAGGCCTCTATCGGAGCAGCCCTTGGCAGCTCTTACACCAAAGCCTTTTTCTGTAAAGTTCAGACCGACACGGACTTCTCTGCCGATACCGTCGAATGGCACCCACTTTACATATTCAAGATTTACGCCGCCCTGGAGCATTAAATCCTCGAGCAGTCTGCCGACAGCGTTGTCCGGTATGGAAGTTATAACAGCAGCACGTTTGCCAAAACAACGACGAAGACCCCTTGCGACATTATATTCGCCGCCGCCTTCCCATACTCTGAAATTGCGGGTTGTGTGAATTCTGTTATCACCCGGGTCGAGACGAATCATTATTTCGCCAAGCGACAGAATATCATACTTACAATCCTCGGCAGGTCTAAGATTAAGTGCGGACATTTTATTTCCCTTCCCTGATTTGTTTTATCAGTTCGATTGTTTGACTAACCTTTTTTGTTATACCGGCCCAGTCTTTGGCAGCAACAAGTTCTTTAGTAATCAATTTCGAGCCCATACCAGCACAGGCAATTCCTGCACCAAACCATTCAGTAAGGCTTTCTTTCGTAGGTGAAACACCGCCGGTAGGCATAATATCAGTCCACGGGCAAGGGCCCTTAACTGCCTTTGCGAATGTTGGACCGCCAACCTGGGCACCCGGGAAAATCTTTACGATTTCAACACCGAGAATATGGGCCTGGTGAATTTCGGTCACGCTGCCGCAGCCGGGAGAGTATGGGATTTTTCTTCTGTTGCAGATTTTGGCGGTTTCTTCATCCAGCATCGGGCTAACGACAAAATCGGCACCGGCAGAAATATACATTGCCGCGGCAGGTGCATCACAAACTGAGCCGACACCTAAAATCATCTCTGGTTTCTGGGCGTCTCTGTACTCAGCAAGTTTTGTAAATACATTAACCGCCCTGTCGCCGCGATTGGTAAATTCGACACATGCGGCCCCACCGTCAACGCAGGCAGATACGACATTTTTTGCGATTTCAAAATCGTTATTGTAAAAAACCGGGATAAGACCCGTCCGCTTCATCGCGGTTAATACATCAAGCCTTGAATGTCTGGCCATAATATTACCCTCTCAAATAAACGTTAAACGGTTGACTTCGACGAGCTCGGTCGAGTCGCGGTTACGATGCTCGTTTTGTCTATCGTTGAACATACAACCTAACCGAAACGAGCTTCGCAACCTATAAACAATTTACGAATATATCTTACCTTCTCTATAATCAGTCCAGGCCGGCTCAAAGGCTTTTCTGTCTTTGGGCACGGACCTGACTGGAACTGATTTACACTTAAATTCACCGCTGCCTTCATCGAATTGTACTTCGATTATAGTATTTCTCAAGTCCTCATTTTCCGGCTTGAGTTTCAATGGTTTGCCGGTGTCCGGGTCTTTAATATCAGGATGAACCTCTATGCCATCAGCAGTAAGAACAAGATGTGAGCCGCGTGAGCCGCCGCCGGCCTTGAGCAGTTCAACAATCGCTGTTAAATAACCAATACTTGCAAAAGCAAGGTGTTCAGCCTGTATTGCTGATATAAGATTCTTAGGCTCTTCTATCTTGAGGCCTTTCTTCTGTATCTGCTCATGTAGCGAGACAGCATCAGCCAGGGCCTTTTCGGCATTCTCCATTTTTCTGATATGGCCGCCGTAAGTTGTCATTCGCTGCTGTATCTGAGCGATTATCTCCTGAGGAACCAGGTCGCTGTCTGAGTTACTCAACTCTTCAACTTTCTCTATGATAGACCTGGCTTGTGACTGGTCGGCTGGGATGTCCGGAACTGCATCGCCGTAGACATTCGCGATATATTCAGCGGCTCTGGAGGCACCGACCTGGCCGGCGTTTAATGCTGAGCCGCCCGGACGTTTGATGCCGTGTGAGCCGGCCATTTCACCAATTACAAATGTATGCTTTATATTCGATTCCCACCAGCGATTTATCGCGAAACCGCCGTTGTTGTGCTGTGCACAAACGGAGATTTCCAGCGGTTCAGAATATAAATCTATGTTGTGCTCCTTGTAAATTTCGATTGCCGGAGGATTCATATGCTCAAGCCGTTCTATGGGCAGCTTCTGCATCGCACCGGTTGCTTTTAAGTAATCCAGTGCTTCAGGTTCGAGTTCCTCAAGCTTGAACTCAGACATACCTTCGCCGCCGACAGGATTGTGCAAAAAGTCCATAAATACCCGTCTGCCCTTCTGGTTTTCGTTAAAGACGATAACATCAACAAGTGAAGACTGGTAGTTCCCAATTCTCTGCGGGTCGAAAGGCCATTGATAGCCTTTTAAGAATATGTCCGTAGCCATTTTGCTCATTGACGGGAAAAATGGGGTCAGAAATTCCTGTTCGTCGTTACCCTCGGCATCAGTACTGAAGATTCTCGGCACAGCCTGCATATATGTACCGGAGACGTTCCAGCGGAATTTTGTGCTGGCAAGACCGAATTGCGACTCTGTAAGATTAGCACCGGCAAGACCTGCCTTGAAAGCCAGGCCATGAATACCGACCTGGCCGCGAGGATATACGCTTGTTTCGTATAATTCGCCGGGACCGCCTGCCGCCAGGACAAGATTTTCACAATAAAATATGTTAATGCCAAGGTCTTCGTCAGAAACAGATTTACTGTTCACCGTAACAATGCCCGTTATACGTTTGTTTCCTTCTTCATTTACAGCGTGAAGTTCAACGAGTTCCTGATTGTCGCAAATCTCAATACCATATCTGCGAACGATCTTTTCGAGACATTCGCTCATAAACTTGCTGGTCTTAGGCCCTGCTGACGTTGCCCTTTCATAAGGGTCATGGTCGGTTTTGTAGCCAATGTAAGTACCCATCGGATCGTGTGGAAAAGGAACGCCTGCCTCGACAAGATTATAAAAGCCGCGAAGCGAACCGATCGCTTCGGTAATAGCTAAATCACCATGACAGCAGCCTGCAGCGGTCAGCGACTTGGAAAAACTTTCAGCACTATCAGCAACATCAGGGCTTGTACCCATCTTGTAATATGTCTGTTTATCTGAACCACTCATACGGGAAGCACCGAACGGCAGGCCGCGAGTAACGACTGCTATTTTCAACTCAGGGTCCTTGACACCTTTTGTCTCAAAGAACTCATAGAGTTTCTTGGCACAATTCATTCCTGCCGCGCCGCTGCCGACTATCACAGTGTTATATGTATGTATTCTTACCTTCTGGTTGCCAATTTGCTTCAATTTCATATTCATTGTTTTATCCCTTATAATCTTCTAAAGTGAAAACCGCCATCCACATTTATTACCTGTCCGGTTGAATAATCCAATCGTCCTTCCGCAATCGCACCAACTGCCTTGGCGATATCTTCAGGATAACCCCACCGCTTTGTCGGTAAAAGACCTTCACCGATAAGCTTGTCATATTTTCCCTTAACAACGCTTGTCATATCCGTCATTATTATACCGGGGCGGATCTCGAAAACGCCGATGCCGAACTCTGCGAGCCTGTCGGCATAAAGCATTGTCATCATACTTATACCAGCCTTGCTGAGGCAATACTCACCTCGTGCAGGACTGGATGTGTAAGCCGACATACTGCTTGTATTACAAATCCTGTAATTCCTGTCAGGGAATTGTTTTTTCTGTTCGACCATCCAGTTTGCAACGGCTTGTGTAAGGAAATACGGGCCCTTGAGATTGATGTTCATAACCCTGTCATAGCTCTGCTCGGTTGCTTCGAGGATATCAAGTCTCTTTGATGGCGCAACACCTGCATTATTGCAGAGCATGTCACATCTGCCGAACTTTTCCTTTGTCAAATCGATAAGTTTTGTCCTGTCAGCAGCATTTGAGACATCGGCACGAATAGTTTCACATTCAGCGCCTGTTGCTTTTATATCGCTTTGAGTCTTTTGACCCGGTGCCTCATCAGGTTTGCCGTCTTTATCAAAGTCATAATGACTTATTACAATGTCAAATCCGAGATTTGCCAATTCAAGCCCAATTCCTCTTCCAATACCGCGGCTTGCGCCGGTAACTATCGCGACTGGTTTATCTGCCATTTTTTTACTCCTATTATCGCCATACCGGCGACCGTTAAACAATTTTGTTTTACCTATTTAAGTAACTGATTTATTTCCTCGGCAGCTTTTGTGCCGTCGGCTACTGCTGTCACGACCATTTTTCCGCCGTTGATAATGTCGCCGCCTGCATATACGCCCTTTTTGCTGGTTGCCAGGCTGCCGTTCTTAACAGCTACGAGATTATTCTTAAGAAGATCAACGCCGGGCAAAACAGCTTTCAAATCATCCGGGGCCTTTTGGCCCAAAGCCTCGATAATCATATCAACATCAACTTTTAGCTCTGCTCCCGGAATCTCGATCGGTGCGCGGAAGCCGGTTTCATCAGGCGGTGCAAGATTTACGTGATTGATCTTAACGCCTGTTACCTTACCGCTGCCGTTTAAGTATTCCTTCGGCATAAACTGATTCATAAACGATATGTCTTCGGTCAGTGTGTGCTGGCGTTCGCTGAGCCAGGCGGGCATTGTTGTAAATGATTCGAAGCAGATCATATAGACACTTTCGGCCCCTGCCTCTTTTGCCGCGACACAGACATCCATTCCGGTATTTCCGCCGCCGATGACCGCTATACGTTTACCTGTAAGGTCCACCGCCTTGCCGGACTTTATATCGCCTAAGAATTCCAAGGCGCCTGTCAGGCCTTCGAGTTTGCCGCCCTTGTGCAGAGTCTTCGATTCCCAAAGACCCATACCTATAAAGGCAGCATCGAAACCTTGTGCCATTATCTTATCAAGGTTGTTCTGGGCTGTAAGAGGTGTTCCATATTTAAATTGAAGTGCCTCTGCCGGGGCCGATTCGAATATTGCTTTCAGCTCGTTCTCGAGACTGGTGCCCTGTTTTTCGCGGGCGATAACACCTTTGACCATTCCGCCAGACTCGTTTCTTGCTTCGAGAACCGTTACCTTATGTCCTAATTCAACCAGTCTTGCCGCACAGGCCAGTCCTGCAGGGCCTGCACCAATAACAGCGATTTTCTTGCCGGTCGACTTGGCAGGTATACGCAGTTTTGACCAGCCGTTCTTATTAGCCTGAACCGCCAGGTATCTTTGAATATCTGAAATGGACATCGCCATATCTCCGAGGAAGTTCTGCATACAGCCGCCCTCGCAAAGGTCCTTTGCCGGACATAGCCAGGCACAAACTTCCGGCAATATATTCGCTTCTCTTATAACTTCATAAGCAGCTTTGTCGTCGCCATCCAGGAACAGCTTGATAAACTTGGGGATATCGATACCGGCTGGGCACGCTGTCTTACAGCTTGCATCGCCGCATTCACGGCAGGCATCTGCCAGACGAACAAGGTTTGTCCTGTCGGACATTCTGCCGCGTTCGTATATAGGGCCGTAAACTTTATTATCACGAACAACACAGCCGGCCATTCCGCCGTCACGCATAATCTGCGTACAGGCGCTGCAGCCTATACAGCTTTTTTCCGGGTCCAGTTTGCCCTTCTTGATAATGTCATACGGAAAATCAGGATAAGCAAAACTCATTCTGCCTGCACCGACGACCGTTACCCTGCCGTTCTTCTTGCTTGCAGCACCGACATAAGGCAGCAGCGACCGCAGCCAACTATATCCTGTACCGACAACTACCATATCAGGAACGGCCTTTTGGATCTCAGCGGTAATATCGAGTATTCTCGCAAGTGCTATCATCGGATGCTCTGGTGATTCATAAGCGCCGAGAATAGGCTCGTTGAAAGGTCTGCCCATATGCGGGCTATAATAAGGATTGCCAACCGTTGTATTGATGAACTTTACGCCCTTTTCCTGAAGAATCTTGAGAAGTTTTTTAGGCTCTGTGAAATCGGGCTTTTTATAATCGTCTTTATCAACGCCCCAGCCGTACGGATACGGTATCGCATCGTACATCGGGAAGCGTGTGGTAACTAATTTATCCTTGCCCAGTTTATTCTGGATTTTCTCTATCGTTTCAATCAGTATTCTTGTGCGGTTCTCAAAACTTCCGCCGTATTTGCCGGGACGATTGAAGCATGCAAATACCTCATTTATCAGATAGCCGTGACAAGCCTTTACATCAACAGCGTCAAAACCGACCTCAAACGCTATTTTAGCGGCCTCGACAAAACGCCCCTGGAGCTGGTCGAAATATTCATCTGTAGCAACAGGCCAATCAGGAGCTAAATTCTTCTTGGCATCTTTGTTTGGCGGATTCTGAGGAACCATCACATCTCTGTATGGGTCGTGCTGAGGGATTATCGGCTCTGATACACCTTTAGGCTTCGAGTATCTTCCGCTGTGTGTAAGCTGAGCGACTATGATCGGATTGTGGTCCTTGCCGAGACGCTGGTGAGCTGCAGCACGAACCTTTGTTATCATATCCTTAAAGGCCTCTTTGCTGTCTTCGTTCAGCCAGAGCTGACGAGGATTGGCACGCCCTTCCGGAACTACCGCTATAGCTTCAGACCAGATGATGCCCGCCCCGCCTGCTGCGAAACGTTTGTACCGCCTGACAGTCAACGGCCCGGGCCTGCCCTGCGAATCGCCGTCACAGCCTTCCATCGCCTGTGTCGCGAAGGAGTTCGGCGCGGTGCGGTTGCCGATCTTTACCGGCTGAGCTAAAACTGAAAAATCGTCACTTGTTTCGATCTTGACCGAAAGCGAATCTGCGAGCTTTTTAAGCTGCTCGACACTGCTCAGATCAAAATCCCATGCGTTCTGTTTCTTTGGTCTTATTCTTAATGCTTCCATATTCCCGAATTTCTAATATAGGGTTAATAAAATAGTCCAAACGAAACGCAGATTTTAACCGAAAACGCGGTTTAGTCTTTGTAAATGCGGAAAATGTTCATTGGCGTTTTCGGCAATTTTTCTTGAAATTTTTGAAACTTATGTTATAATAGGCACTTATGGCAAGTAAAAATAGACAAAAATGGCAGATTTTTAACCCGAATATCGAACTGCCCGACTACGGCGTACTGGTAGAGAGCCGGCTGGAAAGGCCTTCCTCTGCCAATATCGCACACAGGCACAATCATTTGAGTATCCTGTATGTAGTCTCGGGGCATGGGCTATTGGAGTTTGCCGATGACAGCTTCGATGTAGATGCAAATTCTGTTATCACGCTCGAAAAAGACAAGGTCCACAGGCTCTCAGACAAACCCCGAAAACCAATGACGGTCTATTCGCTCTACTTCGATACCGAATCCTCCGATTTGAATAAATATATCGTCGATTATCTTTTCGCCCGGCCAGAGCCGTTCGAGCTGCCCTTGTATTATTCTGAAAATATCAAAAGACATTTAAGACAGATGCTGCACGAGCAAAACACCCGCCAGGCAGGCTACAAATTATCAATAAAGCAAAATTTGAGTTTAGCTATACTGCAAATGCACCGGGCCAAACAATATCAGATCAAACACAAAACATCTGACGAGCCTGTCAACAGTAGCGAAAGAGTCAAGGCCACAATACATTTTATCGCTCAAAACTGCCACGAACAATACAGCCTTTCCGATGCTGCAAGACTGGCGAAGGTATCGCAGAGACAATTTACAAATCTATGCAGGAAACTTACCGGCAAAAGTTATATAAAACTGTTAAACTCTATACGCTGTCAAAAGGCCGCTGCAATGCTTACAGATACCGTTATGCCGCCTGCGGCAATCGCCTTCGAGGTCGGTTATGAGGACTTATCTACGTTCTATCGAGCGTTTAAGAGAGAATATAAGTCAAGTCCAATGCAGTTTAAAACGGCTAATATATAGGCTACATTTTACGCCAAACAGAGTAAGTCCTTGTCAATCCTGTCATTGCGAGGAGCAAAGCGACGAAGCAATCTCATTGTCATTCTGAACGACTTGTCCATCGTAGCCTTGGCGAAGATGGAAGTGAAGAATCCAGCCAGATTCTTCGGCTTACGCCTCAGAATGACTGTATAGGGCAGAAGTTTTTCAGTGAAATCAGAGCCGATATTGGATAGGATGAATATATGAAAAGTCGAATAATTAAACTTTTTGCAATTATATTAACTATAGCAATAATTGGCATAATTGGTGTTATAGTTGCACTGGAGTTGGATTATCGGAGGCCTAAAACAAAGTCTGATTGGGTAAATAAGTACCCACAAAGCAACTTGTCGCTGGCTGTGTTTGACATCAATTTGCCGGAAGGATGGGGAAGTATTGTAAATCCTGAATACGATCTAAATAACCACCCAGAACTCATTTCTGTATATACGGAACTTTTTGATGAACATCGGAAAGCTTTTCCAATTAATGAATTTCCTACCGCTCAACTGTTCTTGGGGCAAAAAACAGAAGAAGCTTTTCTGCGGACCTATATTGGGAAACTTTTGATAGATGCGAATTCTCCTAGAAAGATAATTGAAGTAGATGGACGTGAATTAATTTTGTATCGTTATGAAGGAGACAGAATGATATGTACCTACGGACCAAATGCACAAAAAACTATCAAGACCGATATGCCATCTATTACTATCGGTATTGCAAGTGAGTTTGGATTTTACGCGTCTTTTTGGGGATTAAAAGAACATGAACCAATATTTATAGAGATGATAAACTCTATTAAATGGAATAAAACAAGGGACGTTTAGCTGTTTCTAAACGTCCCCTGGTTTTTGATTCTATATTTTTTTAGAAGCTTACATCTGACGGGAATTTTTTGTAGCCTGCCAGTTCATATACTTTGCTCTTCTTGGCCCATTTTGCGCCGACTTCTGAGAACAGTTTACCTTCGGCGTGGGAGGTTTTGAGTACGTTATCGATATCATCGATGATGGTCTTTACATCGCCGTCTTCCTGCTCAACACGTTTTACGTATTGCTTGTCGATGGCACTTATACCGTCGCCGGATTCAAAGGCGCCATTTACGAACTCTATAAACGGCCTGCACATTTCCAGCGGAACGATGTAAGGTGTATTGTTCGTGTAGGACTCTGCCATGCTCTTTAGCATATTTGCGCGGGGTTCGGTATCATCAGCCATTTCCTCCTCGACTTTGCCGTCGAGGGACTTTACCGTTACCTGTTTGTAGTTGTAATAATCGATAGTTGCCTTTTCGCATTCGAGGGTGATCAACGGATCCATTCTCTCATCGGAGCAGAGCGAGGCGTTAAACAGTATTTCGACGCCTGTATCGGTTATGGCCCGGACGCTGCTCGTATCTTCGCTTTCGATATCGTGGCCGTGGTACAGTTCGGCTTCGATAGATACGAGGCTGGCCATTTTGCCCGGCTCGCTGGAGGCGAAATATAGCTGGTTGGCCACTGCGTGAGCCAGCGGATTATTGATAGTGCCGTCGAGCACCCAGCCGTCGTCCATCTTTATTTTGCCGCTCCAGCTGCTCCTGTTGTAATAGGTATCGAGTCTGGGCCAGCCTGCCATAGCCTTGATGCGTTTTACTTTGCCGTGCGTGCCTTCGACCATACGCTTTTTGAGCTCCTGCACTAAGCGTGAATAGAGAGACTGAAAACCGATAGGGACCCTTTGGGCAAGGCCTTTGTCGGCTACGAACTGCATAAGAGCGTCCATATCCTGAATTGTGGATACGGGGGGTTTTTCGAGGAATATGTCATAGCCTGCGTTTATGCACTTCTTGGCATAGGCAAAATGAGTCTGGATAGGTGTCGGGACATATATGACATCCACCTTATCCTTAACATTGGCCATAAGCTGGTCTATATCGTCATAAACGGGAATGCCTCTTTTTTCGCACTCTAATACTCCGGTAGATTTTTCCTTCTTCGGCCGGGATGTAACTGCCACTACCTCTATTTTATCCGGTATGCCCCACATCCATTTAATCAAATTAAATGCATATCCGCCTGCCCCTATCATTGCCAATTTAACCATAATAATCTTCTCCGTTATCTAAAAATTAACCTTAATTTTTCGCTTCTGTACGCAAGATGCTGGCCGCAGCAGCACTTAAGAAACAATTTAGAGCCCCTTATTTAACGTGATTTGGGCCTAGAGTCAACCAAATTTTACGGGCTGCCTCTAAAAAGAAAGTAAGCTTGTCATTGCGAGCAAAGCGAAGCAATCTCGTTTTTTAAGCCATAATAAAGATTGCTTCGTCGTTTCACTCCTCGCAATGACATTTTTAGAGATGCCCTATAATTTTCATCCCGGCTGATATCTATATTCGGTCGGTAATATCGCGTTTTATGCGCTTGCAATATCGCCGATTTTTGTATAAATTACCCTGCGACTCGATAACTTGGAGGAGTGACCGAGTGGCTTATGGTGGCGGTCTTGAAAACCGTTGTGCCGAAAGGTACCGGGGGTTCGAATCCTCCCTCCTCCGTTTTTATTGTGTTTTTATATAAGATATGCTGTAAAAAAGGAGTCTGTTTAGCCGGCTTATATGAAGAATCTTATATCAGACCCATTAAAATTTGCCTCATTAATGGCACATCAGCTCAAGGGGCCGGTGGCCTCGATAAGCACAATTCTTCAAACGCTTCTCGGTGAATTTGCCGGTCCGCTTTCGCCCAAGCAAAAAGATATGCTGCAAAGAGCAATTGCCAGATGTGATGAGGCCCTGGTAGCAGCTCAGAGGGTGCTTAATATCTCAAAGGCTCTCAATGACCCCAAGGCTTTCGGCGGAGTGGTAGAGCTTGTTTCAATTGTCCGCAAAAGTTCGGTCGCATGGAGCGAGCAGGCCCGGGCACACAACATTAATTTCACAACAAAAATCGATGTCGAACCCGCCCAGGCGATCGGTAATGAAGCTGCAATTCCCGAAGTGGTTGAGGCACTTCTTTCAAATGCAATCAAATATACACCCGACAACGGCAGCATCGAAGTACACCTTTTATATAATAACTCAACTGATACATATCAGTTAAAAATCGGCGATTCCGGAATAGGAATCCAGAAGAAGAACCGCCAAAAGGTTTTCGAGCCTTTTTACAGGACACCCGGAGCTCATGCATCATCCCGGCCGGGCACAGGCCTGGGTCTTGCGTTCGTAAAAACGATGGTCGAAGCTGCAGGCGGAAACGTACATATCGAAAAATCACATCTCGGCGGAACAGAATTAATAGTAAATCTAAAAGCTGCGCCTAAAGTTGCAGCAGAGCAAATACCAGGAGATAAGAAAATGGAAAGACCAGTAAAAGTGGTAATAATCGGCGGAGTGGCAGCAGGTCCAAAAGTAGCTGCCAAGATCAATCGCCTTGACCCTGATGCCGACGTTACGATCGTAGAAAAGGGAACGCTGCTGTCTTATGCAGGCTGCGGACTTCCTTTCTATATCGGCGGCGTTGTCAAAAGTCAGGGCGAACTGATGAGCTCACCTGCGGGCGTTGTGCGGGACCCGATATTCTTCCAACAGGTCAAAAACGTTCATATTATGAATCAGACCGAAGCTGTTGAAATAGACCGCGATAAAAAACAGGTCCGCGTCAAACATCTGATCGACAGCACAGAGTCACTGCTCGATTATGATAAGCTTGTACTTGCGACAGGTTCAGAGCCGATTATTCCAAACATAGAAGGAAATAATCTAAGCAATATATTCACACTTCATGGTGTCAGTGACGCTGAAGGAATAAAGGCTGCTCTCGATAAAGGTAAGGCCCGCGATGTTGTTATCGTCGGCGGCGGTCTTATAGGTATAGAGATGACAGAAGCGCTGGTTATGAGAGGCTGCAGGGTAACTATCATCGAAAAACTTCCGCAGATTCTGCGTGTACTTGACAGAGAACTGGCTATGCTTGTTGATAATCATCTTGAATCGCACGGTATAAAGGTTCTTACCAGCACAGAAGTGAAAAGATTCCAGGGCACTGACAAGGTCGAATCGGTTATGACAGATAAGGGTACTTTCCCGGCCGATCTCGTAATAGTCGCGGTAGGAAACAGGCCCAATATAGCTTTAGCACAACAGGCAGCTCTGGAAATAGGCACGACCGGGGCGATAAAAGTCAGCCCGCAGATGCAGACATCTGACAAGGATATATATGCTGCCGGCGACTGTGTCGAAAATATTGACCTGATCACTCAAAAACCCGTCTATGTGCCTTTGGGCTCAACGGCAAATAAGCAAGGCAGAGTCGCTGCTATCAATATCTGCGGCGGCAATGACGCCTTTTCACCGATTCTCGGTGCCGTGGCCTGTAAGGTCTTTGATTACAACGTTGCGGTAACAGGCCTTACCGAACGGGCTGCAAAACAGGCCAACTTCGATGTTGTTACAGTCCTTGTTCCCGCGCCTGACAGGGAACATTTTGTACGCGGCGCAGAAGTTTTGATGTTAAAGCTTGTCGTTGACAAAAAGAGCAGGAAATTGCTCGGCGCCCAGGGTATAAGCCGGGGCAATGCTGATAAGCGTATCGATGTTGCCACTACCGCGATTACAGCTGGTATGACAGTTGACCAGATAGCAAATCTTGACCTGTGTTACGCTCCGCCTTATTCGCCGGTAATTGATAATCTCATAACAGCGGCCAACGTCGCCCGTAACAAGCTCGACGGTCTGATGAACGGTATATCTCCGATTCAGCTTCGCCAGTTAATAGATGAAAACAACGATTGTACGCTGCTGGATGTAAGAACACCGGCTGAGTATCACCAGATAAGACTGGCTGATTCCACGCTGATACCGCTTGTTTCGCTGCGAACCCGCTTTGGCGAACTGGACAGGGAAAAATCCACTGTGATCTTTTCTTCCTACTCTTTAAGAGCCTACGAAGCGGCATTTATACTGAAAAAAGAAGGTTTCAGTAATGTAAGGGTACTTGACGGCGGGCTGGAAATGTGGCCTTACGAAAAAGTACAGTAAAATAATCAAATGAGCATTTTCCTATGTGAATATAGGTAAACTGCACGGCTGTTTTTTCGCAATTTCTCAAAAATACACTTGACTATACCCATAAATATCTTAATCTTACTATAAGTTGAGTTTGTGAATGTGAACACAAGCTTTAGGTAAGGGTTGGCCCTATGCGGTACCACAAAATACCGGAGGAAACAATCAGGCGACTGCCCGTTTATCTGCGGCAGCTAATGCTGCTTTGCCAGAAAGACTGCACAAACGTTTCAAGCCATAATTTCTCAGACCTCGTACATATCCCAGATTCCCAGATAAGGAAGGATTTTTCGTATTTCGGCGATTTCGGCGTCAGGGGCAAAGGGTATGACGTCAAAAAACTAATAAAAGAGATAAAAAGAATACTCAAACTGGAATCTACAAGACAGGTTGCCCTTGTAGGAGCAGGAAGACTCGGTTCAGCCGTTTTAAGTTACCCCGGTTTTGGAAGCTATAATTTCAAGATTACCTGTGCAATAGATAATGACAAGCGTAAGATAGGCAAGAAAATAGGCAATCTTACTATAAAAAATGCTTCACAAATTAATTCCCTTAAGAAAAAAAATATAAAACTTGCGATTGTTGCAACACCTGCGGATGCTGCACAAGACGTTACTAATAAACTTGTAAAGGCAGGAGTCAACGGTATACTGAATTTCGCACCCTGCACTTTGACTACGCCTAAGAAGGTTAAAGTAATCAACATCGATATTGCAATGGACCTTGCGACTCTGTCTTATTATTTGCGTTCGGCATAAATAAAAATTGTCAGGACAGACAGATGGGAACTGTTTTTGTTGAAAACCTGAAGGCTTTATTCGACGCCGTTTCGGCTGAGAGGGAATTGTACATTCCCAAAAACGCCGGCGCCCATTATGTCTATAAACTCTACCGTCCGGACGAGGAAGCTGTATTCAACGAAGTCCGTGTTTGCACACCTATAAAAGAATTTCTCTTTCCGATACGCGAGCTTGCCGCGGTTTTCCCGCAGGAAGAAGACCAGTTTGAGGTAAAGCCTTTTGCGGTCTTTGGTCTTAAGGACTGTGACCTGCGTTCAATAGAAATCCTCGATAATGTCTTCAAAGAAGATGATTTCAAGGACCCGCTGTATATAAGCAGGCGTGAAAAGATGTTTATCATCGCTTCGGACTGCACCGAACCTGCAGAGAACTGTTTCTGCTATCTTTTCGGCGGTAAAAGCTGGGCAGAAAAAGGCTTTGATATGAATGTTTCACCTGTCGAAGGCGGTTTTTTAGTCGAGTCAGGTTCAGATACAGGAAATGATTTTCTCGCCAAAGCACATTTTGCCCAGGTCCAGCCGGGGCAGATAGCTCAGCGCGATGAAAACCGTAAAAAAGCTGACCAGATTCTTGCTGAGAATAATGCCAAATTCAAGCTCGACAGACCTGTTCAGGAAATTGTCGAAGGTGCTGACGGCGAACAGCTTTATACCGCCCAAGCCGAAGGATGCGTGGAATGCCAGGCCTGTACAAGGGTCTGTCCTACCTGCCACTGCTTCTATCTGCAGGATACAAAGCTTAAGGACTATTACGGCAAGATGAAGATGTGGGACAGTTGTATGAGAATGAGCTATGCCGCTGTGGCAGGAGGTGAGAACCCGAGAAAAGCAATCAGCGAACGGATAAAACACCGTCTGCTGCATAAATTTTCATATTATCTGCAGCGATACGGCATTAATATGTGCGTAGGCTGCGGCAGGTGTATTGATGCTGAATCGGGCAAAATGGATTTGCGCCGATTACTGAGAGAATTAAACGATGAAGTGAACAGGAAATGACACAGCACAAAAATCCATATAAGCCTATAGACGCCGAGGTCATCGATATTATCGATGAATCGCCGACGATAAAGAGCTTTGTGCTCAAACCCGCCGAGCCCATACCGTTTAAGGCTGGGCAGTTTGTCGAGTTGACACTGCCGGGCAGCGGCGAGGCCCCTTTTACACCTTCTTCTTCACCATCACAGAAGGAAACAATGGAAATCAGCATTATGAAGGCAGGCAGGGTAACCGGGCAATTGCATGATATACCAAAAGGCACTACGTTGGGTATTCGCGGGCCATTGGGTAATGGTTATCCGCTGGATAAATTTGCCGGCAAGCAGGTTTATATAGTCGGCGGCGGTGTCGGGCTCGCCCCGATTCGCTCTCTGTTTCTGGCACTTGTGGAAAGAAAGAATGATTTTGCCGGCATCGTATGCAGATATGGCGCCAGAACGCCGGAAGATTTTATCTATAAACATACAACATTCAACGAATGGCCGAATATCGATGGCGTCAATATGAAACTTACTGCTGATCAAGGTAATGACCAGTGGAAACATAATGTTGGTGTTGTAACGACGATATTGAGCCCGGATGATGTGAAAATCAATAACTCTGTTGCGGTTGTCTGCGGGCCGCCGATAATGATGAAATTCGTAACTTTGAAGCTGCTCGAATTCGGTTTCAAGGCGGAGCAGATATACCTTTCAATGGAAAAGAATATGAGTTGTGGAATAGGCATGTGCGGCCATTGTATGATTGGAAAATATTACGTCTGTAAGGATGGGCCTGTATTTACTTATGATCAGATAAAGGATTACCCGAAGATCTGGGAATGATATGGCAGCAAAACTGATAATAGACCTGATGAAATGCAAAGATTGTGCTCAGTGCGATACGCAATGTTCGTATAAGCACCATCCTGAAAATAATGGTGTAAAGGCCCTGCTCGAGAAAATCCGCTTTGCCCTTATCTGCCGGAAATGTGAAACAGCTCCGTGTATAAAAGCTTGTCCCAGAAATGCTTTAGAAAAGATTGACTCCGGCCGGGGCGACGGCGAAAAGATACTCAAAAGAGCTGATATGCTCTGTACCGGCTGCGGGACATGTGCGATAGCCTGTCCTTTCGGCACGGTTTATACCGAACTTATACAATTTGTCGATGATGTCTGCGATCTGTGCAGGGACAGGCTGGAAAGCAACGGCAAACCGCTCTGTGTAGGAACCTGTAAAAACGGTGCTCTGGACTGGTACGAAGTAGATGTCTCACAGAATGCGGATATGATAGAAGTTTTCGATGGCGTAGTTGTAAAGGTGGCAGGCGGTGACCTTTGGGAGCCGTTTCTGCCGAAGAAAAATGAGGCGTCCGGATGAATAGTTTAGGTCAAAGTATTATTGAACTTTTACTTTTAGGCTTTTTGCTTACAGCGGTCGTAGGACTCGTTGCAAGCTGGATAGTCCGCAAGGTCAGCGCGAAAGTTCAATACCGCGTCGGCCCGCCTTTTATGCAGCCTTTCTATGATGTTATAAAACTTCTGGGTAAGGAGCAGACAATTCCCGAAGAGGCAAACGGCTTTGTTTTCTGCTTGGCCCCGCTGGTTGCGTTAAGTTCAGTTATACTGCTGTCAACAATGCTGCTTAGGATCGCATTGCAAAAGGAAGGCTATTTTGCAGGCGATGTTATCGTAGTACTCTATTTACTGGCAATGCCCTCCCTTGCTTTGATACTCGGAGCATCTGCCAGCGCCAGCCCGCATGCATCGATAGGTTCGGCAAGGGAGATGAAGCTTTTGATCTCGTATGAGCTGCCGCTGCTGTTGGCCTTTACCATTGTCCTTATCAAAGCAAGCGGCCAAATCGAACAGTCCCAGCTTCTTTCACTGGCGGCGTTGTCCGGGCTTAAGCCCATAATGAGCATTTCCGGATGTTTGGCCTTTTTAGTATCTATTTTATGTATTCAGGCAAAACTCGGGCTTGTGCCTTTTGATGTAGCAGAGGCTGAAACGGAACTAGCAGGTGGAGTTATAATCGAATATTCGGGCCCCCTGCTTGCGATGTGGACATTGGAACACGCGATGCTGCTGGTAGCATTGCCCGTGTTCGTAGTCGAGTTGTTCTTAGGCGGGTTTGACTCTATAATTTTAGGAATCATAAAATATGTTGTGGTTGTCGTTCTATTAATACTTATCAAGAATACCAATCCGCGTATGAGGATTGACCAGATAATGAAATTCTTCTGGTATTATTGTTCGCCTATACTGATTATCGCTTTGGTTCTTGCTGTTGTTGGTAATTTTCTCGGTATCGGCTGGCTATAGGAACAAGATATGAGTTTTTGGATGAAATACGGATTGAAGAAATCGCCCTGGGTGTTCCACGTCAACACAGGGGCATGCAATAACTGCGATATAGAGATCGTCGATTGTCTGACGCCCCGCTTCGATGTAGAACGTTTAGGCGTAAAGCTTGTCGGTTCTCCGCGTCACGCTGATGCCCTTTTGGTTACCGGCGCTGTAACCGCCCAGGCCAAGCCGCGGCTGCAGGAAGCATATCGCCAGGCGGCAAAACCCTGTGTGGTTTTTGCTATCGGCGCCTGTGCGTGTGACAGCGGTATTTTTATGCCGGGCTATCATATGGTAGGTCCTGTAGATAAAGTAATTAAAGAAATCGATCCTAATGCGATAATCGCCTACGTACCGGGATGTCCGCCCAAGCCGGAAGCGATGATATCAGGAATTGTAGCTGCTCTAAAGGCAATTTAAATGAATCTTGAAGAACTGAAAAATAAGATTAATTCAATATCAGATCAACTGATAAAGATAGAAGAGACTGCACCTACAAGGGTTTACCTCTCCTGTGAAGCGGAAAAAGTTTATAACATATGTAAATTCCTCTTCGAGGACGTAAAAGCAAGGTTTGTGATTTCTACAGCTATTGATGCAGATAACTGCTATGAAGTTATACATCATTTCGCATACGATCAGCTCAGCACATTTATAAACGTAAAGGCCTTTATCCGTGACCGCAATAAGCCGCTGATAGAGTCCATAACACCGATCATCCCGGGCGCCGAGTGGATCGAAAGAGAAATGCACGATACCTTCGGAATAGAGTTTAATAATCATCCGAATATGAAAAGGCTTATTTTGGCCGATGATTGGCCTCAAGGTATATGCCCGTTAAAAAAAGATTATGAATTCAAGAAATTAAGATGAAAATATCACCTAAAAAACCTGTTTTGGCTATCGGGCCGCTTCATCCGCTGCAGGAAGAAATGGAGTTTTTCCAGCTTACTGTTGACGGCGAAATTGTAACTGATATCGATGTTCGAATCGGCTTCAACCACAGGGGCATTGAAGGAATCAGCGAGACTTTGCAGTTCGACCAGGTACCGTATCTTATTTCACGAATATGCGGGATTTGCTCTGCTTCGCACCCGCTCGCCTTTGTCCAGGCTGTCGAGGAATTGGCAGGCGTAACAGTACCTGACAGAGCAAGGTATGTAAGAACAATCATTAACGAGCTTGAGCGTATCCACAGCCATGTCCTCTGGGTAGGCCTGGCGGGCCATTTCATTGGATATGATACCGTCTTTATGTGGGCATGGAAATATCGCGAGCCGATTCTCGATATCCTTGAAAAAATCACCGGCAACCGGAACAACTACGGCAATGTAAAAGTCGGCGGCTGCAGAGAGGATATTGATGATTCGATGATACCTGAAATTCTTAAGGAGCTTGATGAAATCGAGAAGAAAATGGATATGCTTATAAAAGCTGTGCTTGACGACCCTATTTTGCAGGCAAGGCTTAAAGGTGTGGGCGTCCTTACATATGAAGATGCTATCAAATACGCCGTTACAGGCCCGACCGCCAGGGGCAGTGGTGTTCCGATTGATGTTCGCAGGGATGATGTTTATGCCGCTTACGGCGAGCTCGACTGGAATGTTATCGTACAACCCGAAGGTGATGTATTTGCAAAGGCCGTCGTAAGGCTGCTTGAAACAATGGAAGCTATAAAAATTACCCGCCAAGCACTGAAGAAACTGCCCGGCGGACCTATCGCAGTCGAAGTCAAAGAAATCCCTCCCGGCGAAGCAATGGGGCATACTGAAGCACCGAGGGGTGAGACTTTCCATTATGTAAGAAGCGACGGCGGAAACAGGCCTGTAAGGCATAAGGTCAGGGCTCCAAGCTATGTAAACGTGCCGTCATTCAAGGCATCATGCGTAGGTGCAAATATCTCTGATGCGACAATTACGCTTGCCTCTGTCGACCCGTGCTATAGCTGTACCGAACGTTTGGCAGTGGTTGGCCGTAATGATAAAGTCATATGCGACGGCAAAGAGCTTTTGAGATTGAGCCGGGCCAGGACAGAACAAATGAAAAAACAGATGGGATATAAAGAAGGATTTAAATTTGAGTAACGAATTACTGCCTATTATTGTTTTTGCTCCAATAGTTCTGGGCTTTATAACGTTGTTCCTGCCCAGGGCTTTGAGGTATTTTACAGCTCCTTTGACACTGCTGGTCACCGCATTGGTCTTTCTCGGGGCAGTTGGTATTTTCCAGGATAAGACTCTAAGCTACAGTGTGCCTATTTTCAATATACAAGAAATCAGTTTTGATTTATTGCTCAGAAACACATCGCTGTCGTCATTTATGATACTATTTGCCGCAGGTTTTACCTCTTTGATCGCAATCTACTCGGTCAAATCGTCTATGGACAACAAGGCTGCAAATATCTTCTACGGCGCGATAATGCTGACGGCAGGCGGCTCTATTGGCGTTCTCCTGGCTGACCACCTTCTTGTACTGCTGTTCTTCTGGGAGATTGTTACTGTCGCACTATATCTTATGATAACCACCGGCCAGGAAAAATCGAACTTTGCCGCTACAAAGACTTTTGCGATGCTTGGGGCAAGCGACGGGGCATTACTATTGGGAATATTATTTACTTATAAGATATGCGGGACATTCCAGATGTCTCATATTGCTATCACGGAAAATGAGCCGCTGGCGATAGCAGCATTTTTGCTTATGGCGGTCGCAGCCCTTACTAAGGCAGGAGCATTTCCGTTACATACCTGGCTGCCCACAAGCGGCCAGTACAGTAATGCCGCGGTGATGGCGATATTGCCCGCTTCTATCGATAAGCTTCTCGGTATCTATTTACTTGTTGTGCTTGTTCTGCCGCAAAAGGGATTATTTGCAATGGTAGCCTGGGACCTGAGACTTGTCCTGGCAATAATCGGAGCAGCAACGGTATTGATAGCTGTGATGATCGCGATGGTTCAGCATAATATAAAAAAGCTGTTCGCTTATCACGCTATCAGCCAGGTAGGATATATGGTTCTCGGCATTGCAACGATGAATCCTATAGGTCTGGCAGGCGGACTTTTCCATATGCTGAACCACTCGATATATAAATCCTGCCTGTTCCTCTGCGGCGGCGCTGTTGAAGAAAGTACCGGCACCGCTGAACTCGAACAACTCGGCGGGTTGGGCAAAAAAATGCCGCTGACATTTATGGCCTGCTTCATAGCGGCGATGAGTATTTCAGGCGTTTTGCCTTTTAACGGCTTCGCATCGAAATGGCTCGTGTATCAGGGCATAATTCAAATGGGCAAAGACACAACAACCACTGCTGCAATACTTTGGCCATTGTGGCTTGTGACAGCAATGTTCGCAAGCGCTCTGACCCTTGCCTCGTTTGTAAAAATCCTTCATTCTGTATTCCTGTCCCGTATGCCTGATGCATTAAGGGAAACAAAGGAAGTATCTGCTTTCAAGTTTGTGCCTATGATGATACTTGCGGCCCTATGCGTGATTTTCGGCATACTTTATACATTGCCTTTGAAGATATTTATTTATCCTGCACTTGGATTTAAAGGAGATTTGCAGGTTCTCGGTTTTTGGGATTCGTCCTTTGCAACGTTAATGCTTATGATCGGCTTGTGCGTCGGCGCTGTAATAATTGCCGCTGTAAGCATCGGTAAAAAAGCAAGAAAAGTTCCGACATGGACCTGTGGTGAAATTCAGCCGAATGATTCGATGATAATACCGGGAACTGCTTTTTATAAAACGGTATCTTCTCTTGAAGGTCTTAAACAGCTTTATTCCTGGCAGGAAAAAGAGGTGTTTGACCCTTATACTCAGGCCGGCAAAAGCGGCAGCGGATTAACTAACATGTTGAAATGGCTGCATAATGGTATTCTGCCAATATATATGAACTGGGTAACAATCGGTTTGCTTGTGCTATTATTTATTTTATGTGAAATCTGGTAAGACTGTTATGGAAATTTTCTATATATTAATGGTTCTGATGCTGATCGCCGGTATAATCGCCGTCGAAACAACGAACCTTCTCAGTGCTGTTATTTGCGTCGGTGCGGTTGGTTTCGGCTCAGCAGTTATGTATCTTTTCCTCAAGGCTCCAGATATTGCCCTGACACAAACTGTTGTCGAAGTGCTGGGACTGGTGATTTTGATAAGGGCTACCATATCACGTGAAAAAAGTTTTATAAGCGGCGACAGAGAGTTTTTCGCCGTGGTAGTTTCTGTAGTTATACTGTTCTTAATCTTTGTAATTGGAACCGGGATTTTTGCCGATATGCCCCCGTTCGGTGATGCCGCCTTTGCAAGAATACCTGATTCTGCATCACAGGTTTATCTTGAAAACGGCGTCAAAGACACCGGAGCAGCAAACATAGTTACAGCAGTTTATCTTGACTATCGTGTATATGATACGCTGGGTGAAGCTACAGTGCTGTTTACTTCTGTAGTCGGAGCAATTGTGATACTTCGTAAAAAAAGCAGAAAACTCCTGTTTGAAGAGGACCCGCTATGAATCCCGTTAGAACTTTTAAATTAATTCGTACTGATACCCCTTCAAATAAAAATGACGTTTGTCGTAGGGAAGGAGGTCTAACGGGATGAAGGGTATGACAATAATAGTAAAAACGATAGCAAGCTGGATAAAGGTACTGGTCTTTTTGTTCGGTATCTATATTATCCTTTTCGGTCATTTAACACCCGGCGGCGGGTTTGCCGGCGGCGTTATACTTGCCGGCTCTTATATCCTTCTGCTGCTTGCGTTCGGCAAAGAATATGCCGAAGAAAATCTTCCGATATCATTAGCTTCGAAATTAGATTGTATTGCTGCGTTCTTATTTATAGCTTTGGCTTTATGCGGCTTTATTTATGGAGCAGGATTTTTCTTTTATAATTTCATTCAACAAAAATTCTTAGTTGAGTATGAGTCTGCCGGTGAGCTTGTAAGTGCCGGGGCAATACCACTATATAATATATTTATCGGCATAAAAGTTGCAGCGTCGTTATTCTTAGTAACACTTGTTCTTTCAGCTTTCAGGCTGGAGAGCCAGGAGTAATTGGAAATGTTATATTCGCTTTGCTTTTTGTTATTTATGATCGGTCTTTATTGTGTTCTGGTCAAAAAGAACATGATCAAGATCGTTATAGGCATTTTGCTTATGGAATATGCCGTTAACCTCTTTCTGGTAATGCTGGGCTGGCGAAAGCTTGCTGAGGAAGCTGTTGCTCCAATTGCCGCAGGCGGCGATTTGCTCGACAAGGCAGGGACCGTTTCGCAATTGTTCGTATCCAGAGCGGTTGACCCCCTGCCGCAAGCTCTTGTACTTACTTCGATCGTAATCGGCCTGGGCTCTTTGGCTCTTATGGTTGCGATATGTATAAGAATATATGAAAAATATGGCACTTTCGACATAACAAAGATCAGGAGACTTAAAGGATGAGTATTCCTCTGCCTTTATTTATTGCTCTGCCATTAGCTTCGGCCTTTCTGCTGCCGTTGTGTGGTAAAAAATTCAAGGGATTTGCTTCTCTTGCTGCAACCGTGGTAATAGCTGTCCTGCTTGTTATGTCAATATTATCCTTTGGCAGATTTGATGTTTATATCGTCGGTCGTTGGACAATACCTCTTGGCATAAATCTGGTCCTTGACGGCCTAAGTGCATTAATGCTGGCAACTATAAGTACTGTCAGCTTTACAGCTATGCTTTTCAGTAATCGTTACATGGAGCAGTATACTTCCAAGAACAAGTATCTGAGCCTGTTTTTGCTGATGGTTACCGGAATGAACGGCGTGGTACTGTCCGGCGACATCTTCAATCTGTTTGTATTTCTCGAGATTGCCTCTATTGCCTCTTACGCCCTTGTCGGGTTCGGCTGTGAGCATGAAGAACTTGAGGCGGCTTTCAAATATATGACACTGGGAACCGTAGCATCAATGTTTGTGCTGTTCGGCGTAGGAGTTGTTTACGGTAATACCGGTTCATTGAACATGGCTGTTATTTCAAGATATGTTGCCGAAAATGGTATCAATACCGGTCTTGCCTTTGCCCTTGCATTATTTACAACAGGTTTTGGCTTAAAGGCCGCTCTTGTACCCTTCCATGCCTGGCTGCCTGATGCACATCCTTCGGCACCGGCACCAATTTCAGCAATGCTTTCAGGCGTCCTGATCAAGGCTTTAGGGATTTATTCTCTCTCGAGAGTTATCTTCAACGTATTAGGAATATCGGTGCAGATAAGCTGGGTGTTAATTGCCCTGGGTGTTTTAAGTATGGTCATAGGCGTCTTTCTCGCTGTCGGCCAGTGGGATTTCAAACGTCTTCTGGCTTATCACAGTATCAGCCAAATGGGTTATGTCATACTCGGTATTGGAATGGCGGCACTTATTCTTTCTAATGGCGGCAATCCTGCCTGGGCATCTCTTGCATTGCTCGGCGGGCTGTTCCACCTGATGAATCATGCGGTCTTCAAATCGCTGTTGTTCTTAACAAGCGGCTCTGTCGAGATGTCAACCGGCACAAGGCAGCTTAAAGAGCTTGGCGGTCTTGCTGAAAGGCTGCCTGTTACCCGCTCGACATGCACAATTGCTTCTGCTGCTATTGCAGGGGTACCGCCTTTTAATGGTTTCTGGAGCAAGTTGATATTAGTAATTGCCGCGGTACAAGCCGGCCTTTACGGCCTTGCAGCTGTTACCGTTCTGGTAAGTATTGTAACACTTATATCGTTTTTGAAAGTTCAAAGATACGTATTTCTTGGTGAATTGCCTGAAAATTTAAAATCCACTGCTGAACATCGCGGTCTTATGGCTTGTGCGATGATTTTGCTTGCGATTCTTTGTGTGTTTATGGGAGCACTCGTTATTTACGAACCTTTCCGTGTTGTCGTTCTCGATAACGCCGTTAATGCTCTTTCAGACGGCTTTGCTTATGCAGGAAAGGTTTTAAGTGCTCAGATTTTAACTGGTCAATAACAGGTTTTAATTATGCGAAGAGTAGTTTATTTTATAGTAGCCCTGGTTGTATGGCTGGTTTTGACCTGGCCGTTCGGCACCGCCGACAGCCTGCAGGTTATCCTGGCAGGTGTTGGCGCTGCAATAATTGTTTCGGTTATGTTCCATGAAGTTATGCCCACTGAGTATAAATTCCTCTTCTCGCCTGTAAGAGTTTTCTGGGCGATTATTTATATCCCGGTATTTTTCTATTATATACTCATTGCTAATTTCGATGTTGTTTACCGCGCTCTACACCCGAAGCTGCCAATAAAGCCCGGTATTGTCAAAATAAAAACGTCTCTTAAGACAGATGCTGCCCGCGTCGCACTTGCAAATTCTATAACATTGACGCCGGGCACGCTAACTGTTGATTTGAAAGATGACGGCACTATGTATATACACTGGATTAACATAAAAAGTACCGACACCGAAGAAGCAACCGAATATATCGCAAAGAAATTTGAATATTTTCTGGCAAAGATTTTTGAGTAAACAGGAATTTTTATGATAGCTGTATTTTATATAAGCTTGATAACATGCTCGCTGCTGTGCTTATACCGCATCGGCAGAGGACCAAGCGCCGCCGACAGGATAGTATCCATTGATATTATGGGTATTGTTATAGTAGGTTTTTGTGCAATAATGACTATCGTAACAAAACAGGATTTTTATCTCAATGTCGCACTTGCCTGGGCACTTTTGAGTTTTATCGCATCACTGGCACTGGCAAAGTTTCTGGAAGGAAGGAATTTCGATGATTGATTTTTTAGGCTATATGCTGGTCTCGGTTGGAATCTTTTTTGATATCTCCGGCTGTATAGGGCTTGTACGTTTTCCGGATGTTTACAACCGCCTGCAGGCCTCGACAAAATGTGTAACTTTAGGAACTATAATGATCCTTGGCGGCACCGCCTTGATAATAGGAACAGGTGCAATAGCCGGCAAAGCAATTATCTGTGCTGTTTTTATCCTGATAACCTCACCAACCGCCGCCCACGCTATATCCAGAGGTGCGCATTCAGCCGGAATATCGCTTACCGACAAAAGTATTATTGACAGATATGCAGAAGAAAAATAAACGGAGCTAAAATGCGTTGGCCAAAACTAAGAGAACTTAAAGAAGCTGTGGTCGCTGTTATTTCGCCGCGTTTTACAACGCGTTTCCCTGCTAAACCGTGCCAGGTTCCTGAAAGGTATCGCGGCAAGCCTGAATTCGACGAAAAAGAATGTATCGGTTGTGGCGCTTGTGTAAATGTCTGTCCCACACAGTCTCTTATGATGATAGATGATCTCGAGGCAAACCCGCCTGTACGAAAAATAATCCAGCGGTATGACTCCTGCATCTTCTGCGGCAACTGCCAGGAAAACTGTACCACTCAAAAAGGTATCAAGTTATCAGATAAGTGGGATCTGGCAACACTTGACAGGGAAACCACAAAAGAAATACACGAACATGAATTGCAGATATGTGAAAAATGCGGTGCTATCGTCGGCGTAAAAAAGCACCTGGCCTGGATATATGAGCGTCTTGGCCCACTTGCTTATACAAATCCATCATTGGTTATTGCACAATCAGAGAATTTAACCAGCCAAAAAAAAATCTCTGAACTTACTCAGCAGGCAAAACAAACACAGGAAACAAAAGCCGAAGCTGTCGCCGGCGATTTCATGAAGATACTATGTCCTTCATGCAAATATGAATTAAATATCAGGCTGTAAGTTGCCTCCCAAGCAAGCTTTAGAATTCGTTAAAAATATTAATCCAGATAAAACGGTTATAGTCTGTATAGGCAACCGGTTAAAAGGAGATGATGCAGCAGGATGCATAGTTTCTGATTTACTTAAGGACAGAATAAAATCAGAGGTTATTGACGCTGGCACAACACCAGAGAATTTCATCGGTCCTGTTATAAAAAAAACTCCGCAAAATATCATTATCATAGATGCGGTCGATTTCGCAGCCCAGCCGGGAACTTTTAAAATCTTCAGTCCACAAGAGGACCAGTCTTTCTCAATTTCGACCCATTCAGTTTCTTTAACGCTTTTTTGTGATTGTATAACCAGCGAAATCCCATGTCAGTTTTTTCTTATAGGCATTCAGCCCGGACAAACCGATTTTAACTGTCCATTAAGCAAAGAGGTTAAAGACGCTGTTGAAAAAATATCTGATAAGCTGGTTAAAATACTATCCTAACTACATCAAACAAAGGCTTTTTAACGAGGATAATCTAACCCGATAAGCAGTAGCTTGACATATGGACCTATAATAGGTATAATAACCCGCTTGCTTTGGGTTTAATTATTGGTTAGTGATAAACGTCATATAATCGATACAGTCCGTACAATCAGTACAGTCTGTAGAATATTAAGGAGGTAAGTATAATGCGTTCAATAATTTTAAATGTGATTATTTTGTCTTTTGTCCTGTTTGCGGGATGTTCCTCGTCATCCAAAATAGATGATATCGACGCATTTTTAAAACCAAACGATACTGTTGTAACAACCGAAAAGTATTTCCTGATGCCCCCGGATGAGATTGAGATACACTGCTTAAAAGTCCCTGAAATTAATCTCCAAAAACAGCAAATCAGACCTGACGGCTATGTAACCTTCGAGAGTCTGGGAAGCGTATACGCAGCAGGTAAAACTCCCGAACAGTTAGCAAACGATCTGCGAATGAAAGTTATAGAACTTTACGCACTATCTGGGGATAATCCAATTGACATTCAGATATCAACGTACCAAAGTAATTACTATTATGTTCTCGGCGAAGTAGAACATCCGGGTCCAAAGCTTTGTACCGGCAGAGTTCCGGCATTTACAGCTATTGCCTCGGCTAATCCAACTATCCTAGCCTGGAACGAACGCATCCGGGTGATAAGACCATCAAATGATGTGAATATAAAACCTAAAGTATTTGAACTGGACTTCAAAAAAATGATGACCACCGGCGATACCAGCAGAGATGTTCTAATACAACAAGGCGACATAATCTACGTGCCGCCAACTATATTGGCCTCCATAGGGAAAACCGTACAGGAGATTACAACACCGATCAACAGTACCTTCTCAACTATCAATGTCATACAAAGAACTCTGGAAGGCCCTGCATCAACACAGTCTGGTCCTTAATTTATGTTAGCCATTTAAAAAAGGTTTGTCTGACATTAAAGGGGTTTTGCGATAATGTTTTTACGTCGAATGCTAAAATTAATTCATTTCTCCGGTGCAATCTGGCTAATTGCATGTATCGGCTATATTTTAACTTTAGCATTGCGGCAAGCCGGTATCGAATGGTGGGTTATTTTTTCCTTCTCCGGTCATTCCATTCTAATACTATTACTGCTGACAAGCTTGTATTTGTTTATTATCTTCAGAGAAATCAGCAGGACACAGTTGTCGATAGAACATCCGCTGACCAGTGCATACTACTATTTATTCCTGTATGATATAAGTCCATTCTTGGGAGCGTTAGCAGGTTTTATAGGGATGGCAGGCACACAGGTAGTACACGAATTTCTTCTCGGCATTGCTCTGGGTACATTAGGGGCAACGTTTTTATCATGGATAATTATCGATCCTATAGCAGGTTTTCTTGAAATGTTATTACCTGCAAGTCGAGCTCATCGTACTGCCAGATTAGCTGAAGCTAAAAAAACACGACAGGAAATGCAGGAAAATCGAGAACGATTGTTAGCAGAAGTACTGTCAAATGAAGAATCAAACCGGCAGCTCTGGCAGAAAACATTGCTGCCTGATGCTGAAAGACTTGCTGAAATATTGATAAGCAATAAAATGAATTTTCAAACAGAATGTGAAATTGCCAAAATCGGTGTCAAAACCTGCCAAATCGGGGGCTTAAGCTGCATGCGGCATCTTCATGATATGGCAATGAATATCTGCAAAGACAAAAAAAGGCAAAATATCCCTATTGTCGATTATATCTCTGTATATTGGGACGGTATCGGAAACTGGCAATGCCAACCTCTGCCGGAAATGATAGCTTTTTAAATAATACCCACATCCGCAACTTAGTAGCGGCCATCCTGTTATTCTATAAAGTTCTTTTTGTCCGTAACCAGCCGACAAAAGCAACACCTGTTCTGCTTAGCAGAACAGGACTACGGGCCGAAACATAAAATCTGACCCAACCTACTTCAAGTACAGAAGCAAAATATACATCTTCCTACTTTCCACTCTACTTCAAAACATCCCAAGGGCAGAATTAATAATTCCGCCTTTAATTGTCTGCCATTTTTTACAGTGCTTTTCTTTTTAACCAACCGACAAATCCTACACCTATACTGCCAAGTACCAATGCACTGGGTGCAGGGATAAAAATCTCACGTACCGGCTCATTAGGAATATCGTCCCATCCTGGCATACGCCCTAATCCGAGAACATGATCAATATAAACATCGTAGTATCCGTAATAATCCTCCAGATACCACTTATTATTACTGAAGTTCAAGGCGTAGTAACATAATTCGTCTTCGGGAGTCAAGTCATTCTTACCGTCATCAGAGTCAGTAATCCAAATACCATAATATTCAGTCGGATTGTCAGGATTATAGTCGAATCCCCACGCAGTCACGGCATGAGCTATAGCAGATGAGAATAATCCTAAAGAGGTTCCATATCCAGCATGTTGAAACTGGTCTATCGCCTGCATTACGTTCGAAGTAGCTGCGGAAGCATACATAAAGTAGTCATGTAAACCTTCTGAAGGATAGAATCCTCCGCCGGGTACATCTACCTGAGACCAGCCGGTCATCGCATAATAACCGCCCTGGGTGCTGTTATTACCGGTAAACCACCATTCCCAAGCATAATATGCTGAGCCGCCCTGGTCTGTCCAGTGATTCTGGTAGTAACTAAATATTTCATCTGCACTACTAAGACCTGCAACATGTCCCCAGCCAGACCAGTCAAGTACATTCGACGCCGATGCCGCCCAACACATCAGGTTATCCTGCGAATTACCCGGTGTTTTTTCCGCATCAGACCAGCTGCCGCCCCAATCATCAAAAAGCATATAGCTCTGACTGGCAGCAGCAATATTAGCCGTTACAAAAATGAAGAACACCAAAGTAAATATTACTTTATTTTTCATTTGTTCTATTAACTCCTTATTACATTCCATTCAAATTATCCAATTAAAATCCATTTGTTCTGCTCTATCCGAGCGTTCTTTGTCTTTTCAACCAGCCAACAAAAGCAATACCGATACTGCCAAGTAAAACTGCGCCAGGAGCAGGTATAATCGGGGCTAAAACATCCTGATAAACATAATCCGGATCATCACCTACGTTCAGCACACAGATATTACGTATAGTCTGCCAATTAGAAGCTATAGCAGCGTTATAGTAACCCGTTGCAACAGAATTCCAGTAAATCCCATCACCTACCGCATATGGTGTAATCTCATCCTCGAGTGCCCATACAGCATACTGAAACTGAGTAGCATCATAATCATCGCCGAATGTAATTGCACCAGTCAGGTACTGATTGTAAAGCCAGGCGGTTTGGGGTGAAAGAGGATCAGAGACAGACTCTCCACCCTTGATAGCTTCGGTATTGATAACAGCATTATAAACAACATGAGGCTCAATACCTTCTTCTCGTTCCAGACAAAAAGAACCAAAGTGCGTTGGAAGAACACCCAGACCGCTCATAACTGTAACCAGCAACTCACCGTCATACCCATGATTGGGAGTACCGTACCTGCCAAGGCTAAGCTTTATCGTTCCATTGCCGAACGCATATGAACTGACCACCAAAGTTATTACAAAACAAATTGTAATTAATTTTTTCATTCTTTTATTTCCTTTAAAATACTCTTTTCCTTTTTAGCCAACTAACGATGCTGACACCAATACTGCCGAGCAGAACCGCACCAGGAGCCGGAATAGGTGCTAACACATCCTGATATTGATAGTTGTCGTCCGCAGTTCCCATATTCAGGACACGGATATTACCTATACTCTGCCAATTAGAAGCCATAGCAGCGTCATAGTAACCTGTTGCAACAGAATTCCAATAAATTCCATTGCCCGCATCATACCCAGGTGCAATTTCATCTTCGAGCGCCCAGATGGCATATTGGAACTGGGTAGCATCATAATTTACGTTAAACGTAATAGCACCGGTAAGGTACTGATTGTAAAGCCAGGCGGTTTTCGGCGAGAGGGGATCAGATGTTGCCTCTCCGCCTTTAATAGCTTCAGTGTTAATAACAGCATTGTAAGTAGTACCAGCACTAATAGACTCATTCAGCTCCAGACAAAAAGAACCAAATTGAGTCGGAAGCTCCGGCAGGCCGCTGAGCACCGTAATTATAAATTCACCATCTACGCCATAGTTAGGAGTGCCATAGCGACCTATTGCCATTTTCACAGTTCCATTGGCAAAAGCATACGAACTAATCACCAAAGTTACTACTAAACAAATTGTAATCAATCCTTTCATTTATTATCTCCTACTAAATCGTTTTCCACCTTTTATCCAACCAACTAAACTAACACCAATACCAGCCAGTAAAATTGCTGACGGAGCAGGAATAATAATACTTGTTGGTGTTGGTCCGCCAGCAGCGGTTACAAAAGATTCACTGCCGCCGTCATCAAATCCCTGAACATGTATGCCGATCACAAGATTACTGCCAAGAAATCCGACACCATTGAGTGCATCAAGCGTGTTCGAATAAACGGCACCATTTACGAGATCAAACAGAATACCTAGTTCTTCATCGGGCCCGACGCCATTGTGAAATGCCGGATTATCAGAATCCAGAGAAAAACTTACGCCAGGAAGCCCAAGATACTCTCCGCCGGGTAGTTTATCTGGTTTTGCAAAAGGTGAAAATGAGACACCTGGATCTGAATTATCAATCTGTGAGATACCCAAAAGAGTACCATCATAGAGATATATATCTGTAATTGCACATCCCTGTGGCCCAACATTTTTAAAAGTAAATAACGTTTGATTGTCAACACCGTCCGGATGAGTCACTTCAACAGATAACTGACTCTGTCCAGCGGTGACATTAACAAGGTTATTGCTAGTGACACCGGCAAAATAATATGTCGGTACAGCATCTGCAGAAACAACAAATACTGCTATAGTCAAAGCAACAAAAGCAAAGTATTTAATTGTATTTCCGCTAAACCTTTCCATTTTAATTACCTCCTATTATATTAAACTGCGTTCCGTCTTTTCATCCAGCCAACCATAGTAACACCAATACTGCCAAGCAAAAGTGCTGCCGGGGCCGGAATAATAATAGTCGCAGGAAGAGGTTCTGTACCAATAGTCACAAATGATTCAACGCCGCCGTCATCAAATCCCTGAACCTGAACAGCAACAATAAGATTACCATCAACGAAACCGCTGCCGTTAAGTGCGTCAAGAGTATCTGAATAAACAGCACCATTTATGAGATCGAACAGGATACCCAGTTCCTCACCAGGTGCCACACCATTATCGAACGGTGGTGCGCCAGAGTCGAGAGAGAAGCTTACAGTCGAAAGACCAAGAGACTCTCCACCCGGCAATTCCTGCGGAACTGCAGAAGATTCGAACAAGACGCCCGGATCTGAGTTGTCAATCTGTGAGATACCCAGAAGAGTACCATCATAGAAATAAACGTCCGTAATCGAGAAGCCCTGCGGCCCAGTATTTTTGAAAGTAAACAGCGTCTGATTATCAACGCCGTCCGGATGAGTCACTTCAAGACTTAACTGACTCTGTCCGGCACTAACATTGGTAACATTATTGTTAGTGACGCCGCCAAAATAATAGGTAGGGACAGCTTCTGCAGAAGAAATAAACATCGCCGCAACAAAAATTACAACAGCGAAGTATTTAATTATATTTCTGCTAAACTTTTTCATTTTTATGTTTTACCTTTCTTTTCTGCCAATCCGTGGTTGCAAGAGAAAATTACACATTGGTAATTCTCTTTGGCTTTTTCATAAAGCCATTAAGTTTAATTTTCATTTACATCATATTCCTTCGTCTTCGCAGCCAGCCTACAATGCCAATTCCGATACTGCTGAGCAGAATAGAACCGGGAGCAGGAACTATAACACCACCAGTGCTGACACGGATAAGCATGTCTTGTCTGTAGTTACAGGTGTTATCCGTAGGATATGTTCCCTGGACATACAAATTGAGAACTTTGATAAGACCTATCTGGACCAACTGCTTAGCAGTAAATACTGTTGGGATATTGCTTATCAGACTTTGTGCCCCTGCTGTCAGATCACCGACAGGAATCTCGTTTTCAAGAGCCCAAACAGCCATCTGATAATCTTTAGCCAGTGTATTGCTAACGCCGATATAATTATCCAGATATTCGTTGTACAACCAGGCTGTACCCTGACTAATAGCATCAGAGCCGCCCGGGATTCCGCCTTCAACCGCACTAGTATTTATCACGGCATCATAAATGCCGCCGATAGATACAGGTTCATGCAGCTCAAGACAGAAGCTCACAAATGTATCTCCAGTATCATATCCGTCGAGGTTTCCGCCGTCATCGTCATTGACTCGCCAGTTCATCTCACCAGCAAAGTAGCCATTGTAGACGCCGCCTTTACCAATACCGGTTAATTTAACCGTTGGTGTAGCAAAGGCCGGAACTGCAAGAAGGCCGAACATCAACGTCAATAATATTAATCTTTTCATACTAAAACTCCTTTTTTTCATTTGTTGCATTCAACTTTAAGTTTAAAAATTATATTAAAAATATGTGTGAGCCTGTTTTAACTCACAAAAAAGATTCCCAATTTATTTTTAGGCGGGCCGTGGGGTCTGTAACTAATCGAAAATTCAGATGAGAAATAAACCTGCTGCCCTGTTTTTACAGCAAGACAGTCAGGTGAAAGATTGAGATTATATAAATTGTGTATTATTGCAGATATTAATGACAATACATCTGCTTTTCTGGTGTGTACATACTCTATGCGCCAAACCATCAAAGCCTTTTTAGCAAGACTTTGTATGCCCGCTGGTTTTATCAGCCTGTCTATTATAACAAATCCATCACTATCAGGTATTGATGCCAAACGATGAAGCAGGCCTGTAAATTGTATGCCCTGAGCATCCAGGCTTCTGCTTAATGAATTTTCAAGTTCCAGTTTATGGGCAGATTCCCAGGAAGAAGAATGTTTAATTTCCTCCCGTATATTATGATGCGGCAGCAGTTGAGGAATTGCATTAATCCCGGCAAGACCAAAATACAGAACACCCGTCAGTGCCGTTACCCAAGCTTTACGATCCTTAACCAAAGAAACGCAGAAAAATCCTGTTAGTACCATAAAAAATGTTGCAGGTATAGCAGGCAATGATCTTGTACTGGTCTGAGAAGTTCCTGTTGAACCGGAAATTATTATAGACGGCTTTGTAAACTCTTCGCCAATTTCTGCCAATCTTGATTGTGCCGAGGCAGCAATTCCGGTTAATTGTGAATCAAAATGAACAGATGTATTCACACTTTGCAAGGCATTAAGCGAAGACAAAGCAGTCTCGTTATTAATACTCGGAGCTGCACTTGCCTGAGTTAGAAGCAAGGTTACTAACAACGCAGCGAACAAATTATAATATCTTCCTGGCACTCCGATTCTTCTTCCTAAAAATCATCTTACTATTAACACAGCATTAACTACACACATCATCTGCGTATGTAATCTCTGAACAAAAGACACCTACGTTAAGAAAAGCACTCGCTTTACCTTTTCGAAAGCGCACATCCCTCCCTGGATACCGAATTCAGGTAACAATAGTACCGATAAAAACGCCCTTGTCAACACAAAAACCAACTTTTCGCCTATTTTACCCAAATATTATATTTTTACTCTCTATAGACTGAATATAAATGCCTGCGAGTTTCATAAGTCATAACCAGAGTTAATAAAAGCGATTGCGCATATTACAGGATATTTCAAATCTTTATATGAACTAATCTCTACGTATCTACATCTTATTTATTTCCTCACAAAGTTAAAATTTCTGTATTTCTGCAAGAAAAAATACCACTAAATTAAAAAAATCCTCTGCCTGATTAACGATGTAGAACTTAACATCAACTGTAAAAGTCAGACAGAGGATTCGACAACATAACGGGGGTAGAACCCAAAATCAGTTTTGTATCTACATAGAGTTTAACCCGTAATGTTTTTAAAGAGTGTACGGTGAAGGTATGTGTGTGATATTATAACTTACAAAGTAAGTATTGATTTGTTTACGATAAGGCTAAAGCACAATCCGATAATAAACTGACTGATCAGAAACTATTACTCTTTTGATAATGCTTCCAGTAAACTCCTGGCTTCATCTAAATCTTCCGGCGTCAATCCGCCAAACTGATTTTGAATATTTAATGTTTTATTCAAATATTCAATAGCCTTGTCTTTTTTTTCAGCTCCTATAAAAGCTTTTGCCAGATGTAAAAACGAATTAACCCGCCCTGGTGCATCAGTTGGATACAATTTAATGCATACAGTAAAATCTTCTATAGCTTTATCATATTGACCAAGCCGATAATATACCATTCCTCGAGTATCAATGAGATCAACATATTGTGGTGCTATTTCAAGACCTTCGTTGGCAATGTCAATGGCCTGCTGATACTGACCCTTTTCCTCGCATAACATCCAGGCAAGATTATTCATAGCAACCACATTAGAAGGATTAAGTTCAAGAAGTTTCTGGTTCAGCTCAATTGCCTCAGTACTGCGAGCACTAATCTGCATTATAATAGCAAGCATCTGCGCCGCAGCGGCATCATTAGGATCCTTGGCCATAACCATTCGAAGGATACTCTCAGCGGTTTCATATGCTTTTTGGCTTTGATCTTTTGCTGTCATTAATCTATCGGCAATAGCGATTAGGATACGAGTATTTTGAGGATATTGCCGGAACCAATCAGTCACACTATTGGTAATATCACCATAACGGCCATCTTCCATTAACAGATTGATCTGGGCAAGCAGTATTCTGCTGTCATCAGGACTTGATTGAGCAAGAGAGGTAAGAATTTTGTCCGCTTCATCTTTTTGACCATTCTTGAACATCGCTACTGCCAGAGCGATATTACATCTCTGACGGCTTTCGTCATCAGCGTTATTATTCAATTGTTCCTTAAGCAAATTCACAGCCTTTGCGTATTCATCAGCGTTAATATACGCATTAGCCAGGTTTAAGGTAACTTCAAAATCATTCGGTTCTATCTCTCTTAGAGATTTAAGAGTAGGGATCGCCAGGACAGGTGACTGGCTTGCTTCAACATTGGCCTTGAGAAGCAATAGTAGTTTATTATTGGGATTATTCACAAGACCCCGCAAAGCTGTATCCATTGCCCTGGAGGATTGGCCCTGCCTCAATAAGAGATTACCCAACATAACCCATGCTTCATCTATTTGGGGTTGTCGCTGGGTTACTTTTTCAAGGATATCGGCAGCACCTGCAAGAGCCGGAGCTGTACCATCAGCAATATTTAAACGTGCTCTATGCATTAATAAATCAATATCATCAGGAGCAAGTTTTAGAGCGTTTTCTAAAATAGTTTTACCTTGTTGGATCATATCTGAATTTCTCGATGCTAAAAACAGCATAATAGCTCTCTTCTGTATCGCCAGGTTATCCGGAGCTAAAGATATTGCATGTTTTATATCCGCAGCAGCTTTATCATGTTGACCTATCGACCGGTAGAAATCACTACTGGAAACCCAGACATTAACATTGTTCGGTTCAGCTGATACAATATAGTTTATATCTTTTATCGCTTTATCTGTCTGTTTAAGAGAGGCAAGTGTTCTGGCACGAAGGATATATGCTTCAGCATTATTGAGTTTAGCTACTGTTTCATCACAGATTTTAACCGCTTCTTCATCTTTATTCTGAAGAATCTTCGACTGAATTTGTGCAACTATTACCGGAAGTACATCAGGTTCCATAGCTATAAGTTTGTTAAGCAATTCATCAGCCTGATCAAATTTTTCCTGCCGTATTTTGAGTAGAGCAAATGACAGCATAACTGCTTTATCGTTCGGATCACTGGCCAGTAACTCACTCATAATTCTCGAAGCCGAATCCAGCTGTCCTTCTCTTAGATAACTTCGCAGTTGAATTGCCTGTAGATCCGGATGATACAGTTTTTCAACAACTGTGCGATTTAAAATCTCATCTGCTTCATTGTACTCTCCGGCTCTGTATAATGCAGATATCACAGGAACAATTATACGAACATCACGAGGAGACCTTTCCAGTGCCTGCCGATACATTGACAGTGACAACTGTATATCTCCACTTTTTTCATATGCTGCAGCAAGCAATATACGGCTCGCCTGGTCATCCAGATCAAGAAGCAGATTCTCCTTCAGCAGTGAAACAATTTGGGTATAAAGGTTTTCGAAATCATCACTATCATACCAGACTCTTGCCTGTTCATATCTCCATTGCCACCCATCTTCACCCTCGAGAGCCTTAATCTTATCAACATACTCCTGAGCTTTTTCAAGATTTTTTTTCATTATCTCAAATGTTATAAGTCGACGTCTAACAGAAATATCATCAGGAAATTTCTTAACAAATGTATTGAGAAAATTATACGCTTTATCCTGCTGTTTCCATTCCATATAGTACTGGACAAGCAGTAAACTTAACCGCTGCTGAGCCTGGGGCTCCTTAATACGAACCAGGGCATCTTTAATAATCGACTCACATTTTTCATAATCATTTCGCTGAGCCATAAGTGAAGCAAATGTTACTACCGATTCGGTCATCTGAGGATATTGTTCTATAAGTGTATTGAATGTTGATATTGCCTCTTTGGTTTTATTCATAGCAATAAGCAATTCAAGCTGGGCGATAGTAATTTTGGGGTTGTCCGGCTTGTCCTGTCTCAATTCATTTATCAATGTTTCAGCATAATCAAGTTCACCCTGCTTAATTGCAAGTCTGAATCGGACAAGTTTTACACTAACAGCATCGCTGGTGGCTTTTTCCATTGCAGATAATTGTCTTTTTATATTTTCCACTAACTCGGATTCCGCACCTGTCGATAACAACTCTACCTGGGCCTGCAAACGCAGCAATGCAGCACCAAGATTGGTTGGCACAAGCTGAATTGCTTTGTCAGCAACATCTGCTGTTTGTTCCCAATCACCGATTTTCGCCGAGAGCCGGGCAAGCGTTAAATACCCCTCAAAGAAATCCGGGTTTTCCAGAGTCAGAGTTTTTAATTCCCGCAGTGCTGACTGATTGTCGCCTAAACGTGAAAAGCCCAGTGCCAGTGCTAATCTGACTCTTGGAGACTTATTGCCCAATTCTATTGCCCGCTGCCAGCACTTTATCGCTTTAAGCACAGAACCCTTTTGCTCAGCAACAAGACCTTCATAAAAAGCAACAGATGCAAGTGCGATATCTCTCTGTCGTAACTGTGAAAGACATTCATCAGCGTGATCAGGTTTACCGCCACGTAAAAAGAGTTCTACAGCTGTAATCATAAAATCCCATGGATAAGCTGAAAGCTCCTGTAACCCAGCCTCAGCTACCTGCAGCATTTTCTCTTCTGATCCGCTTTGCTGTGCTAATTGTGCCCAGGCTTGCCAAAGTTCCAAATTGTCCGACTCGATTCCCTGAAGTATCTTAAGATGTTCTTCAGCTCTATCTAAAGCTTCGGCATTAATAAATCCGGTTGCCAGCCGCAGGCGTATTTTAGAATCAGACATGTCCTGTTTTTCTGCTATATCCAAGTCTGTTAAAGCTTTTTTCATATCCTTGTCAATTATATGAGAATTAGCCCGAATTATATATGCCATCGCTGAGGATGGATTATTTTCAACTGCCTTATCAAGCCAATAGTCTGGTACTTCGGTAGAAACTTCAGGCCGTTGCTTTGTTAATTGCCATAATGTCTCATATGCCGATATAAAATTCGGTTCATTTTCTATGATATTATTCAATTCTGATACTGCCTGGCTAAACTTTCGCTGGCCGATAAATGCCAGGGCCAACATTCGCTGCATCTCGGCATCGGGTTTTACTTCAAGAATTCTTTGAGCAATTAACTCAGCCTCTCCCGGCATACGCATCCCTAAATATAATTCCGTAAGCTTAAGGGCAGCTTCAAGATTGTCCTTTTCCATTCTTAAAATATTCCGATAAGACCCTATAGCATGTTGAATATTATTTGTCTTCAACGGTCTGATATTCAGTTGTGCATCGGCATATTTAAGCAGCACTGAAACATCGCTGGGGTTGACTACAATATAACGCCCAAAGTGTGTTGCAGCTTGTTCCCATTGTTTTTTGGCATAGGCCTGGTTGCCTATTTTAATCGCATTTTCTGACCTGCTGCTTCTGCGCCATTGGCGCAAACCGTATGCTGTTATAGTCACAATTGCTAAACCTATAACTAAAACAGCTGCCAATTTCCAATTGAAGTATCTTCTGGCCATTTAAATTTCCTTTCTCCCTATATACAAACCGTATATTAAAATTGCTTAATAAAGTTGATTGCCATATGCCGGGCCGTCCGCCAGCATACCCATAAATCAGTTTTTAGTGATAACCTTTGAACGTATTTCGTATCATAATAAATCCACTCCTGAAAATCTTTCATCGGTTCACGTGTTCTGCATACCTGCCAAAGCCCTGTAATTCCGGGTCGAACAGACAGGCGGGCATATCGCCAGGATGGACACATTGTATTCTCAGATTCTGGTGAAGGTCTCGGCCCGACAATACTCATCTGGCCCATTAAAACATTAAAAAACTGAGGGATCTCATCGATACAGGTATTTCGCAAAAATCTGCCTACGGTACTGATTCGAGGATCATCCCCCATCTTGAATTGCGGACCGTCGATTTGATTGACAAATCTTAGTTTGTCCTGGATCTTATCAGCACCAACAATCATAGTCCTGAACTTCAAACAGAAAAACTCTTTACCTCTTTTTCCCTGACGTTTATCTTTAAAGAAAACGGGACCAGGCGAATTTATTTTTATTGCTAATATGATGAAAGGTACTATAGGAGCAAATAGAATCAATACGATCAGTGAAACAATAAAATCTGCTATAGGTTTCATGAGACGGGCATAGGAAATTACCGGCCAGGTTTTAAATTCGTTATCAGCTTTAAAGCGACGTTCTAAAACATCAAATACTTTCTGCTCATAACTGTGTTTATTATATCGAGCCAGATTTTTCCAGTTTGGCTGTTTTTCCTGCACAACCTGATTGAACAGCATTTGATTTGCAGGAACTGAGAGATCAGGGCCGATTATTGATGAATTTATAACAGCAGCAGTGCCAATCTTAGTGTTATCACATATTACCGCAGGGCCGACAATCACAATATCCTGTCCAAGTTGAACATTTTTGCCTAACAATACTTTGCCTACCAACCTTGCTTTTTGAGATGTTTTTGCGTCGGTACCAAATACTTGTTTATACATATTTTGACCATTATTTAAAGCACCCGTCTCAGACAGAGTATCAAGATGCCTCCTGCAAAGATTTAGTAATCCCGTCTTAGTTTTCAAATCCTGTGCAATACCGGCAATACTAATCGCACATAACTTCAATGATTTTGACAAACATTTGTCAACAAAATCAGTAAAACGGTCAGGTAAAACACCATTAGCCAAAGCAGTACCAGCAACAGCTTTTTTCATAAAAATATGGTGAGGCCAGTCACTCGGTATCGGAATCGGTTCCGCTGAATCAGAATAATGCCGACGGCAGGACGCTATCCATTCATCGGATATAAATCTTAATTTTTCACGATATGCTAACAAACCATAATCAGCATTGACTGCTATGACATCGGCCGGAAGGCTGTTTAAAACTTTATTAAGCACCTCCTCATTGATTTTTACAGCAAATTGTCCATTAGAAATAATAAACCATGGACTCTGTTTGATATCCTTCAGCCCATCAAAACAAACCTGTTCACCTGCTGTATAAAATTTTATATTAATTGCGGTTCTGTCAGAAGCAGCATTCCATTCGGCCGGGACAGCAATAACGGTATTTGTTTTATCAGGTAATAACGGATTTCTGCTCAGTTGATCAAAAACAATACCGGCTACAGGTTCACTGGAAACAGCAAACCGAAGTAATTCGACACAGTCATCTGTCTTACTGAGTTCATCTTGACGTATAACAACTAAATGTTCGGATTTATTAAGGTTGAACATAAGGCACAAAACAAAAAGTTACTTTACAGAACAATTTCCTTTTTAGGAATTAAGCTCCTCGGTATTGCTGCTCAATTCATCTATAGGCATTAGAAATTTCTTTGTGCTGGCTCGCTTTTTGCTTACCTGGTCTTTGCCATTTCGTGTGTAATAGTTGTAAAAATATCCATAGTAGCCCCTATCCATCTGGACATTGCAGAGAATGACTCCTAATATATCAACATCTATCTGAGCAATTAACTGGCTGGCTCTTTTTAAATCCAATCCGGTTGTCCGGCCTGCTAAACTGGTCAATACCACCGAACCAACCATCTTAGCCCATAATCTTGCATCAGGAAAAGCCAGCACTGGAGGTGTATCAATAATAATATGGTCATATTTTTTGCAAATTCTTTCTATATATTGACCTTTGTGAAGCTGTGCCAACAGCTCAATGGCCTGCAGTGCACTGCTGGAGTCAGAGGACAGAACGTCCAATCCGGTTGAAGGTAATCGGCAAATGACCTGTTCAAAATCCTCCCCGGCAATCATTCTCTGCAAACCACCAGAGCCCTTTGGAAGGTTTAAAAAGTGTGCGATATCAGGTTTCCGCAAATCGCCATCTACAAGTAAAACTTTCTTATTTGTTCTCGACAAACTTACCGCCAGATTAATAGCCGAAGTAGTCTTGCCATCTCCTGCTCCCGGGCTTGTAACGACAAGTCTCTTGGGAACACCATGGCCATTCTCACCAAATAAGCCCAGATTAGCACAAATCGTGTGGAAATCTTCTTCTACCTGTTCCGGTAAAAGCGGCTTTTTGTCAACATTCTTAAAGGCAGCAGTAGTACCGATTATCTTAACATCAATACTCCTGGTTACATCCTGAGGCGTCCACATCCGCTGATCCATTTTAGTCAAGAAAAAAGATACTGACAGACCGCATGCTGCCGCAAAAAATATTGTCGCCAATGTAAATTTGACACGCTTGTCGCCCACAAAATCGATATCTGCATACTGCGCAGGTGAGATTCTTGCAGGAAGTTTCTGCCCGATCTCTAATTCCTGTATACGCAGGGTGTACTGGTCATACCTTTCTTTAGCCATATCCAATTGATCTTCCAGATCCCGAATAATCAATTGTTTACGACCAACTTCTATGGCCTCAGTATCCTCTTTCGCCAACATCTCTCTATATTTCTCTTCGTACTCTTTAGTACGTCCCAAAGCAGCTTCTAACTGGACACGCCTGTCTTCACTGGACTTAGATGTCTGAGTTGCTATAGATGCATCAAACTCCTGGCCGGCTTCTTCCTTAAGTTCTGCCAGACGATCTTTGAATTTCGCTATTAACTCTTCTTTATTCGCAATCTCAGGATTTTGCGGCGCTAATCTTTGACGAGCAACAATAAGCTCTTGTTCAAACTGTGTGACATTTCTTGCTAAGGCATCAACTCTTGAATCAGAATTAATGTATTCCTGGCGTATTCGCACTAATTCTACAGGATCAATTTTTTCATCTTTACTTTTATCAAGCAAATCCATTTCTATTTCAAGACGGACTCTTTCAGATTCCAGTTTAGTTAGTTCCTTAAGCAAACTGGAAACCCGCTCTAACTTTATATCATAACGCCCATCAAGGGATGTTCCGCCGAATTCCTGCCCTAACTGAAAAATCGTTTCCCGCCAGTTTTCCATCTTCTGAAATAACAGCTGCTGTTCATTTTCCAGAAGAGTTAATTTCTGATTCTCTGTATTAGATGAGTCCGAAACAGCAATAGCCATATACTCGCGCATAAAAGCATCAACAATTTGTTTAGCTTCTTCGAGATTGTCATTTCTCATGGTCACCCTTATCAATTCGGATTCACGATCCGCTGATGCAGTAATAACTTTATTCGCTATCGCTTGTTTTAATATGTAGGCATAACCCTGTCCTTTTTTGCTGCCATCAATTAGGTTCTTTATCTTCCCGACAGAGTTTGTTGCTCCTCTTTCAAAGAATTGTAAATTTTTATCTACTAATTCATCGGCAACTCTTTCTACCACCGCACTGCTGGTTATTCTGATCGCCTCAGTATTTACGAAGTTTTTATAATTTGCTATTTCACCTTTATCCAGCTCACCTGAAAGAATATTTGTGCGATTTGGCGCGACTCTTATAAATCCGGTTACGGTATACTCAGGTCTCCTTATGAGCCATATTGCAGGAATTCCTATCAGACATATCCCAACAAATATACCCAGCATAATATACCAGCGGCGAAGCATTCCCACTATCAAGCCGAACACAGCATCACTGTTAGATCCGGGAAATCCTCCAGTTTCAGTTACACCCGGCTCAATCGCCCAATTATTATATTTATCCAATTCATTCATACTATGAGTTCATATACTCGTTAACTGTTTACAAGTTTTGTAGAAACTTCAATTTCACTATCAATCGATCCTATTATAAAGGATAGACCTCTAATATCGTTCATTATAATTTACCCAAACTGTAGATTTTAACTATTTTAACAAAATCATTGCAATTATTCAAGTTATCTAATGTAGTTATTGGCATAAAAACGCATATTATTATATTTATAGCTGTCTAAAGATGTTATATAGGCAAAACATTTCAAGGGTAAATATATCTTTTTTTCCACATTCAAATTACGTAAATCATCGGATAGTTATGAGGCCCCTAAATTATCCTCATCATTAATTGTAAACTATACTGTTATTAGGTCACGACTTTTTTTTCTTTACTATTATAGTCTCTTGCTTAGTCGGTTCAGTAGTTAGTTTCGTCAAAAGTAAAAGTTCAATAACAATCAAACCAAGCGCCAGCGGCATCATAGCGTATCCGCCGAAATCATGGAATATCCTCTCCCAGTACTCTCCTTTCAGTATTGTGAACGCAATTGAGGTAACAACCAATCTTACGGTATTGCAAAATAATGCTATCGGCAAAGACGAAATAAGAATAATTAGTTTTTCCCACCATTTACGATTGACCAGCAAAACGACCATACCACTGATAACAAGAAATGCTGTAATCATCCTCAGACCGTTACAGGCTTCAGCTACCGCAACAACTGTTTGACCAATATGGATAGTATTACCTTCTCGAACAACTTCATAACCTACCGTTTCCAGACAAAATACTGCCGATGAAGTAGCCCAATTCTGCAACGGCAGTGCTACGGCAGCTTGAACACGGTTGGGCCATGGAAGCATCAGAAATAAGAAAAGTAATACAGTAAATACCTTCCAGAAGAAACGCCAACCAAAGATAAAAAGCACTAACGCAGCAATACTCATAACAATTGACAGTCTTTCTGCCGAACTATACATATAGTATAAGCCGAAAAATCTGAACGCCTGAGTACCCGCGAATGCAAACAAACCGAAAACAGACGGTTTAATAACAACCTGGCTGATTTTATCACGTTTTGACCATAAAATATATATAGCCAAAAAAGGCACCAGAATACCTGAAGAATATTCATCGCTGCTTTGCCAAATCTTCCAGATATCCGTAAAGTTGGGCCAATAAGACCAAAGCAAAGCAATAATAAGCAATCCGCCGGCAAGACAAGTGGTGGCCATTTTGCTGTTAGACCGCAAAGCATCAGGTATTAGTTTATCTGCTTTACTAAACTTCGGTGAAAATACTGACTGCGACTTATTCATACTTCTTTTTACTGTAGAATGTTTGCTTGTCGAATTAATTATAATTTGACCTAAGTTTCGGCCAACAAATTCGTCTTCGACAATCTTATTATCTCCCACAATTATATTGTTATCAACAACACAACGCTGGATCTCACAATTTTTCCCGACTTTTGCATTATCCCAGAGAATACTATTGACAATGACACATCCTTCATTAATGGTAACATTGCGTCCAAGTATGGCTGGTCCAAAGATAACTGCGTTTTCAGAAACAGTTGTTCCCTCCATAATAACAACCGGCCCACAAAGTCGAGCATTTGAATGTATATTTGTTTTGTCCCCAGTCCATATAATTCGTGAATTATCTTCTTTGAAGATCTGCATATGCAGATCTTTATTTGCTCTATTTTCAAGATAATCTTCTACAGCATATAAATATTCCTGCCAATTGCGGAAGTTCCCTGTTCGTTCCGGAAGTACCGCAGCATGAACACTTTTTTCCGCCTTAAGCATACCAGGGATTAAACCTTCCTTAATATCAAAATAACCATCCTGTGGTATATATTCCAGAACACTGGGCTGACAAACATATACCCCGGCAAATTCACCTGTTACTTTGTTATCCTGACCGCTCGGATTAAACATCACCGTCAAATCTGCTTTGCCCTGTTGATGCTGTTTAACAAGCAAATCAATATTGGGTAGACATATTATGCCGGCAGTAAATACCAATAATAAAGCTTCCTTGTCGTTAGCTGCTGCCGCACGAATACATCCCGCCGAACCTAAAGGCAGGGATTCCTCTATAAATTCCAACTCTGGATAATCACACTTACCAATTAATTTACGCAGAAGTTCACTATTAGTGTCACAACAAATAACTGCTTGCTTTATACCTTGATCAGATAAATGGAGCAATAAACGTTCAAGCAAAGATTTCCCAACCACCGGCCACAGTAAAGTCGAGAGAGATTTTGTCATAGAATGTGCATAAATATTATTTTCGCCAGCAAGTATAACAGCTTTAATATTTTCTTTTTTATAACTCATTCAGGAACCTTGCAATCCGGTCTGCAACTGCTTTTGTCCGATCTTCTCTTGGTTGCGGAACAAACAACTCAAGCTCTTTAAATTTTTCACGGAGTTCTTTTTCATTATAAGCAGCAAGAACATGTCCCATCTGTTCAAATTTTATTGCGGTGGCTTCTTGATGATCGTTCACAACTTCATTATATTTTCGCAATCGCGGCATAATAAGCAGCGGCTTTCTGGTTTTTAGAGCCATTTCTATAGCACCTATGCCGGCATGACTGATTACGGCAGAGGCTTTATTGAAATAGTCATCAAAGACTTCTTTGTTTAACATATCCACATAATCCATATTTTTAGGTTTGTAGGTACACTGCCCTATCTGAGCAAAAACTTTCTCTTTTATAACTCCATCTCTGACCATCTCATCAACAACCCTTATCAGCCTTTCAAATGCAAGAGGATATGTTCCAACAGTAAGAAATATCATATTAGGGATCCTGCATATTCAGCTTTACCACACTTTTCAGCAAGTTCAGGCCATTGGGTCAGGAAGAGATCTGCAAAACGCAGCATCATCCGCCCACTCATAGAAAAACGTTCAATATTAGCAACACTGTCAATCCAAACAATTTTCGCCCCGAATAATTTCGCAGACAAACAAAGAATAGCCAGCGGCAAAGAACCAGTGGTTATCACAACATCCGGGCGATGCTTTATTACAATTTTAAGACTTCTGGCAAAAACCCCGAATAGTTTCATAGGACATCGGCGATTACATTCTCCAATAACATGAACCTGTCCTCTTCGTTTTAGTTTGTCAGTTACGGCATCTAAAGTGGTAACATAAAATGACGGCTGATAAGGCCAGTTATGAGAACTATCTAATAGTTTCAGCAGTTCATTCATATGTCCGCCTGCTGAAGCACCAACACATATACGTAATGCTTTTTTCACTATAATTCTTTCTTCTACTACTGCTGAAATCTGATTCTCGACAATATTAACTAACCCTGCGAAGATATACCCTCATCATATCGTGAAGATTAATGTATACTGATACTTTATTCAGATGCAATTTGTCAGAAAATCGTGTAATAAACCTGGTTATGCCTTCTGAGTTTATAAACTTTGCAGCATAAAAGCAGAGTCTGTCCAATGTGACAGTTCTTCCGACCGAATCAAGCTGAACGACCTCAAAACCTGCTTGAATCGCCAAATCCTGTATTGTTTTCCGAGTGAAGTAATAATAGTGTCCTCTAATAACACTTCGCTCCTTACTTTTCATCAGACGAAACCAAATCGTGTCAAAACGGGGTGTTTCCAAAACAAGAAATCCACCGGGACGAATTAGTTTAGCAATCTGCTGTAACCCTGTTTTAGGGTCAAAAAGATGTTCAATTACGTGCAGCATAATAACAACATCAAATGAGGATTCTTCCAGGCCAGCATCCTGAAACGTTGAGTTGATAATATTCAGTTTATATTCGTCACGTGCAATCTGGTAAGTTCCATCTTCCGGCTCAACACCTGTTACATCCCATCCAAGATTTCTAATTCTGTCCAGAAGTGTACCCATTGCACAACCTATCTCAAGTAAGCGCCCTTTTTCAGGCATATACTTATCCAGTTGCGGCATAATCTTCAGAAAATCCGCCAGCTGTGCAGCCTCTTTGTCTTTGCGTTGTTGTAAGAAACGTTCATTTCCTCCTGCGTAAGAAGTAAATGAAGGATGTTTAATATCAGGCAGAAAACCCCGACGCATAAGACCACACTCTCTACAAGCTATTACAGGTACGGCACCGTTAGCTTTCATAGAATATTTTTCTGAGCCACAATTACAACAGGTAGTTGGATTGTATTCTTCCTGTCTGTTCATAATTTAACTAAACCTTTCTATTAATTCTTTAGTCTGAAGTATATGTGCTTTGGAAGATGCTCCAAAAACAATAGACTCAACATTTTTTAGCCCACATACATATGACACAGCCTCTTCAGGAGCAATAGCTCCAGAAGCAAGTATAGACATTGCTATCGCTCTGAATTTTCTTTCACTTATATCTTTTTCATACTTTTCTATGCCGCCACACATCCTAAAGCCTATCTTATTAATCGAGCTGCAAATTATCGGATTATCAACATCATTATCTTCAAGAATATCCAGCAGCAACGGCAAATTCATCGTAATAAAACCAGGTTCAGCGTGATATCTTTCTCTTATATACCCTGCATACTCTGCAAATACTTGACCAAATCCTAATCCAAGTATCAGATCAACCGTTACATTTTGAAGGAAAATTACATCTGTCTTCAGGCCCTCAAACATTTTCATTTCTGCATCGATAAGAAGCTTCATTACAGTAATCATGTCCTTCTGGGCAACAGCTTTGCCGCCTTTTATAAGTGTTAAAAAAATACTTCCCGATGTAAACTTTTTCAACGCCCCCAAGGCACCTTCCTCCGTCACTGCATTAGCATATTTATGGGCATATGGCATACATGGATAGAATTTAAATCCGTCATATCTATCAGGATTATCTCTGACAATATCACATATTTCTGCTATCCGGTCGTGCGTCGTGCACATAAAAGTTTTAATACCTGCATCATAAGCGATATCGAGAACTTTCATAATAGCCTGTGAATCCTTAAATCTCATTGATTGCGCACGGGCTTTTTCTTCAGACATATGATTCACACCAAAAAACTGATTATCACCAAATATAATTCTATCCATTTACAATCCTCACTTAATTATTAAGCATCTTTCATTAGCATATCAATAACCATATCAGTGGTTAAAGCACTGGCAAAAGAATTGATATTGTCCAATTTATTACCGGTTATACACCCTACAAAATAATCCATCTGAGCAGAATATTCTTCCCCGCGTAAATAGAACCATACCGGCGGTGTCAATTCGGTAGTGTATAAAACATTCCAGCCTTTCTCCAATTTACAGGATGGTATAGCTTTTTTGAGATATATTTTACATTCCTGACGATCTACGATTATTTTTCCATTAGTACCGTAAATCGTAACCATTGTTGACATCTTTCTATAGGTCTCCTCACTCCAGTTCACAGACAATTGACCTGTTAAGCCGTTGTTGTACAATAACGTTGAATAGACCGCATCTTCTACATCTTTTGAAAAGATCCTTTTCAGTACCGTACCGCTTACTTTTTTCGGCGCGCCCACATAATAATTCATCAGGTCAATAACATGCGATGCATAATCATGCAGACATCCTCCGCCTTCAGATTTTTTTGCGCGCCATGTCGAACCTTTCGATTTTAAAACAACCGGTCCGTAAGCTGAACCGTGTAAATGGTAAATATCGCCTATAATACCATTATCAATAAATTCTTTAACTTTCCGAAAAGCCCCAATAAACTTATTATGAAAACCAACCTGGTTAACCCGTTTTTTTGACACAGCCAAATCTATCATTCGCCGGCCATCGTCTAACTTAAGACAAAAAGGTTTTTCTACAAAAACGTGTAAGCCCTTGTTTAAACAATCACTTACTATCTTCATATGAGATGAGGTCGGCGTGGCAATTACTACACAATCCAATTGGCACTCATCCAGCATTTTTTTATAATCGTTAAACAAACTTATACTGGTCAGCTTACTTAAACACCCAAGAACAAAATTAGATGTATCACAAACAGCAACCACTTCAACCTCGGGATGAGTGTTTAAAATCGAATAATGAGATACACCCATTTTGCCCAGTCCGATTATACCGCCTTTTAACATTCAACAACTCCTGTGAAATTTTCTGCACAATTACATTTTTATCAAATCCAATAATCGTCTGATTTGTTCTTTCCGAACATATCTTATCACTTCAACAGGAACTTTTCTCTTTACTCTGATCAGATATCCGTAGATAAAGCCTGACATTCTGAGAATACCTCCTGTGATAAAAGGTCTTTCTAATAAAGCACGCCTGAGACATCTGCACATCATAAACAAAGGATGACTGCCGATACCATATTCGGTAAGCCCCTGGTAAAATCTTGCCCGAAAGAGGGAACTCTTATGCCCCATGCCTGCAGGTCTGAGATGAACTGCTTGTATTTCAGAGAAGGAACGCGTATGTCTGTCGTACATTCGCGCCATGATTTCTGCACATGTATCGTCCCCTCCATATTTTTGCGGCTTGTATCCTCCAATAATCTCATAACAGTCCCGCCTGAACATCTGAAGAGCTCCGGGGCAATGGTTCTTATCCAACAGCACTTTTTGAAGTCTACCATCAATCTTGTCGAGATAAATGCCGGAAGCAATGCCAAGTTTGGAATCCTTCTCGAACTCTTCAAGAATCTTTTCATAGTAATCATGAGGCAGAATAATATCTGCATCAAGATTACCCATAAAACTGTATTGCAAATCTTTGACCTGTGCATAGCCTGCTAAAAAAACTTCAGTTTTATGCTCGTAATAACTTTCTATTTGTGTCGGCTCCAGCCGAATACTTGTTATAAAATCATAATTCATACAATATTTTTTTACGATATCACTGGTTCTGTCTGTAGATGCATCATCGACAATAACCCATTTTACAGGAGGTATAGTTTGTGACACTACCGATTCAATCACAGTTTCAAGAATGTCTTCTTCATTGTGCACAGGTGTGATCAAAACATAGTCTTTTTTCATATAATCTTTTACCTTTGTTTAAAACTACTATGCCGCCCGCTAAATAACCACTGAATACATGCAGTACATCGCTGCAACTTGAATTTTACAACTTCTTTCTGGGAGCGACAGAATGGGTATTGAATCATTCTCACTATAGCTCGCAATATGTGGCGAAGCAGAACAATCGTCTTGTAAACCGCCGCCATAAAGATGCCTCGATGTTTTTCCCAATACAAAAGATCTGCTCTCTGCATTTCAAGATAAAATCTAATTGGAGCATTTATAGAACTTTTGCCGCCAAAATGAATAGCTTGCGCCTCCGGAAAAAACATAACATCGTAATCTTTATCATTAAATCGTTTGCACCAATCTACATCTTCTGCATATATGAAGAAATCTTCGTCGAGCAATCCTACCTCATCAAGAGCCTGTCGACTAACTATCCAAAATGCCCCCCCGACTGCATCTACTTTCCGTATGGTGTCATGTGCCCAATAAGTCATAAAAGGTTCTGAAAAGAAACGTGACTTAGGAAAAATATAGTTTAGGCCTAAAGCCTGGCAAAGATTGTTCCATATCGATGGAAAACACCTGCATGAAACCTGAAGAGTCCTGTCAGGATTGAGTATTTGCGGGCCCGTCATTCCAACAGAAGGGTTTTTATCCATATATTCTATTAGCCTTTCGACACAGCCCGGCAGCACAACTACATCAGAGTTTATCAAACAGACATATCGGCCGTGACTTTGTCTTATCCCTATATTATTGGCACGGGCAAAACCAAAATTATCTTCATTTTCAATCAATATAACCTGTGGAAACCGGCTGGCAACTGCTTCAGCACTGCCATCAGTCGAAGCATTATCTACAACAATAATTTCACTGGTGTATTTACAGGAAGTCTCTACCAAAGAATTCAGGCAGTCAATAAGATACTTCCTGGCATTCCAGCTAACAATAATAATCGAAACATCAATCATAATATTTTTCAGATGTCCTTTATAACGGATAATAACCCGATCGGCACAATGGCTTGCTTAGCTATATTCACGTCCTCTTAATTGGCCAATTTTTTGGACGGTTTTCTTTGCCAGTCGAAACAACAGACTGCTCCGCATATTTGGAATTTCTCTGAAATCCTTCTTTACAGCTTCATTAAACTCTTCTTCTGTCAAATCGATATTCTTAAGAAACTCCGGCAGTACAGAAGGACAATGTGACTGTTCTTCAGTCTCAGCAGCATCTTTTTCCAGGGCTTCTTGGCGTGACATTTCCCCATTTCTGACAAGACTGCTATATAAGGCCGTGGTTTCGGTACATCCCCATCTCCTGCATATCAAATACTCTTTTACAGGATTAATTATGCAGTCTCCGTGTTGTATCGCTCCGCCGGGACGTTTCCAGCCAATAGCATCCAAAACATTATGTATCTCAGCTAAACTTGGCTGCAGAAATTCCAGAACATTTATAACCTGCGGTGCTGTGCCGACAAGTCTTCCTATCGCCGTCCGTACATAGGATGGAACAACGTAACGCTCCGCCTCTCTCAGACTAAGCAAGTCTCCAACCACATTAAAATAATATCTTCTGTCATAATATCTTGAAGGACTCATCCCTTCCAGGCCGGGGTCTATCGCACCATAATTGCCTGACATAACCGCCCTGATCTTATACTCACGGGCAAGTCTGAACGAGGTCGCATTAATAAGCATATTACAGGGAGTACAATACTCCCCAGCCACTGTCATAAACTTACGGAAAAGCTTCATCATTATATCACGTCTTGGTTTATATATGACCAGGTCCACACCTGCTTTATCGACCAGGTTCTCAATGTTAACAACAGCATCTTTATGCTGAAAGCCATTATTGAAATTAAAAGCCAAAGGAGTCATGTTATATTTTTTAACAAGAGTATACAAAATATAACAGCTTTCTTTCCCGCCACTTAAAGGCACAAGGCAATCATATTTTCCTTTGCCCCTCAGCTTGTCAAGTACATCTTCCAATCGCTTTATCATCTGTTCCTTGGACATACTCGGCGTATCAGAATTATCATTGCTTTTAGAATCCCGGCAATAATTACACACACCGTCCTGATCAAGACTGATGCCCGGCAAATCCGCAGGCAGTATGCAGCGTGAACATCTATTACGCATTAATTGTTCCTTCGAAAAAATATTATCATTAAGGGTTTGAAAGCCTTAATCGCCATTTAAACACCGTTGATAAGCAGACAGCAATAACTCGCTGGCCCTGTCCCAGGTCAAATCGTTTATTCCTGCAATACTGTTTTTGCGCACTTTCTGATAAAAGCTGCTGTCATTAGCCAGCAAATCAATATGCTCCCGAAGCGTATCCACATCTCCAACATTATGAACAAGACTGTCATGCATATGTGTACAGCGAGCACCTGTCGCCTCCGAAACCAGTAACACACACCCGCATGCCCTGGCTTCATAAGTTACCAGAGCACTGCCTTCATCAATAGATGGAAGAACCATTGCATGGCACTGTCGCATCAAAGAACCAACATCATTGTTAAAGCCCAACTCTTTTATGCTGGGATGAGCCAACTTCTCTGCTAACATTTCTCGGTAACCTTTAATGTATGATCCGCAAATATAAAATATTCCTTTTTTACATGCATCAGAACTCAGCCAGGCATCAAGAGCATAATGCAGTCCTTTTCGCGGTTCACCGCTGGCAACAAATACCATTTTAAATATTTCATCGCTGTCTCTGTCGTCATTAACCGGCAGGCCGAATTTCTTACCGTCAAAACCATACTGATGTCTTGCAATCTTACCAGCATCTACCCCCTGGTCCAGAAAAGTCTTAACTACCCACTCGGACGGACATAACAGCTTATCTGCAAGGTCGAATTCACTTTCTTCTCTTGCCAGATTACGTTTATTAAAGGTAGTATAATGAGATTTTGGCATTGTAAAGTTCTGCTTCTTACATTCATCAATAACAACCTGGTAGCCAAATCTCGTATGCGAACTGGGACGTTCAAGAACAGTCTTAATCCTAAGTTTTTTGGCAGCCTTTAAGGTTTGTAGAGAACCGGATGGCCAGCAATGGATAATATCGATTTTATTTTTCAACCCCGGTAACTTCCCGGCAACAATAAGATCATGACACATCATTGCCCGCCAGGGGAAAAGTCTCAGGGGCAGTCTCACACCAAACGGCTGTAAGGTTTCCTTTAGACTGGCCAGAGATTCAATAGGTTTATCACAACTGGCCGTATACAGATGAACATCAACTCCTTTACGTATAAGGCCGGATATCTGGTGCCATGCCGTCATACCATTGCCGGCCGTGCCTACTCTAAGCGGAAAACTGTATAATACGTGGATTTTACTCATTCAAAATTAACTCTTTTCAGCCTCGTATCACAAATTTTTCAATAGTTTAGGGATGCCCTCGAGGAAGAAACGTGGCCTAGTAGCCGGAATACTTATATAGTGACGAACAATTGCGTTATCCGATGTTCGACCAAGGCTTACCGCGTAATCGCGAGATAAAGGCCGGGTCTGATGATAACGTCCTGCAATTATCGCCAACAGCGTTTGGGGTGCCCAAGAACACTCCATATCGACATCAGGATCTGCTTGTAAACTCGGAATTAATTCTTCGAGATATCTAAAATCTTCCTCATTCATCCTCGGAGTAACCATATTACCCAGATTAAGCCCCTCTGGAATTTGCAACTGGGTTATCTCCTTAAGTTTAGATACGGATGCTACATAGGCTGTCCGCAGGTCAGAACCCCATCTAAAAGCAGGTTTGTCCGCCATCAGGGCAGCACGAAGTTCACAGGGATCGCTAAAGCATAACACATCTGCATCCAACATAAGAAAACGATCCAGGTTACCATATAACTGCATGGAAGTTATTTGCGAAGCAAAAAGATTCGTATCCCTAAATTGACAAAGACGCGGAGCAAGTTTGAAAAGTTTGGCTGCAACACAAGCATCAGCTTCAGATTTAGTTACAATAACAGATGGGCATATGATTTTTTGTAACAAAGCTATGTCACTATCTTCGAGTGTACCATCTGAATGAATATACAGCATGGAGTTCTTGAGAAATCTCATAAAGCTCCAGCTTGCCCATATCGCCATATCTAAGTGGGATTTACCACATAACATATGGATCTCAACTTCAGGTTTTGCAGTTGCCTCAATTGGCGGAAGATTAGAAATCATCGGATATAATTGCTCCCGCAGTTTAGCAGCTTTGGCCTGCATACCCTTATAAGGCCAGCTATACAATAGCTTGTGCTTGAACATTCCTGCGGCATGTCTAATAGCACGTATTTCGGATATATATCTCTTCTTTTTCTGCAATATTAGCTCATTTACTTCCAACAAGACTTACCTTTGATGCTAAAAACTCCTTTGTTAAACCAAGCAGACAGATCGATATCAACCTGTCTCTGATATCATATATTTCATATCTGCAACTCACAACTTTTATGCCGGCCTCGTTTTACCAATTCTTCCTCGGTAGCACCAGCACCACAACCAACAGAAAGTACACATTTTGCATCAGATGGTATTATGACTATGATGTTTTGGTTAATTTGGCCATAATAGTTGTTCCAGCTATTAGAAAATTGTAGCAACATAAGTTTTCACGCCTAGCATAATACGTCATATTCATATTATAATATTATTCGACTTGACTGTTACCATTGCCGGCCGTGCCTACTCTAAGCGGAAAACTGTATAATACGTTTATACTTTGCATTTTTACTTTGAGTCTTTTAGCATATATAATGATGTTCTCGAATCCGCTCCCGACATGCTGAAATCATACACACCTTTTAGCTTGTCGCCGAGAGGCCCAGGCCTCCAGACAAGCACAACACGCTTATTTAGCAGGTATCCCAGAATTGAGATGTGAAGTCGGTCCGTAATTATAAGACCGGCATCGCGAATTACCTTTACAAACTTCTCATAGCTAACCGAAGATGATACATCCCTGTAAATTCTGGGCAACTTCTTTGCTCCCTTTTCATCTTTTATGATTTTTTCAATTGTGTTTCCACTAATACGGGCTACCAGCCTGTCTCTAACCCATGACAAAGGACGGCGCACCTTTTTCGGCAACCACATGCCGTGTGTTCGAGATAGAATTTTGGCGGGTCCGCATTCATCCTTCCTCATAGCTATAAGTACATGTTTTTCCGAGGACGATTCTATCAAATTTCTGATAAACTCGCTGCCTATTAGCTCGAAAGCAGGGTCTTGGCTTATATCTACCTTGCAGTGTGCTCCCAAATTAGAGTCCTGTAACGATTTGAGGCTTATACTATCTCTCGCAAATAGCATCAAAGGTGATCGGCTAATTTCACATATTTCCTTAAAATTGACCTTTCCAATCCTAAAGATTTGCGGTGCCATAATAAGCGGCAAAAGTGGATATTTCCGCCTGAAATATGCAATCTGCTCAAAGGCTTTAGGCCAAATGTCCTGAAAACGGCCACCCCCATTCATTAGTATTTGCTCAGCAGCTTCCGGCGAATCTACCAACTCACACCCGGTTTCCCGAAGGATACGTTGTACTCCTTTCAGGATTAAGCGATCCCCGTTATTGGCGTCTCTCTCCCCCAACCAGAAGTATGTCTTTTTGCTGTTTACGCTCTTCATAAACCGGTAGAAGAGACTTTTATTTTCCTTTGTATGATATTCTATAGCCATTACGTACTTTAGAACCTTTGGTGAATGGTTTGAGTTATGATCAGAGGCATTATACCTGCCAATCCCAACATTATATAATAGATTGTAGTTGGCTGACCAAATATCGAGACAGTCATGAACCCACCTGCCAAACCAAAGAATGCTGCAGACAAGCACCAGATCAGCCGCCTGTCTGAATCTAAAACAGTCGTTTTGAAAACATCAATAAGCCTTTTAGCAGCGACAATATTTATAGCAAGGAAAGGCACAAAGCCAACTAAACCAAAAGAACTCAAAATCGACAAATATTGGTTTGTTCCTAAATCAGTATGCTTGCGTTTATCTATCCTGGCACACCAGCCGGGGTCAACACCATGGCCGTAGCCGGTTAACCAATGACCGGACATGCCACCCTCAAATATGGCCACATCAATCAATCTGCTCCGATACCAGGCACTGCCGCCGCTGAAGGTAAAATCGCCAACAAAGTCATAAAAATGCCGGTTACTCACAATCTCCAATCCCACACACAAAACTATAACCGCAATCGCTATTATCTTCCAGTATTTGCGGTAACGATATAAAAGAATAAAGAAGATAGCTAAAAGAGCCACAAGTATAGGTCCGGCAGACATAGAGGAGAAAATGCCAAGGCCCATGAAACCCAGGCCTATCCAGTACAGTGATTTATATTTCTTCACATTGCGCAAAATCCCTGCACAAACAGGCCCAAACATCGCAAAAAATAAGCCGTACATAATATAATGTTCAAATGTAACATCCGCTCGAAAAAAACCTGCTCTCAACCATGGGTCTTCCGGCGTTGTTACCCATCTGGCATATTGTTTCAAAAAACCTACAGGATTAACTCCTGTAAGACACTGATAAAAACCTATTATTGCCAGGGGAACGGCTATAACCATAATACCTTTAAGCAAAGTAAAATACTGCTGCTTGTTTTTTATAATCATACGCACGGCAAAGTACGGCAGAATCGTGTCAAATACCTGGCCAGCCCGGTTTTCAAGCAATGCAGCAAACGACTGAGCAGTAGTAACCCCTGCTATAAGAACAGATATGAAATATGCAATCACAAGTAAATCAAGCCATATGAACTTGAATCTGCTCAGCAAATTTGTCAAAAAAATCAATTTTATAAATATCGCTATAATTACAATCCTGCGAACAGTAAAGTCCAGCGTTCCCAACTGAATCGAAAGATATTGAGGATACCACGCAAAAGAAGCAATATATACTATAAGCCCATAGACCGGAGACAAAAGAACTACCAGAATACTGGCCGTCAAAGCAATAGCAAGTGTGACAGCTTCCATAAATTTTTTATAAAATCCTTGATAAGCGTTGTTTAAACTTCTGAAGTATCAAACGTATATTGTACAGAAATTCCGGGCTCGTTTTTATCTCATTAACCGATACAGAATAAAAAACTCTCGGATTCTGCTTAAGCCTTAGTTTGCCCTTACCGGCAATTTTTTCTATCTTTTTTTTGAGTTTGATTTTTAAACTTTTCCTCGAAGACCATACACACTTTTGCAACTGTTCTTCCCAGTAAGCCAGCTCATCAACAGATATTTCCATCTTCTGCAATATCTTTAACCAGCAAACCGGTATATATTGGCACGTCTTACCGTAACCACGAAATATCGCTACAGGCCTGTCCTGCGAAACTGCACACTGAATTTGCGGTTGAAGACTATTAACTAAGGAAAGTATGCCGCGGAACACCAAATAGTCTATCGGGACCGGAAAGTCATATGTCCATTCATTATCTATAATATACCACTTTTCCCGGCCCACCTTAATGTTGTGTGGAACACAATCCAACAATGCTTTTTGAATACAACGAAGGGGCTTAGGCCTCGATTTTGACCCGATTGCAAATTCCTGCATAAATTCCTGTGGTATACAAGTCGTACCAGGAAGATCGCATAAGAAATTTGTATAATCTTCAATAAGAGATTTACCAAAATCAGGGTCCTCCGCTTTAATCCTCTCAGCAATCAAATCATGCAAAGATGGATGATCAATATATTGATAACACAAACCGGTATTTTCCAGGCGACCTCTTATCACTTGTGCTTTATCATTGATAAAATCGTCCGCCAGAGCTTCTCTTTCGGCAACTTTCTTAAGAAAAGGTTCTGCTTTAGAGGATTGAGCCTTTCTAACAACAATCCTTTTCCCGTCTTTTCTACAGATTTCAATATATGTCTGGTATTCAGGTTTTCTTACAGGATTTGTACCTATGAAACGAAGACATCTTGAATCTTTTTTGGACTCCTGTTTCTGTGCTGTGACTAAGAACGAATTTGCAACCTCACCAAACAATTCTGCCTTAGCAAAGGTTTTTGCCAGTCTTTTTTCAGACAAAACTTCCTTTCGCGGCATCCCGACCGTTCTTGCCGGCAGCCAGTTCCAAATAGAATCCAGATCACTCGGCACGATCTCATCTGATAATATTTCCCGAGGCATTTTGTAATCCGGCACCGGATAATACCATTGCAGGTGCTGGAAACCTGCCTTATGAAAGAGTTCAGCCAACTCGTTCCTGCTGAAAGTTCGAACTTTAGAAGAATACGGATAATCATAGACCGAATCAAATATACGGGCGGTATGATCTTCCGGAGCACCGCAAAGATATTTTATGCCGATTTTATTCTCAATTGCCAGGATCAATTCGCCATTATCGGACAACATATTCAATAACTTATTTAGAAAAGATACGTGTGGGTCCTTACCTCCATAAAAAACACCGGCATATTCAAGAACACCTATAACGGTAATGTAATCAAATTTCTGGTCAGTTTCAAAATCCTGAAGCCCGCCAATGACAACTTCAAGATTCGAACAGCGACTGTGACGTTTCGCAGTAACCAAAGCCCGCTTTCGGCTATATTCCAAAGCAGTAACTTTTTTAAGTTTGCTGCACAACAAACCTGTCAAAGCACCGCAACCTGCACCAACTTCCAGTACATTTCCTTCAGGATTAAATTGATACCATCTAAGAAGATTATGGCGAATAGCTGAAAGATGATATTCCTGAGCCCACGACTTGAAACTATTAGTCTCTGTTTCTGTCTTATAATCGCCGCCTTTTTCAAATCTCTGAATAAATTCATCTTCGATTGAACCGTCGCTATAGACCGGATCATCTGCACGCTCAGTTCTGATTTGTCTGACTAAAACTTCATCAATTTGTTTTATTTCATTACTCTGTGACATATGCGATAAACTCTTTCAATTTAAATGAACACGCCCAAATTGCGAACGATATTGCAGCAACAGGCTAATTGACCAGGCTATGAAACACAATGTGATTCCCACAACCATGTTGAATATCGGTCCGGTTGCTCCCATCCATATTAACAGAACTGACGGCACTATCACTATCAGAGAACTCCATAAGCCCGGCAGCCAATTCATTATATACTCACCTATATTCAGATTAATTACCTTTCTCATCAACATGAAAGATACAATTACAGTCACAAAATATGCCGACAATACTATTAGTGCAGCACCGGATAATCCCCAAAAAACTACGGCCGGATATATCAGACTCAGAAGAACCAAAGCACGTAGAGCAACAATTCTGCGCTGCAGATGCGGTAATCCAACTGCGATGAATACTGATGATGTCACTACTGCCTGCACACAAATAATTCCCCAGAGACATAATATACTGAATGGAACTGATACCTCCCCATATCGTGCACCATAAATTATTGACAGCAGAGGCCTGGCATAAATTATTACAAAAACCAACAACGGCATACTGAACAGCGACACGACCCTGCTTATTGACAAGACAACCCAGCGTATAGATTCTTTATTATCCTGCTTCTCCGCAAATGCAGGCAATAAAACACCGCCAACAATTCTTTCGAAAAGCTGAACGGGCTGACAGGCTAATTGAAGAGCTATATAATACAGCCCAAGCATATCTTTAGATACCACTTTCCCCAGCACCATAATATCTGCCTGCCGTACAATCACTGTTAGTAAAGCCAGACCGAACATAGCATGGCCAAATCGAAACAGATCATTCATACTCTTTCGATGAATACTAAGTCGCGGTCGAAACGGACACAAAACAAAAGACATCACGCATCGTATCACTGTTTCCGATACAAGTCCAATTACCAATGCCCATATATTTCTGAGATAAAATGCAAGACCAACCGTAATAAAGGTGCCGAGTATACCACTGCCCTGAGTTAGAAAAACAAACCTGCCGAACTGGAGTCTTTTCTCTAAAACAAAAGTCCTTGGGCTCATAAGACCGTTAAATATCAGCCCGAGAAAAGCCATCCTCAACAAAGACCGCAATTCAGGCATCTCATAGAAGCAGGCTATCCACGGAGCAAGCAGAATCCCTATCAAACATAATATCGTACCTCTCAAGCCCTGGAACCACCATGCAATATTGATGTATTCCAGCTTGTCCCCTTCTTTATGGTGTATTACCGACTGTCTGACACCGACATCGCTTAAAGTTTCAAAAATTATTGACGCCGTTAGTATTATCGCCATTACTCCAAACGCTTCCGGAGCTAATATCCTGGTCAGTATCATATGCCGTACAAAGCGAAGTGTTCGCTCAACTGCCAGCCCAACACCTAATACCATACCCCCGCGAGCACCACGTGCCGTAAGACTGTCGCCTTTAACCTTACCCGTAATATTCATAAATGCTTCGCTAATAAGTTTCATTTATATGCAAATTTTAAAATAATCTATACTTTACACTCACACTGCTTAGACTCCGTCCCCGTCGGGTGTAATGAAAAGCCAAAAAAATCACAATCCATTACAACACCTAAGAAACATAGCATAACAAGCAGTACACAAAGTTATATATCTACTGATTGATCGCTATCTATTATTACGTTCGGCTACTTTAACGTTGCCGTCCTCGTCAGGAAAATACCCTAAGATCAAATCCGTCATGTCTTTAGCTGCTGTAAGAGTCGAGTTCTCTAAAACCGAGCTTATCTGTATCTGCGCCACATAACGGGCAGGATTACCTGCAATATTAGGAGTGCGTATACCTACACCCGAAAAACCGTGATCGTCAGTTATAATCTTGCCATTAAGAATATAATAATTAAGAACCACTATTTGATCATTACTAGGTTCCGGCATGTGAAAATGATGGATTAAGCAGGGAACATGCTTGCCGGAAGAAGAAATAAAACTTGATTCTTCTGTACTATCATGAATCCAACCGCCGCCAACATAGCATACTCTTGGCCGATGCCCCAGCATAGTTCTCGGCCGAGCTGAATATGCAATATAAATATTGACCCATCGGTTACTTAACTCGTTAATATAAAACCGATTCATCGAATCGTCATTTGCCGCCACTCGCAATACATTTTCAGGGATGGGCACATCTTTACCAGACCAATTGCCTACATGCATGGGAAAATCATTCAGCTGAACAGGTAATTTTATCGGTGTAGTAACTATAAGCTCTAACCGAGATGTTATAACTCTGTACGCTACCCCGGAAAAAATCAACAAAACAACCGCTAAAAGCCAAATACGACTTATGCTGTTTTTATCCTCTGGCAAACAACTCCCTTCGTAAGATTTTGTTAAACACTCAAAACGAACCATATCTATATAAATGATAATCCAAGCCCAGTATTAAAACCCAATATTTAGAATAAGCAACACTATGATTACTAATAAAACAGTTCACCTAACCATAGTTGTGACAAATAGTTAATTATATATCCTTAATAGGCAGTTGTCAATATTTAACTGTTATAACCAAATTTTATTTCACATTACTTCTCTACAATAGAATCAATTATAACAACATATTATACAATAAGTTAGAATAATTTGTTAATATGGGCAATTTTTTTGTCCCGATATACTAAAAAACAGCACTTAAGTGCCCATTATTGAATTATCCCGCCACTTAAAGCTCTAAAATTTCCTTTGACGAAAGCAGTACCAGTCTTACAATTAAATATGGGTTGGTTATGTGTCATCATACCAACAAAGAAGGAGGTGTTTTAGAATTAGACGGTTCATTATTGTACTATTCATAAGCCGTTCAAAAAAAAGCCAAAAATGGATTCTGGCTTCGCTATTGTGTATGACAGTTACATGCATACCATCTTTTGCGCTTTGCAATATTGCTGACGATAAAGACATCGTTAACAACTCAAATAATAACTGGCGCATATTACCAATCAGGACCAAATATGAATTCCTTCACGGCCTAATCGGTGGCGAAGGAACACAGTTGCCGCATAGTATCACCAGAAGCCCCTCTGATCCGAATTATATTTACTGGGCACATGATGGCGGCGGCCCCTGGAAAAGTACTGATGCAGGAGAAACCTGGACAAGACCTATTGGCAAAGGACTTTATCATGTTAATTCAGACTCAATCAAAGTAGATCCCACAGATCCCTGCAGGGTATTTATAGTAGCAACTCATCTGTGGTACCCGCAAAACAAAAAGTTCAGTGGTTTATATCTCTCAACAGATGCCGGAACAAACTGGAAACTCGTTTTGCAAACTGACTGGAGCTTCAACTGGAATAAACATCGCTATATTAAAGATCTAATTGCTTATGATCCTGCAACAAAAGAATCTACAAAAACTAAAGACTGGTATCTTGTTTTTCCGGAAAATAAATCTTACACTACTAAAGGACTTTTCAGGTCTGTAGATTATGGAAATACCTGGAATAAAATCGCTGACACCAGTATAGATAAATTTTATCAAATTGCTGTCGGCATCGGCGGCAAGGTCTATCTGGGGTCCGATGATGGGTTGTTTTTATACACCCGAGACAGTACCTCAATGGAGCCTCTGGGCAACCTGCCTAAAGGCGATGTAACTTCAGTTTTCATACACCCTTCTGACCCAAATATGATATTCGTAACTGTTTACAATACAGGCTGTTACAAATCAATAAACGGAGGAAAAATCTTTACTGAATTAAAAAAAATCCCGGTCTGGGCCGGCTTCTATAATCCAGGTTACCCGGATACAATTTACTTATGTGGTATTCAAAAAAACAATTCCACTATCGTAACACACAATGGCGGAAAAAACTGGTCCACAAACAAAGATTGTTATGACATTCCTGAAGGTAAATATAAAACTCGTATTCATGGAAAACAGTCCGGTATCGTGCCAAATACAAAAAAACCAAATGAAGCAATCGCTTTTGCTAACGCTAATATTTATAAAACAACAAATGGTGGTAAAACATTTACAGAAAGCGCTACATTGTTTACAGGTTATTCACTCGTATATCCAACAAGTATTGCATTCGACCAATTTAATCCAAAAAGATTCGCACTTGGTTTGGCCGATGTTGGTTATGTCGTAACAACAAATGCAGGTAAATGGTTCTACAAAAATTATACTACTTGTTCCGGAGATAACATAGACAAATGGAAAAAGAATGGTTCTATTCCTTCATTGCCAACATACTGTTCTTGTATAGATTTCAAGCCGGAAGCAGGTTCCGAGACTATGGCAGCTTCAATCGGCTATGTTACAACAAACAAACCCAATAGCCGACATATGTATCTGAAAGATGAAAATACCGGTTGGGCACTCGAAACTAATTACAAACCAAACAACCCTCAACCCCCCTATCCTTGGATCTTATTTTTACAGTATCATCGTACTGACCCTAACACAGTTTATTCTTCACGATGGAAATCTACCGATGGCGGAATATCATATCAGCCTATTGATTTTTCTCCTTTTATTTATCACAACTCTGCGCTAAATACTTATGACATTCCAATGATTCAGGGACAATGTATGTCCCATCCTGACATAGTATACGCAACTTGCCTGTACAATCAGGTAATTATTCGTTCCGCCGATAAGGGGGAAACATGGACTGAAGTCACTAAACCAGGATGGAAATTCAATACACTCAGCGTTATTCCTGCTTTTGCGATAGACCCGACAGATGTGGATATCTTATATTCCATCGATGCAAATAAAGATATTGCACGTTATAATGCTACTGCTAACAGATGGACAAGTCTTGGTTTATTGCCCCAAGTCCATAAACCTGATGATATGTTCGTTTACGTACGCTATATAGCAATTGACCCACGACATAAGAATATAATTTATGCATCATTAGGGAATACAGGTATTTCCAATATATGGCGGAGTATTGATGCAGGCAAAACATGGCAAGACATCAGTAAAAACTTACCAAGAATAGGGTTAATCATAGGAGTTAGCCCGCACACTGGAGAGCTTCTTGCAGGAGGTTTGTGTGGAACATATGTACTGCCGCCCCCATATGAAAGTAACAACTTAATCTACAATAACGCAACTATCCGACATCATGAATAACATCCAAAAAACAATCTACAATGTCTTTATTTGCCTGATTTTTTATCTGTTCCAGCATAAATTAACAGCACTAAAATACTCCAAAATCATACTAAAACAGACATGAAAACAAGTATTATATCGGTCTTTTTAAATCATAACATATTTAAATATAAGTAGTTATACAAAGAAAAGACTGCTGTGATCAGCCGAAAAATATAGTTGAAAATTAAATATTCCACTTCTTTTAACTCTTTGCTCAAAAAGAAGTTAAATTTCCATATTTAATTTTAAAAGATTATCCAGACAATTCACTAAAAAGCTGGTTTTTACTTGATTTTTTCACATAATTTGATATAATGTAAAGCCTGTGATACGTAGTGTTTGTTAATACACTGCAATAAAAATTATGTGATGAAATTAATGAGAGGTTAAGCCTGGACTCTCAACTTGTGTTAGTGAACCTCCCATATATTTAAATCTCTTAAACGTAAGAGACAATTCATTTCTTCTGGATGACTTGTGAGGGGAATGGAATCTCTCATGCGGAGGAAATGGAAGAAGAAGATTATCTGTCAAAGTAAGGAATTAAGAGAGATACGTACTATCGTCCAGTATTTATTTTAAAAGTTCTCTGTCTGGTTCTATCCGGGACTTGGCAGATGTTGTGTGTTGGATAATAAATTATTGGGTGGAAATGATTGTAAATAATATTACAGGCAAGAAGGAAGAAGCTTATAAAGCTCGGGGATTATCTGCCAGATCATCTGATCAGATGCTTGTGAACCGTCATGAGTTAAAATATATCATAAGTGAATCACAGGCTGCTATCATCAAAGAATTGATCAAGCCTCATATACAGATCGATCGATACTGTCAGGTTCAGCCTGACCGTGCGTATCTTCTTACAAGTCTGTATCTGGATTCGGATGATTTGCGTTTGTGCAAAGAAAGTCTCGACGGCTGTAAAAATCGTTTCAAGCTTAGAATTCGCCGTTATTCTGACGACCCGTCTTCTCCGAGTTTCTTTGAGCTCAAACGCAGGGTAAACCGCATAATTATAAAGAATCGCGCAAAAGTAGCTCATCAGGATATAGCAAACCTGCTGTCTCGTCCCGATTTGCTGCGAGAAAGTGAGAATGGAGACGGCGATACACTCAGGCAGTTCCAGCTATATATGAAGAATATTGGCGCAAGACCTGTTGTACAGGTACGTTATCTCAGAGAGGCTTACGAGGGGATATCAGACAGTCGCATACGTATCACATTTGACCGAAAGCTTGCCTATAAAGTCTCGGAAAAAGCTCAGGTTTCACTCAATGGAGGTGGGTGGCATTATTATCCCATGGAAGGCGTTATATTAGAGATTAAATTCACAGAGTTTTATCCGGTCTGGCTCAGCCACATTGTTAAATCTCTGGAGTTGTCTCAAAGATCTGTTTCGAAATATGCACGCACTGTTAAGCATGCATGCGCGTTAAGATTTTGTGCGCCTAAAATACCGATAAAGATGTATTAACTATGAACCAGATGTGGGAAATCCTAGATGGTGTCAGCATTACCGGCGGAGCATTCACGCCGGAGAATGTACTCTTGTCATTACTTTTGGCTTTTGTACTCGGGCAGGTTCTCGCCTGGATTTACTACCTCACACATAAGGGGCTGTCGTATTCGATAAGTTTTGTTCAGTCACTGGTAATAATTACCGTCGTAGTCGCCCTGATTATGGCTGTGATAGGAAACAATATTATCACCGCTTTTGGATTAATGGGCGCTTTAGCTATTATACGTTTCCGTAATGTAGTCAAAGATACAAGAGACATAGTTTTTATTTTCTGTACGCTGGTAATCGGTATGGCAGCCGGTTCTCAGCGATTTGCAATTGCGATTTTCGGTACGATTATTTTAAGCTTTATCACAATATACCTTCACCTGACAAGTTTTGGTTCACGTCGGCCACATAACGGTTTTTTACGATTCAGTTTTGCAGGTCATCTTGAACCCAAGCATCCGATACTGGTTATTCTCAAACGCTTCTGCGGTAATTTTACGCTTATATCGGCACAGGACAGCTCTATAGGCAGTTCTAATGTCGAATACGCATACCAGCTGATGATACGAAATTCGAGTAAGAATGAACAAATGCTTGCAGAGTTGGAAGCTATAGAAGGTATTAAGAATATCAGCCTCACGATGCAGGAACAATTGTTAGAAGTTTAGTTTAGTTTAGTTTAGTTTTAGTTTCAGGATATGACGAAGAAGAAGAGCAGTAAATTTTTGCGTCTTGGAAGACTAAATCCACATATTATGCCGGTCATAGTCTGGCTGTCAGCGGTGGTATGTGTGGTAGTTCTGTTCCGCAACCGCAGTCAAAAATTCCAGGTTATGGGAATTACCCAGGGTAAAATACACCGGGTCTCTGCTCCTGTTGACAGCCGGCTCAAAACCGTTGCTGTCGAATTGTTCGAAGATGTCATCAAGGGACAAATCCTCGCAACTCTGGATGAGACACTTCTAAACGCCCAAATAGCTACTATTCATGCAGAGATAGAAAATCTCACGGCACAACTCCTCTCTATTCAGGATACCATGCTGGCCGAGGAAGCTAATCTCAAAACCGATTTGGCCGCATCACAGCGGCGATATAATGTCGACGTAGAAAATGCCAGACTCGTCATACTGGAACAAAAGACATTGATAGAAACTGACAAGGTAATGTTAGAAGACCTCGCGTTAGAAGTAAAAATCGCCTCTGAACTCCTTGAAAAAGATGCCATACCGCCCTACGAATTACAGAAAGCCCAAACCCTCTACAACGCTATGGCAAAAAAAATAGAATTAAGCGAACAAACGCTGGCTCAGGCCGAGCAGGATTATGAACAGGCACGCCATCGCCGTGATGAATACGCCAAACGGCAAACAGCCCACCCGTCAATAGATAATACATTAGAACCAATACGCAAACAGATCGCTGTTCAGGAAGGATTGATAAACGAACTGGCGGTGCAGCGCGAAGCACTGAAGATTACCTCTCCGGCAGATGGCAAGGTAGTTCAGATCCAGGTCAATTCTAATTGGATAGCTTCACTCAGACCCGGCGAAGATGTCGTGCGCAAGCCAGGAGAATTTGTTCTCGCAGGAGAACCCCTGCTCGTTATTGCAGAAAAAGAGCCGACAGCGATTGTGGCTTACGTCAGTCAGGAACAACTGTCTGAAGTTAAAGAAACAAAGGTAGTGCAGATAATCAAAAGTACCGCACCGGCAAAAATTGCTCAGTCACAGGTAGTCAATCTCGGCCCTACTATGGAAATAATGCCACAGCGGTTATGGCAAAACCCCAGTGTTGCTCAATGGGGTCGGCCGGTAGTAATAAAAATTCCGCCTGGTATGGATTTGCTCCCGGGTGAAACTGTAGGAATAAAAGGTTTATAAGTTAAAAATAATATTTATTTTTTGGTTTTGCATGAGTAGTAAAGGAAAGAAGACAATTTATTGGACGATTTTTTGCCTCGGCACATTGATCTGGCTGACAGGGTGCAGCGAAGAAAATTACAAAAAACAGGCGGATGAAACAGTCTATAATATCCTCGACCAGAAATGGCAGGATGATTTCGGCAGCAAGGCCAACTATAAGATTAGCGATGTCGAACCTTCGCCACATGATATAAAAATCGAAAAAGTTATACCGGAATCCGGCATACTTACTCTGCCCCAGGCAGTAGCAATCGCAACTGCTCATAACCGGCAATACCAGTTAGAAAGAGAAATCCTGTATACCGTAGCTTTGGATTTAAAGTCATTTCGCCACGAATTTGAGCCATGGCCTTTCAGCGGAGCCAGAGGCGGATATGGCGAAGAGGGAGAGGAGAAAGGATTTGGCACCGAAGCGGACTTCGGTTTTCAGCTACTGCTTGCCAATGGCGCAAGAATCGGCGTAAAAATTGCCTTGGCCTGGTTCCAGGTGTTTACCGGCGACCTTAGCGGCGGCCTTGTCTCAGTCTTAAGTCCAACCATCAATGTACCCCTGCTTCGCGGAAGTGATATCAGAGTTGTAATGGAAAACCTCACACAGGCAGAACGGGACACCCTTTACCAAATACGTGCATTCAACAGATATCGTCAGATGTTTGTGGTTTCAGTCATCAGTCAATATTATCTTGTCTTACAGCAATATGACCTTTTTAAAAATGCTGAGAGACATTACAAAGGTCTCCTCGACCTCCATGAACAAGCCGAGAAATTAGCCAATGCCGGACGTCTGCCACGTCATGAACTTAATCAGATTTCCCAAAACAAGCTCCAGGCACTGGATGAAATGGCTATAGCAGAAAGAGACTATCGGCAGGTACTCGATGAATTCAAAATAACTTTAAGTTTACCGGTTACAGCAGAGTTTAAACCGGACGTAAATGAACTTGCCGCTTTAAGAGAAACTGCACCACATAGTTCCGCTTTTTCTCAAATTACCAAAACCCAAAAAAATTTGACCACAGAAGAAATAGCTGCTTTAGACGAGGAACTTGAACTGCTCGAACTGCTTGAGAATCAGTATAATAATAACAATTTCGTATTTAATGAAGATGGCGAATTTTCTGAAAAAGATGTTATCGAAACTGCTTTGGCACTGCGTTTAGACCTGGCCAATAAGGCTGATGCTATTGAAGACGCCAGAAGGAAGGTTTTGGTAGCTAAAGATAGTCTCAGGGGCGAATTGAACCTTTTCTTCGGCACCAATGCTACATCTCTTTCCAGCTCTTCGGAATTGCCCGGAATAGGCGCTTTGGATGATGACCTTTCCACCGATAGAAATCGTCCCGACTCGATGAGACGTCTGCGTGACGACAATCCTGTCAGAAGTTTTGAGGACAAATCAGTTATGGGTATCGATCTGGAACTGCCGCTGGACAGAGTCGCCGAACAAAATATCTATCGCAAAGCCCTGATAATACTGAACCAGCGACAGCGAGAGTATGAGGAAATGGTCGATTTGGTAACACTGGAAGTACGTCAGAACTATCGCAATATGACCCAGGCATCCGAACGTCTCCGTGTACAGTTTAACAGTCTTAAATTAGCTCAAAAACGTTTTGACAATACTCTCCTGCTTATGCAGTACGGCCGGGCAAACAGCCAGCGTGTGATTGACGCCCAGGAAGATTTTTTCAATGCCCAAAATGCTGTCACAGAGGCTGTGACCAATTACGCTATCGCGATGCTGGGCTTCTATCGTGATACCGGAGTGCTTCAGGTAAAACCGGATGGAATGTGGAAATATCAGTAAATAATATTTTACTTAAAAATACTATAAGGAGCATAGAACTATGGAAAAGTCATTGATAACCAGAAGAATAGTAAAATTAGCTTGTCTGTTATTGACATGTGCGGCTGTGTCCGCCGCGTTAGCATCAGACTGTCCCATAGGTGATCTGAATGGAGACTGTAAAGTAAACCTGCTTGACCTCGGGATAATGGGAGAAAACTGGCTCGATTCCGAACCTGATCTGCCGCTCGAGACAATAGTAATCAACGAAGTCATGGCCCATTCTCATGGCATACTGCCAGACTGGCTGGAATTGTACAACACCTCCGGCGTACCGGTTAACCTCAGCGGCTGGTATATCAGCGACAGTGATTCACCGTTGACCAAATATAAAATCCCCAATGGCACAATAATTCCTGCACATGGTTATATAACTTTCAACCAGAATGACCACTTTGGAATACCTCACGGCAACCCCACTGACAGGCCATTTCTACTAAGCGAAAATGGCGAAACTGTATATTTGTCATTCCCTGATATAGTTACCAATCCGCAACACGTATGCGATGATAGAAAATTTGGCGCTTCAGCCAGAAACATATCTTTGGGCCGTTATACCAACAGCACCGGTGATGTAAAATTTGTAGCAATGGATGCAAACACTCCGGGCGCAGCTAATTCAGGGCCAAAAGTCGGACCAATTGTGATCAGTGAAATTATGTACGATCCTATCGCAGGCTCCAGCGCCGAATACATCGAATTACATAACACTGCAAATTATACGGTTTACTTGCAGACATATGACCCCTGTGTACCGGGATATTCCCCATGGAAGTTTACAGAAGGACCGGAATACGAGTTCCCACCTGGCACACCAATACACGCCAATGGATATGCAATAGTAGCAAGAGACCCTGCTGCATTTACAGCTGCATTCGGCGCCATGCCGCCGGACGTTAATGTCTACGGCCCGTTCGAAGATGATACAAAACTCAGTAATGATGGTGAAAATGTGGAAATTTCAATGCCGGGCGAACTGGAAGATCCAAATGAGCCGACCGGCGACCATGTTTATGTCCGTATTGATAATGTCAGATATAGTGACGGCAGCCAGCATAAAGACTGGCCCGGCCTGGATCCCTGGCCGAAGGGTCCGGACAATAACGGTGAATCACTTAATATAATTGATCCAAACCTCTTCGGTGATGATGTAGAAAACTGGGAAGCAGGTACAGCGAATCCCGGAACATGAAATTCAAAAGAAAATTTAAAATAAGTCTAAATTATTTTGCATAGATACACAGAAGGATAAAAAATGAAACCATTATTAACAGCAGAAAAAATAAAAACAGTGTCCGGGTTATTGTTCCTGTGCATCCTGGCATTATCATTCACATCAGCCAGAGCAGAGATCGTTATCAATGAGATAATGTATCATACGCTCTCAGAGCTTGATGGAGACGACTTCCTTGAACTTTACAATACCGGTCCAAACACAATAAATCTCGAAAACTGGGAAGTCGACGGCCTTAAATTCACCTTCGGCCCCGGAGCATCCATAGGACCAGATTCATATCTGATCCTTGCTAAAGATGTAAATCAATTCCAGACAACATATGGTTTCCCGCCGGATCACAACTATATTGGAAATCTCAGAAACTCTGGTGAACCTCTGCAGTTAATCGACGCCAATGGTTTCATTAAAGATGAAGTAATTTTTGACGATGCTCCTCCCTGGCCCGTAACACCTGACGGAATGGGCCCGTCACTGGAACGAATTGTTATTGTCTCCGATGGCAATACACCTCGCAACTGGCATGCTTCAACAGACGCTTCAGGGCATACTGCTGGTGCTCTCAATAGCGTAAACGCTGCCAATTTGCCCCCATGGATCAGTGATGTTCAATATGACGATGAACCAGATTTACCGGTTATAGTTACCGCCGTAATAGAAGACGCAACTACAGCCCAATTGACATATATCGTTAATTTCGGTTCGCCTGTTGTAGTTTCCATGTTCGATGACGGACTAAATGGAGACGGCGATGCTAATGACGGTATCTATGGTGCGATACTGCCGGCTCAGCCTCTTAACACTCTGATTAGATGCCGTATCGATGCCACTGGACCAACAGGTTCTATGGAACTTCCAAGAGATGATGATTCAGTTACATATACCGGAACTGTTACCGAAGACGATGCGTCAACGGTAACAGCCCTTCCTATTTATCATTGGTTTATGGACCCGGCTGATTACGCCGATGCATTAGCTCATTATGACACAGATGAACTTGAACCGGCATTAATGTATTACAATGGAACCCTTTATGATGGAGTACAATGTCGTGTAAGAGGCGGTTCCAGCGCCACCTGGCCAAAGAAAAACTGGAAATTCCGCTTCCCTCAGGGACATCATTTCTATGTACCTGGAGTGATTGGTATACCGGTAGACCAGTTCGATATGCAGGCTTCATATGCAGATAAAACCTATATGCATGAATATCTTTCTTCTATCGTACTCGGAACATCTGGTTCTCCTTATTGCAGGACTTTCCATACACGCCTGTTTCAAAACGGCGAGTTTTTTGGACTTTATATAAATATGGAACATCCGGATGACGATTACTTCGAACGTCACGAACTCGATGAAGACTTCGGAGCTATGTACAAAGCATACGATGGCGCTACCGCTGACTGCCGTTATTATCCAGTTAATGAACTTCCCGATTACTATGAAAAGAAAAGACCTGACGACGGCGATTTTAATGATCTGCATGATTTATTGGACGGCCTTAATAATCTTACAGGACAGGCAAAAAGAGATTTCATGTTTGACAACCTCGATATACCACGCTTACTAAACTACTGGGCAGCACACATAGTCATACACGACAATGATGCTGTCGGCAAAAACTATTATCTGTACCGTGATACCATGGGCACGCAGCGATGGTATATGCTGCCGTGGGACAAGGACCTTACCTGGGGCCGTAACTATCAGGGAGATGTCCTTAACGACGAAATATGGGCTGATGTAGATGAAATTTCAGGACGTACAAATGTATCACCAAGTCACCCGTTATTCGGAAATCAGACCCACATGAAATATGATTTCCTGTGGCATCGTATGATAGATGCACTGTTTTTCGAACCGGATGTTCGTGAAATGTATTTCCGCAGACTGCGCACTATTATGGACGAACAGCTTCAACCGCCGGGCACGCCATATGAAGATAGAATTCTCGAAAGATTCGTCGATGAGATGGCCGACTTTATGGACACAGAAGCCGCTTTAGACAGAGATAAATGGTTCGCATGGGGCAAATACTATACAGTTGAACAATCAGCACAGAGACTAAAAGATGAATATCTCGAACCACGGCGAACACATCTATTTACCACGCATCGTGTTGCCGGTGAAATCCCGGAAGCACAAAGTGCACAACCTGAAATTGTAATAAATGAAATAATGTATAATCCTTCAGACGGAAATGATTTTGAATTCGTAGAACTTTATAATCCTTCAGCAACTGAAGCTGTCGATATGTCCGAATGGCATCTTGACGGCGTTAATCTCGACCTCCCGCCAGGTACCGTATTGCTGCCGCAGAGTTACTTAGTTGTTGTTAGAAATGACATACAATTCCGTGCAAAATACGGCAGCGGATTATTTATCGCCGCACAGTACGAAGGCGGTTTAGACAACGGCGGAGAAAACCTTATACTCACCGACCGGTACGGAAATGAAGTGGACAAAGTGAGATATGACGACGATTTGCCATGGGACACATTAGCAGATGCCGCAGGACCTTCACTTGAACGTATAGATACTTCCCAAAACGGCAACCACGCTATGAATTGGAGAGCAAGTGTTTCAACAGGAGGAACTCCTTGTGCTGTAAACAGCAGAGCTGATACTCTTTCGATAGTACCGGATCTGTGGATTAATGAAGTATTGACCTTCAATAATTCGATTAATTCTGACGAGCAAGGCGAGTATGAATCATGGATAGAAGTCTACAATGCCTCGGCTAACTCTATCGATTTGTCAGGAATGTACTTGACCAATGACTACAACGTACCAGACAAATGGGAAGTGCCCGCAGGAACAACTCTTGCCAGTCACGATTGGATGATTTTCTGGGCAGATAATGAACCTAATGACGGCCCGCTGCATGTAAACTTCACTTTAAGCGGCTCCGGAGGACATGTAGGACTTTATACGAGTGACGGCAACAATATTGATTACCTTAATTATGTTCCTTTACTTATAGACACTTCTTACGGAAAGTTCCCTGATGGAAATCCGGGAGCTAAAGGACGCCGCGAGTTTACTATACCAACTCCGGAAGCACAAAATTATCTTGAAGCAAGAGCTATTGTTCTGAATGAATACAATGCAACATCAAGCGCTAACTATCTCAGGGATAATGCATCAGATACATTCTGGGGAAGAATTCCGGGCAATGGAGGCGACTGGTTCGAAGTCGTCGTAACACAGGACCATCTTGATATGCGAAGCTGGAAGTTCATAGTCAGCGATGACACCGGCGGCGCAGGTCAGCAAATAAAAACATTAACCCTGACCAATCATCCAGCCTGGTCTGACATACGTAATGGTACGATAATTACTGTTTCAGAAGAATTGCCGGACAATATCAGCAACTATGACCCGGAAAACGGTCAATGGTGGATTAACGTACAGGCTCACAATGGTGCCTCCGGAACATATATCACCGCTTCGGATTTCCAGGTTTCAAATAACAACTGGCAGTTAACTGTTCGTGACAGTAACGGGACTGACAGATTTGGACCGGCCGGCGAAGGAATCAAGCCGGTAACCGGAATCGGAAATAACGAGGTATTTAATCTTCAGGAAAATCCGAGCCCATTTGTTAACGAGAGAGCTAATTATGGAAAGTGTGCTTACAGTACATTCGGCTCGCCAAATATATACACAGATGGAAAAACAGATCAGGACATGGATGACTTACAGTATATTGTTGACCTTATTCCGCCGACTCCAGACCCCCTGGACTGGATAAGGACACCAGTAACAACCAGCAGTACCTCAATAACAATGATGTCAGAACCTGCCAGTGACAGATCGGGTGTTGAATATTATTTCAATAATATTACCGATCCTAATCATGACAGCGGATGGCAGCTAAGACCTTACTATAAAGACAAAAATCTTCAGTCTAACACTATTTATCGCTATCGAGTAAAAACAAGAGACATGAGCCCTGCACAAAATGAGAGCAGTTGGTCTCCAATAGTATCTTCGATAGCGCCTCCTCTAATGGAACCTCCGGTTGTAGCGAGTGCAATCAAATTAAACACATACTCCTCTGCCAGGACAAGTGCAACATTTTCACATACTGTACCGGCAGGCAGTAATCGTCTCCTGGTTGTCACCGTTATGATTGAGGGCGGCGAATGGGTTGACTCGATTACTTATGCCGGCATTGATCTGAAAATAGCATTAGACACAGGCAGACCAGCAAATATGAACAGCGGCTGCAGAGTCCAGCATTGGTATCTGGTTGCACCTCCGGAAGGAACAAATGATGTCAGTGTACATTATGCAAGCAGTGTTGACCCGGATGGTATTGCCGTTACTAATTTCACAGGTGTAAACCAGGATGATCCTATCGGAGGAATTTCCGGTATGATGGCATATAGCGGCACAGATATTTCTCTGGAAATTACAACACAGGATACCAACTCAGTCATTTTCGGTGCAACATGTGTTCAGGGTGGTGATGCCAATCCATTCTCGCCCGGTGCCGATATTACTGAACTCTGGGATACTTATACCGGAACAAGTACTACCTATGATATGGGACTATGGGGTGGTATGCGGTCAGCATTAACACCTGGCGTATACACCTTCAATACTACGCCCAGCACCAGTGACGACTGGGCTATCGGTGCTATAGAGATCAGAACTGCTGAATTCCCTGTTGCATCTCCAGGATTAGCCACTAACCCGGATCCGAATAATGGAGCTATTAATGTAGATAGAGATGCCGATCTTAGCTGGACTGCAGATGCCAACGCAACACTGCACGATATTTATTTCGGCACAAATCCTAATCCGGGTGAAGCTGAATTTAAAGGTGATCAACTCACTACAACATATGACCCGGGAACTCTGTTGCCAAACACAACTTACTACTGGCGTATAGACGAAAGAAATGCCGGGGGGACTACCACAGGTGATGTTTGGAGCTTTACTACTAATACATTTGTCCCTGACGTTGTTGATATGACTCAGGCCAATGCTAATACAGCTATTATAGCTGCCGGTCTTACTGTTGGAACTATAACTCCTCTGTGCAGTGATACAGTTCCTGCCGGCAGTATAATAAGTCAGGATCCTAATGCTGGAACTACCGTTATTTTAGGGACACCGGTCGACCTTGTAGTATCAACTGGTCAGCCTTTAGCCCCTAATGTAGCAGGTATGAGTGAAGCTGCAGCTATTACTGCAATTAATGCCGTTACTAATATAAGTTATGGCTCAAGCAGCTATCAATGCAGCAACACTGTTCCTGTCGGTAACGTAATTAGCCAGTCCTCTATAAACTTTGTTCCCTGCGGAACTGTAATAGACCTGGTTATATCAACAGGCCAGCCTTTGGTACCAGATTTAACAGATATGACCGAAGCTGCAGCAATTGCCGCGATAAATGCGGTTAATGATGTAAGTTACGGTTCAAGCATTTCGGCATGCAGCGATACTATAACGCCCGGCAACGTATCAGGCCAGTCGGCTATTGGAACAGTTGCATGCGGTACTGTAGTAAACCTATACATATCTTATGGTCAGCCCGATGTGCCGGACCTGACAGGTTTCAGCAAGTCTGCAGCTATCGCTATAATCAATGCAATTGCTGATGTCAGTTATGGAACCAGCACTTACATAGACAGCAATACCATACCATTAGACGAGGTAATGGGACAATCCGCTATAGGTACTGTTCCGTGCGGAACGGTAATCGACCTGGATATTTCTGCCGGTCCATGTACAGCTGTAGTACCGAACGTAGCAGGTCTGAGTGAAGTTCTTGCTATAGCAGCTATTAATGGAACTGCTGATATAAGTTATGGTTCAAGCTCTTATCAGTGTAGTAATACTTTCCCGGTAGGCGATTGTATCGGCCAGTCTATAATAGGTTCAGTTCCATGCGGAACTGTTGTTGACCTGATAGTTTCCTCCGGCCAGCCTTCCGTGCCGGATGTTACCGGTATGAGTGAGGCTGCCGCAATTGCCGCAATTAATGATGTTAATGATATAAGCTACGGCTCAAGTTCCATAGACTATAGCGCAACTGTTCCCGCCGGTGATGTGATAAGTCAATCTATCACAGGTATTGCTCCTTGCGGAACGGTGGTTGACCTTGTGGTTTCTGACGGCCCGTCTCCCATTACAACTAACGGAACAGGCGGCGGCGACTGGGATGCAAACAGCACATGGGCAGGAGGTGTTGTCCCTGTCGATACGGATAATGTCATTATTCTGGCAGGTGACCAAATAACTCTTGTAGCTGACGGTAACTGTGCAAGCCTGGAAATGGAGGCAGGTTCTAAGCTTACTATGACCGGCGGCGGACCGATCCCGGGTTCTGCCTGGTCGTTAGATCCTGCAAGTACCATAGAATTCAATAATATCGTCCCGAACAGTTGGGTAAACCCAACTTTCGGAAACCTTATATTTGACCTTTCAGGAAACTATTCACTGCCGGAAAGTATAACAGTACTCGGCGACCTTACTATCCTAAACAAAACAATAAGAGGCAATGGAGAGACCTCAGGAACAAATATACATTATGTCGCAGGAAACGTTAATATCTCCGCTCTTGGAAGAATTTCAGCTGTCAACCAAACCAGCGCAACTTCTGCAAGTGCTACATGGAACATCGCCGGAGATGTGACTATTGCTTCAGGCGGATGCAGAGTGCAGCTATATGAAAGCTCAGGACCTCATACAGGTTCAGCTGTATTTAATATAGATGGCGATCTTTCCTTAGGTGACAGCAGTTATATAATGTTAAAGAGCACATCATCGACCACAGACGATTATCCTCAGGGCACTATTAACCTGAAAGGTAATTTCATACAGAATGGTATCGTCAGCGTCAATGGTATTGTATCAGGTTCGTCACCAGGCCTCTTTATTAACTTCGTCGGAACAGAGCCGCAATACTGGTCAGGCAGCGGACGATTCTCAATTTCGGCCTTCTCGGCAAATATGGACGTCAACAATCCTGCAGGTGTAATACTTAGTTCGCCATGGGATATCTCCGACAGAACATCTGTGATACTAACGAATGGAATACTTACCACAACAACTGCAAATAAGCTGAATATTACAAACGGCTCTCTCATTGGCGGAGATGCATCCAGTTATGTCAACGGCCCATTAGGCTTGAGAATTAATCTGGGAGCACAAAATATAACATTCCCCGTCGGAGATGCAGCAGCTTATACACCAATAAATATCGATTTTACAAATGTCTATTATTCAGGCACAATGACAGCAAGTTCAACACCGTCAATGCATCCGCAAATTGACTCGGCCGGTTTTGAACCCGGTAAGATTTTGAACCGATATTACACAATAGAAAACAACGGCGGAGTATTATTCACAGCTGCTGAAGTAACGCTTAATTTCGACCCTAATGATGTAATCGGCGGCGCCGACACATCAAAATATTTCATAAGCAAATACAACGGCAGCACATGGGAAATGTTAACAACAGCAAATCCGCTGTCTACGAGCATCCAGGCAATAGACATTACATCATTCAGTGCTTTCGCAGTTGGACAATTCCCGGACAGAACTATCTCAGGCCATATTATTAAATTTGATGCCAATACACCTCTCGAAGGTGTATCTGTAGACGCCACAAATGGAGGCGGCTCAGATGTAACAGATGTCAACGGTTATTATGAACTGACAGTAGAAAATGCATGGTCAGGTACGGTTACTCCGAGTCTGGATGGCTATACATTCGAACCAAATTCCATAAACTATTCCAATGTTACTTATAACTACAGCGCACAGAACTACGTCGGTACACCTCCGGCAATAATAAGTAACGGAACAGGCGGCGGTGATTGGCATACAACCACTACATGGCTGGGAGGAGTTGTGCCGAATACGATAGACAACGTCTTTATTCAAACCGGTGACGAAGTAACTCTCGCAGCGGCCGGCAGTTGTGACAAACTGACAATGGAGGCAGCATCGAAGCTCACTATCTCCTCCGGCGATCCTGTCCCAGGCGTATACTGGTCGTTAGACCCGACAAGCACCGTTGAGTTCAATAATACTGCTCCAACCAGCTGGGCGAATCCGGTCTTTGGTAATCTTACTTTTGACCTCCTGGCAAATTACTCGCTTCCCGAAAGTGTAACCGTAGCCGGTGATTTGAATATTCTTAACAGAACAATAAGAGGTATAGGAGAGTATTCCGGAACAAATATTCACAATATCGCAGGAAATGTTAATATATCCGGAAGCGGAAGAATCTCGGCAATCAACCAAAGCAGCGTAACAACTGCAAGCTGTACATGGAACATCGGCGGAGACCTGAATCTCGGCACAACCGCTAACAGAGTACAGCTATACGAAAGTGCAGGACCTCACTCGGGCTCTGCTGTCTATAATATTGATGGAGACTTTACCATCGGTTCAAGCAGTTACCTGATGTTCAAGAGTACTTCACCTTCTGCTCTGGATTATCCTGAAGGTATTATTAATCTGAAGGGAGATCTTATACAAAATGGAACGATCACTATAAACAGTACTACAGCAGGTACCTCACCTGGTTTAAGCATTAACTTCATCGGCACAAGCCCGCAAACCTGGTCCGGCAATGGAGGTTTCTCCATCTCAGATTTTGCGGTTAATTTTGACGTAAACAATCCTGCCGGCCTGATACTTGGTTCGTCGCGGCTAATTGACAACAAAGTATCCATAATACTGACAAATGGAATACTTACAACAGGTGCAAACATACTGGAACTTGACATCTATGGCGAAGTCGTCGGCGGCAGCTCTTCAAGCTATATCAATGGTTCATTAACCAAGAACTTCTGGACCGGGCTGCAACAAAGCTACCTGTTCCCAATTGGAGATGCAACAACATACGCACCGGTAGATGTTAATTTTGCCAGCGTCTTCTATCCGGAGGGTATAACTGTACGCACAACACCGGGCCTGCATCCGCAAATTGCAACTTCCGGCCTGGACAGCAGTAAGACCTTAAATCGGTACTATACGATTACAAACAGCGGACTCCAGTTCACCTCCGCTACAATAACATTCAATTTCGATCCTGCTGATGTTATAGGCGGTGCTGATACAGCACTATACGGCATAAAGGAATATGACGGAACGTGGTCGGTATCAACAACCGCAAATCCGTTAGCAACGAGCATTCAGGCAACAGATGTCACCTCGTTCAGTGATTTCGCAATTGGTGAGTTTCTCTGGACAACCATCTCCGGATATGTAACCGAACCTGATGTTAATATACCTATGGAAGGTGTATCTGTAGACGCAACCAACAACGGCGGCTCATATGTAACCGATGCAAATGGTTATTATGAACTGACAGTATATGAAAGATGGGCAGGTACGGTTACACCAACAAAAGCAAATTATACATTTGCACCTGATTCCATAGCATACAGTGATGTTGTCGGTGACTTTAATGATAATTACATTGCGACACTCGACACCTTTATTATCTCAGGCCATATTACTGAGTCTAATCTTGCTCCGCTGGCAGATATACTGGTAATGCCAGACAGCAACGGCGGAACGTTTACTGCTAAATATTACGGCGGAGGTTATGATATAACTGACGTTAACGGATATTATGAGGTAATAGTCGATTACAACTGGACAGGCGATGTCGCACCTTCTAAATATGCTTATGCCTTCGAACCGAGAAGCACCGCTTATGTTAACGTCGCTGACGACTATAACGTTCAGGATTACATCGGCACATTAATGACATACAGAATCACAGGACTTATTAAAAATGCCTGTGATGAGCCGATGGCAGATATATTTGTAGACGCCAATAATCTCAGTGCTCCTGACACAACCGATGTCAACGGTTTCTATGAAGTCTGGGTCGATAATGATTGGTCAGGCACAGTAATGCCTATCCATCCATATTATAGTTTTGATCCGAATATCCAGATATACACCAACGTTCTGGCTGATGTGCCCGATCAGAATTATACAGCAACTAATATATATGACCTCGATTTCGATTGTCGTCTGACTTACACCGATATCTCAGTAATTGCTGATAACTGGCTCGTTGCCGGGCCGAATGTCCCTGCTGACTTTATAGATGATGATATACTGAACTTCCTGGACTGGACCGAGTTCTCCCAGGCATGGTAAATTTCAGATAAAATTTGTCATATTTATATAGCCTCATGGCTTGGGTTTCGAGAAGGTACCCAAGCCGTAAGGCGAAAAATTGCCTTTAAAGGCAATGAAATTATAAGATAAAAATTGAAGACTTTAAATATCGTTAAAATTGGGCCGTTTGCAAGGTAAATATCCTTGATTTTGGCCCATAACTATGGTAAAATAATTATTCGTGCATAAAAGTATTGTAAGGGATTTACGGACAGGAGGTAAAGTGAAGGAAAGATTAAGTGACAGTATTTACTACAAGAGGATACAAAGGCAGAAAATGTCTATGAATATCCTCCCTTCTCTTAAGCCTTATTAACCTGACAAAAAACAAAGCTGTTTTGCTTTGATTTTTTACTTATGCCCACGGATGAAAAGATACGAGGAAGCGAAAACAGATAGACACTGAAGCATCTGTCTCTGTTCGCATCGGCGTGTCATTATGCAGGGATGTTTGTATTGATTTCGCATATTGCGCGCAATCAGTGAGAGAATAAAATTTATATTAGCTCAAGTAAATAGGAGGTATCCAAAGATGAAAAAATTATTTTCAGCAGTAACAGCAAAAGCCGTTATAGGCATGGTATGCTTATATTGTCTGACAGCATTGATAATACCTGTCAATGCAAAAGGCGATTTTACCGCTTATAATGACTGCGTGTACGACCCGGGACTCGTGGGATACGGCACGGACCCGTGTGGACAAAGCGTACATTATGGTGATCCGAACTACATTACAGTATTAGGAGTTGGACAACCGGCAGGAGACCACCAGGTTCCTCCGGCGGTTGGTTATGCCGCTTCATCCGGTGAATTGATCGATTATGCCACCGGTCTTGGCACAGGCGTAACAGCCACGTTGACACAAAGCGGCGATGGAAGCAGCGATCCTAATGTTATCTGGCAGCCGCAGGTTTTGTCTACCTGGACTGGCGGATATGACCCAGCTCCTGGTACAGATGCCTATAATACATTTAACGGCATCGTTGATATGACCGGTGTAATCTATTATGCCAGTGCAGTTGGCTGGTGGGTTGATGTAGAGTTCACAGGCCTGGATCCTAATAAATCATATACCTTTGCTACCTCTGCATCAAGAGCAAAGGACAGAACAGATGGCGGACTCGGTTATACTAACCGTCTTAGCGTATATACTATTTCCGGTGTTGATGCTGCCACAAATTCAAGTACGCCAGGTGTAGTAGAATACGAGCCTACAAGAGTACGCATGTGTACAGGTAATAATCATTATGAAGGTTATGTTGCACGCTGGACAGATATTGACCCTGGAGCCGACGGCACTTTCAAAGTCCGCGTTCAAGCAGACGCAAATGCAGAAAGCAGCGGCCAAAAGGCATACGCATTCGATGTTTTCATGCTCGAAGAGATAACTCAAACTGTTTCTGTTCCGAATGTAGTTGGTATGGCACAGGCCGATGCTAATTCAGCAATCACAACAGTAGGCCTTGTCGTTGGAACAATAACTACTCAATGCAGCAATACTGTTCCTGCCGGCGAAGTCATAAGCCAGGATCCTGTTTCCGGAAGTTCTGTACCTCCTGGCAGTGCTGTTGATATGGTAGTTTCACGCGGCCAGCCGACAGTACCTGATGTTACAGGAATGGATGAGGCCACTGCAATTGCTACAATTAATGCTGACCCGGATTTGAGCTACGGTTCAAGCTCTACAGAATGCAGCGATACCGTACCATCCGGTGATGTTATAAGTTATTCTCCAATAGGTACCGTTGCATGCAGTACAGTTGTTGACCTGGCAGTTTCACGCGGCCAGCCTACAGTGCCTGTTCTTACAGGAATGACAGAAGCTGCTGCGATAGCTGCGCTCAACGCTGACCCGGATTTGAGCTACGGTTCAAGCACAGATCAGTGCAGCGATACCGTACCGGCTGATGAAGTAATAAGTTACTCTCCAACAGGTACTGTTGCCTGCGGCACCAGTGTTGACCTGGTAGTTTCACGCGGTCAGCCGACAGTTCCTAACCTTACAGGAATGGATGAGGCTAACGCCATAGCTGCACTGACTGCTGACCCGGACCTAAGCTATGGTTCAAGCACACATCAATGCAGCAATACTGTACCGGCTGGTGAAGTAATAAGTTATTCTCCAACAGGTACTGTTGATTGCGGTACTGTAGTTGATCTGGTTGTTTCAGACGGTCAGCCGACAGTTCCAAACGTAACTGGTATGGATGAATCCGATGCCATAGATGCAATCAATGCGGTTCCTTATATAAGTTATGGCTCAAGCATATATCAGTGCAGCAATACTGTACCGGCAGATGAGGTTATAAGCCAGACTGCCGCCGGCACAGTCCCATGCGGCACTGTTGTTAATCTGGTAGTTTCACGCGGCCAGCCGACAGTTCCTGACGTTACAGGAATGAGCGAAGCTGCTGCGATAGCTGCAATCAATGCTGACCCGGACTTAAGCTACGGCTCAAGCTCGACAGCATGCAGTGATACCGTACCGGCTGGTGATGTTATAAGTTATTCACCAACAGGTACTGTTGCATGCGGTACTGTAGTTGACCTGGTAATTTCACGCGGCCAGCCGACAGTTCCTGTTCTTACAGGAATGACAGAAGCTGCTGCGATAGCTGCAATCAATGCTGACCCGGATTTGAGCTACGGTTCAAGCTCGACAGCATGCAGTGATACCGTACCGGCTGGTGATGTTATAAGTTATTCACCAACAGGTACTGTTGCCTGCGGTACTGTAGTTGACCTGGTAGTTTCACGCGGCCAGCCGACCGTGCCTGTTCTTACAGGAATGACAGAAGCTGCTGCAATAGCTGCATTAACTGCTGACCCGGATTTGAGCTACGGCTCAAGCTCGACAGCATGCAGCGATACTGTACCGGCTGGTGATGTTATAAGTTACTCTCCAAGTGGTGTTGTTCCATGCGGCACGGTAGTTGACCTGGTAATTTCACGCGGCCAGCCTACAGTTCCTGACGTTACAGGGATGAGCGAAGCTGCTGCGATAGCTGCGATCAATGCTGACCCGGACCTGAGTTACGGCTCAAGCTCGACACAGTGCAGCAATACAGTACCGATGGGCGATGTAATAAGTTACTCTCCAAGTGGTGTTGTTCCATGCGGCACAGTTGTCAATCTGGTAGTTTCAACAGGTCCTTGCGGAGCTGATGTGGTACCTGACGTTATAGGTATGACACAGGCAGATGCAAATACTGCGATTCTTGCAGTAAGTCCTCTGCAGGTAGGTACAATAACGCATCAGTATGACAATATCGTTGCTGCCGGTATCGTAATGGACCAGGATCCGGTTGGCGGCACCGAGGTAGCTGATATAAACCTTGCACCTTCCTGTGTTGGTCATTGGAAAATGAATGATAATGAACCTGATACAACCGTTCTCGACAGCTCATCTGCCGGTAACGATGGTACATCAGTA
>JAFGGI010000008.1 GCA_016930635.1 Sedimentisphaerales bacterium | reverse complement strand
TACTCCCTTAATATCTTATCGAGAAATACAGCTAATGATACGACGCCGATGAGTCTTTTATCCCGCAGAACGTAAGCGTGGTCAACATGCCTGCGGGCCATTTCCTTTACAACCTGGGCGGCAGGGGCCTTTTCTGAAACAATCGCGTATTCATCTGTCATTATCTCCGCCAGCCAGGTGTTGCTTTCCTTTCGCAGAATTTCCGCAAAAGGTTCGAAGTTTATGATAGGGGTCAGGTCTTCGACCCAGAGAATATAGTCAGGCAGACAGACCCGCAATAGTTCATGAGTAGTAACAACACCTATGAAATCACCTTCTCCATCCACGACAGGTACATCTCTTACACGATGGCGGACAAACAGGTCTATTGCGCGTTCAAGAGTATCGTATTCCTGAAGTTTGACTGTAACAGGATTCATAATATCGCAGGCGTGCAGATATTCTGAGAGTACCACTCCGCCTCGGTCGAAAAACCGCCAGATATCTTCAGGTTTTTCGAGCCCGGAGACGGTATTGGCAGTTTCAGGGTCCTGACAGATTTTGGCAAGGGAGCTCATAGCCTGCAGATATGCACCCGGAGCTGTTTTCGGTACTAATGTCAAGATGATAAGCTTAACCTGGCCTTTAACGGTAGCGGCGTAATTAATACCTTCTTTGGAAGTGGCTATGCCGACGGTTATCTGACTGACAGCTTCCAGACGTGCGTGAGGCATTGCGATGCCGGGCCCGACTACGGTTGGTATCTCATTTTCCCTCTCAATTACAGCGTTGTAGGCTTCTTCGACATTTCCAATGCCCTTTACCATTGCCAGTTTTTCAAGGAGTTTGGAAAGGATTTTGTCCCGGTCAGTCATATCTGTCTGACAGATAATATGCTCCGGCGTAAATAGTGAGGAAAAACGGACAATATTATTGGTTTTTCCAGCCATTAGCTTTTAAGCCTAAACTGCTTTTCTTAAAAAGATTAAAACTCAGAGCAGCCAGTATAGCGTCTCAAAGTAACTATGGCAAGAAAGTAACTTTTTAAACAAGCAGATTAAACCGTCGTGGAGGTGTATCCTTATAGATTGTTTAAAATCAGGAATTTCTCTTCTTTGAGTAGCAGTCCCTGCAGAAAACAGGTCTGCCCTCTACTGGTTTAAAGGGAACTTCACATTCCTGCTGGCATTCGCTGCAGGTGGTTTTGTGCATCTCGCGCTGACCGAAATTACGCTTGTTACCGGAGCCGTTAAAATTTTTCACGTCTCTTCCTCCAAAATGGATATGAAAACGTTTGAAGTATTATACGATTCAGAGAGAATAACGGCATATATTCAGTTGTCAAGACAGATTTTTTGAAATAAGGTAATTTTTTTGATTTAAAACACTCCTCGTCTGTATTTGAATTTTTTTGCCTGATTTATTATAATAGATTTGTATCCTGACCTTTATGGAGATGATAAGTTAAATTGGAAAAGTTTCGTGACAATATAGCTGTAACGCGGGAACGAGCTGTTCTTGTCGGAGCGATATTTAAGAATACCTATTCTGACAATCTGGCAGAGCTGGCGGCATTGGCTGAATCTGCCGGTGCTGTAATTGTTGACAGGCTGCAGCAGAAAATTAACCGCGTCCACCCGGCTACTTATATCGGCAAGGGCAAGGCCGATATGGTCCGCCAAAGAGCAAAGGCAAGTAAGGCAGATGTGATTATTTTCGATAACGACCTTACGCCCGGCCAGATTCGTGAGCTTGAAGATATCATAGAAGTCAAAGTTATCGACCGCAGCGAACTCATCCTTGATATTTTCGCCAGCAGGGCGCAGACAAAGCAGTCGCAACTGCAGGTCGAACTCGCCCAGCTCGAATATACATATCCCCGCCTTACCCGGATGTGGTCCCACCTTGACAGCGTCGCAGGTGCAGGCGGTGCAACAGCAGCAGGGGCCGTAGGCGGTATCGGAACAAGAGGCACAGGCGAAAAGCAGCTCGAAATAGACCGGCGAATAGTCAACAAAAGAATAACCGAACTAAAAAGGGAACTGGCCGGAATAGATAAACGTAAAAAAAGAGAAATAGAAGCCCGCGGCGAAATGTTTAAGATCTGCCTCGTAGGATATACAAACGCAGGCAAGAGCACCCTTATAAATAAACTCACCGATGCAGATGTTTACGTGGCCGACAGGCTCTTTGCTACGCTCGATACGAGAACAAGAAAATGGGCCATCGAAAAAGGGCGCAATGTTCTGTTGAGCGATACCGTTGGATTTGTAAGAGACCTGCCGCACCAGCTTGTCGCATCGTTCAAAGCTACTCTCGAAGAAGCAGTTAACGCGGATTTGCTTCTGCACGTTGTCGATGTCTCCAGCTCCGATGTCCAGGACCAGGCCGAGAACGCAAAAGCAGTCCTCGAAGAAATAGGATGTAAGGAAAGTAATGTTCTTGTGGTATTGAACAAGTCAGATATCGTAAACAACCATTCGCAGTTCGAGCTTTTGCAGACGATTTATCCTGATGCGATATGTATCTCAGCAAAAACAGGAATGAACCTCGACTTGCTAAAAGATAGGGTAATGGAAATCTACACCGGCGGCCAGGTAACTTTGCGCATAACGGCAAGCGCTGCCGATGGAAAGATCCAGGGCTTTCTAAAATCGCATACAACGGTACTTGAGCAGAATTATTCTGACAGTATGGTCATTATGGACATAAAGGTCGGCAAAAACCAGCTCCATCAATTAGACAGATTCAAACCCGTCAAAATTGAAGAAATAAAATAGAGATTAATTATATATTCCTCTCTCCAACCAATAATCCATCAATATCGCAAGGTCGTCTATATCAACATCTCCGTCAAAGTCCAGGTCTGCCCAGTCGCAATAATAATTATATATCGAGCAATCCTCACGCAGCCAAAACTCGGCGAATATTGAAAAATCTCTGAAATCATTCCTGCCGTCCGTATATATATCCGCAGGCGATATCTGCCAGGTAAGAATCGGATACTCATCTATTTGTATAAACCAGTCCGCATCATCTCCGTCCGTATATGAAAAATCCCATCCCGCATCTACGTATGTAGCCATATCCTCCATCTGCGGCGTAGTCTTACCTGTCCCGCCTGCACTTGTTGTTTGTTTGGAAGTCCATATATTCCAGAAAGAAGTGTTAACATAATTCGGATCGTAACAGCTGCCTACCAGTCCGCCGACATCACTATACCCAGTAACAGCCCCTATACTGTAACAATTTGTTATACTGCCATCATAAACCTGACCAACTAATCCGCCGACATAACCAGATGAAGTAACTGCACCTGTAGCGTAACAATCAAAGATAGTTCCGTCGATACATCTTCCTACTAATCCACCGACTTGATAATCACCACTAATTGAACCTTTAGCATAACAATTAGTGATGATATTTTGTCGATTTTTTCCGACTAATCCACCAACACAATCTCCACCTTTAACAATACCTGTGCTGTAACAACTTGTTATACTTGCGTTATTCCATCCTACTAAACCACCGACACCACTACCGTCTTCCGCAATAACATTGCCCATAGTATAACAGTTTATTATACTCTTACCGCTATCCCCCACCAAACCGCCAATATTGATACTATTTTTAGCAACAACATTACCTATAGCATAACAATCTATAATAATATGGTCATAATTATTACCATAATTTTCTCCAACTAGACCACCAATTTCATAGCCTAGCTTATTGCTATCTTCTATAACTGCTCTAACATCACCAATAGCATAACAATTCGTGATATGATTATCCCAATTTCTTCCGACCAGCCCACCAATGTAATCCTCTCCGGAAACTGTTGTAATACTATAACAGTTTGATGTAATTCCGTAGCTATTATTCCCAAACAGCCCTCCAACTTCTTCATGGCCGTTCACATCTCCAATACTGTAACAGCTTTCTACAGTTCCCATGTTATATCCAATCAGACCACCAATATGCTTACTGCTTCCATTAACGTCTGCTATAGAGTAGCAGTCGATAATACTGGAGTAAACATTATATCCCACCAGGCCACCAAGACTACTGACTCCGGAAACAACTCCAGTAAAATGACATGAACTAATACAAGAATTGTAGATACGTCCCACCAGACCGCCAAAATTACCGCCATATCCCATTACCTTACTATCTTCTATACCAAGATTTTTTATCACACTATTACCTACATATCCAAATAAACCTGTAAAACCGTCACCATTTTTATTAATAGTCATATTTGATATTATGTAACCATCACCGTCAAAGACACCGGTAAAAGGTTGATATTCCGGTGCTATGACCGCTTTATCAAAAGTATAACCGGCAAGGTCAATATCGTTTACAAGAATGAAGCATTTATCGTAATCATTTGTATCACCCGCCAGTTGCAACAGGTCGCTTGCATTTGCGATTCTGTATGGATCATTCGGTTCACCTGTCCCGCCGGAATATTTGGCAAAAATGCTCGAATACAGGCATAAAATGACCCCGCTTATCAGCAGTAATCTGCGATATGAATTACCCATCACCAACTTCCTCCGTTTTAAACGATTATCCCCTATGCATTATCAGTCTTGTCATTCTGAGGTGCAAGCCGAAGAATCTGGCCGGATTCTTCACTTTGTTCAGAATGACAAAATGCCGTGTCATTCCCGCGAAAGCGGGAATCCATATTCTTAACTGTTTGGATACCCGTTTACACGAGTATGACACGTAAATTAAGATACCATAATTACCCCCAAATTGCAAGAAAAAACCACTGTCATTGCGAGCGCAGCGCGGCAATCCCGTTTAGCCCCGTCATCCCCGCATGACGGGGTCACAGAGCCGCGACCGTGAGGGAGCGGTATTCATTAGTTAGAACAAATAATCAGCAAAATCTGCGTAATCAGCGTTTCTGTAAACTATACCCTACCCCCTAAACCCTGTACCCTATTTTTTAAACTCTTTTCATTGAAAAATTTCTGCTTCTCTGGTAAAAACTCTGTTATGCGGAACGTATCAATTATAGGCGATGGAGCGATGGGCACGGTTTGTGCAATACTGCTGTGTCAAAAGGGATACACCGTCCGTATGTGGGGCTACGACGCCGAGCAACTGGCGCAAATTGAAAAGAAAAGAGAAAATTTCAAATTCCTCCCAGGCTACAAACTCCCCCAATCTTTAGCTTTCGAATCGGATGATTCTAAAATCCTTAAAGATGCTGAGCTTGTAGTATCCGCTGTGCCGTGCCAGTACACACGCAGCGTCTGGAGCAGGCTAAAAGGATATTTCGATATGAAAGTTCCGGTAGTTTCTATAACAAAAGGTATTGAAAACGACACACTCCTTCGCCCGAGCCAGGTACTTGCCGATGTAATAAAAAAGGATATTAAATTTGTCACACTCTCAGGCCCGACAATTGCTGATGAACTTATCCGCGAACTTCCCGCAACAGCAACAGCGGCATCAACCGATGACAGACTCGCAGGAGTGGTACAGGAAATGTTCACCACACCTTATCTAAGGGTCTATCGCAACAGCGATATCGTCGGTGTCGAACTTGCCGGTGCGATGAAAAATGTCATAGCCATTGCAGCGGGAATTATCGATGGTATAAAAGCAGGGGACAACGCAAAAGCTGCATTGTTATGTCGAGGCCTGGCGGAGATCAGCAGACTCGGCGCCAAACTCGGCGCAAGAGAACATACCTTCGCAGGCCTAAGCGGCTTAGGCGACCTTGTTACGACTTGCATATCACCGATGGGGCGAAACAGAAGCTTTGGCCAGAGAATCGGCACGGGTCAAACCGTCAAAAAAGCCATCGAAGCAACCGACTCAGTTGTCGAAGGAATCGCCACCTGCAAATCGGTTATCGACCTTGCCAAAAAATATGATGTGGATATGCCTATAACAGAAGCAGTTTATCAAATTCTGTTCGAAAACAAGTCCGTCTCTGCCGCGATAGCCGAACTGATGGCAAGGCAGTTAAAGGCCGAGTAACGTCCGAAAAATCGCTGCAATTTACGCCTGAATTAAGCAAATCTAAGCATAAGTCACGCCTTGATTTAGCCGATATTTAAAGATAGCTGTTAAGGCAACCTTTAAATGTCATTGCGAGGCGTTTTTATGCGTCCAAAACCGCATAAAAACAACGAAGCAATCTTTGATTTGCGAATTATTAAGAGGCTTCCTTAATCATTTATTTTTTTAATTTTTAGAGCCTGTTATGAGTAGTGAAAGCGAACATAATATGACGGCTGTTATGGATGCCCCAAACGGCGCATCGCATATCAAAGAACTGCTCGACAAAGCAATAGCAGCAGGGGCCAGCGACTTCCACGTCAACGTCGGCATGCCGCCCGTGATGAGAGTAAACACCCAGCTCGTTACAATGGATACCGAGGTTGTTACCGACGAAAAAGCCCGCGATGTACTGTTCGCAATAATAGGCCCCGAAAAGTTTGAGTTCTTCGAAAAGAACCGCGACTATGATTTTTCAATGACCGGCAACAACAACAGCAGGTTCAGGGTCAATGCACACTATCAAAAAGGTTCGATAGCTATGTCGTTCAGAGTAGTCTCGAACAAGATACCCATCTTGGAAGACTTGCATCTGCCCAGGATAATTTCCGACCTGACGACAATGGGCAGGGGACTGGTACTTGTCACCGGCCATACAGGAAGCGGAAAAAGTACGACGCTCGCCGCTATGATAAATGCGATTAACAACAGGGTCAGCAAAAGAATAATAACCCTTGAAGACCCGGTCGAATATCTGTTCGAAAATAATCTGTCGATGATAGAACAGCGGGAAATGGAAGCCGACTGTACCAGTTTTGCCTCAGGCCTGCGGCACGCACTCAGGCAGGACCCTGATGTCATACTCGTCGGCGAAATGCGAGATCTGGAAACGACAAGCGCGACAATTACCGCAGCCGAAACGGGACATCTGGTCCTCAGCACCCTGCATACGATAAATGCATCACAGACCATCGAGCGAATCATAGATATCTACCCGCCTGGCCAGCAGAACCAGATCCGCGCAATGCTCGCAAATACTTTGCAGGCAATCATTTCCCAGACTCTGTTCAAAAGAATAGACAAGCCCGGTATGGTCCCTGCGATAGAAATCCTGCTCTGCAGCTATGCCGTCAGAAGCTGCATAAGAGAGAACAGAATTCATGAACTGCCCAACATCATCACGATATCGAGAAACATCGGCATGCAGGAAATGGATACGAGTATCGCAGAGCTCTATTTCAAAGGCTACATAGACAAAGACGATGCCATCGAAGGCTGCGCAGTTCCTCAGAGGATGAAGAAACTATTGACTCCTGAAGGCAAGCAGGAATTTTTGAGAAATCAAAAGCTTGCTGCCAAAGCCTGACCGTCAGATATTATTGCACAGGTATCCGCCGTCGATCGGCAGCGTAACTCCCGTAACAAAATCCGCAGCATCAGAAGCAAGGAATATCGTAGAACCTGTCAATTGTTCAGGCAGACCGAACCCGCCCATCGGAGTTCTTTCGAGAACATCTTTGCCCCGCTGTGTCGGTGAGCCGTCATCATTTAGCAAAAGCTTTCTGTTCTGGTCAGCAATAAAAAATCCCGGCGCGATCGCGTTAACTCTAATGCCGTAAGGCGCCAGCTCTTTCGCATAAGCCATAGTCTGATTCATCACACCTGCCTTTGCTGCCGAGTATGCCCATACGCCTGACAGCGGATTGAACCCCGCCATCGAAGCGACATTGATAAGATTGCCTTTGATCTTATTATCTATCCAGTATTTCGCGATATGCTTGGCTGGCAGTACACAGCCCGCAAGAAGATTTAGTTTCAAAACAAATTCGTAATCTTCAGCCTTTACATCGACCAAAGGCCCTTTACCGCGGTTGCCGCCTGCACCGTTTATAAATATCTCGACCGAGCCGAATTTTTTGACGGATTCTTTCAGTGCCTTGGCAATGGAGTCTTCTTCCATAAGGTTTACTTCGACGTAAGCGATCTTTGATTTGTCGCCGCAGGCCTTGGCAATAACCTCCGCCTTTTCCTTCATAGCCTCGGGCCTGATATCCCACAGAATCACATTTGCTCCTGCACACACAAAACCCTCTGCGATAGCGCTGCAAAGCGTTCCGCCGCCGCCGGTTATTATTGCTGTTTTTCCGCTAAGTCCATATTTTTTGTCAAGATACGACATTTTCTAACTCCTGTTCTCTTTGTCTACTTAATCTCTTGTTACTTTACTTCTTTCCAACCGGCTCGTATTATATCTATACTATACGACAAAGTCTGCAAAAAAATGAAAGGCGATAAAATGTTCATAGTCCACGTTCATGTACAGGTCAAACCCGAATTTGTAGAGGATTTTAAAGAGGCCAGCATAGAAAACGCACAAAACAGCATCAAAGAACCCGCCATCGTCCGCTTCGATGTCATTCAGCAGGAAGATGACTCTGAAAAATTCATTCTTGTCGAAGCATATCTAAATGCCGACGGCGTTATCGCCCACAAACAGACCGCCCATTACAACAAATGGCAAAAAACCGTTGAGGATATGGTCATTGGCCAGAGAACAAAAACAAAATTCGTCCCCATCTGGCCGGAAAAATATTAAAATATTTAGCCCCCGGTTTTACCAGGGGTTGTTTAGCCGCCGTCGGCACGACGGCGTGGTTAGCCTCGCCATTTCCAATGGCGGGGTTTAGTTCTTTTTCTTTCTTAACCTATAATTGCCGACCACAGAGCTATCCAGAAGGGGATAGTGATAATACAAGCCAGGTAGGATAGAAGCAGAATCGAACCGAGCTCGACTTCTTTTTCATCGTAATGTTTCGCCATTATGATGATCGCTGTCGCAGGCGGCGATGAAGCCTGAAGCAAAAGAAGAACGCAAAGCACGGAAAAATCTACATGAAGATCTGTCAGTGCCAGAACAGTAATCACAGCCAAAGGCAGCAGGATAAGTTTAACCAGCATAACTTTGCCCGCATCTAAAAGATGCTGGTTTATATTGAATGATACACTGCCTAATGATGCGCCGAGAAGAAAAGTCGCAACAGGAACCGTCGCCGAACCCATAAGCTGAGCCGAATTCAGCACAAATATAGGCATAAAGCGTTTCAGGCCGGTCAGTACCATAAAGACGGCAATTACATTTGCTAAAAAGGGCGGATTCAACAGCTGCCGAAGCGACGGATTTTCATTCTCTTTAGCGCTTACAAGGTATTTGCCTACCGACCATAAAATTGGACTAATGCCCAGAACGTACAAAAAGCAGTACATAGCGAATTCGTCGAACTTGTCAGGATAAAGCATCTTGCCCAGCGGCAGGATAATATATGCAGCGTTCTGGATTGACGCAGGAGCGAACAGATATTTATTTGCCCTTAAGTTCGGCCTGAACAGAAAACACGAAATAGAAATGCCGAAACCGACCATCAAAAACGCCGTCAGGGGTATCAATGGCCAGTATCTAAGCTGCCCCGGGTCGAAATTCTTGATAATATTCGAAAATATCAAACAGGGCAGAAGCACCCGAATGCAAATAGCCGACAGGGCCTTTAACTGCTCAGCCGTGAGGGCGTTTTTCCTGATTAGGACCCCCGCAACGACAGCTATTAGAAATATCGGCAGAATCGCCCCAAATGTAGTGCCGAACGAATTGATAAAAATATCTATCATCTTGCAATAAATCCTTGATGGGTTATATTCTGCAGTCTTAAGATTATTTTTACAAGGATAAAATCTAATGGCAAATAACGGTATTATCGAAAAATACGCAAAAGTGCTGGTCAATTACTCCCTCCAGCTCAAAAAAGGCGATAAACTGCTCATCTGCTCCTCATATCTGGCTGAAGAACTGCTTAAAGAAATATTTACCCAGGCCATCGCGGCAGGGGCGAACCCGGAGTTTAAAATAGCGCTTAATGGAACCTCAAAAATTTTCTACGATAATGCCTCAGACGACCAGCTCGAATATATCTCGCCGCTGATGCAGCACGTCTATGAAAAGTATGATGCCCTTCTCCATGTCCTTGCACCTTTTAATAAGAAGGAGCTGCAGAATGTCGATCCCGCAAAAAAACAGAAGGTCAGCCTCGCCTGGACCGAAATGAACAGGATATTTATGGAAAGGGCAGCGGCCAAACAGCTTCGCTGGTCCTTATGCGTCTTCCCTACAAGCGCCGAAGCTCAGGAATGCGGAATGAGCGGTGATGAATATGCCGATTTTGTTTACAACTGCTGCTTCTTGTATGAAGACGACCCGACCGCATGCTGGTATCAACTGGAAAAGAATCAGCAGGTAATAGTAGATTATCTCAACGGCAAAAAAGAGATATGTTTCAAAAGTGACAGCATCGATGTCACTTTCAGAACCGATGACAGAAAATGGATCAACTCCGCAGGCAAAAATAATATGCCCAGCGGCGAAGTTTTTACAACACCGATAGAAGATTCCGTCAATGGCACGGTCCGCTTCTCATATCCGGGCATCTATATGGGACAGGAAATAGAGGATATCACACTCGAGATAAAAGCAGGCGAAGTTACAAAAGCCTCCGCAGCCAAAGGACAGGACCTGCTCGATAAAATCCTCGAGATCCCCGGCGCCAGAAGATTCGGCGAAGCCGCTATCGGTAACAACGACAGGGTAAACAAATTCACGAAGAATATGCTCTTCGATGAAAAAATGGGCGGGACAATTCACATGGCCCTCGGAGCAGCATATCCGGAAACAGGCGGAAAGAACGAATCAGCAGTACACTGGGACTTGCTTGCCGATATGAAAAACGGCCAAATACTGGCCGATGGCGAAGTGATTTACGAAAACGGAAAGTTTATTATCTGAGAGTCTCTAAGTAATACTGTCGCAGGGGTCTGTAAGTTTTAAAGCCTTGACCGCTTTTGCCAATCCTTTGGTAATCGATAATACATTTGCCAGTTCCGACCGGGAAAAAGGTTTCTCTGCTGCGCGGTAAAGCAATATCATTCCCAGCGCAGGGCCGGTGTTATTCAGGCCTATCGCCGCCAGTGATATCTTCTTTAAAACCGAAGGACCTGCAACAAACCCTATCCTGCAAAGTTCATCTGCACCGCAGACTTTACTGCTCTGGCATACCGCTTCGATCATTTGAGTTGTCAGCTGCGGACTGATATTCGAACTGATATCTTCGAGATTTGCATCCTGCAGGCAGAAATTAATATGAGGCGCATCAGAAGTTGAAAAGATTATTGCGACATTGCAGTCAGGTATATTTTCAGCGATAAATTCAGCTGCTGCTGTGGACAGTGATGCAAGATTTTTCGCCCCGAGCAGATTCTCATAAAAATCTGCGGTGAACCTGAAGTTATTCAGATGTTTTATGAAGTCGCCGTGTGCCGCCAGAATATCATTGCAGAGAATATCTATCTGCTGTTTCTGGGTCCTTCTGACCGTATTGAGCTTCCTGATTAGCTGGCGTCTTTTCGAATTTTTCGGCTCTGTCAACAGTCTGTCTCCAAAAGATTTATAGTCCTTTTCCTTTCTGCATTTCGACACAAAAACAGGACAGTTTAACTTCAGCAGGGAATGTTAATTTTTCTCACTTTTCGCCCCATAAAAACACAGGAAGTGATTTAAAAAAGAGGATTTATTGTTTTATTGGAAATAAGGGAAATCTTACCGAAATTTTTCGGACTCACCTGCCCCGCACCAATTCCGCTGCGCCGTCATTGCGAGGCCGAAGACCGCGGCAATCTCCAAAATTATTTAGCTCCCGGACCTGCCTGCCCTGTGGGTGCCGGGGGATATTTAGCCCCACGACGTGTCGTGGGGTTGATTAACAATTACGAACTGTCATCTGTTTCTACTAAACATCACCGGGCCAAGGCTAATGAGCAAAGGTCTCTCTAATCTCTAATCGCAGTCAGGATGAGTACAAGATAACCATTGTGCGGCATACATTGAAAAATCCTCGAAGTTGATATAGCAATCTTCGTTTAGGTCTCCTTGTAATATCGGGTGACATTCATCGCCACAGGTTCTTTCATCAGCCGCATAGACCGCTGTTAAGGTTTTGTTTGTATCCATAATTATTACCGTAGATGGCGAATTGGGGCTTGTTACATCGCCTTGCCAGTGGTCAAAACGATAGACATCCGGGCATTGAATAAAAGACTCTGCATTAACAACTACTGGCCAGTTAGGGTAATAAGCGTGTTGACCAATATTAGGGCTGATAGTATCAACGTAATTCGGTTCGGCATTCATAGACAGTATTACAGAAGGACCTGGCTCTTCAAGTGTAGCAACCCAGGCCTGAGTATGCCCATTTGGATCTATTCCGTCACCGACAATTTTCAGTCCATCAGCAGATATTCCTCTTGCACTAATCAATGTCCAATCCGTTAAGTCAAGGCCGTATGTATTCTCCAAAACATCTTTGAGAGACTGCATACCAAAACTGTCTCTCCAGATAAATGCCACCTCACCCAGGTTCGGATCACTGGTTTGGCTCATTCCTACAATTATCGAACCGTCAGCTGACATATCAAATGCAGCACTAATTAGTGCACCACTTTCAATAAACCCCAACCCTGTCATCCCTTCGGTAGCGGTCCAGCGAAATGCTTCATACCCAGACTCATATCTGCTCAATCCCGCTACGACTGAGCCATCAGCCGAAATACACCAGGCTTCACTTGTCTGGGAATCTGGGAGAAAGCCCAGCCCAACCATTCCTTCTGATTGAGTCCAGCGGAACGCCTCCGTAATAGCAGGGCCTGATCTACTACACCCCACTACAATTGAGCCGTCAGCACAGACATCTTTAGCCCCGCTGGTGTGATAAGTATCGGACAAGTAGCCTAAGCTAACCATACCATTCTCACTTGTCCAACGAAATGCACAATCTGAATAAGAAACTTTGCTCGTACCAACTACAACTGAGCCATCTGCAGAAACACCAGATGCCGTACTTCTATAGTAGTCCGCCCCAGGTAGAACTCCCAAACCTTGCATACCACCCGATTCTGTCCAGTAGAAAGCTTCATCAGTCTCGCTCCATGGCTCCCCGTACCACCAATTAAGTTTGCCTATGCCTACTATGACCGCCCCATCAGCTGAAACATCCCAGGCGGCGCTATCATCGACTGGAAAATCAGCAGGCAGAAAACCCAAACCGATCATACCTTCCGAGGCTGTCCAACGAAAGGCTTCTTTATCACCACTTCCTAATTTACTGAATCCTACAACTGCATTCCCATCCGCGGAGATAGCTGTAGCAAAGCTATAGTCGTCTCCGGGCAGAAAGCCCAAACCTTGAAAACTGGCTGCAGTACTAAATGATGTGAAGACACTTAATAAAATAATGAACACAGATAAAAGAATTGATTTTTTCATACTTTTTTCTCCTAAACACCTCCCTAATTTAAGCGGTATTATACTATAAATCAGTCAAAAATCAAGTGATTTACCTGGGTTGTTTAGCCCCGCCATCACTATGGAGGGGTTCACGTCATCAAATGATATGTGTTCCCGCAACACGTTTAGCCCCTCGGCCTGCCAGGGGGTTTGTGTCTGAATCCTGATTAGCCCCCGGACCTGCCTGCCCTGTGGGTGCCGGGGGGCATGTAAAACACCATCGCCGAAGGCGATTCCTTAATTTTTCACTTTTAGTTTTTAGTTTTAATTTCTCCTTGTCTCCTTGCTTGATAACTATCAAGTATCGATGTTCTGTCAACTGTAAACGGTACACTGTAAACTTTTTCTGATAACCGATAACTGATAACGGATAACTCTACTTAATTTGTTTAGGATTTAGATACCTGTCCCGCCATAGCGAGATTCGGATTTCGGATTTTTAACCCCTCATCTCCCCATCTACTGTTCTACTTATCACCTGTTCCCTTGCTCTATACCACCGGCAACGTTACTTTAACTGTCGTCCCCTTATCGATTTGACTTTGTATATCTAAACTGGCCCTGTTATTTCTCAAGAACGCTTCTGCCATCGACAACCCCATCCCTCTTTGCCGTCCTGCACTTTTATCAGAGAAGAACGGCTCGGTCGCTTTTCTAAGAGTCTCTTCATTCATACCGCAGCCTTTGTCTTTTATACTTATTTCAACAGTTCCTTCTTCGGTTTTTTCGCTGCCGATGATCTGTACAGGCCCGTTACCGCTCTCATACGATTCGAGTGCGTTGTAAATTATCTGGGCGATCGACTCAGCTACCTGTTCAGCGTCAACTTTAACATCACTGAGATTTTCAATATTCTCAAGAGTGATTTCAAGCGGCTCAGAAAGATATCGCTCCCTTACTTTCTCAAGACTGTTATTGATAACTATAAAAGGCGAAACACCTCGTATCTGCGGCTTAGGCGGTCTTGCATAACTCATAAGCTCACCGACAATTTCACCGATACTCCCGGTCTTTTCAAGTATCTGGTTTAGTACAAGCTTTCTGGTCTCATCGGTTTCACTTTGCTCAAGCAGTTGTGCTCTGCCTGAGATTATCGCAAGAGGATTATTCAGCTCGTGAGCGATACCTGCCGCAAGTTCGCCTGCTGTCTGGATAATATCGCTTTTTGTTTCTGGCTTTTTTACAGGCTCACGCAGCGGCAAAAGCTCAGGCATCACTGCAGGTTCAGATTTGGATACCCCGGCTTCCGACAGGCAGTTGACCGCTAATTCGACTATTGAGATTTCGTATTCACTCTTACCGCATATCGCGAAAAATCTTCCTAAAAAGGCAGTTATTTTTTCGAGCAGTTCCTTATCAGGCATTACCCCGGCTAAAATTATCCCTCCAACCGTCTTGCTGCCGTTCTCGATCGGGACGAAATAGCTTTTGTCGCTGTCAATTCCAACCTGCTTAAACAGCCAGGGCTGCAGATGTCCCTTTGTTATCTGTGATAATGAAAAATATTGCGGACAGCTTACCGCCTGCAGTCTCGCCGAACAGCCTTTGATAACGGACGACAACAAAACTTTAGGCTGCTCTGGGTCAGGTGTGAAAACGCAAATATCCTGAACGACAAAGCAGTCAGCTATTACTTTGGCTGCAGTTTCAAGAATATTTATTAAATTTGCCTGTGGGCTCATCGCGCCGATAAACTTCTGTGCAAATTCTGTAAACTTATCTTCGCTTGGCCTGGCGTTTAGCTGATTAAGATATATTCGTTTGGTCGTTTCAAAATAAGTCTGCTGCGGATTTTCAACTTCAAGACCGAGCAGCTTATCGCTTCGCCTGCTAAAGGCTCGTATCTGTTCGTTTATATCGTTTATATCCGCCTCGGTTACCGATAATCGCTCGAACAGGTTTTGAGTATCTTTTTTATTATCCGGATTTGAAAGTGCCTCGGCAAGCTGAACGATCATAATGATGTCGCTGTTTGGAAGTTTATCTATTAAGCCGTTCATCGGCGACTGATATAACCATACCGCTTCTGAGATAGATGTGCCGAACTGCCATTTTTCCATAAGCGTCCGTGATGCGATATTATCTGTTATGCCGAGATGTTCTCTTTCAAGATTTTCAACGGGGATATCTTTCTGCTTTGATTCTTCCAGCAGAATTAACATGCTTTTTGTATAAAGCTGTGCAATCGCGAACTTTCCCGCATCGGCAAAAAGCCCGGCCGCAAATGCCTGTGATATATTGGGGCTTTCTATTTTTTGTGCGATCAGCCTGGCGGCAAATGCCCTTGTACTGCTTCGATGGATAAGGGTGCTTATAAAAGACAAAATCGGAGCGTTTTCTATGTCATAGACTTTCAGACCTAATATAGCCTTGAGAAGTTCGGACCGTCGGAAGTGTTCCAACAGGGATGAAAAATCAAAATTCTCTAAATCTACAGTTATATTTTTCTCTCTGCAGAGATTAATTACAGCAAGTCCAAGCGCTGGGTCTGATGACAGCAAAGAAGATACATTATCGTAAGAACCCTCTTGTGACAGGTATTCTGCGCACTTAGCTGCGCACAAAGGATGTGCAGCCAAATGATCCAGTTGATACACAGACAACCTCGCTGTCTGTGCAGAGGTATTTATTGCCGACTGCGTCATTGACCGTGCGTCTTCCTCCGATGTACAGATTAGATTTCCAGCACAGCGGCGATTTTCTCAATGAGTTCGCTGATACTGAAAGGCTTCTTCATAAAAGCCTCTGCCCCCGACTTGAGCAGATCGTCTATCTCGGCCTGATTGATTACACCGCTGATTATAATTATTCGTGTGTTCGCAAATTCTGGGTTATCTCTGATGATTTTGCACACTATGTTGCCGTTAATATCCGGCAGCATATAATCCAGCAGGATCAGATTCGGCCGAAACTTTTGCGTTATGATACCGGCGTCGTAACCGGTTGATGCCGTCTCGATCTCGAATCGTCCGTCTCGCTGCAGTACATCTGTCATCATTTCTACAATTTCAGCGTCGTCATCCACTATAAGCAGCCGCTTCCTGCCAGACTGAAGGTTCTGCATCGGAATATTATTTTCCTTCATAAACTTCAGCAAGCTGTCGCGCGGTATCTTTCTGAACTTAGACCCCGGGATGCGAAAACCTCGCAGCCGCCCCGAATCAAAGCAGCGGATGATCGTTTGCTGGCTTAAGCTGCAAATTTCAGCAGCCTCACCGGTTGTGTACAATTCTTTTGTTGTGTCCATACCTATTTCCCTCGCTAGAATATCCATATTCAGTGCCTCCTAATTTGCCTTGTCTGCCTAATTTAACTATCGGACTTTTGGTTGTCAAGAGTTAAATTTTTCCCGAAAATAATATTAAAAAAGCAGATTTTATTACTTTGCGGATATAACAACTCGTATTATTTGGCACTTTAGGTTGTTACAGATATGACATTATTGTTAGTGCTTAATTTGCAGTTAGTTAAAAGAGATAAAATCGATTATGGGCAAAAAAGTTGAGAAATATACACCGGTCAGTTAGACTCTTGAACAATTAAATCGCTTGAGAAACATCGCAGATTTTTATTTTTTTTAAGGAATATCTTTAGTGAAAAGAACAAAACACCTGTTAGTTATCTTTTTACTTCTCTTTTTCGCCGCCGGCTGTATCGACGGCCTGACCGTCCTGAGCCTCAATCAGGACCGCAGCGGCAAAGTAACTTTCGAAGGGCTTTTTGATTATCCCGCCTATTCAATGATAACCTCCCAAAACAATTCGACGGCCGTCTCCTTTTTTATCGAGCAGATAGAAGCAATGCTGGCCGACAGCGGCTTTGAAGTATGGAACGATGTAAGCTGGAAATTTCTCGACGACGGCAGATGCTATTTCAAAGGTACCGCGTATTTTAAGGATATAAATAAAACCGATTTTTTCCTCGGCTCAACTAAAAGCAATTTAAAAATACTCTTCGACAACGACCAACAGCCCAAACCCACCGTCGAACTAAAATACCTGGAAAATGGACCGATAGAGTCACTGCCTGCAGAACTTTTCGAATCAGCCCGTATCAGTCTTGTTATAACTTTGCCGGGCGATGTCGACAGGATAGAAAATTTCGAGCTGCTCGACCTCCAGACCGCAACATTCGTATTTGACGGCAGAGATCTGGCCGGAATTCGAGGTAAAAATAAATTAAGCGGTTATTTCAGAGACAAAGGAACGATAAAACTATTCCTGGCTTCAGCTCAAAAAGATCTGTTCGATTACACCGAAGAGACCGGCAGGGCCCGGCAGGAATATAAAAAGATATTGAACCAGATCGCAAAGGCCAAAAAAGCTCAGGCTGCCGTCACTCAAAACATCACTGTCACGCCGGCGAGTCTTCAGGAAGATTTTATGAGGCAAATGCGGGCAGGCCTGCTGGCCCAGGGACGAAAAGATTTCAAAAGGGCGGTCAAGATTTACAAAGGCATAATTAATAATCCCAGAGCCAATGAAAAGTTCATATCCGATGCCACCTACCAGATAGGGGCCTGTCTGTTCGAGTCGGGTCTTATAGACAAGGCCATTGAGCAGTTCGAATTTGTTATAGACAATTTCCCCCTGCAGCGGACTGCAGCGCTGAAGTCTGTAAATATGCTCAAAAGGATTCGCACAAGTCAGCTCGTCAGAGAGAGCCTGGAAAAAGAGGCCGAGGAGGTACTGCCTTTCGTCATTGATTCGGTCCCCGGCCTTTATACCGAAGACGTAAACGCCGCTGTCACAGATTCTATCACGATTGTTTTCAGCGAACCGATGGAAACGACAAGCTGGTTCTATTCTTCTTTCTCACCGATGCTGATGCCGAAAGTAACAGCTCCGCCCGTTTTCGATAAGAAAGGATTAGAATGGACCCTGCCGGTAAAACTCCGTCCCGGCAAGATTTACGCTCTCAGTATCAACTGCGGTGATGCGGCCGAGGAGATTAAAAATCTTCAGGCAGGCTTTCGCAATGTATCAGGCGAAAAGTCTAAAAGTTATGTCCTCGTTTTCGCGACTGTAAATGACCAGAACGAGCCGACACTGATAGAAGATATACTTGTCGAAAGATGCGAGAAAATAAATTTCCCACAGGAAGAGACGGGAGAACAGGAGAACAGGTGAGCAGGGGAACAGTAGGGGGTAGGGTATAGGGTATAAAGCAGTGAAAAGTGAAGAGTGAATAGTGAAAAGTTACGGAGATTGCCGCGGCAATCCAAGCGACGAAACACAAGAAACGACGAAATAAATTTCTTGACAATCTATATATAAACTGGTATTATTGTTTTTGAGGGTACCGGATAGGAGGCAGCGGTGGACCTATCAGGGTGGCGTATATAAATATCAAAGGACGCTGAAATATCTCGGGGAGGGAATCTTTACAGAGACCCTCCATCTTTTTTATTCTCCCCGCAAGCCCCCGAATAAATTTAGCCACTAAGACACTAAGACACAAAGACACTAAGTTTTTAATTATTTAAACGCTGATACCTAATGTATAAATTTCACGGATTACGCAGATAATTTAACCACGAATGAACACGGATTAACACTGATTTATTAATGTATTTGGTATTTAGTATATGGTATATGGGATAGAATATTGAATATTGAAGGACGAATTATGAATAAAAATATCAAAACTCGGAAATTATGTGCGGAATTATTGCAGAAGGTACTGGCAGGAGAAATAACCCCTCAGGATGCTATCCAGAAGTGGCCAACTTGTGAGTCGGAGGACCGTGATCTAGAAGTGGCTCTTCATCAGTTGTATCATTACAGGGATGACGATGATATAAGAGCTAAGGATTTAAGGTATAAAAAGCTACAAACAGAGGAAATAAGGAAGCACATAGAAATTTTAAGGACAAAAACATGACTAATATACACTATAAAATAATCCTAACTGTTTTGCTGCTGGCGTCTCTGTCATTTGCCGCCGAAGATATTAAATATAAAATGGTGGTCGCGCCCGACGGCAGCGGCGATTTTACCACTATCCAGTCCGCCATCGATTCGACCAAATCATTTCCGCCCAAACGCATTACAATTTTCATAAAGCCCGGCACATACCGCGAAAAGGTGTTAGTCCCCTCATGGAACCCCACCTTGTCGCTTATCGGCGAAGATGTCGAAAAGACCCGTATCGTCTGGGACGACTATTCTGATAAGATCAACCGCGCCAGGAACAGCACATTTTTTACCTATACCGTAAAAGTCGAAGCCGATGATTTTTACGCCGAGAACCTCACCATTGAAAACTCCGCCGGCTGCGTCGGCCAGGCCGTAGCCATCCATGTAGAAGGCAACCGTTGTAAATTCAATAACTGTAAATTCCTCGGCAATCAGGACACCGCGTATCTGGCCGGCGAAAACAGCAGCCAGCTGTTTACAAATTGCACTATCACCGGCACCACCGACTTTATTTTCGGCTCAGCTACGGTAGTTTTCAAAGACTGCACCATCATAAGTAAAAAAGACTCGTACATCACCGCCGCCAGTACAACCAAAGGCAAAGAATTCGGCTTCGTCTTTCTCAACTGCACCCTGCTTCCCGACGATAACGTCTCAAAAGTCTATCTCGGCCGGCCCTGGCGGCCCTACGCCAAAACCGTCTTCCTCTACTGCAAACTCGGCCCCCACATCCTGCCGAAAGGCTGGAAACAGTGGAGTAACGCCGATAATTTGACTACTACCTATTACGCCGAATTCGGCAACTCCGGCCCAGGCGCCAGCACATATAAACGTATCGAATGGTCAAAAACCCTCACCCCTAAAGAAGCAAAAAAATATACCATTGAAAATATCCTCGGCCCATGGGCACTTGCAGATTGTAAACAAAAGGAGTAGTATTAGATATGAGCAAATACTGAATAAAGAGGTTGAAAGGAATTGATATGGCTAAGAAAAAAGCTGCAAAGAAAAAAACCGCAAAGAAAAAAACTGTAAAGAAAAAAAAGTGCGGTACCAGCAGCACAGGTCCTAGGAAAAAATAATAATTTTTGGAGAAGTAAAAATGGCAAAAGATAATAATCAAGCAAACCAACAGAAACCTCAATCGGGTCAGGATAAAAGGTCAAGTGTTGATAAATCAGTCATAAAACCCTCCCCTGCCGGTGATAAAGGGGCTAAAAAAGGTAGTTCCGGTGATACTACTACCACTGGTAGCACTGGCCCAAGGAAAAAGGAATGAAAGTAAAAGATTACAAAAGAGATTATTATGAATTCTCTGGTAAACTAAGTGATAACGCGAGAAAACTTGCTTTTGCAGGAATTGCTATTGTCTGGATTTTTAAGCAGGAAAAAAATGGGATATTCACATTACCAAACTTGTTAAAACTGGCAATGTTGATGTTTGTTATTACTCTCTCATTTGATTTATTACAATATATTTGCCAGACAATGATTTGGGGCTTTTTTCACAGATATTACGAAAAAAAGTTCGGTGAAGATTATGAACTGACAGCTCCAAGATATTTGAATTGGCCTGCCATTTTATTCTTTTGGGCTAAAGTAATAGTGTTGGTTGCCGGTTATGTTTTTATATTAACGTTTCTTTTGTAGTATCTGGCAAAAGGCAGAATGATTTCGAGGGCGAGAGAGTTAAAAGTAATCTTGCAGTTTTTGATCACAAAGGTATAATTACAGGTCAACAGCGGGAGATGGACAACCGGGAGAAATTTCTCTGTGTATCGGAGTTTTATAAAACTGTATAACTATTGTCGGGCACACAAAAAAATAAGGCATTACCATGAAAACAAATTTAGATGCATTTAAAAATGACCTCAAACGACTGATAGAGGCTGGCGACTTACTTCATATGTCCATTCAATATGAATATCTTCCTGAACAATTTGAAGAAACGCTTGGAGATAAACTTCAAGATTTTGTTAAAGCTCTGCCAAATTTTTCAACCGATTATCAATCATGGTATTCTGAAGCTAAGGCCTTAATTAGACAATTATTACCGGATCGTTTAGATGATTTTACTAGACATTATGAAAAGCCAAAATCAAGAAAAGAAATAAATTTTGAAAGTTACCGAATAGAAGATTGCTTGCAAGGTTTAACAACTTCTTTAAGAGGCGTAAAAAAAGTAGGCCCTGAAGGTGGCATACCGCATTTCAGACAACAACTGGCCATTTTAAAGGCGATTGAAAAAAGATTCGAAAGTTCACTTTTTGATATACGTCAACTAGTCCAAGCTGATCTATTTAGCTCAGAACTTGACGCTGCCAGAGAGCTTATAAAAAACGGTTTTTTACGTGGAGCAGGTGCGATTGCTGGTGTAGTGCTAGAAAAACATCTCGCACAAGTTTCTGCAAACCACAAAATCACAACTAGGAAAAAACACCCCACAATAAGTGACCTCAATGATCTACTCAAGAATGGCGATGTTCTAGATATCCCATCTTGGAGGCAGATTCAAAGGCTTGGTGATATTCGTAATTTATGCGACCACAATAAAGATAGAGAACCAACAAAAGATGAAGTTATAGAACTGATTGATGGAGTAGAAAAATTTACAAAAACATTATACTAGAGCGAACGCTAATACTTGTAATTTAATCATAAAATATAAATTTGGCTAACTAGGCAATCAACTCGGACTCGTAGATTAATTAGGGACAGTCACTATTTTGTTTAAAAATTTATGCCTTAGGTATCCGCGTTTCTGATAAGTCTCGAGCTACGAGCGACCAGCGACGAAGTACGAATCAAATCCCCGCCTCTGGCGGTTCCTAAACTCAAAACTAAGAATGCTCTGTAGAAAACACGCGACAATGTCATTCCGAGTGGAGTCCTGAACTGCTTTTAGTTCAGGACGAAGTCGAGGAATCTATTAAAAACAGATTTCTCCGCTTCATTCGTCTGCCTTTGGCGGACTCATTCCGGTCGAAATGACCCCTTTTCTACAAAGCAAACTAAGAATTAAAAATTAAAAACTATTTTCGTCCCTTTGCTCCTTTGTGCCTTTGCTCCTTTGCCCCTTTCACTCCTCGCAATGACACTGCCCCAAATACCATTTACTTCAGCAAAATTTGTTGCTTTAAGGCACAGCCGTAACACGGCCGCAATTCCAACCCCCCAAAATTCCAATCCCCGCGATTAAACCTCAATGGCACTACTATCGTATGGAGTATACTCCTATGGCCAGTAGTGGTAATTCTTGGTTTCAACGGTAGCGCAGCGGTAAAAATTCGGATTTGAGACCTCAAGCCTTAACCATATGAACTGATATTTGGCACGTTCCTTTAGTTTTTGAAAATAACGGTTGCTTTAAGGCAAATCAGCGCAGCCGGAAAAATTTAATTACAGGCCCTGTTGAAGTTTACTTCAAAAAGGGTCTGTTTAGATTTTGAGATGTTCGTAGAACATCGCCTTAAAGCAATTATTCGTGTTTCTTCGTGCTCTTCGTGTCCTTCGTGGTTAATTTATTAGTGTCTTAGTGCCTTCGTGGCTATTTTCCGGAAAATTAAGGCAGGCAAACTCTCCATGTAATTCTTTCGCCGCTTCATCGTAAGCCCGCCCAGCGGTTTCTTCATCCTCAAAATATCCTAAATGTATCTTCTTCCCCTCAAGACATATATTCGCCCGCCATTCTTTATCCTTCTTGTCCTTACAATGGTTAACACCCCTGTACTTGGAACTGCCGCCCGCAGGCCGGACTCTGTTACAACTGTTCTGCGACAGCGTAGCGAACCGCAAATTGCGTTTGGTATTATTTAGCCCGTTACGGTCTATATGGTCAACGATTTGGCCTTTTTCTGCGTTCATAATAACTCTGTGCATATGTTTAATTAACCTGTTATCAAGACATATCGCGTAATATTTCTGACTGTCAGTTACCGAAAGCTGCCAGTTATATTTAGATAAATTTTGATAATCTTCCACATCGACGATGGCGTATTTGCCGCCGACAAGTCTGATTTTTCTAAAGGCGAACCCATAGCGTTTTTTTCGATAGCGCAGCACAAACCAGACGAACAAATGTTCGATAAAGGACGGGTAGGGGATATTAATACTTATCTTTGACATAATGCTCCTTTGTCATTGCGAGCGAAGCGCGGCAATCTCGGTTAGCCCCGTCATTCTCGTATGACGGGGTTGTTTTATTCATTTGAATTTAGATATTTGATATTGTTTAGGATTTCGATATTCGTTTTTAGGATTTCCATTGTTTTTTGCCTCTGCAAAAAACAATGTCCCTCTATATATAAGGAAAAACTTGCGCGCTTTTTTAAAAAAAGTGCAAAAGATAATTTCCTCCGGAATCGTAAGTGCTTATGGGAAAGGGAGAAAAATTTTTTGAGATTTTTGAAGCGCGCAGGTTTTTACTTGCGCGTTTTCGACCTAAAAAGGACAAAACTTAGCCACAAAGACGCGAAGACTCTAAGGAAAATAATATAATAATATTTTGTGACTTAGTGTCCTGGTGGCAATTTGTTTTGAATATTGGAATTTTGAATTTATTTAGGATTTAGGGTTTAGTGCTTAGGATTTATTAAATATCTCTGAGTTCTCTGTGTCCTCTGTGGTTAAAAATTTGTGTCTTAGTGCCTCTGTGGCTAAATACATTACGGTTGAAATACTCATTAGGTCTGATAAAATAATTGTTTATTTCTTGGTGTCTTTGTGTCTTAGTGGCCATAGGGAGGTATAATGAAACAAAGGAAAATTACTGTAGCCGGGGCCGGCAACGTCGGGGCAACAGCGGCATTTATAGCTGCTCAGCATAGGCTCGGCGATATTGTACTTATCGATATTATTAAGGGATTGGCCGAGGGCAAGGCCCTTGATATGTCCCAGGCCGGGCCGGTCGAGGGATATGATTGTAAGGTAACGGGTACTACTGACTGGTCGCTGACGAAAGATAGTGATATCGTGATCGTTACCAGCGGTATGCCGAGAAAGCCGGGCATGAGCAGGGACGATCTGTTGGCGAAGAATACTGAGATAATCAAGGCTGTGACGGAGCAGATAGTGAAGTATTCTCCGAGCAGTTTTATTATAGTGGTTTGCAATCCGCTTGATGCGATGGTAAATGCCGCTGCGATGATAAGCGGTTTTGATAAAAATAGGGTAATGGGAATGGCAGGGGCGTTGGACTCAGCCAGGTTTGCTCATTTCATCAGTGAAAAATTGAGCGTGCCTGCCAGCAGTATCGATTGTCTCCTCCTCGGGGGCCATGGGGATGATATGGTTCCTTTGCCGAGGTTTACTAAGGTATCGGGCAAGCCGTTGACGGAATTGCTCGATGAAGAGATTATTGAGGGTATTGTTAAAAGGACCCGGATGGGTGGTATTGAGGTAGTGAATTTGATGGGAACGAGTGCATATTACGCGCCGGCGGCCGGTGCGGTCAAGATGGCTGAAGCGATTTTGTCGGACAGCAGGATTGTTATGCCTTGTTGTGCGTATTGTGATAAGGAATATGATGTTGGCGGGTGTTTCGTAGGTGTGCCTGTGGTTTTGGGCGCAAAAGGCGTTGAAAAGGTCGTTGAATTGGAGCTGAATGAGCAGGAAAAGAAGGCCTTTGCCGCCTCTGCTGGCCACGTTAAAGACTTAGTTGAAAAGATCAGGAAAATGATATAGAATAAAGAAATAAGGAAGTAAGGAAGTAAAGAAGTAAGAAAGTAAAGAGGTAAAGAAATAAGGAAAAATTGTCCTGATATCCTTGCTTCTGTGTATCCTTATTTCCTTTTTTGCGGATGTGGCGGAACTGGCAGACGCGCAGGCTTCAGGTGCCTGTGAGCTTAACGCTCGTGGAGGTTCGACTCCTCTCATCCGCATTTCATTTTAGAGGTATCCTCCGCATTTCTTGATTTCCTCCATCGCATTTATTCAAGATGCTGCATTTATTGGGGATAGTTCTATAAATTCATTTTCAATATTTCGGGGTTTTTAATACTACAATGGCACTTTTAGGGTGATTTTTTAACCACTTTGGGGCTGTAAGGACGATAAAATAGGTAGTTAAACGGTTGCGGTTGCGGTTGCGGTTGCGCGACTCGTCAAGGTTGCGGTCGCGCGATGCTGTAAGGAAATCAGATGATCAGGATATCAGGGTGTAGGGAATCAGGCGACCAGTATATCAGGATGCTGGTTATCAGAGCATCGGGATACCAGGGTGTAGAGAATCAGGTGACCAGGGTATCAGAGCATCAGGTTATCAGGGTGCAGGAAATCAGGGCATCAGGTTATCAGGGTAACCTAAACGAGCGGCGCAACCGGTAGGCTAAGGACGATAAATAATTATGCTTGAAGCGTTGGAATATTATCAAAGTCTTGCTCAAAAGTTTCAGAGCCAGCTTCTGACAGGGCCTGGCATATTAATTGTTCTGATCGGCATATGTATCTGGCTGTCGGGTTTGCGATGGAAGATGCTGCTGGGTGCACTTGCGGGAGCGGCGATTGGAGCGGCAGGGGTATTGGCCTGCGGGCATGATTCGATAGGCGTGATCATGATAGCCTGTGCGTTCGGATTTTTGACAGGTGCGGTGATAAGTGAAATCGTACTCGGCCTGTTCGGCGCGGTTGTCGGCGCGGTAATTGTTATGCTGCTTCTGGCAGGCGGTATTGGGCCGGGGGCAGGAGCGAAGCCTTTGGTTGAGTTTTATGATGCCAATGAAGATGAAGATATAGATGTTGATGAAATTACGGTCGATGATTTTGTTATGACATCGTCTTATCCAACTTGGCCTGAATATGAAGAAGACGGTGCTGTTATACCTTCGCCTAAAGCAATAGAGATAACGAGAGAAATGATGTCGTATTTTGCAAGTGAGGCTAAAGATATGATAGCTAAGAGCCCGACAGGGATATACGCAGGCGGAGGCTTTGCGATGATCGTAATCATCGTATTGGCCATCGCGTCAGGCAGGTTGTTTGTTTCTGTTACTGCGGCGATGTTCGGGACGGCATTGATTTTTGCCGGGATGATAATTTTGCTGTTTTACAAAGGTTCGCAGCCGATTGGTTATATTGCTCAACGGCCGGGGTTTTACTGGCTTGTTTGTATAGCGATGGTGACATTTGGAGCGCTTGTGCAGTTGTTCCTTACGCCGGTGAAGAAGAAACCTGTAAAAGCTGAACCTGAAAAGAAAAAAGATAATGAACAGAAAGAAGGTGACTGATGGTCCCGCACCTTCTAAGTATTCGGTGTATTGCATAAAGTCTTTTTAGTGAATGAAACGATATGAACTTATATGTCGGATTTATATGTTTTGAATAGAAAGAAGGTGACGGGATGGATACTCTATTTATTCTTGCGGCGTCGGCGAGCGAGGCCGGTATAGTTCCGGTAGATGTGATATGGGAGCAGATAAGTTCGCTTGACTGGCTCCAGGCGCTATTGGCAGTATCGTTCGGCTCGGTTTATATGCTCTACGGCTGGCGGATATTTAAAGTGCTTGCGGTGGTCAGCTTCGGTATGTTGGGAGTTTTTGCCGGTATGTATCTCGGCGAGATGTTCGGCTCGGTTTTGTGGGGCGGGATTATCGGCTTGGTCCTTCTTGCCGCTATATCGATACCGCTTATGAAATGGGCGGTCAGTATCCTCGGCGCAGTGGCGGGCGGTATAGTTACGGGAGGAGTGTGGTTTGCCTGCGGCCTGCCGGAGGAATATATCTGGGCAGGGGCGATCATAGGTATTATCGCAGGCGGGATGATATCCTTTATAGTG